>JBOIAQ010000024.1:0-50825 GCA_050739115.1 Steroidobacteraceae bacterium | reverse complement strand
CTTGGGCTCTTGCCAGTAGGAAAGAGCCTCTCCTTCGGCAGACACAACGCGGTGTTGAATTACCGAGGCCCTGCAGCCTCAGTCATCCGGCGCGAAAAACTACAGGAAACTACGTACTCTTGAGTACTTCAGAAGACCTCGACCAACTGGCGGCGATGCTGGAACGGAAGAGAGATGACACGGTTCGGTCCGCGGTCTTGCAGCTACATACGGCGATAGAGGATATTCTTAATTCACTGATTGTCCATCGGGTGCTAAATGCCAAGTCGGTCACGCGCAAGGCAAAGTTGCGGAGCGTACCCGGGAAAGCTCTCTACAGGATGCTTTTCGGCGGAGGCAGTATCGGTTTCGAGAGGAAGCTCGATCTCGCGGTCGCCCATCGTGTAATACGTGCCAGCGTCAGGACAAAGCTATTAGTGCTGAATTCTTTGCGAAACAGATGTAGTCACAATTGGATTCTCAAGGCGCCCGTAAGGCGCGGCAGGCGTCCCGCTCAAAAGAAGCCTCCATTGTTGTTCTACAAAAATGCCGATCTTCATCGGCCATCAGTTCTCAAGGATTTCTGTGAGGAATTTGCAGGCGTATATGTGAGGCTGTTCCTGAAACTCTGAAGTTGACCCCGCGCGTTGTTCGGGGACGAGCGCCTGTTCGCTGCCGCGACCTCCGCCGCACCCGGCTCCGAAGGTGGTCCGCCCCGCACCTCCGCCGCGGCCGTCGCGTTCGCTCACGATAGCTCCCTCGAACAAGGGGCGTGAGCGGGTAGCGTGCGGGAATCGGTCCGTGCTCCGCCCGCCGGTCAGCCGGACACCACCCGCCGAGGGGGACCCCAGGTAGAGGGCGTCGTCGAGCGCACCACGGTCCATTCCTGTCTGTCCACCGCTGATGATCTTCTCAAGGGCCATGCGCTGCGTGACTCTCCACCGATCGCGGAGGAGTTCTCTGCCGCTCAGGCGGACGGGCTGACAACTCCGGAACTCCGGGATAGCACGATCTCGGAGAATTGTCTTCCAGGACCACATTCCCCACCAACTTCTCCGCCCGGAGCTCTCATTGGAGCTCTTGACTGACATCTGGGCCGAGCGGTGTTCGCTTTCCCGCCGATCGTCCGTATACCGCACCTCCCTGCGCGCACCATGAGTCGCGTATTTGGATCTTCCCATCCGCTCCAGCAAATGCGCTGGCGCGGCGTGTCCGTTTGTTCACGGCGGATCCCGTTCCGATGGGATTGACTCTCGGCAGGTTCATCCGCTCGGTGGCATCCGACTGGGACTTCGCCAATGACTTGTGCTTTGACACGCCGGGAGCCGAGACGCCTGCGGATTGTGGCAGCGTGCGCGTGCACACTGGCGGCCAACGCTTCCGCGGCAGATATCTGTGTCGTGACCGACGGCCGGCATCCGGTCACACATGCATCGGGCGCTCGGGTCATCGAGCTGGACGCCCCTTCTCGCCTCGAGGATCGGCTCTCAGCGCACCTGCCGGCGGATCCCGCGAAAGCCACGGCGATCGTTCGGTGGCGGCTAAGGAACGGCGGTGCCGCGTTGCAGCAACACTTCGCGGGCGCCTACCAGGGCGTGACGTACGCCTGGAGCCTCGGCATCACCAAGGTCCCGGCCGTCGTCGTCGATGGGCGCTATGTGGTCTACGGCGTGTCCGACGTCAATCGGGCGGTGTCACTGATTGAGGCCTACCGGGAGAAGCAGCAATGAGCCTTCGATTTCGATGTCTCTTGCAGTCGGGCGCCTTGCTGTTCCTTCTAAGCGCCGGCACTGCAGCCTTCGCCCTCGACACCGCGACGATCGTCTCCTCTGCCCTCTCACCGGACTGCCTGTCCTACCGCGTCGTCGGGATCTGCTACTGGCTCTTCTGCACGACATTCGGCTGCAGCGTGCGCACGTCGGCCAAGGTGCGCCACTACGTCCCGGATGCGGTGGTCTCGAGCTACAGCAATACCGGTGAGAATCCGTGGTCCGAGGTCGCACTCATGAGTCCGCCGAATTCTGGCGCCCAGGCTGGAGGCGACGGCACGACCAATCAGGGTCATGAGAACAATCTCGCGAAGTTCAAGAACGCTGATGTGATCGGGGATCCGGCGACCGCGACGTTCAACCAATTCGTATCCCAGTTGGGCTACGTGTGTCCTGGCGCTGGAGAGCCGTACGTCCCGTACTTCCTCAGCACCCTCGACTCCCTGGCGTGGCGTGATGACATCCCCGAAGCCGTCTATCCCGAGTCGCTGACGCCTGGCGTTCGCGATATCGGCAGCGAAGCGACGTTGAACCTCTGGGGCAGCGTGTATCCGCGCGGCGGACTGCTGTTCCAGACGGATGATTTCGAGGCCGCCGCGGTGGTCGCCGAGCGAGCGGGCGATATTGTCACTCGGGAAGGTCAGCCTCACGTGTACCAGCCCTTGCTGGCGCAGCCGCATGACGGCTACTGGCCTGCCGGCCCGCTCATCGAAAGCGATGCCTCGACCGGCAAGTGGCAGGAACTCACCCCCGCTCTCTCCACGCACTGCGCGGTTTTTCCCGACGGCGCGACTCTGCATCCGCAGGCGGTCGACGGCGCGTATGCCTGGACGCTGTGGCGACCCTATAGCTGCTGCCAGCGAGAGGGTCAGGTATTCCTCGACAGCGTGGATTTCAGCCAGTAGCCGGGGCCCGCTCATGAGCTTCCAAAGGATTCGCTCGGCTGTACGGCTCTCCCTCGCGCTGTTCGGTGCCGGTCTCTTGCTCCTGACGAGCGCCAGCCGCGCGCAGACGGTCACGAACACCACGAGCACCGGGGGTCTTGGCGTCAACGGCTCGGTGCTCTACAGGATCGGCGGCGGTACGGCGGTCCCCATGGGAACGGCACCTAACATGTCGACGCTCTCCGTAGGCATTGGATGGAACACCAATCTCATCTGCGGAAAGATGAGTCTCACGACGACGCTAAAGAACCAGCTAAACGGCACCACGGCGGGCTTCGAGCAGATCATGAGCAGCGTGATCCAAAATGCCACCGCCGCGGTCGCTTCTCTGCCCGCGCTCATCATCCAACGCGCCGACCCGGGTCTCTACAACCTGCTGACGAACGGCATTCTGCAGGCTCGCTTGGACTTCGACCGATCGAAACTGACCTGCCAGGCCATGGGCAAGGAGATGGTGCAGCTTGCGGGCGGCGAGATGGGCTGGGACCAACTCGCTCAGGGCGTCACACTGGCGAACACCGTCGGCACCACCGATGCGGTCTCGGCGATCCAGACGGCGGAATCGACCGATGGAAACAATGGCGTTCCCTGGGTCGGCGGCACGAATGCGGGCGGGACCGGGCAACCTCCGATCCGAGTCATCGGGGATGTCGTGCAAGCGGGCTACAATCTCCTGAACAACCGTAGCGTCACGAGTACCGCATCGATTGATCCCTCGACCTGCAACAACGAGCTCACCTGCCAGGCATGGTCCTCCCCCGCTGCCGCCGCGGCGTGGGCGGTTCGCGTGCTGGGGGAGCAACAGGAACAAACCTGCGACACTTGCACCAAAACCGCGACGACCCCCGGTGTCGGACTCACGCCTCTCGTCCAGCAGGCCTACCAGAGCACCGTCCAGTCGATCGATGCCTTGCTGAGCGGCCAAAAACCCCTCACCACGCAAAACCTCGAAGCGGCGGGTAGCAGCGCGGTGCCCATCACGCGTGGCGTCATCGAGGCGCTTCGGGGTGACCCGGATGAGAGCCTCCTCACTCAGCGCCTGGCGTCTGAGGTGGCTCTGTCGAGCGTCCTCGAGCAGGCACTCACCCTGCAGCGAGTCCTCCTCACCGGCCGCGAAGAGCCCAACGTCGCCGCCAATCAACTGGCCCAGGGGGCTATCTCTCACCAGGAAGAGATCCTGCAACAGGAAATCGAGAACCTCAAAACAGAGCTCGACCTGCGGCGCGAGCTCGCCGGAAATTCCCCGACGGAAATCATCGAGCGCGACCATGCGCGGAGCGCCGCCTCCAAGGGCATTTTTCAAGGCGACACCGCCCCGGACCGTCTCGACCTGATTCAGCAACCGCAGGGCAACCCGCCCTGATGGCACTCAGCGTGATCCCACGAGCCTTGCGATGGCTCCCCCTTCGTCAGCTCCTCTGGGCGCTCCTCGGCGGTCTCGCCCTCATTCTGTTCGCGGCCGCCGTCAATGTGATCGGCATCCGTGTCGTCGGCGACGTGAACGGTTGGGCGCATTGGCTGCGGGTCCACCGCGGGGACTTCGTCGCTTGGCGGCTGTTCCTCTACGGAGTGACCGGCTGGGGCTGGTGGTGGATGCGCGAGCGCGTCCAGCGCCGAGAACCCGGTGCCCACGCCCGCTTGCTGCGCGTGGAGATTGCGACCGTCCTCGTGATCCTCGCCTTGGAAGGCGTCGCCTTCCTTCAGCCATGACGATGCGAAGGTGAGTGCTTGACCCTCTATACGTCGGACTACTTCAGCTACTACCTCACGCTGGTGGGCTGGATCATCAATGACGGCATCTGGAACATCCTGGTCGCGAGCGGCGTCATCGCGCTTCCCTTCATCGCGATCGTGCTGCAGGAGTGGCTGCGAGCCCGTGCCGAGGGGGCGGATGAGGGCAACAAGGGCGTGCTCTCCGCAATCCGGATCGAGAATCGCGTGTGGGTTGCGCTCGTCGTGATTCTCTTTGCCGGGATGCCCATGATCCCGATCAGCCTGAGCACCATCCACTTCGACACCACCCGCTCCACCCAGTGCCAGGTCAATATCCCGCAACCCTCGCAGACTGGATGGCAGCCGGCGTTCACCACGCTGAACAACCAGACCGCGCTCGTTCCGACCTGGTGGTTCTTCGTCCATGCGATCTCACAGGCCATCACGCAGGCGGCCGTGGCCGCGATCCCCTGCGGGACGGACCTGCGGCAGATTCAGATGGATATCGCGACGACTCGCATCGCCGACCCGGTTCTCGCTCAGGAAGTGGCCGATTTCACGCGCGACTGTTACGGTCCCTCGCGCGCAAAGCTCTTCATGAGCCGGCCGACCCTGACGGATGAGCAGATGTACGACGTGAGCTGGATCGGCTCGCAGTACTTCCTGACGACCGCTGGGTACTACGACACCTACCACTCGAGCACCCCGCGCCCGAGCTGGCCCTACGATCCAACCCGTGATGCGGGACTGCCCCAGGTCCCAAGCGGTGCCGGCTATCCGACCTGCGAGGAATGGTGGTCGGATGCCACAATCGGTCTTCGCGCCCGTCTGTTGGAGCAGGTGAGCCCCAGCCTTCTCACGACGCTCGGCCAGTGGGCGGGATTCCTGACCCAGGATCAGGTCGATGATTCGGTGATTCGCGCGATTATCTCGCCACGGCAGCAGATCATGAATCAGGGACAGGTCTACACCGACTACGGCGGACAGATCGACAAGACGTTCCCCGACGTCGCAACCCGCCTTGCCTCCGACGTTGGAATCTCGATGGGTACGCTCGCCTTCGTCCCAGCGATGGACGTCGTACGGCAAGCGCTCCCGCTGGTGCTGTCGCTCCTCAAGATGGCGGTGACCATCTGCCTGCCCCTGATTCTAGTGATCGGGACCTACGAGCTGAAGACCGTGGCGACCGTGAGTTGCGTCGAGTTCGCCCTCTTCTTTACTGACTTCTGGTTCCAGCTCGCGCGGTGGCTCGACTCGACGATCCTCGATGCGCTCTACGGCTGGAATTCCCCGCACGCGAACTTCGACCCGCTGATGGGCCTCAACAACACCTTCGGCGACATCCTGCTCGACTTTGTCCTCGGGATGATGTTCCTGGTGCTCCCGGCGTTCTGGGTGAGCGCACTCACATGGGTGGGAATCCACGCCGGGGGGATCGTACAGGGCCTGGTAATGGGAACGGACGACGCGAAGGCTGCCGGTGGCAAAAGCGTGGGAACGATCACCAAGATCGCGGGGTAGCGCGTCGCGACGTCTCGTCGGCATCACACGTAGGCGACGCTAAGGGTCTCGGCCGGGATCGTGCGAGTCGATGCGAAAGCCACTCTGATTGTACAGTCCAAAACCGAGCAGTCCCTGCCTCCATTTCCATTCTGGCTCATCTGAATCGCTGGATCGGCCAACGTGTGGCAGCAGTTTGATGGCGCCCCAGGCAAACACGACAAGCAGCGCGAGCCAGAATGCCAAGATCACTAGCAAGCCCACGATCGCGACACCGACTGCCCAGAGGGCAATCCTGACGCCAACGGGTATGTGTCCCATCCGGGTAACTCTCCCGTTGCCAAATGTCAGCCGGCGGACCGCCCCTCCGAGCCATCGGCCCGCGGTCTCTGCCCGTCGGTTATGGGGATAGGCGCTCATCTGGAATTTACTTTACTCCAATCGCTCCGATTTGCACGTGGCCTGGCCGGCGGGGACGGCCGCGGATGCCCATATTCAGGCCCCAGGAAGCGCTTGCGGCGCCCTCAGGAGTCAATCGGCACGAGCTCGACCTTAGCCTTATGCCCGTGCGCCCGCGCCACCTTCTCGTCGCACGTCAGCACCGATGCTGCAAGCGCTTCCGCGAGGGCCACATACGCCGCGTCGTACCCGGATAGGGAGTTCCGGAGACCCCATACTCGACGAAGGAGCGGCCGGTGTGCGTGCCGCTCAATCACCAGGGCCTCGAAGTCCGCGAGCGCAAGATCGGCTCGCGCCGCTGTGATCTCCTTGGCGTGCACCAGACGTCGCAACACCTGCGCCATCTCGACGTCGATCAGATGCGGCGCATGCAGACGCTCCGTCGGATGCAGTGCGCGAGCAGCGATGCGCTCCGCGCGCGGCGTCCGCAGCACCAGCTCCACGGCCGCCGAGGCATCGAGCACGATCAACCGGAGTCGCGCTCCGCGCGCAGCACTTGGGTCGGCGACAGCTTCCCGCGATACGGCTCCCGCTGCTTCAGGCGTTCGGCCATCTCCTCAGGCGTCGGCTGCTCGGCGATCTTCCGCACCTCTCGCACCAGGAAATCCGAAAGCGAAAGACCCGCCATTGCCGCACGAGCCTTCAACTGCCGGTGCAGCGCATCCGGAACATGCCGGAGCTGAATCATCTTCGCCATGCTCCTAGCATACTCGCATGTGCTGCACATGTCACGCCGCTGCTCCCCATGCGTGGCCTGACGTTTTGTTACGGGAAAACCGGCTCTCCATATGCGGTTCGCAGACAGCAAATGCGACGTCCGCAAACGGGCAAAGGGTCTCGTAAGGGGCAAGGGACGGGGTGATTCAAGGGGAAAGGCCCTACCCATCAGATATAAAGGGAAGATGTCCTCGTCATTCATTCCGTGATCGCCTGTTAGCTAAACCCGTCGCTTCCCAAAAGGGCAAAAAAGGCTCAAAGGGCCACCCGGGCCCCCGGCTAGGTGCGAGCTGCACCTTGTCTTGCTTGGAAATCCTCTTGCAACGCCGAATTTCAACGGCTCGACTGACTGCAAACTGCGTCCGGGTCATCAACCAGTCCCGCAGCACACTCTTGGCGAGTCTGGTGGCTGCGGCCGCAGCGTCAGTGTCATCGAGTCCGAGCACGGTTCCAGCCACACCCGCTCCCCAGGGATGTCGATCTACATCGAAGAGGGATTCCCCGTGAACCATCCCTGAGCGGATCGCGTAGAGCTGCTGCAGCGTCTTGTCGTCCACTCCAGCAGCGGTGCCGTGACCCTCGCAAATTTGCCGGAATCGACGCACCGGACCAACCGCCTGGCTCCAGACCAGCCATCGTCGTATCGACTTCTGGAGACCTTGAGCAACACACTCAATTGCCTGGACAGTCGCAATGAACGATGTTGATATGGTCGTGTTCCAACTTTCGCTCGCTATAGATACCATTCCTGCAGAGGACAAGAATCGATGTCGCTCGATTCCCTGCAGCACATCAAACTTTCCCAACGACCGATCGAGGTCGTCCGGTAGGATGAGCTCATCTAGCGGTAGGTTTGCCCGCGCGCGGGTCCCCCAGTCAGCGTAATAAATTGCTGCAGACACAACGGGAAGCGCCATTCCACAAGCAGATAGCGATGTGATGATTACCGCGCCAGAGACCGGCGGGAAGATGCTCTGTGCGTAAGCGTAGGACCGATCCGCAAGGTTAAACACCCAGGACTGACGGTGCCGATGGCTCTCTACGTGGACCGTATCATTCAGCAACGCATTAAGAGCCCATCCCCATTCAGTTAAGGACTTTGATCGTCGCCACAGTTGCATGCCGTCTCGTTGCCACGATCGGATCGGAAATTCAAGAAGAAGCGGATGTTGGCCGTGCAAAGCGCCCGGCCGCGGCAAGTCGTCGGTCGGTGGAAGCATCTGCACCCGCGCACTCGGTGAGCAGTAGCTGCCTCGGACCGGCCGCGAGACCATCAAGAGTCCTCGACCGTAAGCTTTGGTCGCCGTGTCCAGACAGTTGACACGTATAGCCTCGAGCAGCGCGTCGAGATCGCGTTGCTTCGAAAGCAGTGGTCCGCGATAGAGCTTACTGATGCGGCCCCGCCGGAATTGCAGTCGAAGGGCAAACTGTTCCGATGCTGGAAGCGCTATCTCGGTCGTAAGTTCTCTGCCGAGTTCCCTCGTGCGCCAGGCGGAGACATAGTAAAGAGACAGGAAATGTAGCAGCTCATCATGATCGATGCTGTCAAGAGCAAACTTGTCTGTAATATTGTTTTGCATGGTTTGCGTCACGTGAGCGGCCCATATCGCACTGATGTTTGCGTGGGCGCAGAGAGGCATAGCCATTGGACCGCCCTGTTTTCATGCTCAAACCCTGCCAAACGCAGCCGCAGTGCCTCATGAAATTCGTGGCCTTCCGCGTCGTTCGTCTCGATTCCTGAACCCCAGAGCTTCTCGGTCTCCTCGGCCATGTTGTATTTGCTCGGTGATCGGCGTGATCGGCAGGTTGGCGTACTTCCGGGCGCGGTCGAAGTAGCGGGTCCACTGTACTGCACATGTACCGGGCCACGGAAGTTATCTTTGCCCTTCTGCGTGCGTAGCCAGCGGTCCTACCGTGCCGCTTTGGCCGCTCGCTGGCACTCGAACTTGCGACAGTACTTCTGCCGTCCTCGGTTCCGGACGTCAGCGGTGAATATCGCTCCGCAGCAGAGGCACTTACTCTCGTTCTTGCTCACCATGGGACTCCCCCGGCAAGAGAGCGAATCTTGCCGCGCACGAGCAGCCCCCCGCGCCCGGGGCGCCCGAGCGCGAAGGCGAAGAGAACAAGACGATTGAGATAAATTCGCTGAAGAAGACGGACGGAAGCACTCAATCCGATGAAGTGATGAATCCTAAAAGCACTTGACGACGACCCCGTCGCCACACCCACACTCATAGGAGCGAGGCCAGAACTGGACAACGGATGACGTGGCTGAGGCTCCCGATAACGAAAGGGCAAAGGGCCCTCCTCCCCCTGCCGCAGCCCCTGGTGTTCACGATGTTCTCGCTGTTCCGCCGCAAAAGGTCCGCACCATCCCCCTCCACTCTGGCGCAGCACCCCGCCAAAGGGCTGCTCCGCCCGGAGCCGCCGGCCGCACTGCTCGCCACGCCGCGTCGGCAGCGCCTCCTGGTGCACATCTGGCAGCGCACCGCGGTCTCGCGCGATCAGTTCGCCCGCCTCTATCGCGCGCCCCTCGATCGGTACGCCGCTTTGGTGCAGCAGTTCCCGGCCTCCGAGAGCCATCACCACGCCTATCCCGGCGGCATGTTGGACCACGGTCTCGAGATCGTGGCCTATGCCCTCAAGCTGCGCCAAGCGCATCTGTTGCCCGCTGGAGCGCCGCCGGAGAACCAGGCGTCAGAGGCCGAGGCCTGGACCGCAGGCACCGCGTACGCCGCGCTGCTGCACGACATCGGCAAGATCGCCGTGGACATCCACGTCGAGTACACCGACGGCAGTCTCTGGCATCCGTGGCACGGACCGCCGACCCGCGCATACCGATTCCGCTACCGCAAGGATCGCGCATACCGATTGCACAGCGCTGCGGCGGGTCTCCTCTACACCAACATCCTCGACGCACCCATCCTCGACTGGCTGAGCGGGTATCCGGACCTCTGGTCCGCCCTCCTCTATGTGCTCGCCGGACAGTATGAGCACGCGGGGATTCTCGGCGAGCTCGTCGTCCAGGCCGACCGCGCCTCCGTCGCTCAGGATCTTGGCGGAGACCCGGCGAAGGTAAAAGACGCGCCGAGACAGGCACTACAGCGGAAGCTCCTCGATGGCCTGCGCTATCTGGTCAGGGAGGTACTCCGCCTGAACCAGCCCGAAGCCTCCGACGGCTGGCTGACCCAGGACGCGTTGTGGCTCGTGAGCAAGACCGTCTGCGACAGGCTCCGCGCTCATCTTCTGTCCCAGGGCATCAGCGGTGTCCCGGACCGCAACACCGCCGTGTTCGATGTGCTCCAGGAGCATGGCATCGTGCAGGCGACACCTGACGGCAAGGCAATCTGGCGAGCTACTGTCGAGAGCGAGACCGGTTGGACCCACAGCTTCACCTTCCTGTGCCTCGCCCCATCGGTGATTTGGGAGCCCAGTGAACGGCCGGCACCGTTCCGGGGTACCGTTTACGTCGACCCGAGCGCGGAGGAGAATCGCGAAAGTGGCGCCGTCGAAGCACCCGCGCCTCCGTCCACAGCAAGTCTCGCGACATCGGCGCCGATTTCCATCCGGTCGCCGGTGCGAGCCGATTACCCCGACGCGGTCGGCAGCGTCCTGGCATTGCTCGATAACACGTCCGGCCCGCCACAGCTACCCGCAGCAATTCAAGCCACGAGCGGACCACCCGGTTTTCACCCGGCCCCCTCCCCGCAATCAACCGGCCGAGACCGCTTTCTTCCGTCCGCCGCAGCCGTCGACGATGCCTCCGGGGCACGCTTCGTAGAGTGGCTGTGCGAGAGCGTGCGGGCGCACCGCCTGGTCATTAACGATGCGAAAGCCCTGGTACACACCGTCGCCGGCACCGCATTTCTGGTCAGTCCCGGGGTGTTTCAGCGCTACGTACAGGAGCACCCACCAACAGCTCGTGCCGCGGCAACCGAGCGTCCCGGCGACTGGCTGTGGGTGCAGAAACAATTCGAGCACCTACACTATCACAGAAAGCACGAGAACGGACACAACATTTGGACCTGCGAAGTAGTTGGAGCTCGCAAGCGAAGGAAACTGCACGGCTATCTCCTGGTTGCTCCCGCGAAGATTTTCGATGAAGTCCCGCCCGACAATCCGTTTCTGACACTGCTCTCCGAGGACTCGTCTTCGAAGAGCAATGCCGCATAGCCTCGAGACTTCCACTTACTTCGCTCACCCCACGATAGCGTTGGCAGCATAGCTGTCTTGCGCGAACAGATGGTCCCACACAGACGATCCGAGTCATCTCTCGGTGCAAACGAGCCACAAAGTATCGACTCCACTGCGAGGCGTATGCTCGTTCTGCTCACGTGACCGTTCGCTACTCGGCAGGCACTACGGATCGCTCTCCATCGGCTTGAGGTCTTCAGCTGCCCGCCAGCAGGCGACGGCCAAGAGCGCTCGTTCAAGGTGTGGTTAGCCGGACCCATACCGGATGGCCGAAGCCCCGGAAAGATGGGCGTCGGTTTGGAATTGCTGTTAGCCCCCACACTACACCACACGATTCATGTCGACGGAATACCCTGCCGCACGGAGCTCCCTCGCGAGAGCAATGTGCCAAGCGCCATGTTGATCCAGCGGTACGTAGACAACCCCGCTTATGTCGTTTGGAATTTCGACCTCGCCCTTTACAAGCGCGGATACACTCTGACGGCCGAGCTTGCCTATAAGGTATCCATGCTCAAAGACTACGTTCTGCCGAGCCCGCGAGCGTTTAGGGCCATCTGCAAGGCCACCAACATCGCAGGGCGTGTAAAGAACAATCGCAAAGCCGACATCCGTATTAGCTTCAATCTTCTCAATGATTGTCTGCCCCGAACTGGCCCGCTCATGAAGAATTATGGCCTCGAAACCAAGCCTCTCGACGAAACGAGCAACATCTGTCTTCGCCGAATCATCATGGCCATGGACAATAAAGACTCTGGATAAGTCGCGGCTGGCGGGCGGCTTTGGCGAACCTTTAGGAGGGATATTCTTCTTAGCCTCATCGAAAACCTGGACGGTGATGTCTTTTGCGTGTCTTTCATAAGAAATGACGTTGTGCGGAGAAACAACCATTAGAACGCCGGACGGCATATTATCGTTTTCGTACTTGGCCAACGTTTGAGAGGTCTTCTCCGTTTGCTTTATGGCTATGCGTCGAATTTCGTCGTACTGAAGGAAGTACCCATCGAACTGAAATCCCTCTTTGCGGAGGTAGGGATAGACGATCCGCTGCAAGGTGTCGTTCAAATCTGGCTTATCAAGCTCAAAATACTCCCTATTCCCGCCTTGCTTGCCGACCTTCTCGGTCGTTTCGATGACTACGTGATAGAACATAGTGACTCCGAAGGTACTTACCACTTAAATTGCCGAGCCTAACCGAGTTGTACCTAGCCAGCGGGACGCGCGCTTACACCGCCGATTTCGCTAATTGAACGGTAATGGCCTGTGCCGAGTCAAGATATCCGTCTGATGCAGAGGGGCTTACGTTTGCAGGCACGATGCTTCTGGTGAGCTAGTCGACAAGAGTGTCCCAACATGCGACCTCGGGTCGTAGCCTGCGCTTTGATATCGAAGGGACTCTGAATTCAATCCGCACGCCCGGTGCGGCCTACGCCGCACCGCCTCACGACATCGGCAAGATCGTCGTCGACATTCGCGCCGAATAGGCCGAAGGCGAGCCTGGCATCCCTGACACGATTCCCTCGTCCGGCGCTAGTGATCCCGCTACTGCGGACCGCGCATACCGCCTGTACAGCGCTGCCGTGCGCCTCCTTTACAGGAGCATCCTCGAGCCGCCGGTCCTCGACTCGCTGCGAGCGCGGGAGTCTCAAGCGCTACGCCACACCCCTCTACCTCCTTACTGGCTGACACGAGCACGCCGCCCTTCTCTGCCGACCTCAGCGTTCAGGCCGGACGAGCCTTGGTCGCCCAAGACCTTGGCAGCTACTCGGGAAAGTGAGAGACGCCGCCAGGCGGGCGCTCCAGCGGACGGGTGGAGGCGCCAGACCTGTTCGGCCCGCGCGTCGAGGCCCTTCCAGGCGCGATAACGGGCCCAAAGATCGGCTGGCGATGGGAAGGCGTCGAGACTGAGACTGGCTTCTCGAGGATTGCTAGCTCCGGTGCGGTCGTGGAACGCGAAACCGTAACGGGATATGCGCTCACCTGCACTACCATGACTCACCCATCACTTCGGCGCCGCATTCGCATGACATCGGATGCGCCGGGGGTCTGGTTCTTACTTCACGCGATGGCGGATTTGCCCACTAGGGCTGTGGAAGGCCGATGTAAAGGGCCCGGAATGCCTCGATCTCTGCTGGTATGGCAGATGCTCGCAGTTTCGGCCATAGACAGCGGGCCACGATCGGGCACTAATGCGCCACGACGCGACTCCAACGTTGTTGCCGCCATCAGTGCCTTGTTACCCGATGGCGGAGATCTCAGAGCAGTTCAAGCCATCAAGCGCAGACTTCTGCGCAAACCTTCCGTCGCTCGTATAACGTCGTACGCTCGGCGGTCGGCCGGCCGATCTCACTACTAAGACGCCGCAGGCTGTCACGGGAAAGTTCCTGCCCGTTGACCCCACCGGCCGCACGCGTGATTGATTCATTCATGAGCGTCCCCCCGAGATCGTTCGCGCCGACTCGCAGGCAGAACGCCGCGCCATGGGGACTCATTTTCACCCAAGAGGCCTGGATGTTGACGAAGTGCGGATGCAGCACCAACCGCGCTATCGAATGCATCAGCACCGCTTCGCGGAAGGAGGGACCCGGCCGCGCGAGGCCCTTACGCCAAAGCGGGGCCTCCATGTGGACGAACGGCAGGGGTACGATCTCAGTGAATCCCCCAGTCTGCCGCTGCAGCGCGCGCAGGCGCAACAGATGCCTCGCCCAGTGGTACGGCTGCTCCACATGGCCAAACATGATAGTTGCGGTACTCTTCAGGCCAACGGTGTGCGCGGCTCGCATGACTTCGAGCCACTCGGCGGTGTTCAGTTTGTCGGGACAGATTATCGCGCGCACCTCATCATCGAGGATCTCGGCAGCCGTGCCCGGCAGGGTTGCGAGCCCGACAGTCTTGAGCCTGCTCAGATAGACTTCCAGAGACATCCCAAGCGTTCGGGCTCCGTGGGCGATCTCGAGGGGGGAGAACGCGTGCACGTGTATCTGAGGCACGGCAGCCTTCACGGCCGCGACGATGTCGAGGTAAGTCCTGCCGGTATACTCGGGGTGAATACCTCCTTGCAAACAGACTTCTGTGGCGCCGCGCTCATGCGCCTCGACTGTGCGCCGTGCAATCTCTTCCAGATTGAGACGATAGGCGGCACCCCGGAGCGATCGAGGGCCGCTCTTGGAAAAGGCACAGAATCCGCAATGATATAAGCAGACATTCGTATAGTTGATGTTGCGGTTGACAACATACGTGACAGTCGGACCCACCGTCTGCTCGCGCAGTCGATCGGCGCATCGAAGAACCTCTTTCAGATCCTCGCCGTCGGCGGCGAAGAGGGTCGTCACGTCTGATTCCTCCGGCTCTGTACTGGCATACAATCGTTTGAGGACCCGTAGAACGGGGCGCGACGGAAGCGAAATGGGCGGTTCAAGCCAAGCTTGAGCGAATTCGGGAACGGGATGACCGGCGCCCGCGAACCATCGCTCCTCGCGCGCATACCCGTGACTATCGGCTCGCATCAGCACGGCAGCCCTGAGGGAGGTGTCGAGCCATCTGCCTACAGCACGCGTGTAAGACGGTGTGATCGCCAATCTCTCGCGCAGCACTCTGCCGGCGGCGCCAGTCTCGGCTCTTAGCGTGGCGAGATGTGGCCAAGGCGCCTCGGGATTAACGTAATCGGGTGTGACCGGTGAGACGCCGCCCCAGTCGTTGATACCGGCGCGCACGAGAGCGCCGAGTGCGCCCGCGCGCAGGTTGGGTGGTACCTGGATCGACATTCCGGGTCCAAAGAGAATCCTGGCAACGGCTATCGTCCACAGGTGCTCCTCGAGCGTCGGTTCCGCAGCGACGGCCATGCGGGTGCCTGGCTTGGCGCAGAAATTCTGCAGGATGATCTCCTGAATGTGTCCGAACCTGCGGTGCAGGGCACGGATCGCGAGCAGCGCCCCGAGACGTTCGCGGCGGCTCTCGCCGATGCCAATGAGAAGACCTGTGGTGAAGGGGACGGCGGCCTCACCCGCGGCTTCGAGCGTCGCGAGGCGAACGGCGGGGACTTTGTCTGGAGAGCGCCAATGCGGTCCGCCGCGTGCCGACAGTCGCTCGGCGGCGGTTTCGAGCATGAGGCCCATAGACACGCTGACGGGACGGAGTTTCTCGATGTCCGCCCTAGTCATCACTCCGGGATTGAGGTGGGGCAGCAGACCGGTCTGCGCGTAGACCTCCCGGGCGACGGCAGCGAGGTAGTCCAGACTGCTCGGAAAACCTCGTTCGGTGAGGAAGCGCCGCGCAGCAGCGTAGCGCAGCTCAGGTTTGTCTCCGAGGGTGAACAGCGCCTCCTTGCACTCCGCGGCTGCACCAGCGCGTGCGATGGCAACTGCCTGCTCCGGTGTTAGAAACGGGCTTTCGAGCCTTCGCGACGCCTTGGCGAAGGTGCAGTAATGGCACACGTCTCGGCAGAGCTGCGTGAGCGGAATGAACACCTTGCGCGAGTAAGTGACCACCCGCCCGTGCCCTTCAACCGTCAGCGCTTCGGCTCGCTCGAGCAGGACCTCGAGATCGAGCTGCTCGAGGCTGCGGACTCCCTGGAAGTCCACTTCCTGCTGAAGTGTAAGGGCTGACGCCGTGTTCATGAAAATATCGCCTCCTCGCCGTATCCCGACCAACAGCGCAGGTCATCCGGCTCATCGACATCGAAGGCAAGTCCGGGCAGGCGGACCACCGCTGGCGAGAGGCTGAGTGCAGCGGCCTGCGCCAGATGCCGCTCGAAACTTGCAGGACCGAACTCGAAGCGCACTGCAGTTGATGGAATCAGACAAAGACCATTCGTCCCGAGGTCGTGCCGATCCGGCGCAATGGCAAGCCCGCTTGCTCGCGACGCCTGGATGAGCGCAGTCACTTCCTCGGGCTCGATCAGCGGTAGGTCCGCGTGCACAATAAGCAAGCGATCGGCGCCCTGCCGCCAGGCCTCCAGCGCGGCGGCAGTCAGCGCCTCGTTGAGTCCCCCGCCCGAATCGTCAAGGGCGATGACACTACCGGGCAACGCGGTGGGCTCTGGGGTCACGACCGCGACGTGGTCCACGCCGGAGGCTCGACCCAACACCGAGACGACGTGGCTGAGCATGGCCGAGACTAGCTGAGCCCGACCTTGCGGGGAAAGGCTCCGCGCCAGTCGCGTCTTGCACAACGACCGTAACTTGACGGCTGTGACGGCCCAGCAGCTCATGCGCAATTGTCAGCGGAGCCAGTCGGGCGGTCCGCTGATCTTGACGCCCGCCCCCTCGACCGCGTAATGCCGGTTGATGAAGATCAACACGGAGGTCAACGCCTCCGCGGCGGCAGAGTTGACAAGTGCCCCCCCATGCAGCCCGCGCAACCCCACCGCACGGCAAAGCTCGATCACCAGCTGCCGCTGTTCCTTCTCATCGCCGAAGACGAGCACGTCACAATCCAAGCGGTCGCCTGTCGCAAGCTTCTGCGCGGCAACATTATGAAAGGCCGAGACGACCTTCGTTCCCGGGGCGAGCAACGCCTTCGTGCGCAGCGCCGCACAGCCCTCCGGGGGAAGCTGTACCCGCATCACCTTGCCCGGAACCAGCGGCACGGTGGTATCGATGACGAGCTTACCGGCTGCCGCTTCGCGAATGGACTCGAGAACGTCTGCCTGAGCGACGTAGGGCACGGCGATCACGACGATTTCTGCGCGCGCCGCAACCTCCGCGTTGGTTCCCGACTCGAGCTTGCGTTGAAGCCGTGCCTCCGCCTCGCGCACGGCCGAAGCGGCTTTCTCCGCCGTGCGCGAACCGATCAGAATTTGATAGCCAGCCTGCGACCAGCGCAGCGCGAGCGCTTGACCCAGATGGCCGGTGCCCCCGGCGATCGCGATGACAGGTAAGGCCATATGGTGTGAATTTTTGGAGAGCCCGTAAGGAGTCCGAGTCAACCCGCGGAGCGTTGCCCCTGAATCGCAAAGAACGACGTGACCCTGGGCCTCGCTGGTAACTCGAGCCGATCAACATCAAGGGCGATGCGGGCGAATCGCGTCGCACATCCCCGCACTGGCATCCCTTCGTGTCGGTTCGGCAAAGGATTCGGCGACAAGGGGATTGCATCTGCAGCGGAATACGCACAGATGTAGAGACTTCTTGGCTTCGAAGAACGATTGATCTCCGAGCCGTGTACCAGTCGCGTATGCATGAGGCAAACGCTTCCTGCTTCACCGATTACTGGAACCTGCTCGCGCTCGAATCGAGCCTCAAGCTCGGGCGCAACCTTAGCTGCGAAGTCGTCACTCCGGTAAAGCGAGTAAAGGGGTCCCGTATGGGACCCTGGTATGACCGTGAGCGCGCCATTGTCGGGCGTCACCTCATCGAGCATGAGGAGAGCGGTGACCAGGTCGTAGTTTGTATGCGGGGTGAAGCAAAAGTCTTGATGAAAGGCGACCGCCGTCTTCGAGCCAGAAAGCTTTGAGTTGATCTTGCAGTGATGAAACTTCACGTCCGGCCCAATGAGTGCCGCGACCATATCGACCATCGTCGAAGATCGGATCACTTCCTCGTACTCCGGCGAGATTTCCGAGGGATTATTGACGCGACGTAACGCAGGGTGCTGGGCACTGTGCTCGTGCCCCATGTCGAACCTCGCACGGCCATCAAGACAGGGTAGGCCGAACGGCTCACTATGGCTGCGACTCTCTTCGACCCAGCCACTCAAGATGCGATTGAGCGATTTGAGTTGAGGCGCGGTTACGGCGCCCTGCGCAACGACAAATCCGTCGCGCCAGTACTGGGCACGTTGCGCGTCGGTCAGTGCCGGTACCGCCGAGCCTAAAGGCAATTTAGAGATCTCCACGAGTCGCCTCCCGCGCTTGCACATCGATATTGCACACTGATAATATTATAGCAATTTTAATTGCAGCGCCAGACGTTCGGCCGAACCCTGGGGCCAGATCGACCATCAGCGCCCCTTTGCACCCGGTACGCTGAACCCAGACCGAGGCTCAACGACCGAGATCAGGAGCAGACGAAATGTGCAGAGAAGAGCTTCGCATGCCGCCCGACGCGACCGACCTGCGGTCGCTCGTGAAGGCGGTCGTTGCCGATTCGTGTCAGAGTCTGGCGACCGCCCGGTTTCTGCCCCCCGGGGCGTACACCTCGCGAGCCTTCTTCGATCTGGAGATAAGCAAGATCTTCAAACGAGAATGGCTGTGCGTCGGGCATATCTCTCAAGTCGCTCACGTAGGGGACTACTTCACTCTCGACATCTTCGGTGAGCAGCTGCTCGTCGTCAGGGGCAAGGATCGGGTGCGCGTACTATCGCGCGTCTGTTTGCATCGTTGGGCCCAGGTCGCAAGGGGAGAGGGGAACGCCCGAGGGTTCACCTGCCCTTTCCACGGCTGGACCTACGCTCTCGACGGCTCGCTGCTGTCCGCTCCACATATGGAGCGCGCCGCAGACTTCGAGCCGAAAACCTGCCACTTACCGGAAATCAGAAGCGAGATCGTCGAGGAACTTGGGCTTATCTTTATGTCATTCTCCGAGGATGCCCCGCCGATCAGCGCGCGGCTCGAAGATCTCACGGAGCGGCTGAGGAATTATCGAATGAAGGAGCTTGTGCCGGTCAGGCCAGGAACGACAGACGACGCTTACAACTGGAAAATCGGCATCTCAACCGGAATGGAAGTCTATCATCATTCTGTTGCGCATCGGGACACGTTCGAGAAGACCCACCCGACCCGCTTAGGCAACTGTGAAGACAGGAAGCTTGGTTGGACGGTCTGCCACGCGGGTGCAACCGGACATGCCCGTCGAACCGGCATCCTGCCTGTTTTGCCCGGCCTCAGCAAAGAGCAGCAGAGTCACATGGACCTGTACTACGTCTTCCCTAATCTACGGCTCATCGCCTACCCCGATACCATCCGACTCAGGATCATCATTCCGATCGGGCCGGCGCGCACAATGACCAAAGGATTCAACTTGATCCGTCCCGAGCAAGCTGCAAACCCCGATTTGGTGGAGAGCGCATTCGGAGCAGCCCAGAAATTCATGCAGCAGGTCTCCCGCGAGGATGATGAGATGAGCGTGATGCAGCAACGAGGAGCCGCCTCCAGCCTGGCAGCGGCAGGTCGACTGAGCCACCTTGAGGCATCGCTGTGGCACCTCGCAGAGTACGTTCGTGCTCGCGTAGCGGTCGACTGAGCTCGAACCAAGATTATCTTAGCAAGCTGATCCACAGAGGTGGTCAATATGGAAACTTCCGAATCAATGCTCCTGACGATTTTCCTCAAACACGATCAGAGCCAGGACCTCGACGCCCTCATCGCCAAGCTGGACGCCAAAGGCTGGTGGGAGCACTTTCCTCCGGAGGGCGTCGAGATAGTCGGCTGGAACGTCGTCATGGGTATTGGACACGTGGTGACCCTGCGCTTTCCACCGCGCCTTCTCCACGCCGTAAATTTGGAGGTGGAACGACGGGCGTGGGGTGCCTTCTCGACCGAATTCTACGCAAGCTACGACTTCATGCCCGCCCGAGAACGCCTCCGGCAGAAGCGGTTGCAGAACGCGAAGTAACAAGGCGGATCGAGCATGAATGTCTGCCTGCCAACGCTGACCCGAAACCGCATGACGTCGCACCGGAAGAGTCTGTGTGTCAGCCTGGGCGCCGTTGCCCTGCTTCCTGCACTTGCCCTCCCGAGCCTGGCAATCCCCGCCTCAGCTAATCCTCCAGCCCGCGCCTGTCCGGTCGAGTCTGTTGGACGAATTCCGGGCCCAGACGGGACATGGGACTATGCCTCATTCGACACTGCTCGGCACAGAGTGTACCTCTCCCGCGACGATAGAGTGATGATCGTCGATACAGAGACCAAGATGATCGAGCCGTTCGCCTCCGGTGATGAGGTTCATGCGATCGTTCCGGTGCCTGGTACGGACGTCATTGTGACCACCAACAGCGGCGATGCGTCTGCGAAAATCATCTCGGCGGAAGATGGTGCGATACTCGCCTCTATCCCCACTCCAAAGGATCCGGACGGGGCTACATTCGATCCTTCAACGGGAGATGTGGTTGTTGTTAACGGAGATGTGGGACAACTCACGCTGATCTCCCCCAAGTCCCGCAAGATTGTCGGATTCGTCCATGTCGGAGGCCGGCTCGAGTTTCCGGCCGTGGACGGCAGGGGCAGGGTTTACGTGAACATCACAAACCGGAATCAGGTGGCTGTCGTGAACCTTGCGACTCGCAAGGTCATTGGCCGCTATCCGCTGCCAGATTGTCAGGGACCCACTGGACTGGGCTACGTGCAACCCGATCGTCTCATTTCAGTATGCTTCAATGGCCGACTTGATATCCTGCGTGCAGGCACAGGCAAGCCGATCGGCAGTTTTCGGATCGGCGCCTTTCCGGACGCCGTTCTGATCGATCCGGTCCACCGTCTGGCATTCGTGCCGTCGGCGGTAAGCGGCAAACTCGCCGTCATCGCACTTCAGGGTTCCCATAATGACTCTATCGTCTGTTCTGTCCATACGCAGATCGGAACTCGCACTGGGGCGATCAATCCAGCGACGGGTGAGATCTGGCTGCCGGCGGCCCGCTTCAAGCATTACGAGCAGACGCTGATGCGCACCGGACACCACCCGCCGATGCTGCCCGGGACGTTTGCGGTTCTTGAGCTGAAGGTTTCTCCAAGAACGCCTGACTGACCGGGCGCCCCGAGGATAGAGCTCGTGTTCAAGGCGCCCGCAGCGCAAATTCGCCGGAGCACCCCCATCGCACCAGGGGCTCCATGACCGACCAAACGGCGGTAGTCGATGTCGGCAGCGTTGTTGATGCCCACGGCATTAGCCTGTTTGGCATTACGGCGATCCTTCTGTGCGCACTTGCGATGATCACGGACGGGTACGGTCTTTACGTCCTTGCCTACGTCATCGTGCCTCTCGCCAAGCACTTGGGTGTCTCGGACGCCGCGATGACGCCAGTGGTGGTGAGTCAGTTCGTCGGCGTTGCGGTCGGCACCTATTCCCTGAGCCCACTTGCCGACCACATCGGCAGAAAAACTGTAATGGTGAGCTGTCTCGCGTTGCTTGCCTTATCGACGCTCCTCCTGCCGTTCATGGAAACAATGACGCGACTGGGGATTCTGCGGTTCCTCTCCGGGGTGTTCGTATCAGGTGTGATCCCAAACGCCATTGCGTTGGCTAGCGAGATCGTGCCCACATATCGCAGGACTACCACCGTGGGCGTACTCTATATGGGGTTCAGTGCCGGTCCTACGATCGCCGCCGCTGCAGCGGCGGCACTGCTACCGATTTTCGGCTGGACCGCGCTTTTTTTCCTCGGCGGTGCCATTCCACTCCTGCTGGCTCCCCTCCTCGCTTGGCTGCTCCCGGAGTCGTTGCGGTTTCTGGTCGTGCAGCATCCGGATGATCCGCGCATTGCGAGAATCCTTGGCCGAATCGCGCCCGGCTTCCGCTCCTCCGGTTGCCCTCGTTATATCATCTCAGGTGAGCGGCAGCGCAAAACTGAAGCTACTGTTCTCTTCAGAGACGGGCGTGCAAGCATAACCCTGCTTCTCTGGGCGGTATTCATCGTCGTAGGACTGAATCTGTCATTGCTCGGCGCGTGGCTTCCCACCATGATGATTGCCGGTGGCGTGCCCATGTCCCGCGCTTTCGTCCTGGCGGCGATCTATGGTGGCGGTGCGATCTGCGGCGCCCTCGCATGGAGTTTGCTTGCCGACTTGCTGCGGACCTCGGCAGGAGTACTCACCATAGCACTAATCACCGCTACTGGCGCTCTGCTCGCCATGCCGTGGAGCAATCTGACCGGTTGGCAAGGATCTCTCGACATGTTTGTGGCGGGCGGCAGTCTCGTTGGGGCGATTACTCTGCTCAGCAGCTTGGCCGCCACGCTATATCCAACCAGCATTCGCGCCATGGGAATCGGCTGGAGCCTCGGTGCTCATCGCGTAGCCAGTATAGTAGGGCCTGTCTTCGGTGGCATGATGCTGGGCGCAAGCTGGACCTTGTTCGGCGTGAGCTATGCGGTAGTCGGCATCACCCTGGCAGGTGTGTTAGGCGCAGGCATCATCTGGTCGATTGCGAAAGATTCACCTCGCGTGGACGCGATATGAGCGTCCCAGCGCTGTCCTGGAACAGCTAAACCAGCTCATTGAGAACGGGGGCGTTGACCGTGGAAAACATTCGAGTCACATTTGCCTGTGAGCTTCACGATTACATCCTGCCGCTATATCTCGGAGACGTGCAGCCCGAAGGCATCGACCTGAAAATCCGTGCCTTCGCGTCCGCGCGGGAGATTTTCGATCGCATGGGTAGCGGCCTCGAGTTCGATATCGCAGTGTTTTCGAGCTCCGAATTCATCTGCCGGCATGCCGCAGGCAACTCCCCGCTGGTCGCCCTACCGATCTTTCCGCCCAGGATGTTCCGCCATGGTTTCATCTGTATCAATCGTAAGTCCGGTATTCGGCACCCCAAGGACCTCGAGGGTAAACGGATAGGCGTGCACTTTACGCAGACCGTCTCCGTCGTCACGCGCGGCATACTGCAGCACGATTATGGGATCGATCTCTCCACAATTCGCTGGCTCCAGGGCTCCGTAGACAAGCCAGGCAGGAATCTCAACCCCAACATACCGGAGCCACAAATCTCTCTGCCGCTGGAATACAATGACACCGGAAAGTCCCTCGGTGCGCTCCTTGAAGAGCACGCGATCGATGCGCTCTTTGACGCCAGACTTCCCCGCGCACTGGGGACTCATCCTGACATCGCGCGTCTGTTTCCGAACTTCAAGCAGGTGGAACGGGACTATTACGGGCGCACCGGAATATTTCCCATCATGCACCTTGTCGCGATGCGGCGTGACACGTACGAGCGTCACCCGCATATCGCGAGCAGCTTGTTCAAGGCTCTACAGCAATCAAAGGAGTTGGCGGAGCGGAAATTGCGTGCAATCGGATCACTGCCCTACATGCTGCCGTGGCTTGCGGAGGATATTGCGGAGATCGATGAGGTGTTCAGCGGAGACCCATGGCCGTACGGTGTAGAACCCAATCGGAAAGCGATCGAGCAATTCGTCACTTTTCTGGTGGAGCAGGGATTGTTGCCGAAACCCGTTGCAGCCGATGACCTTTTCGTGCCGATCTGAAACGAGTCACTCGTATGCAAATATCCAAAACTCCCGCTGAGACCGTCCGTCAAATGAGACTGACGTTTGCGTGTGGACTTTACGACCGCATGCTCCCTCTCTATCGTCGAGAGGTGACGCCTGAAGGCATCGACTTGCAGTTCGAAGCAGTAGATGAGCCTCGAGAGATATTCGATCGCATGGGCGGTCGCTCAGAGTACGATCTGGCCGAATTCTCCTGCTCGGAGTTCGTCGCTCGCCTGAGCGGGGGACATTCTTCTTTGGTAGGAATACCGGTGTTTCCATCGCGCGTCTTTCGGCACGGCTTTATCTGCGTCAACAGGCGCTCCGGAATACGTGGCCCTAAAGACCTGGAAGGCCGGAGAATCGGCGTCGAGCTTTACACAACGACGGCCGCTGTCTACATCCGAGGACTGCTGCAACATGACTATCAGGTCGATCTCTCTAAGATTCACTGGGTGCAAGGAGCGTTCGACAGTCCCGGCGCCTGGGGTCATCCGAGCGCGCCGGCACTGCTAACTCCAGTGTCCCTCGAGATCAATACCGGCAGCGACTCACTAGACCAACTGCTTCAGGCGGGCAAGATCGATGCAGTGATTGGAGCTCGATTACCGGCTTCGCTGAATCGTGATCCGGATGTAGTTCGCCTTTTTCCTAATTTCAAGGAAACCGAGAAAGCGTACTACAAACGTACAGGAATTTTTCCGATCATGCATGTGATCGCGATTCGGCGCGAGATTTATCAACAGCATCCATGGATCGCTTCCAGCCTGTTCGCGGCATTTAGCAAATCGAAGGCAATCGCGCTCGAGCGCATGCACTCGTTTGGTGCGCTACCCTACATGCTGCCATGGCTCGCATCCCACGTTGCCGAGACCGAGGAAGCGCTGACTACTGATCCGTGGCCCTACGGCATAGAGGCTAATCGAGCAACGCTACAGGCCTTCGTGACCTATATGCTAGACCAGGCAATGATTGCAGAGTTGCCTTCCGTCGATGATCTATTCGTTCCGGTCGACGCCTGACGAGGCTTCACCTCGGGACCGTTCAGAGTCTCAGATGTTCACAGCAGCTCCCGGCGGCGGACTCAGCTAGAACAAACCTCGCGCTGATTTGAAGCGGCCTGACGGACCCACAATTCCCACGGCCTCTCTGCGTACTTCGCATAGCCGGTCGACAACATCTTCACTTCGCCAGGCGACAGATACGTGACGTCGTGACCGAGCGATATGGCCTGTATGAGCTCACCCGCATTTACGTCTGTATAGAAGGTATTCCAGACCGCGACCTTGATCGATTCACCGATCACGGTCTCGCCGTGCCCTCGCATCAGAACGACGGCGCGACCGCCGAGGGCAGCGGCGAGAGCCTTCCCGCGCGCGGCGTTCCTGATCAGGAGGT
The DNA here is from genome assembly GCA_050739115.1 of Steroidobacteraceae bacterium. Lineage (GTDB taxonomy): Bacteria > Pseudomonadota > Gammaproteobacteria > Steroidobacterales > Steroidobacteraceae > 13-2-20CM-66-19. The sequence continues at coordinate 26,011 of JBOIAQ010000024.1, read as the reverse complement.
CCGTATCGGGCCCGAAGTGCTCACGCATCTCGAACACTGGAGCGCGATCTCCCAGGAAGGCGGCGTTCAGCTGCAAAGGCCGAAACGGGATTCCGCTGACGCCGCAGGCGACGACCTTGGTGGTGTGAGCATGAACGACCGCCATAACGTCCGGACGGGCCTTGTAGATTTCTCCATGTATGTAACGCTCAGAATAAAGATGCTTGTTTTTATCGGCTTCATAGACGGGCTCGCTGTCCAGCGTCATGGGAATGATGTCTCGCGCAGTTACCAGGGCCGGGGCGACCCAGCGGGATAGCAGGTACCGATCGTCATTCAGCGGATCGCGCACGCTCACATGCCCGAACGCATCGAGCAGACCGAGATTGGCCAATATGTGATTGGCGAGGACGAGCTCCTCGATTGCGAGTGTCCGACGACTCGCCCCCCCTGCCTGTCTGACGGTATTACCCGAGCCGCTGCTTCCACGCGTCGTAGATGACGCCGGCAGTATCCGAGCGAGCAATCCGGCGCCAAATAGCGAGAGGACATTCCTTCGTGTGGGCTTCAGTTTGAACATGACGAATGTGCCTCCAGAAGTACAGCTCCGCTATTGATGCGACTCCAGACGTTTCCTCTGAATCGCCCATGTGAGTGCGGAGCCCCCTACTCCTACCAGGGTCACCGCATCGAGGGCACGGCTCAGGCTCCCGAGCTGCCAGTGAGCGCCAAGCATCATGCCTCCGAGCGCCGGTCCCACAACGTTCGCAACGCGACCAGCGCCGATTCCCCAGCCGATCCCCATCGCGCGAATGCTGGTTGGATACAGCGTGGCCGCGAGTCCGCTTAGCAGGCTGATCGCGCCGACAAGACACCCACCCGCGACGAGCATATCTAGGATCCCTTGCCACCCTGTAAGGTCGCTTGAAGGCAGGGCTACGAGAGAGCCAGTCGCGATGATCAGCGAAATTGTGAGCATCGCCGCTGGAGAGCGCAGTGAGTCCGCGAGCACGCTCCACAGCAGGGCACCGCAGATCGCTCCCACCCCATAGATCGCCGCCAATACGAGGGCCCGTGACATCGGCAAACCGCCGGCGACCATGAAGGTGGGAAGCCACGCGCCGAGAAGAGCCAGATTCAGGCCCACGGCGAAGAACACGACCCAGAGCAATATCGTCCTGCCAGCATGCCCGTCCGTGAAAAGGACGGTCGCCGATATCGCCTTCTGTCGTTCGCCAGTGATCACATAACGCGCGCCTTCCGGTACCTCAAAATTCGGAGCCGTCCGAGCAAGCAATGTCCGGATTCGAGGATCCTGCGGACGCCGTACCACGAGGAAGCGCAGCGATTCGGGCATGTACCAGCCAAGGATTGGCACGAGAAGCAGCGGAATCGCTCCACCCAGGTAGAAGAGTGCCGGCCAACCGAGCGTCGGCAGCAGAGCAGCCGCTGCCACGGCCGCAAGCGTCGGGCCAGCGCTAAATCCTACGTAAAGAAAACCTACCGTCGTCGCCCTGACATGCTTCGGCACCAGTTCACTCGCCAACGCGATGGCGTTCGGTACGACTCCGGAAACGAAGACACCGGACAGAAATCGCAGCACTCCTAGCCGAAACATAGTCTCCATGAATGGCAACAGGAGAGTGGACAAGCAAAGTAGAGCCAGGCAGCTCACCATCACCGTCTTTCTTCCCAAACGGTCTGCGAGTGGACTCAGTGTGTAGCTTCCGATCGCTACTCCCAAGAACTGACTGACCACGACAGGCGTCATCGCGGCGCCGGAGACTCCGAAATGCTTCGCAAGCGGCAAAATCACGTAGGCCAGTACGTAGAGTGCATAGCCGTCCGTTATCATCGCCAGCGCGCAAAGCGCGATGGTCGTGACATGGAACGCTCTTACGCCGTGAACATCCAGGAACTCACCAACGTCTACGACTGCGGATTGGCTATTCACGGTAGCCACCTGCCAGTCTCCCTGGTACACCAATTCACCGCGGTAACGCATGCCCCTGCGGGCGCAAGTACCGTCCTTCGCCCGATAAGCGACTTAATGAGTACCATCGAGATCGAGGGACAGCTTGAGGAACAAATAGCGTCCGAACAGATCATAGCCGGCAGCCGCCATGGTGTTCTCCTGCGCGTTCGGCGTGAGGAAGGGCGGGGAGGTATTTAGGAGATTACTGACACCCAAAGTAACCAGAAGCCCGTCATGCGTGTAACTTGCCGAAACATCGTGATAGAAAACGCCTCCGGTCTCGTTGCCCGGGAAATCGTAGGGATCCGCCCCGCACGGGCTCGGAACCGACCCATATTGACACGCAGAGGTCGGGTCCTGATTCCTAAGCGGTCCGTAGTAACGGCTCGTCCAGAGCACGCTCCAGTTATCGCGTGAGGCGAAACCCACACTTACGACGCCCTTCCACCGCACCCATCCATAATCATTGGTAAACGTTCCCGCCCGTTCGACGGTAACCCCTGCACCCGAGATGTTGTCCTCAATGAGCCTCGTCGCTCTCGCCCGGATCTCGAATTGACCCCAGGCCGGAAGCCGGATGGCGCTACTGTCGAAGTCATAATGAAGGCCAAAATCAACACCGTCGGTGTGCTCGTTGAATAAATTCTCATTGAGCAGAGTCACGTTGCCAAGGTCGCCCGTGCCCTGCAGTCGGGGTCCGACCAAAGCACAGGCCTGCGCCTGCGAAATGACGTACGGTACATTTCCATAACAATCACTCAGAACGGCATTCGGGTCGAGCGTACCGATCTCGTGATCGATAAAGATATTCCAAAAGGTGATGGATGCCTCAAGGCGGGATATGAACTGCGGCGTGAACACGAACCCGAGGGTCGTCTGGTCGGAAGTTTCCGGCTCGAGCGCTGGATTTCCGCCAGTTATAACATTGATCTGATTGATTGGTGTCACGGTTGCGGGATTGCCGCCGACGGCCGTTATTGCCGATACGCAGGTCGGACTGCCAGCGTACGCCCCGCCTGGCGCGCAAGGATCGAAACCGCCCGGCTCGACCAGGAGATGCCCTCCATAAAGCTCCTTGACCTGGGGTGCCCGAAACCCTGTCGAATGACTGCCACGAATGCGAAAGTCATCGTCCACCGCCCAGTTCAAGCCAAGTTTGTATGTAGTCGCACTGCCGAAGGTCGAGTAGTCGTCATAGCGAACGGAATCCGTCGTGGTCAGCTTCTTCAGCAGCGGGAGATTTGCAACTAGAGGCACATAAAATTCGGCGTATGCTGAATTCGTATCGTAGCTCCCAGACGTCGGCTGGTCATAGATGAGATCATATCCCTCGGTTTCGGGCTCGGAAGGGTTATCAAACATGGAGTCGACGCGATGTTGTACCCCCAATGCGGCTCGGAGTGTTCCGGCCGGAAGCCGTACTAGGGGTCCCTGTACATCCGCGTGGCCGAGCTGGAGCTTATATTGACTCTGGTCGACATTGTCATAGGTCAGGTATTGGGCTTGAGCGGGCGTAAGCGTGTCGTAACCAAAGAAATTGGCAAGGGAACAGCCCGGCGCAGGGCCGCATGGAACCATGCCGAGCTCCTGGGCGAAGTTTAGAAAGTTCAGTTCGTTGTGCTCGGAATTCGTCGCATCAGATACGCCGTACAGATAGCCGACATCGTAGGTATAGTTACTGCCCAATTCGCCCTGAATCCCAACATGGAGCCGGTATGTGTTGACGTCATCGTCGAACAGCCGGTTTCCGTCCTCGCTGCGACGGGTGAAGATTGGGACATTCTCCGGACCGGTGATGCCGTAGTTCGCGTCAATGGCCGCTTGAGCGGCAGGAGTAGAACCGCACGTAGGGTTATACGGGTTGCACGATCCATTCGGAAGGAAGCCAGCCGAATAAAACCCATCGGGGAACGCCGGTGTCACTGTACTAGGCGCGGCTTCCGTTGGCCCTACAAACTCGGTTGACGTTCTGCTAGTGTAAAAGCCGTCCACGACGAGCATCAGAGTATTGGTGATGTCGTAATGTCCGGTAAGATCAAGATATTTGCGATCCAGTCCGTTGACGATGTCGTTTGGCGGTCCGTAGTTCCAGAAGACCCCCCCAAAGGCGGGTATCGCAATGTCCCCCGGAGGCAGCGCTCCACCGATGGTGGCGCCATCGCCGAGGTTGTCGTAGGGGGTGCTACCCAGAGCGCCGACATTCCCCGCCGCCACTCCTGAATTGAGCCCGCTTGGAAAAAACCACCTGTTGCCACCAATGATTGCGTTTGCGCCTTCGACTGTAGAACTAATTTGAGGGAATGCATTGTAGCCCGCATTCGGATGCTCATCGACCGCCCATTCCCGCGCTGAGGCGGGAATCGCCGATTGATGGTCATACCCTACATTCAGCAGCACATTGCCTCGTTCGAAGTTGCTGCCCATAAGGATGTCGATGCCATCTTTCAAGCCATCGCCGTAAGTGCTTTCGCCGAGGTTACCGTTGATTTGCAGACCGTTGAAATGCTGCTTGGTGATGATGTTGATCACCCCGCCGATTGCATCAGATCCATAGATCGAGGACGCGCCATCCCGAAGCACTTCGATCTTGTCAATCATCGCAACAGGTATGTTATTGAGGTCCACTGCATCATAGGCACCCTCATTGTCGGTGAACGGGAATCGCTGACCGTTGACGAGCACGAGTGTGCGCTGGGGACCCAAATTGCGCATACCGACGAAAGAGGCTCCGAGGCCGACGTCGCCGTCACCAGCCGTCATGCCATTCGTAAAATCAAGAGATGGCAGATTGGGGACAAACTGCTCAATAGTCGTCGCTGGCGTTTTGGCGATCTCCTGCGCGGTCGCAACACTGATCGGGTTGGCGCTCACCGCATCCGGGCTGAGAATGTGGGTGCCGGTTATAACGACTTCCTGAAGCTGGACCGTCTGGCCTTGAGCCGGGGGAGTTGCGGGCAGCGATTGCGATAGCGCAAAGGGCGGGACCCCCACCATCAGCACGATTGCGGTCAGAGCGGTGGATGCAGACGATCTGACCATTTGAAGGATGTTCGCTCTCTTCATGACCGGTTCCCCTATTTGGTCGCTATATTGACTTGAAAGCGACGTGTTTTGACGGAACTGTGAGTCAGGTAATGGCACCTGGCGCCACGCTGAAGGCCTCTGTCACATACTTTGTATTCATGTACGCTTCAATGGCGTCGGCACCCCCCTCGGTGCCGTGGCCGGAATCCTTAACTCCTCCAAACCTCACTTCGGGCAGCCCGAGTCCGTGGTGATTGATCGAGATCATCCCGCTTTCTACAGCGCGGCTGACGGCAGCGGCGGTCACCGCTGATGTCGTGTAGGCATACGCCGCAAGGCCGTACGGCAGTCGATTCGCCTCGCGAATGGCCTCGGCGAAATCGGCGAACGGGCTCACCAGGGCCACGGGTCCGAACGGCTCTTCGTTCATTACACGTGCGTCGATAGGGACTTCGGTCAGTACAGTAGGTGCAAAGAAGTATCCGCGTTCATGGATGCGTCGACCGCCCGCCGCGAGCGAAGCGCCGTGGGCAATGGCATCCGCCACAAACGCCTCCATGGCATCGACTCGGCGTTGGCGAACGAGCGGTCCCATGCTGGTCTCCGCGGCCGAGCCGTCACCTACTTTGATCATCTTCACTCTGTCGAGGAACTTCTCGATAAAGCGTCGATAAACCGGTTCCTGCACAAGAATCCGGGTGGGTGCGACACAGAGCTGACCTGCGTTGCGATACTTGTTTGCGCAGAGGATTGCTGCGGCGGAGTCGAGGTAGGCATCGGCGAATACCAGCGCGGGCGCATGCCCACCAAGCTCCATGGTCGTGCGCTTCATATACCGGCCGGCGAGCATTGCGAGTTGCTTGCCTACCGAGGTCGATCCGGTGAAAGAGACCTTGCGGATGGTCGGGTGGGAGATGAGCGCTGTAGCGAGCTCTGCCGGGTCACCGAACAGAAGATTGATGGCTCCGTTGGGTATTCCCGCGTCGGCGAAAGCGGCTACCAACCCGGCGCAGGATGCAGGAGCGTCTTGGGGGGCCTTGAGGACGATCGAACACCCTGCCGCCAGTGCCGCCGCGAGCTTGCGGGTGGCCTGGCTGATCGGCAGGTTCCAGGGGCTGAAGGCCGCCACGACTCCGACGGGCTCTTTCAACTCCATTTGAAGTACGTTCTCGAGGCGAGCCGGGATGGTGCGTCCGTAGGCACGGCGCGCTTCTTCAGCGCACCACTCGACGATATCGGCGGCGGATAAGACCTCTCTCGTTGATTCGGCGAGTGGCTTGCCTTCCTCGAGCGTAACGAGCGCGCCAAGTGCCTCCGCGCGAGCGCGCAGATTGGAAGCCACGTGCTGTAGCGACCGGTACCGCTCGAACGCTGCTACCTTTCGCCATTCATAAAATCCAGCTTCGGCCGCCGCGATTGCAGCGGCAACATCCTTCGCAGCGGCGCACCGCACTTCACCGATCAATTCCCCAAGCGCAGGGTTGATCACCGGAATTACTTCGTCGGACGAGCCGTTCAGCCATCGGCCGTCGATGAAAAGTTGAGCGCCGGGATGTCTCAAGCGATGGCCCAAGGTCCGGGTGCTAAAGATGCAAGCGATTGACCATGACTCCGCGGTTCGCTCATTCGAAGTTCCAGGAGACCTGCGGCGTGATCTATGGAAGTCCAGCGCCCCAGCACTGTCCGTATGCGTAGCTCGGAGTCCGTTTCCGATCGTCGCCCCATTATGCAAAACTTTATGCCACTGTCAACCGATAGCAGCAAAAATCGTTGCACTGCTGGATCATGCGCTATAATCTTTCAGCGGGCGCGGGGCGCCAGGATACCGAGCGCACCAGTCTGACCCGCGGGGAACAACGACCATGCGAGTTGCCGATGCCATAGCAAAGTGGTTCGAAATAGCCGGCTTCCGGCATTACTTCGGGTACGCCGGAGGATCGGTGTGGCCGCTCCTGGACGCGTTGATCGAAACGCCACAGATCGAGGCAATCCAGGCAAAGCACGAGAGCCACGCGGTGCACATGGCTGATCTCTACACTCGCGTTAGCGGAACCATCGCACCGGTCATTGTCAACAAGGGCCCCGGGCTGTTGAATGCCGTCGGCGCGTGCGCTAGCGCCATGCACGATTCGTGTCCGCTGCTGATCATTGCCGGAGGCCCAGCGACACACTTTCTCGGCAAGGCTGGAATGCAGGAAATCTTCTATCACGGCTCCGAAGACGCATCGAGTGTCTTCAAGCCCGTGACGAAAGCCACGTGGATGGTGGTACGGCCCGACACCACCATCGATCTGCTGAACTTCGCGCTCAAGACGGCGGTCTCCGGGCGACCAGGCCCTGTCTTTCTGCAAGTTCCCTTCGACATTCAGCTTTCCGGGGTGGAGGGCGAGATCGAGGCTCCGGCTGTTCGGCTACCGATCGCAGGAGCCTCTCGGGCCGGTCTCGATGAGGTTCGCGCGGTGGTGGACCTGCTGGCCCAAGCTCAGAGGCCACTGCTGCTCGCGGGTGGCGGCATCGTGCGCTCAAAATGTGCGCCTGCTCTGCGCAGCTTCGCAGAAGCGCACTCGATTCCGGTCGTCACCACCATGCCCGCGAAAGGCATACTTTCCGAAGATCATCCGCTATCGCTCGGAACCGTAGGGCGATCGGGCTTCGAATGCGCTGCCCGCGCGAGCCGCGAGGCAGATCTGATCATCGCAATAGGGGCGCGCTTCTCGGATAACAACACGGCCAACTGGCGCAGGGGTTCTATATACGACATACCCAAGACGAAAATTGTGCAAATCGATGTCGACTACAGCGAAGTCGGCCGCAACTACGCCGTCGCCCTTGGTATCGTTGGTGACGCCAAATGCTTTCTCGAAGATCTCCTGAAGGCGGCCGCGGAATTCAGCCGAGGCTGGCCAGAATGGCTCGCGCGAGTACAGGGCTACCGACAGGATTGGGAAAGGGAACTCGTCAATATTCAAACAAGCGCGACGCGACCCATCCATCCCGCGCGCCTCGTGCATGAAGTAGGCAAGGCCCTACCCGCCGACGGCCGCGTCTTTATCGATATCGGAGACGTCACTCAATATGCCGAAGCTTACATGAAGATCCGCACTCCCGGCTCGTGGCAGATCAGCCCCGGAATGGCCGAAATGGGATGGGCGGCTTCTGGCATACTGGGTGCGGTAGCCGCCGACCGCCGCGGTGCGATCGCACTCGTCGGAGACGGCGCGTTCAACATGGTCTGCCAGGTGGTCGCAACCGCCGTCGAATATGACCTCCCGGCGGTATGGGTGATATTGAACAACTACGGCTTGGGAATTGAACGCAAGGGAATGGAGAAGGCCTACAAACGCTCCCACCCCTGGTGCCACTTCAGACGCAAGGATACGCACCAGCCATACAATCCAGATTACGTCGGGCTCGCGAGGGCATTCGGCGCCGAAGCGGCTCGAATCGAGGACCCAGACGAACTGCAACCTGCTTTGCAGCGTGCCCTTGCAAGCCGACGGCCATGGGTGCTCGATGTCCCCACCGACGATTCCGTGGGTAGCTATTTCACCAAAGGGATCGACAGAGCCTATCCCGACAATTGGTCGAAGTCCTACCCCAACTACAACCTCCTTCGCAATGCACCAGAGTGATCCAATTCAACGCAGGATCGAAAGGAACCAATATCTATGACACCGAAAGCTTCCGCGATCGCTTCTCGGAAGCGCCCAAGCGGCTCTGGCGATGTCATCGACCAATTGCGACGCAAATATGATGACTTGACTCACTCCCAAAAGCGCATTGCGCAGTTCATCGTCGAGAACCCTCAGGCAGTTGCCTTTTCCACCATTGATCAGATGGCTATCGAACTCGGCGTGAATGCCTCGACTATTGTTCGCTTCACATACAGGCTCGGTCTACAAGGCTTTCCGGACCTACAGAGGAGGATCAGAGATCTCGTAAAACGCCAGTTGCATCGCGCTACGGAACCCTCCGAAGACACGTTGGGCGCGCCACAACTCGCCGGCACGAGCTTTGGGGCTTCACTTCATCATGACTTGCAAAACCTCCAGCGAACCCTTCTGCGGGCAAATGCCGCTGATTTCGACAGAGCTGTTGAGCAAATCGTCCTGGCGCGCCGAGTCTATGTCACGGCCGGATTTTCCTCCTTTGCCGTCGCCCATTACTTTGCGCTTATCCTTAATCGGTTGCGCGCCGATATTGTTCTCTTTCACGCCGACGACGCCTTTTCAGCTATACAGATAGATGAAATGGATGCCAAGGACTGCGTCGTTGCGTTCACCTTTCCGCGCTACGCGACGGCGACCCAGCGGCTCGCACAGTGGGCGAAGAACAAGGGTGCAGCGGTGATCGCCGTCACCGATACACCTATATCTGCGGTCGGACAGCTCGCCACTACGGTTCTGTTGGCGGATTCTGGCGGGACCGGCATCCAAAACTCTCTCGTGTGCCCCATGGCTGTGGCAAATGCGCTGTTGAACGGCGTCGCAGGTGCGAAAGGAGCCGAGGCGCTCGAGCGGCACGCTCGACAGGATCGCATTCTGCACGACTGGCACGCATTGCTGCTGATGGATGAGGAAGATGAATGAGGTCTCGCTCGGCGCCCTGCACGGCCTTCGGGTGCTCGATACGACCACGAATTACTGCGCCTACGCTGGCCGCTTGCTGTCCGATCTCGGCGCCGAGGTCATACGGGTTGAACCGCCAGGCGGATCCGCCGTTCGCCGCCTGGCGCCACGGAGCGCCGACGGTGTCAGCTTTGCGCATGCTTTTCTGGAGGCAGGCAAGAAGAGCGTCGTGATCAATATGGACAGTCCTGACGGAATGGAGCTATTCAATGATCTTGTGGGTTCCGCCACAGTTTTGATCCAGACTCCGTGTGTCGACGCAAAGACCATACCTTCCGTCGAACGACTCCGCAGGCTCAATCCCAACCTGATCGTCGCCTCGATCACACCATTCGGCCTAAGCGGTCCTTGTGCGCATTTTCCCGCAGGGGACTTGACCGTGCTCGCCGCGGGAGGACTCCTGTCCCTAGGCGGTTACCCGGATAGTGAGCCAATCGCCATTCAAGGGCAGCAATCCGAGCTGGCAGGTGGAATTTTCGCCGCAGTCGCCATTTTAGCGACCCTGTGCTCTCGGCCGCGTGATCCCCGGGGGCTGTGGATCGATGTGTCAGAGCAGGAGTGCGTCGCCTTCGCGCTGGAGGATGCCGTCCCCGATTGGTACCTTGGCAAGCGCGTCCGCAATCGCGCCGGCGATAGGCCGCGGGAGGCGGGCACCGGGATTTTCTCCTGCCGTGATGGCTTTATCAGCATGGTGGCCGGCCGTCTCGGTACCGTCAGGGCCTTCGCCTCTCTGATCCAATGGCTGAATGAGGAAGCTACCGAAGGGGCGGAGACCCTTCTACTGCCGCAGTGGACTGATTTTGCGTACCGGCGGACTCCGGAAGCGATCGCTCTATTTAGTGAGATCTTCGGTACGTTCTGTCGTAACAGAACGAAAGCAGAGCTCTACCGGGAAGGACAGGCGCGGCGAATCGCGATAGCACCCGTCAACACCGTCGCCGACCTGTTCCGCGAACCTCAACTGCGAGCCAATGCGTTCTTTCGGGAGCTTCCAGAGCCCGAGCTGGGTACAGTCGTGAGTTATCCTGGGCCGCCTTATAAGTTGAGCCGCACTCCCGCGTCCGTAACTTCCGGCGCGCCGCACCTCGGTCAACATGACCTGGTCATTCTGCAGCGAATGGGCCGGGGGCAACGGCAATGCTAGGCTGGAGTCCGTGATGCGCCTCGGAGACTTGCGCGTGCTGGACTTCTGTTGGGTCGGCGCAGGGGCGTTCGTAACGAAAATTCTGGCGGATTTGGGTGCTGAGGTGATCAAGGTCGAGTCCCGAGCACATCCGGACAACTTGCGCTTGTCTGGTCCCTACAAGTCGGGCGCAAAGCCGTTGGAGAATTCCGGGTATTTTGCTTCGCGAAATTCCAGCAAGAAGAGTCTGTCCCTCAACATGTCAAAACCGCGAGCCCGCGAACTCGCGTTGCAGCTCGCATCCCACTGCAACATAGTCTCCAACAATTTCAGACCCGGCATCATGGATTCGTGGGGACTCGGCTACGAGCAAGTGGCGCGTGTGAATCCATCGGTGATCTATCTCAGTATGCCGATGCAAGGAGCGAGCGGCCCCCATAGCGACTACATCGGATTTGGCGCGACGATTGCCGCGCTTTGCGGCTTGGCGAGCGTCGGCGGACTACCTGGGCGAACGCCCATCGGTACGGGAACGCACTTTCCGGATCATATCCCCAATCCGGGCCACGCCTTGGTTGCGCTGCTGGCAGCGATATATCATCGAAACCGCACCGGTGAGGGCCAATGTATCGAGCTTGCACAGATAGAGTCCACTGTGAATGTCCTGGGCCCGTTTGTATTGCAATACTCGGCCATCGGATTGCTCCCGCAACCGACAGGTAACCGGCGCACTGACATCGCGCCGTGCGGTGTATTCCCTTGCGCGGCGAGCGATACATGGTGTGCTATCGAAGTCCAGGACGATGGACAGTGGCTTGGACTGTGCGCAGCCTTGAACAATCCCATCTCAATGCGAGATCCGGGGTGGAGGCTCCAGGGGAGCCGGCTGACGCAGCAAGATCATCTCGAGGCGGCGCTGCGCTGCGAAACGAAGCGCTACGATGCCAAAGTCCTCTCGGCGCTCCTGCGCGAACATGGTGTCTGTGCCTCCTCGGTCAATACCAACGCGGACGTTCTTTCCGATCCTCAGCTGGCTGCTCGTGGCTACTGGCGCCACGTTCAGCATGCTGAAATGGGAGAGTTGATCATCAACGCTCCTCCGTTTGAAGTCGTGGGGGAGGGTCGACCTGCCCTTGGCGCTCCGCCCCTACTCGGCCAGCACACAGTTGAAATTGCAACCGACGTGCTGGGATTGAGCGCGTCGGAATGTGAACGATTGATCGATGAACAGGTGTTCTATTGAGCGAAATAGAAGTCAGTCACAGCGACTCGATTGCCTGTGTGACGCTTAACCGACCGGAGAAGCGCAACGCAATAGATGCCCCGATGCGCGCTAAACTGAGGCAGTCGCTCGAAGAGCTCGATGCCGATCACGCCGTACGCGTCGTCATCCTTACAGGCGCCGGCGCCGCCTTTTGTGCCGGCGCTGATCTCACCGCGTCGCTCGAGACCCTTCCGGCAAATCCGGTAGCGCCGCGTCTCGTCGCCCCGCTGGAGCGCTTCTCGAAGCCGGTCATCGCAGCCGTCAATGGCGCTGCGGTCGGAGGCGGACTTGAGATTATTCTCTGGTGTGATTTACGCATTGCGTCAACCGCCGCCCGCTTCGGCCTTCCGGAAGTTTCCCTGGGGAGCTTGCCAGCTAGCGGCGGGACGCAGCTGCTGCCGCGGTGTGTCGGTCCGGCGCTGGCCTCCTACATGCTTTTCACGGGGCGGCTGATCTCAGCCGAGCAAGCTCTCGCGGGCGGCTTGGTTTCGGAGCTGTGCGCACCAGAAGCACTGATGGGGCGCGCAAAGGAAATCGCCACTGCGATCGCGGCGAATGCGCCTCTTTCGGTCGAGGCGGCCAAAAAGGCTATTCGAGCATCGGCCGAGTGTCCCCTTTCTGCTGGATTGGAGCTCGAGCGCGCATTGTTCACCAGGCTCGCGCTCAGCGAAGATCGAGCAGAGGGTCGCCGTGCTTTTCGCGAACGACGCCCACCGCAATTCCGAGGCAAATGAAGATGCCCTGGCGGGACGCAGCCATTGTCGGCGTAGGAGCCACAAAGCAGGGAAAGCTACCGGACGAGACGCCCCTGTCCCTGGCCGCTGAGGCGTTTCGCCTCGCGCTCGCCGACAGCGGAATTAACAAGGACGAGGTCGATGGTCTACTGACGCAGCCGGGCACTACCTCGCCCGAGGGCAGTAAGAATTATCTCGCCCTCGGCGAATTGCTCGGCGTCAATCCCCGCTTTACCGGAAGCCTCACGCTGGGTGGGGCCACCGGCTGTGCGCTCGTGCAAATGGCCGCGCTCGCCGTAGCCTCGGGTATGGCCCAAGTCGTTGCCTGCATCTTCGCGGACACGGCTCGTACGGGTGGCTCTCGCTTTGCGGGCTCCGCCGGAGGCGAGGAACCCTGGGGAATGTGGGGCATGTTCGGCAATGCCGCAAACAGCGCCATGGGTTTTCGGCGACACATGTCCCTCTTCGCCTCGACCTCGGAGCACCTCGGATGGGTGGCGGTTACCTGTCGTAGTCACGCGGCCATGAACCCGAACGCGATCATGCGAGATCCCATCTCGATAGCCGACCATCAGGCCTCGCGCATGATCGTTGAGCCGCTCAGATTACTTGACTGTTGCCTGATCAGTGATGGCGCCGTTGCGGTGCTGGTCACTTCGCCTGCGCGAGCTCGAGACTGCAAGCCTTCACCTGTGTACATCTGGGGCATGGGTCAGGGACACACGCTGGAGAACCTGCGTCGACGAGATTGGTGGTACCTTCCCCATCAGAAGGACTGCGTCGCCGCCGCGTACCGAATGGCGGGGGTTGGACCACGCGACATCCGGGTGGCGCAACTGTATGACAATTTCACGGTTGCAGTTCTGTTTTGGCTCGAGCATGCCGGATTCTGCGCTCAGGGTGAGTCGGGGCCCTATGTCGAGGGTGGGGAGCGCATCAAAATAGGCGGTACCGGTATACCGATCAACACGGCAGGCGGCAATCTCTCAGAATCCTACATGCAGGGTTGGCTGCACATCGTAGAGGGCGTCCGGCAAGTTCGAGGTGAGTGCGGCCCTCGCCAAGTCAAAGACGCCGAACCCTGTCTGATTACCGGACGTGGAATGACATTGAATACGGCAAGCTGCCTCATTCTCGGACGGTAAATATGAATCAGGCAAAGGCGCACCCGCTTCTTCCGCACATTACTCGGGTCAATCGCCCGTTCTGGGATGGGTGTGCGCAGGGGAGGCTGCAGCTGCAGCGCTGTTCAACCTGTGGGCGCTTGCGATATCCGCCAGCCCCCTGCTGTCCCAATTGCCTGGCCACCGAAAGCGCGTGGGAAGAGCTGAGCGGGCAAGGGACCGTGTTCTCATTCGTTATCTTCCATCGCTCCTATCACGCATCCTGGACCGATCGCGTCCCCTACAACGTCTGCCTAATCGAACTCGATCAGGGCCCGATGCTCATGAGCAATGTCGTCGACCTCGATAATGCGGCACTTACCGTCGGACTGCGCGTCAAAGTGACCTTTTCGCCTCTCAGCAAAGACGTCTCCTTGCCCGTTTTCAAGCCCCTGACCGACGGGCAGCGACACCCCTAGACTAGACTCTCTTCGCGAAACAAGTGCGTCTCATCGGCAATGTCAGATGAATGCTCAGGCCGCCACGGCCGGTATCACGTTCGCGGCAAGACGCTGCATCAGTTGCTCTACCGATTGGTCGCTGGCCGGGAAAGGCCAGATCACGACTTCATCGATACCTGCTTCCTGTAACGCACGGAGACGAGAACTGATCTGCTGCGCAGTACCTACCAGCGCCAAACTGTCGAACATGCCTCGAGGAATGAGTCGGCCGAGTTCCGCCAAAGTGGCAGGTGACCAATCGGTCGGACCCTCTATCAGAAATCTTCGAAACTCCTCAGTTACGTCTGGGGCCAATTGATCAACCAGCTCAGCAATGCTACTTCGGCTGCTCCATAGTGCAAAGCTGACGCCACGCCGGACCGACTCGGGAATCGGATCGCCCTCCGCATCCAGCACAGAGAGGTAGATCCAGGAACACAGCTTGATGTCGTGCCATGTACGTCCGGAAGCTTGCAATCCCAGAGCGATGTGCCTCTTTGCGTACTCGATGCCAGTGGGCGTCGCAAAGCTCCCGATGAGAACTCCATCAGCGACCTCGCCGGCAAGTTTCAGAACCTGCGGACCACGGCTGGCAATGTACAACGGCGGTAATGCCGTCGGTCGCCAATCCAACGCGCCGTCTTTGAATTTGACAATTTCTCCATCGAGTGTCACCCGCTCCCCATTCCAAAGCCGGCGTATAAGTTGACATGCTTCTCGGATTCCAATCGCAGGCTTACGGTTGGTTACGCCCGGAAGATTCTCAAAGTGGCTACCCGCGCCCATCACCACCCTCAGACGCCCGGGCGCGAATTCGCTTAACGTGGCTGTGCTTTGAGCGAGCAACGCGGCATGCCGCGTATAAGGGTCGACCACGCTGATACCGAGCCCGAGCCTGGAGGTGACCTGCGATGCGACTCCGAGACGCACGAATGGGTCGCGAGCCCACTTTTTATCATTATGGAAGAGCGCGTTAAAGCCCAATTGCTCCGCCAGCTGCGCCCGGCGGATAAAGGACTGCGTCGAGTCATCACCGAGTGAGGCAATCGAAAGCTTCATGGCGGAACTCGTTTAGCTCATCGCTGACATTCGCTGTCAGATTAACTCAACTGACGGGACCCGCAACGTACCTAAGAAACCCGGGTCGAGTCGCCAGCCGCTCATACCACGCCTTGAGGTCCTTCAGATCCGGGCGAGTGATCGGGTAAGAGTACCAACGGTGCACCAAAATGCCTATCACGATGTCAGCCAACGTGAACGCCGGACCGGAAAGGTACATCTGGCTGCGGAGCCAATCATTCACAATTGTCCACAGCTCAACGCTTTGCTTTGCTGCGCGCTCGAGTGCTTCGGGACTCCGCTGGGCGGGCTCAGTGCGATAGTAGCCGATCAGAAGGGTAACCATCGGCGGATTCAACCCCGCCAGTTGCCAGTCCATCCATCGCTCCACTTTGCTGCGCTCATACGGATCGCGCGGATACAGAGTGTCGCCCTGTCTCGTTGCGCAGAGATAGCGCAAGATGGTGTTAGACTCCCAAATGATCGCATTTCCGTCTTTTACAGTGGGCACGCGACCATGTGGGTTCATCTTCCGGTACTCCGGATCGTCGTTCCCCGCATACGGACCGCCCCAATCGATCCGCTTAGCTTCAAGCCCCAATTCCGAGCAGCACCACATCACCTTTTGGACGTTCTGCGAGGTCGAACGCCCCCACACTGTAATCACCGGTAAGCTCCCGCGCCTGCGCAGACTTTCAATCAGGTGGGATGCGCCGGCTCCGCGTCCATCGCTGCGAAGATCTCGGCGGCTATTTGGAAGGCACCAAAGGCAGCTGGTACTCCCGCATAGATCGTCGCGTGCATGATGATTTCCTTCACTTCATCGCGTGTCACACCCGTGTTTCTTGTCGCCCGGAGGTGGAGCTTAAGCTCGTCTGTCTTTCCCATGGCAACTAGCATCGCAATGGTAATCATGCTCCGTTGCCGATGATCGAGACCTGCGCGAGACCAAATCTCACCCCAGGAATACTCGATGAGGAAGTCCTGAAACTCTGCGTTGAATGGCGTCCGGTTCTTCGCCGCGCGTGCCACGTGCGCTGAGCCGAGCACCGCCTCGCGTACTCGCCGTCCGCGCTCGCGGCGATCTGTCTCTTTGCTCACAGTTTCGGGCCCTCCGCAACTTCACGGCTCCTGACCGCGCCCACCAGCCATTCAAAAAAACTTAAGGTAGCGCTCCCGCTCCCAATCTGAGACATGACGGTGATAAAGGTTCCACTCCTCTCGCTTGTAGCCAACGTACGCTTCTAACATCAGGCGGCCGAAAACTTCGACGCCCAAGGAGTCGCTTTCGAGGGCCTCGATTGCCTCGAGCAAATTGCGCGGCAGGAGAGGTATCTCGTTTCGCCGAATTTCCTGGTCTGAATATTTGTAGAGGTTCTCCTTATGAGGTTCTCCGGGGTCCCACTTGTTTTCGATACCCTCTAGACCCGCCGCAAGGAACAGGGCAGCGCCCAAATAGGGGTTGGCAGTATTATCGGGAACACGACATTCGACTCGCCCACCCGTCGATGGAATCCGGATCATATTCGTTCTGTTGTTGCCACCATAGCAAGCAAATACGGGGGCCCATGTTGATCGTGTCATGCTACCCTGCTTTACCAAACGTTTGTAGCTGTTGACCGTAGGGGCCACGCACGCCGTGATCGCCTTTGCGTGTTTGAGAATTCCAGCAATGAATTGGTAGCCCAAAGGCGAGAGGCCGCACCCGCGCTCATCGTGCGCCGTCACGAACTGGTTACGCCCCGATTTGGCCTCCGCCAAAGACATATTGAAGTGAGCTCCGCTTCCGGTCCGATCGGCGAACGGCTTGGGCATGAATGTGACGTAGTAGCCGTGATTTCTCGCGAGCTCGTTCGCCATGAACCGGAAAAACACGAAACGATCGGCCATCGTCAGCGCATCCGTGTACTGGAAATCGATCTCGAATTGGCCATTGCCGTCCTCATGGTCGAACGAGTACACATCCCAGCCAAGCTTGTCCATTGCTTCAACCAACTCGGCAACCGGACCAAATTGCTCCGCGAGCCCCACCACGTCGTAGCAGGGCTTGGCGAGATTGTCTCGCGAACTGACCGGGATCGGATTACCGGACTCATCGTCCTTGAAGAGGAAGTACTCCATTTCGACTCCGAGATTGAATCGGTAACCCAGACCCGCCGCCCTCTCCAGTTGGCGCTTCAATATCTGGCGGCTACAGGCTTCAAAGGGACGATCATTCAGGTACAAGTCGCTGGCGAACCACGCAATCTCGGGTTTCCATGGCAACTGAATGCAGGACGCGCGGTCAGGCTTCGCTGATACCTCATCGTCAGCGAAATCCTGAGGTACGCCATCAAGGGCCGCGCCAGTGAACAGTTCGGATCCCTCGAGCATTCGCTCGAGGTGGCTCACCGGCACACATTTCGCCTTCATCTTGCCATGCATGTCGACAAAGCTGGCGAGCGCGAATTTCACGCCCTTGGAAGCAAGCGCGGATTTCAGCTCGCCTGGTTCGGGCTGGGAGGCTTCGGCTTTCATCGTTTGATTCGCTGTCGAGACGCACGCACGAGATCGAGGTCGACTCTATACCTCAGGTCGTTCACCGCTGTCAATTATTTTTGATTGCGCGATAGAAATACGCAGGAGGCTGCGGAGTTTCGCGGAGGCCGGCTACCCGCGTCCGCAGTTACGGCCTCCCCTATTCGCAAGCGGTACCGCGGTTGACCTCTGCTTTCTGCCCAGCCCCTCGCGGCGCCGCCGCGTTACTGGCTTGCGGCGCCAGCGTTCTCGCGATACCTGCTCCTGCACAATGTCCACTTCTTAGGATCGCACTTGTTCGCAAAAGCGATGTACACTTTGCTTCATGACAGCGCGAGGAGAACCTCTTTCGACACTCGCCCGCGATCCACGAAGAGCGGCGAATCCGATATCTCCGCCTAAACCCGCAAAGCGTCCGGTGGGTCGGCCGCGAGCAAGCGGCAACAGTGCAAGCGATCCTAAAGAGGAGATCTTGCAGGCAGCCGCACGGTTGTTTGCGAAACAAGGCTTTCTCGGTACGACCACGCGGCAAATCGCCACCGCCGCTGGACTGCGTCAGTCAGCCATCTTTCATTGGTTTCCGTCGAAAGAAGCAATTCTAGAGGCGCTCTTTTCCAGGGGCTGGGACCGCTCGCTAGAGTACTTCGAGCGCGTCCGCGCGACCCGCCTGTCGGCCGCACTCAAGTTCTGCATGTGTCTGAGCTATGACGCGCGAACGGTAGCGGCTGCAGAGCGCTATATCCAGCTCATGATTGTACCGCCCGAGTTGCACCAGCCGAAATTCAGACGGCTGTTGGCAAAGCGGCGCAGACTGATCGCATATCTGGAGGAATTCATCCGTTTGGCGACACTTGACGGAGACTTTCGGAATGTCTCGCCCACGCAAGCTGCGCGAATGGTGTTGGCCATCGACGAGGTTGTGCTCGATGCCGCCCGGAGTGAGACAGCTCCATCAGCTGATGTACACGCTGCCATGGTCGTGGACTTTGCGGTTCGTGCTTTGGCGGCCGACCAAGGGCGCGTCGACAAGATTCTGCGGTCGTTCCAATTGCAATCGATCTCTTCAGCCGCCAGCCTCAAGTCGTGATTTCCTAAGCCGACATATCACGCTTCGGCGAGCAGATCCGCAAGGCAATCGTCGAGGAAGCGCATCGCAGATGGGATCTTGCCTGGCGAAAATGCACAGTGCCCGAAGGGCGAATTGAATTCTCGGATGTGGCAATTCCGGATCAATTCGGCTTCTTGATAGTTCTCGCTTGGCGAAAAGTAAAGATCCGTCGAACACGTTACCAGCGTAGTCCTCGCCTCGATCGCGTGCAGAGCCCGCTTCCACTCGCCCGAGAATTGCGCGTTCGCGCCAACGTCTGCGCGCTCCCAGGCTTCGAGCATGCAAAGTAGATCCCCGCCGTAGAACCTCAGATGGTCCGTTTCCCAGCCTGTGAGGAAATCCTCCAACGTCGAATACCCGAGTTTCCGATACAGGCCGTCACGATAAAACACACAAGAGTAGGCCCAGCCCGCATAAACGCGCCCAAACGCGCGCACCCCTTTGTCAAAGGGATTTGTGTCTTTCGAACCCAAACTCGAGGCGACCTGCAGGACTGCTTTCAATCCCTTCAGAAAGACGAGGTTGTAGGTCGAGATACGCGCTGCCGAACCAAATACCAACAGTCTGCGCACACGCTTTGGGAAGAGCGTCGCCCACTGGTAAGCCTGCATACCGCCGAGAGACCACCCGCAGACCAAAGCGACTTCCGATACCCCTAACTTTTCGAATATGAGTCGCGCCTGCTGTGTGACATTGTCCAATACGGTCACAAGAGGAAATGCACACGTCTGTGAGAAGGTCTGAGGATAGTTGCTCGGAGATGAGGATAAACCGTTGCCGAACATGTCAGGAATGATGATGAAATAGCGCGTCGGGTCGAGAGGACGGCGGGAACCAAACATCGGCAGATAGCTATCGTGAGTGCCAGTAAAATAGGTTGGCATTACGACAGCATTGTCGGCCGCCCGATTGAGCGAACCGAGCGTTCCGTACGCCAACCGTGCGTCGTGCAGGATCTCGCCAGATTGCAATCGAATGTCTCCGAGGCGGAGTTCGTCAACGGTAAGCGTATTACGAGTCATACGAGATCGGGACGTCGATGAGGATGGACTTTGTGGCGTTTCGGGGGACCAGAACCTGGATGCATTCGTCGGCATATATCGTCGCTTTCGGTGCCGATGTGGCTCGGATCACGCGGCGCCGAAGTCCCGCCGCCCCACAGGCAGTATCGTGCAGGGCGCAGAATTGCGCAAACCACGTCTTCTCTCCGGCGAAGGCTTCACGCGGCAGGGGCCACTCGTTCGATCCGGTTCGATCCCAGTACCGTCCGCGCGGTTGTCGCTATGCGGCCTGCGAGATCGTCGGTATTGATGGCGCTATCTCCGTAGGCGCAGCGATGAGTGCCTTTGCCCATTGCTCAAGCGCTCGGCGCATCTCGCTCACGTATCCGTACCGGTTATAGATCGCGGTCACGCTGCCATCGGAGTGACCGAGCACGCGCTTGACCAGTTTGTCTCCCTCGTCACCGAGGGCCTCTGCGAGACGAGTTGCGACGGTGCGCCGAAGATCATGCGAAGTGAATTTCTTCGGAAAGCCCTCCCCGGTGATGGCGACGATCGCATCGCTGAGCCGCGTCCGATAATACTTCGAGATTCCCTGGATTGGCGCCCGCCCCCCGGTGCTCGAGAGCAGGTGCTCACCGTGGTGAGCCTTTGGAATCTGCTGCAGAATCTCCATCGCCTGAGGGACGAGCGGCACGACGTGCACGTGATCGGTCTTGTAGGCGTCGGCCGGGATGACCATCAACCTCTCCTTCCTATCGATCCATGCGGCGCGCGCCGAGGCCCATTCATCCAGACGACAGCCGGTGAGCAGCATGAGCTGCACGTGCGTCCCGAAGGGATACCCCGTGATCTCTGCTGCTCTCCAGACGATGCGTGCCTCAGCCAGCGATAGCACGACGTCCCCTTGTCGTTTCTTGGGCAGATTCCGGTCGATCTTGCTTGCCGGATTGTCTTTGCGCTTGAGCTTATCTTCCTCGATGGCCCAGGAGTACATGTGACGCAGGACGCCCATCGCGGTCCGTGCGGCCTCGATGCCACCGATGTCCCCTCCGCGTTCCCCTTTTGGCCGCTCCCGCTTGGGGCGGGCCGACTCCATCACACTCCGCACTTGCTCGCGCGTGAGGAGCTCCGCCAGGACGTTGCCCACGACTGGATTGATATGGGTAATGAAGGCCATCTCGTACTTGTGCGCGGAGTCGAGCTCTCGCGAGTGCACATACTGCGTGAGGAAATCCTTCGCGAGCGCAGCAACGGTCGGACTGCCCGCCGTGTCGCCATCTCTCAGCGCCTGCTTCGGGTTGATTCCTCGCCGCGCCTGGTCAAGAACATGATTCGCCCGTGCGCGTGCAGCCTGCAGGGTGATCACGGGATAGTTGCCGAGGCTCACGCGGAGCTTCTTCCCGAGGAGGGGCTTTCCATGCTCATTCGTCCCGCCCTCCCCGACCACGCGAACGAGCAATGTCCAATTGGCTGCGCCCCCCGGGAACAGCCGAATCCACAAGCCCGGTACAGAGCCGTCTGGGATGAATTCTTGCGCGGCGCGCCGCCGCTTCACCAGCACCTTCAGCTGTGCGTCGGTCAGCCGTTTCTGGGGTTCCACTTTCACGCTCCTGGGGTTCCAGAAAGGGTTCCATTTTCGACCGGAACCCAGTAGCATTCAGCATACTGCGCCGGACGCCGGAAATCCATAAGCTCATGTTTCTCAAACCTTATTGGCGCTAAACGGCTCTCCCTGGAACATGGATGTATCTTTTCGGGACGTAGGTGTCGCAGGTTCAAATCCTGTCACCCCGACCATTGCTTTTATTGGACTTTTTTTCTCGCGAACACCATTGGTTCCAGGTTCAAAATAACAATTGGCTCCAGTTTCGGTTCCACTTTTCGCGGGTGGTCAAGCATTGACGCGGCAGGATGCGGAAGGACGGCTGTGTCATCAAACAGGTCAATCAAGCTTCGACGCGATCCGCGGTTTAAACCCTGTCCGACGGAGCCCGGCGACGAGCTCTACCCTAACGGCATCTTTGAGTTCAATATCTCGCGGCTCCTCGCTTTCGTTTCCGCCCACCCGGAACGATTCCCCACCGAGGTCGTCCAGCTGTCGGAGATCCCGGATTACGGCACCAGCGACAGGCTCGATGAGGCCGCTGTTCAAGCGGCTGACCTGTCGCGACCGATACTCCTGGCTGAGATCGCACCGGAGCGTTTCAACCTGGTCGATGGACATCATCGCGTCGCGAAAGCACGAAGACTTCATTCAGCGACGATCGCGGCCCATCGGGTGCGATGCCCGGACCACATTACGTTTCTCACTTCGGCGGAGGCTTACGAGAAATACGTGGAGTACTGGAATTCGAAGCTTCCACGCTGAGACGGTTGGTGAGACGGCCTGTTACCGCAATGCTGATTGGGAGCGACATGGCTGGGTAAGGCTGTAGCATGCTGACGCTGCGCTGCACCAGAGCCGTGCGTGCACGGCTGCATCTGCCGGAGAACCTGCCCCTGCCACAAGCCTCGAGCGGCGTGCTCGGCGACTGGTACGTGCATCTGGTCCGCTTCGGGCACGTGCAGCTCATTCTGGCGACAAGCGAGCGCTCGCTCCTCACGGTGCTACTGCCAGCGCGGGACCTGCGCAAAAACCTTTCTCACAATATCCGCACGGCGGTAGCGGCGCTCCTCGAGGCACTCGATGTGTCGCCAGAGTCAGCCCGTCGAGAGATTGCCGCAATGGAGCCCGTCGCCTTCGGGCGTGCGGAAAACCGGAGGGTCCTCGGCTCGATGAACGACTTTGCATTCCAAGCGAGGATCCATCTGGCTGGCGGGGAAGGCGATCTGCTCGCGGTCGCGCTCCGCCTTGCCGAGACGCCGATGTCAGCAATCGGTCTTAGGTCCGGTGACCTCGGCTACCCTGACAAGCTCGCCAGAGAACTGCTTGCGTCGCACGTTGTGTGAAGCACGGTGACGCTCACGCAAGCGCCGATAGGGGTCGTTGTCGCTTCCACCCGCCGCCCACAGACGGCCGGTGAGCCCGGAAAAGGTAGTATGCGCGTTCCACAGCCGCCGTTCAGCGTCGCCGGAGCTACTCACACTTCGTGCCCTCAGGAGACAGTCGCGATGACCGCTTTGCGGCGGCGAAGCCGCTGCCGATTCAAACGTCTGTTACGCCCTTTGAGACGCCGCATTGAAGTTACGCTGGGAGTGGAATGCTCCTGGAAACCAAGAAGTAGAAAGTTCAGCGCGTGATCAGATTCGAATAGCATCGTCTGACGTTTCAGACGATAGACCTGGGTGACCCACTGCATCCAAGGCTTGCTTTTTGCGATCGCGATTTCACGAAGTTGCTGTCTCTGTCGGAGGGTTCCCTAGCAGCAAACTCCCCAGGATGAGCAACAACGCAGCTGAACCGATGAGCTCGCTGCCGATGAACACCCCGACGAAGTGCAGCGTAAGCCCGGTCTCTACGAATAAAGCGATGCCACAGAACATGACGAGTGGCTTGCGTAGACGCGTACGAGTGAACGCCGTCAGCGCTACGATCGCGATCACAATCCAGTTCCATCCGACCAAAAGGAAAACGGCACGCAGCGCCGCCTGCAGAGGAGCGCTCAGGTTCGAAGCACGCAAGGCAGCCGAAAGGTGCGGGTAAGCCCCAAACCAGTGAAGTGCCACGGAGAAAACCAAATCGACGCAGCCCAGTGCGACGAGGATCTTGGCACCTGTATTCCGCGCGATCACTAGCACCTCGATCATCCGCAGCAGCGGATTTCTCCCGTGGTCCTTTCGGGCGCCCCCACGGGCAGCATCTACGAATGGCACGTGTCGTGTCAATACCAGAGGGCGGCCCGCCTGTAGCCGATGCCGACAAACTTCGCCGGGTATCCGCGGCTGACCGGCCGACCGGTCTAGAGGAACCCAGTTGAGCAGTCAGCCGTCCGAAGATGGCCGCCTGCTGCCCGCCTCGCTATCATGCTCAAAGAGGGCGCTGAGACGTCGCTGATTGAAGTCTCTCCGCGCAGGATCCCTTGCCGGCCCGGAGGGAAATTCGTGCAAGAATCCCGCCGGTTCGTCGGTCGTGCACGACGTGGTAGCCTATGACCATGGTTCGCGCAATTGGGATCACCGTACACACCGGCTGGGGCGCATGTGTTGTTGTTGGTGGGTCGCTCTATCGGCCCGAGATCGTGGCCAACGAGATAGTTGAAGTTCTGAAAGACTCTGAGCGTTTTGCTTTCACTCCGCCGCCAAGATGTACAGAGAGAGCATCAATCCAGACGCCCTGTAGGTCGGGTTAGCCATTCCGGTCAATTTCATGCCAACAATGACGCACCTCACATCGGCTACAGTCTGCGCGTCTTGTGCACGAGCCCGCACAGCGCTGTGGACCGGTTGATTGACTTCGAACACCTTTAACTTTGAGGCGATTTCCGGTCGGCGCTGGGCGAAGGTGTCGAGGCCGGCTCCAAGAATGACGTATTGGCGGACACCGCGGTTAGCCTGCTCCACAACCAGATCTTCGATGAAGCGAGCACGGGCCACGATGGAGGCGCGAAAGGGACGAGTGAACTGTGGGTCCATGTCCGGGCGGCGTCGCCAGCCATCGTCCGGGGCTACCAGCTTGAGGCCAATCTCGTCTTCGAGCACGTGTTGCGGCGGATCGACCTGAACGTGTATAGCCCGCCACAGTGCAACCCGCGCCGCCGTGCTATCCAGGGCCGCGGTTCGCTCATCATGCACGTTCGCGCTCCTTCAATTGTGTCCGCAACCGTTTCGCTTCTCGGCTCCAAAGGCGAGTCCAGATCTTACTGACTGTTTTAGCAAACCGAGTCAACCTCTCGAATTCCAGCTGCTCACGACCCTAGCGAAACGGATTGACGATGAGAATGCCTTCAACCTCTCTGCCGTGGGTCATGTCCTCGGTGTAAAGCTCACGACATCCGAGAGCGCGGGCAGCCGCAATGATGGCGCTGTCCCAATAGGAGAATCCGTGATTCACCTTGATGTCCAGCGCATGAGTCAGAATCGAGACCGTGACATCCTGGACGGCAAATCGCATCCAGGTGCGAATCAACCCGGCGGCGATCGCATGCGGCAGCGGATCAGGGCGCGTGACTCGAGTCGCCTGGACGTAGAACTCCTGTAAGACTTGAACGGACAGCCCTCCTCCGTCGGCCTCGAGCAGTTCTATAGCTCGCTCTCGCTTGACAGCCTCATCGCGGTCCTTGCTTATTGAGTAAAGCAAGATGTTGGTGTCCAGGAACTGCCGGGCGCTCACGGACGGCGTTCGTGCAGCTCATCCCGAGACAGCCTGTCCGAGGCTCGGAACGACGCGATCTGCTCGCGGAGGGCGCGCTCCTCTCGCTTCAACCGCTCGGCTTGGCTCTCGCCAGAACCCAGTGCCGCAAGATATTCCTTTACCAGCGCAGAAACCGAAGTGTCCCGCTCGGCGGCGATCATCCGCGCGCGGCGATAGGCATCATCATCAAGTGATACTGTGATATTTTTCACAGTTTCACATTATCACATCGTCCATTCCAGGTCAACACACGCTCATCCAGCCGGGCACGCGCATAGCCTGCCGCACCCACGTGACGCGCCCACGCGTTCGCAGGTCGCCGTTACGGCCGATCCCAGTCAGCCGGCGGCACCTTTGGGGCCCGACGAAGGTACTTGGGCATGTCCTTCGACTTCGCCGACCCCGCGCGCTCGCGCAAGGAACTCCTGCGCGGTGCGCAGTCACCCGACCTTCTCGGCCACAGCGGCGGCGATGAACTGATTCAGTGAAACCCCGTCGCTCGCCGCGAGCTCGGCCGCCGCCTTCTTGACCGATGCCGGCAGCTTCAGCGGATAGGTGCTCTTGCTCATGTCTTGATGTTGGCGGGGATGCAAAACCGCGGGATTTTGGGGGCGAGAGGCGGGTCGTCGTGAGCGACGGGCGGTGTCGGCGCCACGAGTGGTGCGGGAGTGCCGGATTCGGCGCGAGGCTCAGAACGGCGGGT
>JBOIAQ010000023.1:0-53906 GCA_050739115.1 Steroidobacteraceae bacterium | reverse complement strand
AGATCAAGCCTCAGCATTATGCCTTTCTCGTCAGTGAGACCGAGTTCGACCAGATTTTCTCCCGCTTCGAGTCGCGTCGGCTGACGTACTGGGCAGATCCGCACCGCTCGAAACCTGACCAGATGAACCATTGGGACGATGGTCGCGGCGTCTATTTCGAGGACCCAAACGGACATCTGCTCGAGATCCTGACCCGCTCATACGGAAGCGCGGGCACCGCGGCGGAGAATCCGCATCCGCTGGTCGCCCGGAAACTGGAGTGCGCGAGCGGAGAAGACTCAGGGAGTTCACCAGCACGATCGAACGCCGGCGAGCTAGCTTGCGCGGAACATCCGCTCAAGACGTGACGGCTCGCCACGATACCCTCCAATCCCCCCGGGGTGTAAGCGTCCGAGACAACGATGCTGTGTGATCAAGTCCCATCTATCCGGAGGATGCGATATTCCGGGTGACGTCGCGCATTAGGGTACGCTTGAATGTGCTCAGCGACGTGCGGATTGACGTTCTGAACGATACAGCGATCGCGTTCTTTTGAACTCGCCCTTGCAAGAGCTGAGCTTGGTGCGCGACCCTGCGGCATGATCGATCGGTTGGGAGCCCAATTAGGCTTCCCGATACCGGACATAGGGTCGGACCGCTATGGGCACTCAGCCGACATTCGCGCACCCGGTGTACCGGCCGATCGCGCTCTGTTGCTCAGATGCCCGAAAGAGCGCTATGCCCTGAGCCGAGCCCCGTCAGGATCGTAGAGCGGCTGCAGCCGCACGATTGCGCCGCGAAGCTCGCCGAAGATGTCGATTTGATACGGCTCGCCCTCGCGCGCGAGGGCGGCCGGGACGTAACCCGCGGCGAGGCTCTTGCCGATACAATGTGCGAACGCCGCCGAAGTCACATAGCCGACCGCTGCGCCGTCCTTCAGGATCGACTCGTAGCCGATCGCTTCCGTTTCAGCGTCCGGGAGCTCGAGGATGACGAACCGTCGCTTCGGGCCCGCGGCGCGCTCGGCGAGTGCGGCGGCACGGCCGGTGAACTCTAACTTGTTGAAATCGATGTAGCGATCGAGACCGGTCTCTCCGGGTGTGTAGTCCGGCCGAAAATCCTTGTTGAAAGAGCCGTAGCCCTTCTCCAGCCTGAGCGAGGAAAGCGCGCGTCCGCCGAAGTGCACGACACCCAAGTCGCTCCCCGCCTCGAGGAGATCGTCATAGAGCGTTGTCAAATAGTCGGGGCTCGTCCAGATCTCGTAGCCGAGCTCGCCCGTGAATCCGGAGCGCGTAAGGATCGCGGGTGCGAAACCCACGGCGCTCTGAGCGATGTGAAAGAGCTTGAACGCACCGGCGGAAAGATCGAGCCGGACGAGGCGCTGCAGCAACTCCCGTGACTTCGGCCCCGCGACCGAGAACCCCATGAGGGTCGATGCCACCGAGCGCACGAACACATCCGCCGGCGGCTCGCACGAGAAGAACCAACGCAGGTGGAATTCCTCCGCGAATCCCGACCCGATGATGAGGAACCGGTCTTCGGCCAGGCAGGCGATCGAGAAATCCCCGACGACCCGCCCCGGCCGGTTCAGCATGGGGGCGAGTCTCAGGCGCCCCACCGGCGGGATCCGCGAGGCCAACACCCCATCGAGCCAGCTGCGTGCGCCTCGTCCCGTCACCTCATATTTTCCATAGTTGCTCGTCTCGTAGATGCCGACGGCGGCGCGCACCGCGCGGCACTCCTGGCCGACGAACGGGAAGGCCTCCGATCGGCGATAGCTCGGCGTCTCGATCGGCAGCACATCCGGCGGAGCGAACCAGAGCGCGTGCTCGAGCCCGAAATTCGCGCCCATCACTGCGCCCACGGATTTCAGGCGGTCGTAGATCGGCGAGCGGCGCACCGGGCGCGCGGCCGGCAGTTCCTCGTTGGGGTACGCGAGGCGGAATCGTCTGGAGTAGTTCTCGGGCACCTTGATGGAGGTGTACTTGGGCGTCGCGAACGCACCGAATCGCGCCACGTCCATCGAGAGGATGTCCTGGCCCGGATCGCCGTCGGCGATCCAGCGCGAGAGTACGAGACCAATGCCGCCACCCTGGCTGAAACCCGCCATGACGGCGCAGGCGACCCAGAAGTTCTTCAGCCCGCGCACGGGCCCGACCAGCGGATTGCCGTCCGGAGCGAAGGTGAAGGGGCCATTGATCGCCTTCTTGATGCCGACGCGCCCGAGCGCGGGAAAATGTTGAAAGCCCACCTCGAAGTAAGGCGCCAACCGCTCGAAATCCTCGGGCAGGAGCTGCATCGAGAACTCATCGGGTGTTTTGACCGGCGACCACACCACCCCGCTGGGCTCGTAAGTGCCGATCAACGCGCCCGCGCGCTCCTGGCGCAGGTAGATCTCGCCCGCGTAGTCGGTCGTGTTGACGATCTCGCGCTCACGTCCCTTAAGCTCCGGGAGGTCCTCAGTCAGGAGATAATGGTGCTCCATCGCGAGCACCGGCAGCTCGATGCCGACGAGGTGTCCGATCTCGCGCGCCCATAATCCGGCGCAGTTGATCACGTGCTCGGCGTGAACGACGCCCTTGTCGGTGACCACATCCCACGTACCGTCGCGGCGCGGAGCGAGCGCGATCACGCGGGTGAAGCGCTCCACTGATGCGCCGAGCTGGCGAGCCGCCTTGACGTAGGCGTGCGTGGTTCCGGAAGGATCGCAATGGCCGCCATCGGCACGCCACAGCGCGCCAATGAAGAAGCGCGTGTCGATGAGCGGGTTCAGGCGCTTCGCCTCCCCGAGCGAGATCATCTCGGTTTCCATGCCGAGGTAGCGGGCGCGCGAGCAGATGAGCTTCAGGCTGTCGAGCTCACCCGCGGTGGCCGCCAGCATCAGGCCGCCGTTCGGGTGCAGCCCGCACGACTGGCCCGAGAGCGCCTCGATCTCCCGGTAGAGATCGATCGTGTACTTCTGCAATTTCGAGATGTTGGCCTCGCCATTGAAGGTATGCATGCCCCCCGCCGCGTGCCAGGTCGAGCCGGCCGTGAGCTCGTTCTTCTCGAGCAGCAGAACGTCCTGCCAGCCGATCTTGGCGAGGTGATAGAGAACGCTCGCGCCGACCACCCCGCCGCCGATGACGACGGCTCTCGCGGAATTTCTCATCGGTAAAACGCTCCAACCGATTGCCCCAACAGATCAAAGGTGACGAGCTCGGCGCGCGGAACGAGTCCGAAAGGTCTAGCCGTCGCAGCGAGCCACTCGCTGAAGTGCCGCGCCGTCGTCGCGGGTGTGAGCAGGACGATGCCCGAGGCGCGCACGGCGAGGATCACCGGTACCTGGGCCATCAGGGTCCGCGCCGCACGGCCCGCCGGCAAGCTGGTGGGAGCGAGGTCGAGGCGGCAGCCCCGCGCCAACACCTCGCGTGCCGCGGGTCCTGCGACATCGAGCACGCAGAACGCGGATGTCAGATCGACGGCGCTGGCGATTCCGGCGCAGTCGCTGCCCCACCGCGCAGCGCTCACTCCGGGCTCCCCGCGAGACTCCAACAGCAACCAACGCCCGGGCCGTACGCAGAGTACCCAGCGATCGGCCGTGGCGGCCACGTGGCCGACCGGCGGCAGCCTCGCACCCCGCGCCTCGATGAGGCTCTGCATCGCGGCCGCGCCGCCGCGAAGCGGGGCGATCTCCACGATGTCCACGGCACACGAACGCAGCGCGATCGCCTCGATACTCTCGCTCGCCGCCGCTTCAGGCGCGGACACGTTCATTCTCCGGATCGAAACCCACGGCGCTCGTGACGGCCACCTCGATGCGCTCGCGATGGATGGGCGAAACGAGCAGGAGCCGCTGCCCGATGCGGCTCCTGCCCCCGGCGAGGAGGGCCAGGCCTACCCAGCCCTCGCCCGCCACCGAGGGGGTCGAGGAGGTGACATAGCCGAGCGACTCCGCGGGCTTCTGCACGGTGACGAGATGCGCGCCATTGCGCAGGCGCCGACGCCGATCGAGCGGCCGCAGACCCACGAGCTGCAGCCGATCGGGCGCCGCGAGCCCGACACGTCGCGAGAGCGCGCGCCCGATGAAGTCCCCCTCGCCCTTCAGCATCCGACCGAAACCGAGATCGTCCGCCGTCGTGTTGCCGTTGAGCTCGGCGCCGGTCACGTGACCCTTCTCGATCCTGAGCGTGTTGAGGGCATCGAGACCGTAGGGAACGATGCCGAACGGCCGTCCGGCCTCGAGCAGCGCCGACCAGACCGGCAGCGCCTCTCTCGCCGGCACCGCGAGCTCGTAGGCGAGCTCGCCCGAGAAAGAGATGCGAAACACCCGCCCGGCGATGCCCGCAATCCGCGCCGCAGCGGCCCCCATGAAAGGGAAAGCTGCGCTCGAGAGGTCGACACCGCTGACGATTCGGGTGATGACCTCGCGCGAGCGCGGACCTGCGACTGCAACCTGCGCCCACTGATCGCCGACCTCGGTCAGACGCACGTCGAGCTCGGCGCACACCGCCTGCCGGTGAAACTCCATGTGCTCGAGCACCGCGCCGGCGTTGGCGGTAGTGGTCGTGACCAGAAAATGCTGCGGGCCGAGGCGCGAGGTCGTGCCATCGTCGAGCAGCATGCCGTCCTCGCGCAGCATGATGCCGTACCGCGCCCGGCCGATCGGCAGCGTGGAAAAGCGGTTGGCATAGATGAAGTCGAGAAAGCGCGCCGCATGGGTACCCTGCACATCGATCTTGCCGAGACTCGACACGTCGGTGATGCCGACCGATTCGCGCACCGCTCGCGCTTCCCGCAGCACGGGCTCCCAACCGGGCTCGTGCGAGTAGAGGAGCGGCCGAAGCCAGAGGCCCGTCGCGACGAATGTCGCGCCGGCTGCTTCGTGCCAGGCGTGCAGCGGCAGGCGGCGCTTCGGCCGGTAATGCTCGCGAACTTCGCCGCCGGCGAGCGCCGCGAGCGGCACCGGCTGCGTGTAGGGACGCGGCTTCGACTGTCCCACCGTGGTGAGCGGCGCGCCGCGCGCGCGCGCCAGAATCGCGCTGCCCACGAGTCCACCGATGCGTCCCTGGTCGGTCCCCATGCCGTGGGTCGTGTAGCGCTTCATGTGCTCGACGTGCTCGTAACCCTCCCGATGCGCAAGGCGCACGTCCGCCGCGGTCACATCGTTCTGCAGATCGACGAAGGCGGGGCCCGGCCCCTCGATCTCCCATACCGCATCGACGCCCGTTGCCGGCGGATCGGTTGGCGGGTCCAAATGCAGGCCCGCGATCTGCGTTGCTCGCCCCGTGCCCGCTCCACGCCCGAGATCCGCGAGCATCGCTTCGGCCGCCTGCTCGCCGTCGCTGGCGGCGGCGGCGAGCCCGAAGACACCGCGCGCCGCGCCCGCGGTACGCCCGATCGCGCGCGGAAGGTCCGGCGTGAATGCCGCGATGGCGGGATCCCAGTGCAACGTTGCGCCCGCCTGGCTCGCGAGCGAAGCGGCCGGCGAGTGCCCCCCGGAAACCAACAGGCAATCGGCCTCGAGCTGACGGCGGCGGCGACCGTCACGGTCCGCGACGGTCACCCCGCGCACGCGGCCACGGCCATGGACCGCCTGAACCACCGCGCCCGCCGCGACCTCGATGCCGCACGAGCGCGCGCGCTCGGCGGCAAGCGAGCGCGCACGCGCATCGATCACGCCGGCGCAAGGCACGCCTGCCTCGTGCAGCGCAAAAGCGGCCTCATAGGCTTCATCGGAGTTAAGAAAGAAGGCCGGGCGCCGGCCGACCGCGACCCCGTAGCGCTTAAGATACCCGAGCGCGGCACCCGCGAGCATCACCCCCGGAACATCGTTGCTTGGGAACGCGATGAGACGCTCGAGCGCACCGGTCGCGAGCAGCACCCGCTCGATGCGTATGACCCGCAATCGCTCGCGCAGTCCGCCGAAGCACTGCGCCTCCTGGGGCGAGAGTGTCTCGAGCGCGGCGAACACACCATCGCCGTAGGCGCCCAACACCGTGGTTCGCGACAGGCAGCGCACTTTGGGCAATGCGGCGAGCACACCGCTCGCGCGCTCGCGCCACTCCGTCCAGCGTGCATCGAGCAAAGCGCCGCCCCCGACGGTCACGTCCTGCTCGGCCAGGATTACCGCGAGCCCGGCTGCGCCCAACCGACAGGCCGCCGCGAGCCCCGCGACGCCGGCTCCGACGACCAACACGTCGGCATGATCGTGCACCGTCTCCGCGGGTGCAGCGTGATCGCCGACCCGCGGCGCGAGCCGGCCGAGTCCCGCCGCGCGGCGGATCAGGGGCTCGTAGAGCCGCTCCCAGCCCCATACCGGCGCCATGAACGTTTTGTAGTAGAACCCCGCGGGCAGGAAGCGCGAGAGAAATCCGTTCAAGGCGAGCACGTCCCAGCGAAGCGACGGCCAGCGATTCTGACTCTCGGCCACCAGCCCCTCCTCGAGCGCGAGCGTGGTCGCGAGGCGATTCGGCTCTCGCCCTGCGGGCCCGATCACATCGACGAGCGCGCATGGTTCCTCCGGCCCTGCCGTGACGATACCGCGCGGTCGGTGGTATTTGAAGCTGCGGCCGGTGACTCGGCGGCCGTTGGCGAGCAGCGCGGAGGCGAGCGTGTCCCCGGCGAGACCTTGCAGGCGCCGGCCATCGAAGCGGAAGGCGATCGGGCGATCGGGATCGGTGAGCACGCCACGACCGATGCGGCCGGGACCTCGTATCACGTGTGATCTCCACCACGAGCCGGGGGCTCGTCGCCGGCCGCGCCGGCGAACCGGATCTCGTGGCTCATCGTGTGGCGGACCACCTTGAGGAGTTGTCCGCAGCCCCCGGCATGCAGCCACCACTCGGTGTGCCAGCCGAATGGATTGGCGCGCTCAAACGCGTACGCGATGAATTCCTCGAGCGGCGCATCGGCGAGAGGGCGGTGGCAGGTTGCATCGCCCCGATAGCGGAACTCGATCTCGTCCCGCTCACCGCACCACGGACAAGGGATCCTCAGCATGTTCAGTGGGCGTAGGGGAACGGGCCCGCTCCCCGCTCATCGATCGTGCGTCCCGTGGCGAAGCGCTCGAGGGACAAATGGGCCGCAAGAGGATGCGGCACGCCGCGCGCGATCAGGTGCGCGGTCGTCATGCCGCCGGCGGGAATGGCCTTGAACCCCCCATAACACCAGCCGCCGTTGAGGATGAGACCCTCGAGCGGCGTCTGCGAGATGATCGGCGAGCCGTCCATCGTCATGTCCATGACCCCGCCCCATTGCCTCACCACCTTGAGTCGCGCGAGTCCCGGCATCAGCGTTATGGCAGCCGCCGCCACTTCCTCCGCCATCGGCAGCGTGCCCCGCTGGCCGTAACTGTTGTAGCCGTCGATCGCACCGCCGAAAACGAGGCCGCCCTTGTCGGACTGGCTCGCGTAGAAGTGACCCGCGCCGTAGGTCACGACGACATCGAGGATCGGCTTGACGCTCTCGCTCACGAACGCCTGCAGAACATGGGTTTCGATCGGCAGAGTCAGTCCCGCCATGGTCGCGAGCCGCGAGGAATGACCGGCCACGGCCAGACACACCGTCTCGGCATCGATCGGCCCCCGAGTCGTCACCACACCGGTAACGCGGCCTCCCTCGCGACGGATGCCGATCACCTCGCAATGCTCGATGATGTCGACCCCGGCCGCGCAAGCGGCACGCGCGTAACCCCACGCGACCGCATCATGGCGCACCGTGCCACCGCGGGGTTGCAGATACCCGCCGAGCACGGGATAGCGGCCATTGTCGAGGTCGACGAGCGGCACGAGCCGCTTCACCTCGGCGCGCGTGAGCGACTCCGCATCGACGCCCTCGAGCCGCATGGTGTTGGCCCGCCGGGTGAAGAGATCGCGCTGCGCATCCGAGTGGTAGAGGTTGAGAGTGCCGCGCTGGCTCACCATCGCGTTGAAGTTGAGCGTCCGCTCGAGACCTTCCCACAGCTTCAGCGAGAGCTCGTAGAAACGCACGTTGGCGGGCTGGAAGTAGTTCGAGCGGATGATGGTGGTGTTGCGGCCGACGTTGCCGAGGCCGATCGGCCCGCGCTCGAGCACCGCCACGTCGCGGATGCCGAACTCGCGCGCGAGATAGAAAGCCGTCGCCAATCCATGGCCGCCGCCGCCCACGATCAGCACGCGATAGCGGGACCGGGGAGCCGCCTTCGCCCAGGCGTGCGACCAGCCGCGCTGCCCGCGAAGACCCTCCCGGAGGAGGCGAAACCCCGAATACCGTCCGCTCGATGCGCGCGAGGAAACCGGGGAACGCGACGGCGGGTGCGACTGCTGACTCATCGAAGCGTCGCTATGATAGCTTGACTCGCGACGGATCAGCCGACAACGTGGCGGGTTATCGGGGGTGGAGATCACACGTGGCGCGATTCTTCAAGTCGCTTTGCATGGCCGCGGCGCTCGCGCTCATCGCCTCAACGCCCTCGAGGGCCGGCTCCGCGGTCGTCGTGTCCTCGAAGCTCTCGAGCGAGTCGGCGATGATCGGCGAGATGATCCGGCTGGTCCTCGACGCCGCCGGAATCCCAACGGTGAATCGGTTGCGGATCGGCGCGACTCCGGTGGTCCGCAGGGCCCTCCTCGACGGTGAGGTCGACCTTTACGTCGAGTATACCGGCAACGGGGCGATCTTCTTCGACATACCATCGAATCCCGCCTGGAAGGACCTGCGCAAGGGCTATGAACTCGGGGCGCGGCTCGACTACCAGAGGAATCACATCGTCTGGCTCACCCCCGCCCCGGCGAGCAACGCCTGGGCGCTCGCCGTGCGCCGGGATGTGGCGGACGCCTACCATCTGCGCACCATGAGCGACTTCGCACGCTGGGTCTCGGACGGCGGGCACGTCGTGCTCGCCTGCTCGGCCGAGTTCGCCAACGCCGGAACGCTCGCCGCGCTCGAGCGGACGTACGGGTTCAAGCTGAGCTCGGACCAGCTCATCGTTTTGGCCGGAGGGGAAACCGAGGCCATGATCGCCGCCGCGGCCGCACGCACGGACGGTACCAACACGGCGATGGTTTACGGCACCGACGGGGGGATCGCCGCGGCGAACCTGGTCGTGCTCGAGGACGATCGGCACGAGCAACCGATCTACGCTCCCGTGCCGCTCATCCGTGCGGCCGTGCTGCGCGCACACCCTGAGATCGCGGCGCTGGTCAAGCCGCTCATGGAGAGCCTGGATCGCGAGACGCTGCAGCGACTGAACGAGCGCGTGCAGGTCGACGGCGAGTCGATTCGGGAGGTCGCCCGGGATTACTTGAAGCGGAAAGGACTGCTCAAATGACCGCCCTCGATGTCCTGCTGCGCCGGCCGGCTCCCGCGCGCGGCGCGGCCGCGCTCACCCGCATCGATCGGCTGGGGGCACTGCTCGCGCTCGTCGGGGCCGCGGCGCTCGTGCTGCTGCCCTTCGTCGATTTCAAGGCCAATCGCATCCTGCCGGGTGAGCCACACGCACTCGCCCAGGTGCTGCCGATGTGGGCGGCGCTCGGGTGCGAGGCCATGCTCGCCGCCGTGGCGGCGACGGCGCTCCTCGCCTCGAATGCGCTGCTGCGCCTCGCCGCCGCGCTCGCCGGCATCGTGATCGTCGCCACGGCGCTCGCCGCAGCGGCAAACGCCTTGACACCGCCCCACAACCACATCGTCCGCGTCGCTCCCGGAGCGGGATTCTGGCTGTTGCTCGTGACGCTGGGCCTCCTCGCCGCCGACGCCATTGCGCGTCTGCATCCCGGGCCCGGCATACGCGTGCTGCTGCTCGCCCTTTTTCTCGGCATCGCCGGGTTCACCCTCGCACACGGCACCTTCGACAGGGTTTCGATCATGCGGGAATACGCGGTGAACGCCTCGGCATTCGCGCTCGCGGCGCGGCAGCACATCGGGCTCTCGCTCGGATCGCTCGCTGCCGCCTTCATCGTGGCGCTGCCGCTCGGCATCTTCTGCCACCGCGTGCCGCGCCTTCAGCCCGGCATCCTGAGTGCGCTGAACCTCATCCAGACGATACCTTCCATCGCGCTCTTCGGCATCCTCATGGCCCCGCTCGGAGCGCTCGCGGCTCACGTGCCCCTCGCGGCCGAGCTCGGCATCCGGGGCATCGGCGCCGCGCCGGCGGTGTTGGCTCTGTTTCTGTATTCGCTCCTGCCGCTCGCCGCCAACACGGTCGCGGGCCTGAAGCGCGTCTCGCCCGCCACGGTCGAGGCCGCCTACGGCATGGGCATGACACGCTGGCAGACGCTCTCGAGCGTCGAGTTCGTCCTCGCGCTGCCCGTCATTCTCACCGGCGTGCGCATCGTGCTGGTGCAGAACATCGGGCTCGTGGCCGTCGCGGCCCTCATTGGTGGCGGCGGATTCGGAACTTTCATCTTCGAGGGCATCGGACAGAACGCGATCGATCTCGTGCTGCTCGGAGCGATCCCGACCGTGGTGCTCGCCTTCTCCGCCGGCGTGTTGCTCGATGCGCTGGTCGAGGTGCTGGACCGGGCATCGCCATGATCGAAATCGAAAGTCTCACCAAGCAATACGGCTCGACCACGGTCGTCGATGCGGTGTCGATGGTCATCGAGCGCAACTCCATCACCGTGATCGTCGGCACGTCGGGATCGGGCAAGTCGACCCTGCTACGGATGATCAACCGTCTCGTCGAGCCGACGAGCGGCCGCGTCCTGATCGAGGGGCGCGACACGGAAGCCGAGCCTGCGCACCGGCTGCGGCGCCGGATTGGGTATGTGATCCAGGGCCACGGCCTCTTCCCCCACCGCACCGTCGCCGAAAACGTCGCCACGGTGCCGCGCCTGCTCGGCTGGGAGCCGGCCCGAATCCGCGCCCGTATCGATCAGCTCCTCGAGGCGCTGCAGTTGGATCCCGCTTCGTATTCGGGGAAGTATCCGCACCAGCTCTCGGGGGGCCAGCAGCAACGCGTCGGCGTGGCGCGGGCGCTCGCCGCGGAGCCCGCGGTGTTGCTGATGGACGAGCCGTTCGGGGCGCTCGATCCCATCATCCGCGAGAAGGCGCAGGACGATCTGCTCGAGATCCAGCGCAAGTTTGGCACCACGATGTTGGTGGTCACACACGACATCGATGAGGCGTTCCGTCTCGGTGACCGCGTCGCCGTGATGAGCGAGGGACGACTGCTGCAATACGATCGCCCCGAGGTGCTGGTCACGCGTCCGGCCGATCCGCTGGTCGCTCGCATGACCGGCAGCTCCGAGCGTGCCATGCGCCTGCTGTCACTCACCACCGCGGGCGAGGCGGCATTGCCCGTCACCTCCGACGGATCTGGGCGGGATGGTCCGCTCATACCGGCCGCCGCATCGCTCCGTGAGGCGCTCTCGGAGCTGCTCTGGCGCGGCAGCGACTCCGGTACCGTCGTCGATGGCGATGGGAAGCCCTGCGGGCGCCTCACCGTCGCCGCCATTTTCGCTCGCGGGCGTCCGCGTTGATGCGCCACATCCCGACGATCCTTCGGCTCGCGGCGTTGGGACTGCTGCTCGCGTTCCTGGTGGTGCCGCAGCGCTTCGCGCCGCTGTTTGCGCCCCTCGCCTCCGGGGGAGCTTCGCCAATCTATGATCAAGGCAATCTCGGCATGCTCGCGCTCGCGCACCTCGCCACCGTGCTCGCCGCCTGCCTCGCGAGCGCGGTCGTCGCCGTCGCGCTCGGCATCCTCGTGACACGCGCCGGCGGCGCGGAGTTTCTGCCGCTGTCGCGGGCGGTGGTGAATTTCGGGCAGACATTTCCGCCGGTGGCCGTGCTCGCGCTCGCCGTGCCGCTCGTCGGCTTCGGGGTGAAACCGACCCTGATCGCCCTCTTTCTCTATGGGCTGCTGCCGATCTTCGAGAACACGGTCGTGGGCTTAAGGAGCTGTCCGGCGACGGTGCTGGAGGCCGCGAGCGGCATGGGGATGAGCGCCGGTCAGCGCCTCGTGGCCGTCGAGCTTCCACTAGCTATGCCATTGATTTTAGGAGGAATTCGTATTTCGCTGGTCATCAATATCGGCACCGCGACCTTGGGATCGACGGTGGCCGCCAAAGGCTTGGGCGAGGTGATCATCGCCGGCCTGCTCTCCAACAACATGGCTTTCGTGCTCCAGGGGGGACTCGCCACCGGGCTCATGGCCGTCCTTCTTTATGATGCCGTCGCGGCTCTCGAGCGGCGCACTTGCCACAGCGCCCGCATTGACTGACGGCAAAGCCCGCCGGGGGCGATAAGTAAAGTTTGAAACTCGCGACTCCGTTCAACAATTACCGGGATCCGTCTGCCCCGCCGGCGTGATAGCATGTTGACAACATCGTGCCAGCCCGATTTCAAGCCCACTAGCGAACCCGGTCGTAATGCCAGATGCCAGCCGCACCCGCCCCGCGGTCGAGGTGCCCACTCTTCTCTTGATCATCGTGACCTACGCCGGGTGGGCTGCGATCACATCGAGATACGCAGGCTGGCCGCTCGCGATCGTGGCGCCGCTCACGGCGGTGCTCATCACCCTGCACAGCTCCCTGCAGCACGAGATCGTTCACGGACATCCCACGCGCTGGAAGTGGCTCAATCGACTGCTTGCCATTGTTCCGCTCGAGTTGTGGATGCCGTACCAGCGCTATCGCGACCTGCATCACGCCCACCACTACGACGCGCGGCTCACCGACCCCATCGATGATCCGGAATCGTATTACTGGACAGCCGAGGACTGGGGACGAATGAACCCGCTGCTGCGCGGCGCGCTACGGATCGAGCAGACGCTCGCCGGACGCATCCTCGTCGGATCCTGGTTGCGTATGGGAATGTACTGGCAGTGGGAGCTGCGCAACCTTTGGCGCGGCAAGCCGGGAATCCGGGCGCTCTGGGTCGAGCACCTGCTCTGGTGCATCCCCGTCGTATTGTGGGTGAAGGTCGTCTGCGGCATGCCACTCTGGCTCTACTTCTTGGCCATGGTGATTCCCGCGAACGGCATTCAGTTGATCCGGTCGTTCGCCGAGCATCGCGCGCGCCCCGGCGTGCGCGAGCGCGTCGCCATCGTCGAGCGATCGTGGATCCTCGGGCCGCTTTTCCTCTTCAACAATCTGCACTCGCTGCACCACGAGTCGCCCGGCATTCCCTGGTACGAGTGCCCCGCCCGCTACCGCCAGGAGCGCGAGCGACTGATCGCCGAGAACGGCGGGCTCGTTTACCGCACGTACTTCGATGTTGCCCGGCGTTACCTCTTCCGCCACCATCACGTGCTGCAGCATCCCACCGGACGCGTGCCCGCAGCGAGCGTCTGAAGGCCTTACGCGGGCTCTGCGTACCCCGCCGCCCTCGCCTGCCTCTCCCACTCGAGAGCGAGATCGAACGCTTCGCGCCTAACCTCCGCAAATCCCTCGAGCAGCAGGGGATCAGCGAACTCGCGGAACCAAGGCTTCCTCGCAGCGCCGATGAGCGCGTCTCGAAGCCGTGCCGCTTCGGCACCCGGGACGCTTCGCGCGGCGACGAAGGCCGGCATCGGCGCGAGCACGGTCGAGGCAAGCACGCGCACGCCGGCGACAAGCTGTGGGGCATGCCGTGCGATCAACAGATGCCAGTAGGCATCGAGGGGCCCGACGTCGATGCGCCGCTCGCGCACGGCATCGAGCACGTTGCGCGCGGTGACGAG
This sequence comes from Steroidobacteraceae bacterium, assembly GCA_050739115.1. GTDB lineage: Bacteria > Pseudomonadota > Gammaproteobacteria > Steroidobacterales > Steroidobacteraceae > 13-2-20CM-66-19. The sequence goes on along the minus strand of JBOIAQ010000023.1, from coordinate 40,312 downwards.
ATTGCCCACCGTCTCGCGGTAAAGATGCGGGCGCTTCGCGGTGCGATACGCGAGCAGATGGTGGCGAAAGGCGTTGAAACCGGAGTGCGAGTGCGCCACTGTCCAGCCGGCGCGCGCACCAAAAGTATCCTCGAGACGCTCGTAGGGAGCGTCTTCGCGCACGATGAGATCGGTGCGATACACCGCGCGACCCTTCGCCCACGGCGCCCGCGGAATCGGCGCTGCGATCGGCTGTACGTCTGCGAGCTCGAGCGCGATCGGATAGCCGCACATGAGCACCGCCCCGAGGTCTGCCCGCTTCCAGAGATCCTCGAGCGGCCGCGGCGCCGGATGCGGCAGGTACTCGAGCGCGACGTCGGCTTCCGCGGCCACCCGCTCGAGAAGGCCGCGCCAGAGCGACTCGACCTGCGCAGTCACTGCGTACATGCGGGCGTTGGCGATCCAAGGGCTCAACCGCTTGCGCCCAGCTCGCTCGTTCTTCGCGCCACGTACTCCGTGATCGCCTCCTTGACGGCGGGATCGAGCGGCGGCGGTACGTACTCCGCCAGCAGCTTCTGCCAGATTCCGGTCGCCCGTTCGGTGGCGTTGCGTGCGCCCGCTTCCTTCCAACTCTCGAAGTTCGACCAGTCGGACAACAAGGGGCGATAGAACGCCGACTGGTAGCGGGCGAGCGTGTGCGGCTCGCCGAAGAAATGTCCGCCCACCGCGACCGCCTTGATGGCCTCGACGGCGAGATCATCGTCATCGAAGCTCACCGGCTTCAGCATCTCGGCCCAGTTCCGCAGGAGCTCGGCGTCGACGATGATCTTCTCGAGCGAGGCCGACAGGCCGCCTTCGAGCCATCCGGCCGCATGGTTGACGAGATGGCTGTGGCTCAGGATGGCCGCCTGCAGGGAGAATGCCGTCTCGTAGGTCGACTGGGCATCGACCACCGGTGAGGCGTTGACGGCGCTCGTGCGCACGGGAAGCCGCAACCGCCGGCCAATCTGCGCGGCGGCGATCACCGCATGCACGTACTCCGGCGTTCCGAAGGCCGGTGACCCCGTTCGCATGTCGACATTGGAGGTGAACCCGCCGAGGACGCACGGCGCACCCGGCCGCAGCATTTGACAGAGGGCGATGATGCCGAGCGCCTCGGCAGTCTGCTGCACGAGTGCACCGGCCAAGGTCACCGGCGCCATCGCCCCCATGAGCGTGAACGGAGTGATGACGACGCACTGCCCCGCCCGAGCCATCACCATGATGTTGTCGAGGATTTCCTCATCGACCCGGCGGGGCGAATTGACGTTGGTGACCGTCATCAGGGTCGGGCGCGAGACGAGCTCCTCGATCGTGCAGCCGTGCTCGATGGCCGACATCGCGATCGCATCCTGCGCCTGCACGCCGCCGATGCCGCGCGCCGCCCAGACGATGTCGGAGCATTCGATGTGCGCCTGATAGATCTCCAGATGCCGCGTGGCGACCGGCAGATCGACCGGCTCCACGACGATCCCGCCCTGCCAGTGCAGGACTCCGAGCGAGTGGATGAGGCGAAGAATGTTGCGGAAGGATTCGAGGTCGCCGTAGCGCCGACCGTGCTCCCGGTCGTTGATGTGCGGCGCGCCCGTGACGGGACCGAAGTTGACCACGTCGCCGCCCACGTGCAGGTCCCGATCGGAATTGCGGGCGTGCAGCACGAAGCTCGGCGGCGCGAGCTTGAGATGCGTCTCGACGATTTCGCGCCCGAGGCGGACCATCTGGGTGCCCTCATCCACGAGCGCGCCGGCGCGGCGGTAAACCTCGCGGGCCGCCGCGCTGCGGATCTCGAGACCTGCTTCCTCCAACACCCGAAAAGCGGCGAGCACGATGCGCTCCACCTGCTCGCTGCTCAGGATCTCGAGCGGCGGCCAGCGGTTCGTGAGCCGCGGGATGGGGGCGAGCGAGGCGCCGGTGGACCGCGCGGCGCGCCCGCGGTCGCGGCGTCGCGGAGGAGCTGCTGGAGGTTCGGTCATGCTCACTCCCCCGCAAGCTCGCCGAGCGCCTGCGCGAGCGGGCCGAGCCAGGGCTCGAAATTCCGCCACTGCTCGAGCCCCTCGGTGTTGATCGGACGGCGCACCTGCTCGGAGCTTGCCGTGTGCACGCGGCGCGCGGTCTTGTGAAACTCGAGGCAGGCGGGCTCGAACGCGAGTCCGCAGAAACCGAGAATCCGACGCACCTGCGGCTCGAAGTCGGCGACCAGCTCCTCGTGCTGCACTCGCAGCATCTTCCCCGGCAGCACGCGGTCCCAGTGCGCCACGAGCTCGACGTAGGTGCGGTAATAGCGCGCGATGTCCTCGAAAGAGTAAGTGAACTGCTGCCCGGAGGCGAACAGTTGCTTGAAGTTGCTGAAGCAGCAGGCCATCGCACCCCGCCGCACGTCGATGATCTTCGCGTTAGGCAGTATGAGATGCATCAAGCCGATGTGGCGGAAGTTGTTCGGCATCTTGTCGATGAAGCGCGGCTTGCCGCTGCGATAGAGCCGCGTGTCGGCGAGGTAGCGCTCACCGAAGCACCTGAAATCCTCCCCCTTAAGCTCCGCGAGCACGCCCGGGTAACGCGGCCGATCAGCACCGCTCTCGCGCCCCTGAAGGCTCTGCGCGAGACGCGGGATGTCGGACAGCTCCATCGTGCCTTCCACGCGCGAGTGCGAGGCCAGGATCTGCTCGATGAGCGTCGAGCCCGCCCGCGGCAGACCCACGACGAAGATCGGCGCGTCGCTCGGGCTCCCCCAACCGCGACGCGCGGCGAAGAGCTCCGCCGTGCAGACCTCGATCTGCAACCGCGTGTTGCGCTCGATGAACTCGGGGCGATAGCGGCATTCGCTCTTCTTCAGCGCGTTGCCGCGCTCGTAGTACGAGAACGAATCGGCGTACTCGCTTCGGTCCTCGAGCGCCTTGCCCAATGCGAAACACAGATGGTAGCGATCCGCCAGAGCGGTGCGCGGTGCGGCTTCGGCGGCCCGCATGGTCGCGAGCTCCTCGTCGGTGAAGCGATAGGTCTTGAGGTTCGCGAGGCTCCAATACGCATCGCCATAGCCGCGCCTCTCCTGCGCGGCGCACCGATAGGACTCGATCGCCTCCTGCTGACGGCCGAGCGTCTTTAAGGTGTGCGCCATCGACAGGTGTAGCTCCGCATGCTCGGGCGTCTCCGCGAGCAGTTGGCCGTACTCGCGCAGGGCCTGCTCGCAATCCCCGAGCTCGGTCGAGAGCGTCGCCTGGGTGATGCGGTAGGCACGCTCCTCCGGTTCCGCCTCTCTCAGTATCCCGATCTGCTCCCGAGCCTGGCGGTGCTTGTGCCGCTGCATCAGCACCTGGGCGTAGTCATAGCGCGCCGCGCGGTAGTCCGGCGCCTTCTCCAGCACGCTCTCGAGCAGCAGCTCCGCATCATCGAGCACATCGAGCTTCATGCCGATCTGGGCGAGGAGGCGCATGCCTTCGATGTGATCTCCGTGCTCGATGAGATAGCGGCGCACGACGGTCTCGGCCGCCTCGATCTCGCCGTCGGCAAACATGCTGCGTGCCGTGACAATCGCGGTGGGAAGGCTGGCGAGCTTGGCGACATGCGCAGCGGCGTTGTCGGCATCGGCGCGCCGGCCAGCCATCGTGTAGAGCGCCTGCAGCGATTTCCAGCTGCCAGGCAGCGCCGGATTGAGCGCCACCGCCCGCTCGAAGGCGGTTATCGCCGGCGCCGCGGCGCGCTGCGCGATGTGGCAGTAGCCCTTTTCCTGGTGCAGCCGGGGGTAATCCGGATGGAGCTCCTCGAGTCGCTCGAGCATCGCCAGCGCGGCGGGGAGCTGGCGCAGATAGCGCTGCGCGACCGCGAGCATGTAGAGGAGATCGCGATCCTCGGGGTGCTCGGCCAGCAACGCCTGGGCAGCCCGGGCTGCCTCGGCGAACTGGCCGCGATCGAGGAGGTCGCGCACGCACGCCGGCCCGGTCCCGGGCCGCGTCGCAGCGGCGCTGTCGGCCTGCATCGGTATCCCAAAGCCTCTGGTCTCTCCGGGGAGATTCTACCGCAGTCCCGCTCCGGTCCGTCCCGCGATCAGTTGTGCTGGGAGAAGCTGTAGCCGAACGTAAGCTCGATCACTCGCGGGCGCATCGGCGTCTCCGTCAGGATGAACTGCCGGCTGGTGGTGAAGAGGCTCTTGTTCACATCGGTGACGTTCGTTCCCACCAGCGAGAGCGTCCAATTATCCTTCGCGACCCCCGCGGACAGGTCGAAATTCGTCCATGCCGGCTGGTCGTACGCCTCGACGTTGCCGGCGGCGGACAGCGAGTGCGACTGGTGCTGGAAGCCCGCCTGCACGTACGGCAGGTAATTGCCCCACGCCCAGTCGTACCGCACCCGTAGATTCGTCTCGAACGCCGGGGAGTCGGCGAGCGGGCTGCCCTTCTTTCCGTACACGTTCTGAATGGGTGTCGCAACACCATTGACGTAGAACGTCGTGAGCAGCTTGCCGAAATCCGCGGTGCCCGGGATGTTCCCGATCAGCGATGGCGAATTCACGAGGTTGCTGCTATTCCAGGCGGCCGAGCCGTTGACCGAGAGCCCGTGCCACACGTTCGCGGCGATCTGCAGCTCCACGCCCTTCACCCGGTAGTCCGGACCGTTGGTGTTGTAGGTCAGGTTGCCGAGGCCGCACTGCGGACAGAAGAAGCTGACCTGGGCGTTGCTCCAGTTCTCCTGGTAGACCGCGCCGTTGAACTCCAGACGATGATCGAACCACATCGTCTTCCAGCCGATCTCGTTGTTGGTGAGATTGTCGGAGAGATAGGTCTTGGGCGTGGCGTACTGATCGACGCCGCTCGCATCCGGCAGATGGTCGGAGCTGCCGCGGTTGAAACCGCCGGGTCTGAATCCCTGCGAATAGGTGTAGTACACCAGAATGTCGGAAGTGACGTGGTACTCGAGGTCGGCGCGGCCTCGCATGCCGGACTCTCTCAAGGTGTGCGGATCCTGCAGCGCGAAGTTCGTGCCGTAGGGCGACTCCGCGCCGTCCGGATAGCCATTCGTGCCGCAAGCTCCGAAGAACGTCGCCGTACCGAAGATCTTGCAGAAGAAGCTGCCGACGTCACCGCCGAGCTCCGAGTTGTACATCTGGAAATAGCGCACGCCGCCCGTGATCGTCAGCTTTTGCGGAACGATGTCGAAGGACACGGACGTGTACGCCGCGTGCTGGATGAAGGTGCGCTGGAAGTCGTCGAAGAAGCCGTCCTGGGGTTGCAGCCCTGGATTGTTCGTCGGATTACCGGGCCAAGGCTGAAGCGGCAGGAAGCAGTTCGACGTCAGGCCGGTGGGCGAGCAGTCCGGTACGCTCTTGTACCCCCACTGGGTGTTGTCGTAGATCTTGTAATCCTCGTAGTAGAGGCCTACGAGACCGCGCAGGCGCCAGTCATCCGGCGTGCTGAGGCGCAGCTCCTGGCTCACGTGCGTGTCCCGCTCGGTATCCGTCCATACCGTGCTCGGCGAATAGCAGGTGGCGCCCTTGTTGCCCGTCTTCGAGCTGTAGGAGACGCCCGTGCACTGATAGTAGTAGCCGTAGCGGCCGCGCGCGTAGTTGGTGTAATCGAGCGCCTGGTCGACGTTGCGGTCGAGATAGGATCCCGCGTAAACGAGGCTCAGCGGCCCGACCTTGCCATCGACCGTCAGCGCGGTGTTCTCGAACCTGTCCTTGTCGTACGACGGATTGAACAGGTTCACGGAGTACGGCGGCAGCGCCTGGCCGCCGATCGGCACGCCGCCCGGATTCGTCAGTCCCGCGCCCTCGCTGCCGTAGGGCATCTCGTAGAACACGCCCTGCGCGTCCATGTTCTGATACATCTGACTGAGCAGCACGCTCCAATGGTCGTTGACCTGGTAGAGAAGCTCTCCGCGGATGCCGTTGTAGGTGAGCGGATTGATGTTGTTGGCGGCAATCTGGTAGTTGTTGACCGCCACGCTGTTGGTCGGCACCACGCCGCCGTTCGAATCGGCGAGCCCGAGATCCTCGCTCCCGCGCGCGAAGGTCGCCGGCTGGTTGTCGATGTAGCCGCCGCGCCGGTCGTTGAACACCACGATGCGCGCCGCCAGCTTGTCCTCGATCAGCGGAAGATTGAACGTCGCATTGATGTTGGTGTTCGGATCGCCGCCGGCGGTGATGCCGTAGCCGCCGTTGAGGTCGACCGAGAAGGTATTGAGCTTCGGCCTGTTGGTGATGAAGCGCACCACGCCCGCCTGGGCGCCGGCCCCGAACAGCGTCCCCTGCGGACCCTCGAGGACCTCGATGCGCTCGAGGTCCACCGCGTAAACGTCGAGGTCGCGGCCCGGCAGCAGCTCCGACTGGTCGTCGAGGTACACGGCGACGTTCGAGAAGAGTCCGACGGAGCCCTGCCCCTGGGTGCCGAGCACGCCGGTCGAGAGGCCGCGCATGAAGAGCGTTCCCATCCCCGGCCCCTGGGAGCCCGTGCTGACGTTCGGCAGATACTTCACGTAGTCGGCAAAGGTCTGCACGTTCAGGTCCTGCAGCGTCTTGCCGGTCATGGCCTGGATCGTGATCGGCACGTCCTGGATGTTCTGCGCCCGGCGCTGCGCGGTGACGATCACCTCCTGCAGCGTGCCGGTGTCGGAAGTCGTCGTCGAAGTCGCGGTCGCGGCGGTCGTCGCCTGCGGTGCATCGGCGGCCGTCGGGGCCGCGTCGGCGGCAAGGACGGCATGCGCGGCCGAAGCGCTCAGGATTGCGGCAATGGTACGCGACAGCTTCTGGCTCGATTTCATTCTGCGCTACCTCGATAGGTTGCGGATTCGTTGTCGTCCGGCGGCAAGCCGGCCCCCTGGCTCGCCGAGGACCCCCGTCCGGCTGGTGCAATCGATGCTCGCGCAATCCCGCTGGCGCGGCTTGTGAGTTCGCGACGCGTCGCTTGCGGATTCACGACACGGCGCGGATCAAGTCCACTCAAGGCTTTCACACGGCATCACGGCGCAAAAGCCGAGAATTTCTATGGGCCCATCGGAAAAAGGCATGTAGCCGCGCATTCGCTCCGCCCTGAGGCGAGCTATGCTGCCACGATCGGATGGGGGAATTCGACTACATCATCGTCGGTGCCGGCTCCGCCGGCTGTGTGCTCGCCAACCGCCTGACCCAAAGCGGCCGCAATCGCGTACTCCTCCTCGAGGCCGGCGGCTCCGATTCGAGCCCCTGGATTCGCGTACCGGTCGGCTACGCGCGCACCTTCACCGATCCCCGCTACAACTGGATGTACCAGACCGAGCCCGAGCCCGCGCTCGAGAGCCGCACGGCCTTCTGGCCGCGGGGCAAGGTGCTCGGCGGATCGAGCGCGATCAATGCCATGGTCTTCGTGCGCGGTCAACCCGGCGATTACGACGACTGGCGCAGCGCCGGCAATCCCGGCTGGGGATGGCAGGATGTGCTGCCGTATTTCCGCAAGCTCGAGGATCACGCCTGGGGCGCTTCGGAATATCACGGCGTCGGCGGGCCGGTGTACGTCCACGACCCGTCCGCCAGGGTGCATTCGCTTTGCACGACCTTCCTTGAGGCATGCGCCGCGGCCGGCATCCCGATCACGCGCGATTTCAACGGCGCCGCGACCGAGGGCGCGGGCCTCTGGCAGGTCACGATCCGCAACGGCGTGCGCGTCTCGAGCGCGAGCGCCTACCTGAAGCCGGCGCTGCGCCGCCCCAACCTCGAGCTGGCAACCCTGGCGCGCGCCACCCGAGTGCTCTTCTCGGGCGCCGCAGCCACGGGCGTGGAATACCTGCGCGGCGGATCGCGGCTCACCGCGACCGCCCGGCGTGAGGTGCTCCTGTCGGCGGGTGCGATCGGCTCGCCGCAGCTGCTCGAGCTCTCCGGCATCGGCGATCCCGAGCTGCTGCGCCGGCTCGAAATCCCCGCCATCGCCACCCTTGCCCCGGTCGGCCGCGGGCTCCAGGATCACGTCTGCGTATCCTACGTCTACCGCTCGAAGGTGCCGACGCTCAATGACCAGCTCGCGCCCTTCCTCGGCAAGGCGCGCGCCGCTCTGCGCTATGCGCTGCGCCGGGACGGGCCCCTCTCGATGAGCGTCAACCAGGCTGGTGCCTTCGTCCGCAGCCGCCCGGAGCTCGCCCGCCCCAATCTGCACATCTACTTCAATCCTGCGAGCTACAGCACCACCAGCAGCGGCCAGAGCCGCCGTCTGCTCAATCCCGATCCGTTCCCGGGCTTTCTCATGTCATTCAACACCTGCCGGCCGACGAGCCGCGGCAGCGTGCACCTGCGAAGCCCCGACCCGCTGGCGAGCCCGGCGATCGTGCCCAATAGTCTGTCGACGCCGGAGGATGTGGCGGATGTGTACGACGGCGCACGGATGCTGCGGCGGATATCGGCCGCGAAGCCGCTCGCGGCCGTGATCGACTCGGAGCTCAAGCCCGGTGAGCACATCCGCTCCGATGCGGAAGTGCTCGCGGACTTTCGCCACCGCGCGGGCTCGGTATTTCATCCCTGCGGCACCTGCGCGATGGGCGCGGACGCCGAGCGCTCCGTGCTCGACCCGCGTTTGCGCGTGCGCGGCGTAACGAGGCTTCGCGTCGTCGACGCGTCGGTATTCCCGGCGGTCACTTCCGGCAACATCAACGCGCCAACCCTCATGGTGGCCGAGAAGGCCGCCGATCTCATTCTGCAGGACGCCGGCGGATGAGCGAGACCCGGGCCGAGATCGAGACGGAAGCGCCATCCGGCGAGCGCCTCCCGACTGCCGATACCGCTTCGCTCGCGGAGCGCTGGTACGTCGCGATCACGATGTGCGTGGTGTACACGCTGAGCATCTGCGACCGCTACTCGATCTCGACCGTGCTCGAGCCGCTCCGCAAGGAGCTGCACCTGTCGGACGCCAACGTCGCCTTCCTCACCGGCGTCTCGCTCGCCATCTTCTATGTCATCTTCGGCTTCCCGCTCTCCTGGCTGATCGACCGCAAGAGCCGCCGCCGCATCATAGGCGCCTGTCTCATCGCCTGGTCGGCCCTCACGGTCGCAACCGGCCTCGCGCGCAACTACTGGCAACTGCTCGGCGCGCGCATCGGGGTCGGTGCCGGGGAAGCCGGCGGCACACCGGGCGCCAACTCGATGCTCTCCGACTACTTCCCCGCCGCGCGCCGGCCGATGGCGCTTCAGGTCTTCTCGCTCGGCGCGCCGATCGGCGCCTGGCTCGGCTCGCAGGTGGCAGGGGCGATCGCCTATCGCTTCGGCTGGCGTGCCATGTTCCTCGCGCTCGGGATACCGGGTGTCGTGATCGGCGCCCTAGTGCTGCTCACGATCCGCGAGCCAACTCGTGGCGCGCTCGATGAGCGCAAGGAGCAGCATGCGGCCCCACCTTTCCTCGAGACGATGCGCTTCCTGCGGCGCCAGCCTTCCGCGGTGCATCTGATCATCGGCAGCTCCGTGGTGGCGTTGTGGGGCTGGGGTCTGATGTGGTGGACGCCCGCCTTCCTGATGAGGAGCTACGGGCTCAACGTCGAACAGGCTGGCGCCCTGCTCGGTCCGATTCATCTGATCGGCGGCAGTCTCGCCATGATCGCGAGCACGTGGCTGCTGTCGCGGCCGTGGCTGTCGAGCCAGCAACGCATCTTGCGCCTTCTCGGTATCAACGTTGCGCTGGCCACGGTCGTGACGGCGGTGATCTATTCCACCCACTCCCTGGCGCTCACCCGGGCGCTCTTCTGGCTCTACATTCCCTCGATCTACGTCTACATCGGCCCCGGCTTCGGCATTCTGAACAATCTGGCGCGGCCGGGCATGCGGGCGGTGTACTGCGCCACCGTGCTGTTCACGGCCAATGTCGGCAATCTCATCATCGCGCCGCAGGCGGTGGGGTTTCTCAGCGACTGGTTCGCCCCGCACCACGTCGCCGATGCAGAGTCGCTGCGCCTTGCCATGCTGTGTCTCGTGCCGACGGGCTTCTGGGCGGCCTGGCACTACTTCCTCTCTGCCCGCCACGTGCTCGATGACGAGCGGCGCGCCGCCAGCGCCTCAACCTAACGGCGGTGCGCCGCCCTCGGCGGTCCGCCGCGCGATGAGCTCATCGAGCGCATCGGCGCAAACGGCGGCCGTCGGTGGCGCCGTGAACTCCGCGAGGACCTGCTTCCACTTGGCGTGCGCCCGGTCGGTAGAGGTGAGCGAGCCACGCCCGGTCCAGGTGCCGAAGTTCGACCAATCGCCGATCAGCGGCTCGTAAAAAGCGGTGCGGTAGCGCGCCATGGTATGCGCCGCCGCGAAGAAATGGCCGCCCGGCTGCACCGAGGCGATCGCCGCGTACCCCAAGGCATCCTCGTCCGCTTCCGGCGGTACGCAGAGCTCCGCCAGCATCTGCAACATCTCGACGTCCGTCACGCACTTCTCGTAGGAGTGGGTCAGCCCGCCCTCCATCCACCCGGCCGCGTGCAGACAGACGGTCGCCCCCGCGAGCATGGTGGCCCAGAGGGAGAACTGGGTCTCGAGGGCCGCCTGCGCATCCACCACGTTGCCCGCGGTGCCACCGCCCGCGCGCCAAGGCAATCCGATGAGGCGCGCCAACTGGCCTGCGCCCAGGGTCGCCTGCAGGTGCGTCGGCGTGCCGAAAGCGGGTGAACCCGACTTCATGTCGACGTTGGAGAGAAAGCTGCCGTAGAGAAGCGGCGCACCGGCTCGAGCGAGCTGGGCGAGGGCGATGCCCGCGAGCGCCTCCGCATGTTGGAGCGTCAGGGCGCCGCCGATGGTGATCGGCGCCATGGCCCCGGCGAGGCAGAACGGCGTCATGATCACGAGCTGCCCATGGCGCGCGAAATCGATGATGCCCTGCGCCATCGACCGGTCGAGCACACGCGGGGAGTTGCTGTTGATTACGGTGTAGGTGTGGACGCCGTTGCGGAACTCCTCCTCGGACTGGCCGCGAGCCAGGCGGATCATCGCGAAGCAGTCCTCGACCTGCGCCGTGCCGCGTGCGAGCACGAACGGCATTTTGTCGGAAAGAGTCAGCTGCGCGCGCATCATGGCGTAGTGGCGCACGTGCACCGGCACATCCTGCGGCTCGGTATGGTTGCCGAGCACGTGCAGCACATCGAAGTGCTGACTGAGCTTGATGAGGTCGACGAAGTCGGCGAGCGAACCCGGACGACGCCCGCGATCGAGATCGCTGACGTTGGGACAGCTCGAGCCGCCGATGAAGATCAGCGAGCCGGCCGCGAATTCGACGGCGCGCCCCGGATCGCCGCCGAAGCCTTCGAACGCGCGCGGACAGCCCTCCAGAGCGGCCGCGACGATGTCCCGACCGATCCTCACGATCTCGGTGTTCTCGTCGACCAGGGCACCGGCCCGGGCGTAAAGGGCGCGCGCTTCCGGCAGCAGCACCTTGATGCCGAGCGTCTCGAGAACCTCCAGGGCGTTCTCGTGCATCGACGCCACGGCGTCGTCCGAAAACACGCTTTGCGGCCTGAAGGGATTGCGCAATCGCCGGTATGCGGTCGCGCGAGCGTGACTGGGGGCCCGGGTCCCCTGGCCGGGATGGCGTCGGTTCTGCCGCATGATGCCACTATAGCCAAAGCGCGCGCGCTGTGCCGATCGCAAAAACTCATACCGTCATCGCTCCGCGGCATTCCCGAGGCACCGCGAAGCGACCCGCGGCAGACGCGGAGGATTCGTGGCGGCCGCTGAGGGACTCGCCGCGTGCGGTAGAATGTTCCAACACCCCTCTCATAGAACAACGCGCGAGTCCCGTGTCACCGACCGCCATCGCGGCCACCTGGCAGCTGCTCCTCGGCATGGGCATCCTGATGCTCGGCGCGGGGCTGCAGAGCACCGAGATCAGCTTGCGCGCGACGCTCGCCGGATTTCCCGCGCCGCTCACCGGCGCGGTGATGTCGTGCTACTACCTCGGATACATGGTCGGCACCGCGCTCGCCCCGCGCTTGGTGCGCCGGGTGGGCCACATCCGGGTATTCGCCGCCATGGCGGCGCTCGCCTCCGCATCGATCCTGGCGCAGGGCCTGCTCATCGCCCCGCTGCCGTGGGCGGTGCTGAGGGGCGTCTCCGGGCTTTGCTTCGCTGCGATCTATGTGGTGGCCGAGAGTTGGCTCAACTACCACTCGAGCCGTACGACCCGCGGTAGCCTCTTCGCCCTCTACATGGCGGTGCTCTACATCGGACTCGGCGGCTCGCAGTTCCTGCTGATCCCGACGGATCCGCTCACTACCACGCCCTTCATGCTGGTGGCCATTCTCATCTCGCTCGCCATCGTGCCAATCGTGATCGCGGCGCAAAGCGCGCCCGAGATCGCGCTGCCGCAGAAGGTGAGCTATCGCGAGCTTTACCGGGACGCACCGGTCGGAGTGGTCACGGTGACCATCGCCGGCATGGTGACCTCGAACGTCTACTCGATGGGCCCGGTATACGCGAAGTTAAGCGGCCTCGACACTGCGGGTGTCGCGACTTTCATGGGCGTCAGCGTGCTCGCCGCGGTGGTCATGCAGTACCCCATCGGCAGGCTCTCCGACCGGATCGATCGGCGCACGGTGATCGCGGGCATGTGCATATTCGCGACTTTGAGCGCCGCGGCCGCCGCGCTCATCCGGAGCCTCCCGCACGGGCCCCTGCTCCTGCTCACGGCGCTCTTCAGCGGCTCGGCGTTCACCCTCTATTCACTCGGTGTTTCCCACGTCAACGATCACCTCGAGCCGAAGCAGATGGTGGCGGCGAGCAGCGCGCTGCTGCGAATGAATGGGATCGGTGCGGCGCTCAGCCCGATCCTGGTTGGCAGCCTCATCGCGGCGTTCGGGCCTAAGGTGTACTTCGTCGTGCTCGCCACGCTCACTGGCGCGCTCGCGCTCTATGGCCTCTGGCGCAAGACGCGCCGCAGTGCGCTGCCGGCTTCCCGCAAGCGGCCCTTGGTCGCCGCGGAGCCGCACGCGGTCACGGGGCGCATCGCAGCGAGCACCGGCGAGATCTCCGGGCACGGCGACGGCGACGTTGACCGGCGGGAGTCAGCTCGCCGATAACGTCTGCTCGAGCTCCTGCAACAAGAGGTCTGCGTGTTGCGGCCCGAAGGTGAGCGGCGGGCGGATCTTGAGCACATTGCCGTTGCGGCCCGTTGCCCCGAGCAGCACGCCGCGCTGACGCATGGCATTCACGATCCGCCGGGTCTGCGCCTGAGCACCGAGGCCGCTCGCGGGATTGGCGCCGAGCTCGACGCCGATGAAAAGTCCCGCTCCCCGTATCTCGGCGATCACCGGGAAGCGCCGCGCGAGCGCGGCCAGTGCCTGCCGCAGGCCATCGCCCGTGCGCTGCGCGTTCTGGATGAGACTCTCCTCGCGAATCACCTTGAGCACTGCGCGTGCCGCCGCGCACGAGACGTTGTTGCCCCCGTAGGTGTTGAAATAGTGCCTGCGTCGGGCGAACTCCGCGAGCAGACTCGCTCTCCCGACCAGGGCGGCAATCGGGTGGCCGTTGCCCATGGGCTTGCCCATCGTGACCAGATCGGGGACCACGCCATGACGCTCAAAGCCCCACATCGCCTCTCCCAGGCGTCCGAAGCCGGCCTGCACCTCATCGGCGATGAAGAGCCCGCCGGCCGCGCGCACAGCCTGCACGGCGGCTCGAAGAAAGCCGCGCGGCTCCGCGATCACACCCTCGCTCGAGAAGATCGTATCGATGAGCAGCGCGGCAGGCCGCACGCCCGCGGCACGCATGCGCTCGATGCAGCGCTGGATCTCATCGCCGAATCCCGCGGCATCACCCGCATGCAGCGGTGCCGGCACCGTGTAAACGTCGGCGCCGAGCGGCGCACCCTCTTCGGGTGACATGCCGGCGAGCACGTCCGTCGCGCCGTGGTAGGCAAAATCCGTGATGATGAAGCCGGTGCCGCCCGTCACCACCCTGCTCACCTGCACCGCAAGATCATTCGCCTCACTGCCGGTACAAGTGAAGATGACGTTGCCGAGCGCCTCCGGGAAGCTCGTGAGCAGCTCCTCCGCGAGCTGCAGCGGCTCTTCCGTCAGATAGCGGGTGTGCGTGTTGAGAATACGCGCCTGATCGCAGATCGCCTGCACGACCGCGGGATGGCAATGGCCGACGACGGGCACGTTGTTGTAGGCATCCAGATAACGTCGGCCCTGCTCGTCGTAAAGCCACACTCCCTCGGCACGCACGATCTGCAGCGGCTGCTCGTAGAAGAGCCGGTAGCTCGGCGCGAACAGCCGAGCCCGGCGGGCAAGGAGCGTCGCGCGATCCGCGAGGGTGCCCGTCAAAGCCTGATCTCCTCAGCCGGCAATTGGTCGGCAAGCTCGAGCTGCACGCGCATGAACTCCGCATCCAGTGGGGCGAAATGGCGGCTCGAGGGATTATGGTGCACGTGCCATTCGTGCACCACCACATTCATGAGCAGCCGCGCCGCCACCAGCGTGCCGAGGATCGCGAGCTCCGGCTGTGAGAGCGGCAAACACTCGTGATAGCCGCGCGCCACGTCACACACGCACTCGCGCGCTCTGAGCGGATCGCCGCAGTCGCGGGGAATGAGCTCGGCTGCGGCAACCCCGACATCGGCAATCAGCGCCGTGCGGGTAAGATCGCCGAAGTCGATGACGCCGATCACGCGCGCTTCGTCCGCCGGGTCGACCAGGAGATTGCGCGGGTTGAGGTCGTTGTGTACGACCTGCCGGCGCATCGCCGGCAGTCGCGCTTCGACCTGCGGCGCGATGCGCGCCAGCAGTCGGCTCGCGATGGCGCGAAACGGGAACCTCGGCATTTGCTCGAGGAGCCGCAAGAGATAGCCAACATGGCGTACATCCCAGATGACCGCGCGTTGAGCTGCCGGATGATCGAAGCTGCCGAGAGCGCGACTCAATCGACCGCCGAGGCGCCCGCAGGCCGCGCGCTGCGCCGATGATCGGACGGACTCGGCGAGCAGTCGACCCGGCAGATAGGTGAGGATGCGAGCCGTCCGCTCGAAGCGCGTCGAATCCGCGAAGCGGACCTCGACCTCACCGTCGAGCGTGCGCAGTATCCTCGGTACGGGAAGCGCGGCATCGATCCTCTGCAAGTGCGCGAGTGCGCCGATCTGCAAGTCGGTGACCGCCGCGCGCTCCGCCGAATTCGCGATTTTGAGTACGTATTCCGCGCCGCCAGATGCGGTCAGCTTGAAGTTCTCGTCCCGCTCTCCGGTGAGCCGGGTCGCCGTAGCCAGAACGCTGTAGCGCTCGCGAGCGAGTGCCACCGCGCACTCCTCGGGAACGGGTCGGGACTGGGCGACCATCGTCGCCATGAACGCGTCCAGGTCACTTGCCCTGTTCACACGCAGCGCCGGTTCGCCGACGAGTGGCGCTCAGCCACGCTGGCGCAGTCCGCGCGGATCGTACGGAGGCTCGGCCAGAATTCTCGCGGCACGGCGCTCGCCGAGGACCTGTACTTCGATCGGATCACGGCCCTCGAGCACCTCACGATCCACGTACGCCAAAGCCAGACTCTGCCTGACGTAATGACCGTAGGCGCCCGAGGTCACGAAACCGACGCGACGCTCGCCGCACCAGAGCGGCTCGAAGCCGCTGGCATCGGCATCGAGCGCCTCGATCGCGAGCAGCGCCAATCGGCGCTCCGGACCTCTTTCCCGCTCGGCGAGCGTCGCGGCGCGTCCGATGAACTCGCCCCTGCCGTAATCGATGTACCGATCGAGGCCCGACATGGCCGGCGTATACGATTGTGTGTACTCGAGCGACCACACCCCGTAACCCTTCTCGAGCCGGAGGCTGTCCTGGGCACGGGTGCCGACCGGGCGCATGCCAAGCGGAGTGCCCTGCTCGAGGAGCACTTCCCACAGCGCCTGCTGTTGCGAGGCGGGAACGGTGATCTCGAACCCGAGCTCGCCCGTCAGCGAGAGGCGCGCCACGATCGCGCGCGCGAATCCGACGTCCACGATCCGACAACCGAAAAAAGGCAGTGCCGCATCGGACACGTCCTCGCGCGTGAGTCGTCCGAGAATCGCGCGTGAGTGCGGACCCGACAGGGAAAATCCCAGCCAGCTCTCCGACAGGTTCTCTATCGTCACTCCACGCGCGGGCATCTGCTCGTGAAACCAGCGTTGGTGCCACTCCTGCAGGTAATAGGACCCGATCAGCCAGAACCGCTCGGGGGCGAGACGCGTCACCGTGAAATCACCCAGGAGCTTCCCCGAGGGCGCGAGCATCGGCGCCATTCGGATCCGGCTCTCGCCCGGAATGTGGCCCGCGAGCAGATGCCTGAGCCACTCCTCGGCTCCGGATCCCGAGACCTCGTAACGGGCGTAGACGTTGGTATCGAGGAGTCCGGCGGCTTCCCGGGTGACCCGCACTTCCTCGGCGATGATGTGTTCGGCGTTCGACCGCCGCAGCGATGGCGTCTCCACGAATGCCTCCTCCCCTGCCGGGGCGAAGTACAACGGCGTCTCCAGGCCCCAGACTTCGGTGAATCGCGCTCGCAAGGCTTTCTGCGCCCGGTAGCTCGGAGTCATCTTGCAGGGTCGGCCGGCGGGCAGCTCCTCGTTGGGATAGGCGATCACGAACCGTCGCGCGTAGAACTGCTGCGTCGTCTCGCGCAGATACCGCTCGCTGCTCGCGAAAGCGCCGTAGCGCGCCACATCCATCCCGAACACGTCCGCGCCCGGATCCCCGTCCACGATCCAGTTGGCAAGCGCGAGGCCGATGGCGCCGCCCTGTGAGAATCCTCCCATGCAGCCGCACGCCGCCCAGAAGTTGCGTCGGCCCGGTACCGGACCCACGAGCGGGTTGCCATCCGGCGTGAACGTGAACGCGCCATTGACCCACTTCTTGATTCCGACATTGCGCAATGAGGGAAATCGCGCAAAGCCGATCTCGAGCTCGTCCGAAATGCGGTCGATGTCCGGGGGAATCAGGTCCATGCCGTAGTCCCAATCGGCTCCCTCCGGCATCCAGTGGCGGGGATTGCGCTCATAGACGCCGAGCAGCACGCCATCGTGCTCCGGCTGCAGATAGGTGAAGCCCTCCAGATCGGTCACGCACGGCATTTCCCTCCCGAGAGCAACCAGCGCGGGCACACGGTCCGTAACCAGGTAGTGATGTTGCATGGGGACGAGCGGCAGATCCAAGCCAGCCATGCGTCCAACCCGACGCGCCCAAAGTCCCGCGGCATTCACCACGTGCTCGGCGAGCACCGGGCCCTGCTCCGTCTCGATGCGCCAGCCGCCTTCGGCCCGTGGTGTGAGGGCCAGCACTCGATTGCGCAGCACGACCTCCGCGCCTCGCTTGCGAGCCGCCCCGACATACGCGTGCGTCGATCCATGAGGGTCCACATATCCCTCGCACGGATCGAACGATCCGCCGAGCAGCCCGCTCGGATCGACGATCGGACACTCGGCGACGATCTCCTCGGTCGTTGCCAGTCGCACTTCGATGCCCTGCGCCTGCTGCCGGGCGCATTCGGCCTGGAGCCACTCCCAGCGTTCGGGCGTGGTGGCCAGGCTGTAGCCCCCCGTCATGTGCATGCCGACACTCTGTCCGCTTTCCCTCTCGATCGCAGCGTAGAGTCCGATGGTGTAGGCCTGAAGGGCGGCGATGTTGGGATCTTCGTTCAAGGCGTGAAAGCCGGCCGCGGCATGCCAGGTCGAGCCCGCGGTGAGCTCCGCGCGCTCGATGAGCAGGACCTCGCGCATGCCGCGCAGAGTCAGGTGATAGAGGACGCTGGCACCGACGATGCCGCCGCCTATCACGACCACGCGGTACTGACTCTTGAGCGGCATCAAGGCTCGACGGCTTGCTGCGAACGCGCCGCGCCGAGGTTCGCGAGATTGATGTTCTCGAGATCCGGCAGTCCCATGATGGCTTCGAGCGCCCAGCGCTCCCCGTCGGCGAGATCGGCGGCATAAAGCTCGCGCGCGAGCCGCCCGTTGCGCGCGACGATCGCATCCCTGATTTTGCCCGGACCCTCGCCCCAGAAGTTGGCGGCGTTGTCCTTGGTCATTCCCAGGAACAGGATGCGCAGCGAAAGATTCTGCAAATGGGCGATGGTGCGCGCGAGCAGCGCATTTTCGGTGGCCTCGGCGATGGCGATATTGAAATCCCGGTTGGCGAGCAGAATATGCACGACGGCGGCATCGCCCTCCGAGGGCCACTCCGCCTCGCATACCTCTCGCAGGCGATCGAGACGGGCGGCATCCATGCCGCGCGTTGCGGCGAGCTCGGCCGCGGCAGGCTCCAACAGGAACCGCATCTGGTACGTCTCCCGGATGCCGCGCAAAGTCAGAGACGCGATGGCTGTTCCGCGCTCGGCCGATCTGTCGATCAATCCCTCCTGCACGAGCCGTGGAAGCGCCGTGCGAATGGGGGCCATTCCCAGGCCGTAACGCTCGGACAGGGCACGTTCGGACGTCCGCTCACCGGGTTTCAGGCGAAACGTCAGGATATCGAGCCGGATGAGCTCATAGGCTCTGTCGGTGAGGGGCAGCGACTCCGCGTCATCGAGCAGCACCGCGCCGTCGAGCACTCGCAATTTCGGATAGAGATCGGGCAACTGAGCGTCCTGGGTGACCGTCGACATGTAAATCCTACCAAGAATACATCTCAATTGACACATCCTGACATCTCATGCTAGCGTTTTTGACCTGTCATAGCTGGATGCCAAGACACAGAGGGGGGTACCAGCATGAGACTCAATCCCAAGGTTTGCAGGGCCGTGGTCGCCATCCTGGGCGCACATGCCGCGGCGGCGCTCGCGCAGGCGCAAACCACCGGCGCAACCAGCACGAACGACCCGACGAGCCTCGCCGAAGTCATCGTCACGGCGCAGCGGGTCGCGCAGAACATCCAGGACGTGCCGATGACGGTGCAGGCTCTCACCGGCAACACGCTGAGTGAGCTCAACGTGCAGACGTTCGATCAGTACATCAAGTATCTGCCCAACGTCACGCAGACCAGCGACGGCCCGGCGCAGGGCAACATCTTCATGCGCGGCCTGGCCACGAGCCAGCAGGGCAGCATAGGCCAGGGCGCCGGCACGACCGGACAGTTTCCGATGGTCGCGACCTATCTCGACGAGGAATCGGTGTCGATGCCCGGTCGCAACCTGGACGTGTATGCCGCCGACATCGACCGCATCGAGGTCCTCGAAGGCCCGCAGGGGACTCTCTTCGGCGGCGGTGCCCTGAGCGGCGTCATTCGCTACGTCACGAACAAGCCGAAGATCAACATCACCGAAGGCAGCGTCACCGCGGGCTACGGCTTCACCGCACACGGGGATCCGGACTCGAACGTCATCGGCGTACTGAACCTTCCGCTCGTGGCCGATCATCTCGCGGTACGCGGCGTCATCTATCAGGACCACCAGGGCGGCTACATCGACAACGTGCCGAGCACGTTCACCCGCGCCGGCACCGACGAGGGCTTCACCTTGTCCAACGGGGGCGTCGTCCCGACGAACAGCGTCGCCATCAACAATTCCACCGTCGTGGGCAATCACATCAACCCGCTCGATTACAGCGGCATCCGTGTCGAGCTCCTCTACAAGATCAACGACGGCTGGGACGCGCTGCTGAGCCAGTCGTATCAGAACATGGATGCGGAGGGAGTGTTCTACGAGATGCCCGACTCCTCGGAGGGCGTCACTTTCAACAAGCTCGGTGAGCCGATCGGCAGCCAGCCGCTGCCGCCGCTGTCGGTGACTTTGTTCAACCCGTCGTTCAACAAGGACCGGTTCGAGAACACCGCTCTGGTCATCAACGGCACGATCGGCGATCTCAAGCTCATCTACAGCGGCTCCTACCTGGTGCGCAACGTCGAGCAGGCCCAGGACTACACCAACTATGCCCGCGGCGTCTTCGGCTACTACTACCAGTGCGCCGGCTACTCGAGCAGTCCCGCAACCGGACAGTGCTACACGCCGAGCACCACCTGGCGCGAGAGCGAGAGAATCACGCACCAGAGCCACGAGCTGCGGCTCAGCATCCCCGAAATCTGGCGCATCAGCGCTCTCGCCGGTGTGTACTGGGAAAGGTACGGCATGCTCGACCAGACCCATTGGTCGTATGTCACGGTGCCGACCTGCTCGCCGAGCCTCGACGTGAACTGCTTTCTGCCGCTCGAGCCCTGGCCGGGCTCGCCGGCGTTCACGCCGCTTCCCGACACGGGTTTCTTCGACGATGCGGAGCGCGGCTACAAGCAGCTGGCGGAGTTCGTCTCGGCCAATTTCGACATCGTGCCGAAGGTGCTGACCATAAGCGCCGGCATCCGCCATTTCAAATACGATGAGAACGAGACCGGTGGCGATGTCGGCAGTTTCTACTGCAAGGCGTTCGCTCCGACCTCGTACTTAGGGTTCTGCGGCATGAACCCCGTGGCAGGCGCTTTCGGCAGCTCCCCTCCCTACGGCACCGACTTTGCCAGCAACCCGTACAGCGCATCCTTTTCCGGCAACAGAGGACGCGCCAGCATCAGCTGGCACGTGACGCCCGACCTGATGCTCTATTACACCTGGTCGCAGGGGTTTCGCCCCGGCACGTTCAATCGCTCGACCGGATGCCATCTGCCCGGCCCCGATGGCATCGATCAGTACTGCACGCCCGCCGGCACCGTGCCCGATAACGTGACCAACAACGAGGTGGGATGGAAGAGCCAGTGGTTCGACCACCGCCTCCAGTTCAACATCTCGATCTATCAGGAGATCTGGGACGATGCACAGGTCGGCTTCTTCTGTCCGCAGTGCGGACTCGGCAACCTGACCTTCAACGCCAATGGGCCGACCTATCGCGTGCGAGGTTTCGAGCCTTCGCTCCTGGCTCGGGTCACCCAGGGACTCACCGTGCAGCTGGCGGCGTCCTGGCATAGCGGCGAGCAGACCAACTCTCCGTATTTGATCGACAACATGCCGGGTAGTGTCAATTACGGCAAGCCCATCACTTCCATTCCCAATCCCTATGGCGCCGTGGGCTCCCCCCTCGCCTACTCACCCGCCTTCAACATGAACGCACGGATCCGCTACGACTGGGCCATGGGCGATTACACCCTGTTCGTGCAGGCGGGTGCCGTGCATCAGGCTCACATGCTCACCGCGACGGGTTACGTTCCGTCTTACGACATACCGGCCTATACAAGCTACGACGCCGCCGCGGGGGTCGTCAAGGGAGCGTGGAACGTGCAACTCTACGGTCAGAACATCACCAACCTGAACACTCCGCTCGACATCAGCGGCGACCTCTTCGTCCTGACGGAGGTGCCGGTGCATCCGCGCGTGCTCGGGATCCGCCTCGATTACGATTTCCGTTGAACACCGCGCGCGGCGATCTGGCGCCACTCGGCTGATGGCGCGCCGCTTCTCCGCGCTTCAACTCCTGCTCGCTGCGGCGCGCCGTCCCGCCTCCATCGAGCCGCTCTGGCCGCGCCGATCCCCCTCGGGCCCCTATGATGTGATCATCGTCGGCGGCGGCGGTCACGGCCTGGCGACGGCGTATTATCTGGCGCGCGAGTTCGGCTTGCGCCGGATCGCCGTCCTCGAGCGGACGCTCATCGGCTATGGCAACGTCGGACGCAACACCACGATCGTCCGCTCCAATTATCTGCTGCCGCAGAACCAGCGCTTCTACGAGGACTCGCTCAGGCGCTGGGACACGCTCGCCCGCGAGCTCAATTTCAACATCATGTACAGCCCCCGCGGAGTGCTCGATCTGGCGGTGGCGGACGAGGACATGGTGGCGCTGCGACGCCGGGGCAACGCCATGCGCCTCTCGGGAATCGACGCGGAGCTTCTGGACCGCTCGGGCGTCGCGCGCTTCGTCCCGGAGCTGGATGTGGCGGCGCCCCGGCAGTTTCCGATCGTCGGCGGGCTGTTGCAGCGGCGCGGCGGCACGGTGCGACACGATGCGGTCGCCTGGGGCTACGCCCGCGCCGCAGCCGCCCTCGGAGTCGACATCATCGAGCGCTGCGAGGTGCTCGGACTTGCGCGCCGGGGAGGCCGCATCGCCGGCGTCGAGAGTGATCAGGGATTCATCGCCGGCGAGCGCGTCGCGCTCGCGGTCGCCGGCCGCACGGCAAGCCTCGCGGCACGGTTGGGGCTCTCGCTGCCCCTCGAGACCCACCTGCTGCAGGCCTGCGTCACCGAGCCCGTGAAGCCGATGCTCGATACCGTCCTCATCTATATGTACCCCGGAGGCGGTGAGGTATACGTCTCCCAGTCGGACCGCGGCGGTCTGGTCTTCGGCGGCATGCTCGACGGCCATCCCTCGATGACGCAGACGGGCGCGGTGAGCCGGGTGCGGGATGTGTGTCGAGCGCTCACCGCATTGCTGCCGCGGACCGCGGATCTGAGGCTGCTGCGCCACTGGGCCGGCATGAACGACATGACGATGGACGGCAGCCCGATCATCGACAAGCTCGGGAGCGAGGAGCTCTTTCTGAACGGGGGTTGGTGCTACGGCGGCTTCAAGGCAATCCCGGCCTCCGGCCGCGCCTATGCCGAGCTCATCGCCCGTGGCGAGGCCCCCGAGCTCATCCGTCCTTTCCGACTCTCGCGCTTCCTCACCGGACATGTGCTCGATGAGAAAGGCGCGGGGCCCTTCCCGGCCCGGCAATGACTTGCCTGGAGCAAATGAGGCGCGCCGCATGTTGATCCGCTGTCCGTTTTGCGGTGAGCGCGACGCCGCGGAGTTTCAGTTTCGCATCACCTTGTCCGATGTGAAGGGCACGGCCGCGGAGCGGCTGTACCTGCGGCGTGCCGATCCGCATCGATCCATCGAGCACTGGCAACACGTCGCCGGCTGCCAGATGTGGCTCGAGCTGACCCGCGATCTCACGAGTGGCGCCGTGCTCGCGGTGAGCGCCGAGCTCACTCGATGCGCGGGTAAGTGAGCACCTCGTTCCGCAATCCCGCCGGCGGATGCATCGAACGCTCGCGCCCGATCGACTTTCGGTTCGATAGTCGTCGCTACCGCGGGCTCGAGGGTGACACCCTCGCCTCCGCCCTGCTTGCTCACGGCGTGCGGCTCTTCGGCCGAAGCATCAAATTCCGCCGGCCTCGGGGCGTGCTCTCCTGCGGCGCAGAGGAGCCGAGCGCGCTCGTGACGCTCGACGCCGGCACGGGCGCCATTCCAAACATTCCGGCGACGCTCGCTCATCTCGCCCCGGGACTCATGGCGCGGAGTCAGAACCGCTGGCCGTCGCTGCGCTTCGATCTCACGGCGGCCTTCGGTGCGGGTGGTGCGCTCTACGGCGCGGGCTTTTACTACAAAACATTCATGTGGCCGTCCTGGCGCTGGTATGAGCCGCTGATCCGCCGTCTCGCGGGGCTGGGCCACGCACCCGAGCGCGCACGCGTCGCGCCCGGCAGCGAGCGTTACCTCAGCTGCGATGTGCTGGTGATCGGTGCCGGTCCCGCCGGCCTTGCCGCGGCGGTGAGCGCGGCAACCGCCGGCGCCCGGGTCATCGTCTGCGAGCAGGAGCTGCTGGCCGGCGGTGAGCTGCAGTTCGAAGGCGCGCGCATCGACGGTCTCGCCGCCGCCGAGTGGGTGGCGCGCACGTGCACGCAATTGCGAGCCGCTCGAGTGCCGATGCTCTACGGCACGACCGCAATCGGCGTGTACGAGGAGCAGGTGCTCGCGCTGAGCCAATCCGCAGGGCGCCCGGACGATCATGAGCTGCTGCTGCTCCGGCCACTCGTCCGCATCATCGCCACCGGCGCGATCGAGCGGCCGATCGCGTTCGAGGACAACGACCGGCCCGGTGTCATGTTGCTCGGAGCGGTAGAGCGCTACGCGAGCCGCTATGCCGTGCGCGCCGGTGACGACGCCGTGATCTTCGGCAACCACGATCGCCTCTATCCCGCCGCCCTGCGGCTCGGCGAGCAAGGAATCCGCATCCGCGCGATCGTCGATCCGCGACCGCGGTCGACGCTCGCGGCGGTCGATGAGCTCGAGCGGCGAGGGACCCGGATTCTCAGCGCACACGTCGTCGAGCGCGCGCTCGGGAGGATGCGCGTGCGCGGCGCGCGCATCGGCGCGCTCGGCACCGGGGCGGTGCTGGAGCTACCCTGCGACCTCATCGCGGTGAGCGGCGGCTGGACACCCTCGATCTCACTCGCGCTGCAATCCGGCGCCGCACCGCGTTATACGCCCGAGCTCGGCGCATTCGTGGCAGCGGATGAGGGTGAAGCGCTTACCGCGGGCGCGGCCGCGGGCCATCTCGAGCTCTCCCAGGCGCTCATCGGCGGCACCCGCGCGGGGGCACGCGCCGCACAGACGCTGCGCGATGGCGCCCGTAACGGCATCACCACTGTTGGATCAGTCGCCGGCATCGGCACGGCTGCGACGGTGGGAGCCGCCGGCGATCCCGTGCCCAACCTGCAGCTCCTCTGGCGTGTGCCGCGCGGACGCGAGAAGCACCAGTTCGTCGATCTGCAGAACGACGTCACGGTCGCGGACCTTCGCCAGGCGGTCGCTGAGGGATTCCGCGAGATCGAGCACGTGAAGCGCTACACCACACTCGGTGTCGGTACGGATCAGGGCAAAACGGGAGGCCTCCTCGGCGCCGCCATCGTCGCCGAGTTCCTCGGCGAGCCCCTCGCCACCGTCGGCCAGAGTCGCGGGCGCCCGCCGGTCCGGCCCGTGCCCCTCGCCACACTCGCAGGCCTGCCGGCGCCGCTCGCCGTGAAACCGCTTCGCCGCACGCCGCTTCACGATGCCCTCCTCGCGGACAGTGCCCTCATGGAGCCCTCGGGGCTCTGGCTGCGCGCTCGGCATTTTTCGGGTCCAAACATCGATCCGGTGACCGCCGGGGCCGAGGAGGCGCGCCGCGTACGCAGTGCCGGTGGCCTGTTGGATGCCTCGACGCTCGGCAAGATCGAGGTAAGCGGCGCGGACGCCGCGGCGTTCCTCGATCGGGTCTGCTTAGGTAGGCCGAGCCGCATCGCCGTCGGCCGTGCGCGCTATGCGGTTCTGCTGCGCGAGGATGGCATGGTGCTCGATGACGGCTTGCTGGTGCGGCTCGCGGAATCGCATTTTCTCCTCACCGCGAGCACCCATGGCGCGGCCACGGTGCTCGCTCATCTGCAGTACCACATCGCGACCGGCCCAACGGCGCTCGAGGTCTGCTGCGCCGATGCGACCGAGGCCTGGGGCGTCATCGTCGTGAGCGGTCCGAAGAGCCGGGAGCTCGTTGTCGAGGCCCTGCCGGCAACACCTGCCGCTGAAACCGCAAGGCTCCCTCATCTTGCCTGGGCGCCAGGGGAGTGGCGCGGCCGACCGCTACGAATTCTGCGGGCGAGCTTCTCGGGCGAGCTCGCTTATGAGCTGCACTGCGCCGCGGACGAGGCGCCCACCCTCTGGCAGGCATTGCGTGCGGCGGGGAGCGATCGCGGGGTGCGGCCCTACGGGCTCGAAGCGCTCGATGTGCTGCGCATCGAGAAAGGCTATCTCACGAGCGCCGAAATCAACGGCCAGACCTCGCCCTACGACCTGCGGCTCGAAAGTTGGGTACGCGCGTCCGCGGCCTGCATCGGCTGTACGTTGCTCGAGCGTCCCGCACTGCATGAGGCGTCCCGTCCGATGTTGGTTGGACTCATCGCCGCCGAGCCCGCCCGGCGCTTCAACGCCGGCGCCCAGCTCACCGCCCCCGGCGCATCCCGCGAGTCACTCGGCTACATCACCTCGGCCGCCTTCAGTCCGACGCTCGACCGCCACATCGCCCTCGGGCTCCTCGCGCGCGATCACGCGCATCCGGGAGCGCGGGTATTGGCCTCGGACCCGCTCGCCGGAACCGAGATCCCGCTCCTCGTGACCGAGCCCGTGCACTTCGATCCCGCGGGCGAAAGGATGAAAGGATGAGCGACATCCGGCTGGCGCTACAGAGGGATGTCCGCTGCCACGAGCTCGTGGCGCCACTCGTCGCTCTCGAGCGGGACGCCACGCTCGGCTTCCCGGCCGCGCACGAGCCCGGCGCGGCGGCTGAGCTTGCCCACGGCGCACGTATCCTGCATTTCGCGCCGCAGCGATGGCTGCTCACGGCCGATGCAAGCGAGCGCGCGGCCGATCGCATCGAGCGCCTGCGTCGCGCAGGAGCGGCCGTCATCGAGGGACGCGCCAAGTGGTGTTGCATCGAGCTGAGCGGTGGGGATACGCGCTCGGTGCTCTCGGGATTGTTGCCCCTCGAGCAGGTGCTCGGAAATCGCGGATGCGCTGCCGCGACGCTGCTCGACTGCCCCGGCGTGCTCGCCGCGCGCGAGGGTGGGCTCGAGTTCTGGGTCGGACGGAGCTGGGCCTCGTGGCTGTGCGACACCCTCGCCGCCTGGCTCAGCCGGCGCGCGGCTCACTGCGCAACCGGCGCGTAGGGTCCACCAACAGCCAGAGTGCGGCACTTGCCATCGCGAACGCCGTGCCGAGCAGGAAGGCCGTCATCCAGGCCTGATGTCCCGAGAGATAGGCCACGATGGGCGTTGCAATGAGACCACCGGCGTTCCCGCCGGTGTTGAGTATGCCCGTCGCCGCCATGGTGTCGGCGCGACCCAGGTGCATGGCGGCGGCCCAATAGGGTCCCTCGTTGACTTCGACCAACGCATAACAGAGCGCGAGCGCGCCCACGGCGAGGTACGCCGCACTCGCGTGGCCGGCAGCGATGAGCAGCAACCCGGCGGTCGGCAGACTCAGGAGCGGCACGATGTGCAAACCCCAGCGGGTGCCGCGACGCTTCACCAGGGCGCTGGCTGCCCAACCGCCGGCTCCGGCTCCAAGGCCCGAGGCCAGCGGCGGGATGGCGGCGAGCCAGCCGCTCTCCAGCATGTTGAGGTGCCGCTCCTGCACCAGATAGAGGAATACCCAGTTGGCCACCAGGTAGAACACGTAGTTCATGCACACGTAGGAGAGGGTCAGCGCGAGCAGGTCGCGGTCCTTCAGGAGCGCCGCGACGCGCCCCCAGGTGATGCGCGCATCGATCCGCGCTGCGGCACGTTCGCCGAGCTCGGCCAGCTCCTTCGCGCTCACCTGCGGGTGCTCCGCGGGTACATCACGCGCGTACCAGGCCCAAAGGACGATGAGCAGCGCGAAGGGGAGCGTCGTCCACACGATTGCCCGCTGCCAGCTCGAGACCGCCATCAGCCAGGCGATCAAAGGCGGAGTCAGCGCCGCACCGAGCTGCAATCCCATGCTCTGCAGCCCCTGAACGAAGGGCCAGAGTTGCGGCATGAACCAGGTCTCGTAGATTCCGGCGGAGAGCGGGAAGATCGGCGCCTGGGCGAGGCCTAACGCGAGCTGCAGCGCGAAGAGAGCGGCGAACAGCGCTCCGGCATGCAGCGCGTAGGGCGCCAGCGGCGTCAGCATCATGGCCGCAAACGCGAGCACACTGATGGCCGTGAAGCTGACCCGTGCCCCGAAGCGCTGCCCGAGGACGCCACCGGGAAACTGCATCACCGTATAGCCGATGATGAATGCGGTCTCGAGCCAGCCGATCTGCATCTGGCTCAAACCGAGCTCCGGCATCATCCGGTACGCGGCGACCGGAATCGTGCGCTGCTGCAGGTAGGCGAATGACCCGAGAACGAAGGTCAGCGAGTAGAGCTTCCAACGGACAGGAATGCGTCGCCGAGCCGCCGCGCCGACCGGTGTTGGTCGGGAACTCACCGCCACCTGATCTTCATTCCTCGGTGATGTCATCGGTGAGCACTTCCTTGCGCCGCGCGATGAAGTCCTTGAGGGCCTCGTCGATCGCCGGATCGATGCCAGGATCGACGTACTCGGCCAGCATCTTCTTCCAGATACGGTTGGCGCGCTGCTCGGCCGTCATTCTTCCTTCCTGAATCCACTGCTCGTAGGGCGAGTAGTCGGCGACGATCGACTGATAGAACGCAGACTCGAAGTTGGCGAGCGTATGGGCGCAACCCAGGAAATGACTGCCGGGCCCCACCTCACGGATGGCATCGAGCGCCTGACCGCGCTCGCTCAGATCCATCCCAGCTGCGAGCGCCTGCATCATCGCCAGCTGATCGATATCGAGGATGAACTTCTCGAAGCTCGAGACCAGGCCCGCCTCGAGCCAGCCGGCCGCATGCGTCACGAGATGCACCCCGGCGAGCACCGTCGGCAGCAAGGTGTTCGCGCTTTCGTACCCCGCCTGCGCATCGGCGACCTTGGAGGCGCACAAGGAGCCCCCGCTGCGGCAAGGCAGCCCGAGGTGGCGCGCGAGCTGCGCGGTCGCGAAGATCATCTGCGTCGCCTCCGCGGTACCGAACATCGGCGAGCCGGTGCGCATCGATATCGCGCCGACGAACGAGCCGAGGATCACGGGTGCGCCGGGCCGCACGAGCTGCGTGAGCGCCATGCCGGCCAAGGTCTCGGCGAGCAGCTCCGCCATGCAACCGGCCGTGGTCACCGGTCCCATCGCGCCGGCGAGCATCGCCGGAACGACGATCGTTCCCTGATTCGCTGCGGCGAACACTCTGAGCGCCCCCAGCATGCGTCCGTCGAAGGTAAGCGGCGAGTTGGAGTTGATGTTGCCGAGCAACACCACCTGCCGCTCCATGAACTCCTCGCCGAAGACGATGCGGGCGATCGATACGGCATCCTCCGCGTGCCCGCGCGTCTCCGGCGTGCCCTCGCAGCCCTGGTCGCTGTAGCGGAAGAAGGAGTACTGGATATCGAGCTGACGCTTGTTGGGAGGTATGTCCATGGGCTCAACGATCGCCCCGCCCGAGAAATGAATCGCCGGTGCCATCTGCGCGAGCTTGATGAAATTCACCAGGTCCGCGAGGGTGCCATAGCGTCGGCCGTGATCCAGATCAGACACGAACGGCGGCCCACCGACCGGCGAGAACACCGTTGCATCGCCGCCAAAGCGCACGTTCTTCGCCGGGTTGCGTGCGTGCAGCTCGAACTCGCTCGGCGCCGTGCGCAGCAGCTGCCGGCACAGCCCTCGCGGGATGCGCACTCGCTCGCCCTGCACGTCGGCGCCCGCCGCCCGCCACAGCCGCAGCGATTCCGGATCGCGCCTGAACTCGATGCCGATCTCCTCGAGGATCGTCTCGGCATTGTGGGCGATGGTCTCGATCGCCTCGCGACTGAAGAGGTCAACGGCCGGGAGCTTTCGCCTGATGTAAGGGAGCTTCGTGGGCCCCTGCGCGCGTGTCGCCCGGCGCGCCTCGCGTCCGCGGCGGGAGATCAGACGGGTTTCGGACACGAGGATGTCCTCCGTAGTGCAAGCCTCCGCCAGGCGACCGGCAACGCAGCGCGCCGCGGGTCGTTCACGAACGTCGCCATCATCGGATTCTCGCGCAAGCGCCGCGGCGCGGCTAGTGAGCTTGCGATCACGGCGCCCCGCTCAATCGCACCGCCTGACCCGGCAGATCCGAATGGCGCCATGCAGATTTGACATGAGGCGCCGCGTCGCCCGGGCGGCCTTGCTCGGCTTCACAGTCTGTCGCCTGCGGACATGCGGAAGTCGCAAATTCACCGCATCCCAGGCCCCCCCTCCGCTACCATTTTCCCTGAGGGCGTACGCCCCTGATGCGAGGACCGAGCATGGCAGATGAGCCCGAGTTCAACCTGCGCGACCTGAACGATCAGGAGCTCACCGAGCAGGTGCACGATGACCTCTACAACGGTCTGCGCGACGAGGTCGCGGAAGCGACGCACATATTCCTCGAGCGCGGCTGGGGCGCCGAGAAGGTCCTGAACGATGCGCTCGTCGAGGGCATGCGCATCGTCGGCATCGATTTTCGCGACGGGATCCTGTTCGTGCCCGAAGTGCTGCTCGCCGCTAATTCCATGAAGGCGGGGATGGAGATCCTGCGCCCGCTGCTTGCGGAAACCGGCGCCGAGTCGATCGGCAAGATCGTGATCGGCACGGTCAAAGGGGACATCCACGACATCGGCAAGAACCTGGTCTCGATGATGCTCGAAGGGGCGGGCTTCGAGGTGATCGATCTCGGGATCAACAACTCGGTGGACAAGTACCTGGACGCCCTCGAGAAGCACAAGCCCGACATCCTCGGCATGTCGGCGCTGCTCACGACGACCATGCCCTACATGAAGGTCGTAATCGACAAGTTGCGCGAGCAGAACATCCGCGAGAAGTTCATCGTGCTGGTCGGCGGCGCGCCGCTCAATGAGGAGTTCGGCAAGGCCGTGGGGGCCGACGCCTACTGCCGCGATGCATCGATCGCGGTCGAGACGGCCAAGACTCTCATCGCCGCACGCCGCGCGGCCGCGCGTGCCGCCTGAGACCACCCAAAGGCAACGGAGCGGATGCATGGAGACCGGACGCGCGCTGATCATCGCCTGCGGGGCGCTCGCGCGCGAGATCGCGGCGCTGCGCCGGGCGAACGGCTGGACGAGCGTCGACATCTGCTGCCTGCCGCCCGAGCTACACAATCGTCCCGAGCGCATCGCCCCGGCCGTGCGGGAGAAGATCCGCGCCCACCGGGGCGAATATCGCAGCATCTTCGTCGCCTACGGCGATTGCGGCACCGGCGGACGCCTGGATGCGGTGCTGCGCGAGGAAGGCGTGGAGCGGCTGCCGGGCGCCCACTGTTATGAGTTTCTCACCGGCGCGGCGGCGTTCGCCGAGCTTGCCGAGGCCGAGCCGGGAACCTTCTACCTGACGGACTTCCTGACGCGTCACTTCGAGCGGCTGGTCGCGCGCGAGCTCGGGCTCGATCGACACCCGCAGCTCGTGCAGGAGTACTTCCGCAACTACCGCAAGGTCATCTACCTGGCCCAAACGCGCTCCGCCGCCCTGCTCGAGCGGGCGCGGCAGATCGCTTCGAGCCTCGGTCTCGCCTTCGAGCACCGGCACACCGGCCTCGGCGAGCTCGCCATCCGTCTCGGCGGGCAGAGCCTCCGGGTAGTGTCCGATCCGAGACCGTCATGGCAAACCTGAGCATCATCTCCTGGCGTGACATCCCGGCGCAGGTGGTCGGCCGGCGGGGTCGGGAGACGGCCAAGGCGCAACTGTCGGCGCGCTTTCAGGAGGCGGTCGACCGCGCGGCCATGCGCGCCGGCCGAGGGAGCTCCAACGCCTACCTCGCGGACTGGAAGCGCAGCGCCCCGCGGCCCTGCGCCGAGGACATCGCGGCGGAGGTGGCTGCGGAAGCCGCTCGGATCGAGTCGCGATATACCGACGAGTATCTCGAGCGGCTGGTCAGATCCAAGGGCGTCGACCCGGACTCGGCCCCGGACGGCGCGGCCGCGACGGAACCGGCCGGTGCTTGATGTACCGAGTACGGCTGTGGTCGGTACGTCATGCGCGCGGTCTCAACAGCTTCTACCGCGGCTTTGAGCGCGCTCTGGCGGCGCTCCATCCGCTCTTCAAGCGCCTCGGCTACCCGCATCTCGAGCGTCCCGTGGCGGCGCTCGAGCGACAGGTCAAGGGACTGCTGTTCGACTGCCGGATGTGCGGGCAGTGCGTCCTGAGCTCCACGGGAATGTCCTGCCCCATGAACTGTCCGAAGAGCCTGCGCAACGGGCCGTGCGGCGGTGTGCGCGATAACGGCAACTGCGAGGTGCGGCCCGACATGAAATGTGTCTGGTATCTTGCCGTCGCGGGCAGCGCGCGCATTCCCGGGGGCGCCGCGGCCCTCAGCCGCGTACAACCACCGCTCGACCGCCGGCTCACCGGAAAATCTTCCTGGCTTCGTGTGGCTCGCGAGCGTACGGGAGAGAGCGCGTGATCTTCGAGGATGAGCCGGTACCCGGATATCCGCTGCCGATCCTGCCAGGCCACACTTCTCCCGGCCGCCTGGAGCGGGTACTGCGCGCCGGCAAGTTTGCGGTGACCACGGAGATGGCGCCGCCCGACTCCGCGGATCCCGAGGAGGTCTATCAGCGCGCGCGGATCTTCGACGGTTATGTCGATGCCATCAATGCCACCGACGGCAGCGGCGCCAACTGCCACATGTCGAGCGTCGCGGTCTGCGCGCTCCTCACTCGGGTCGGCTACGCCCCGGTCATGCAGGTCTCCTGCCGCGACAAGAACCGCATCGCGATCCAGGGCGACATCCTCGGCGGAGCCGCGATGGGCGTCTGCAACGTCCTCTGTCTGACGGGAGATGGGGTGCAGGCCGGCGATCATCCGCAGGCGCTGCCGGTGTTCGACCTCGACTCGATGACGCTGCTCGAGACCGCCCGAACCATGCGCGACGAGCACCGGTTCTTGAGCGGACGCAAGCTGACCTTTGCGCCGCGATTGCTGCTCGGCGCCGCGGAGAATCCCTCCGCGCCGCCGCTCGAGTGGCGCGCACAACGGCTCGCGAAGAAGGTCGCCGCCGGCGCGCAGTTCATGCAGACCCAATACTGCTACGACGTGGCGGTGCTCAAGGCTTTCCTGCGCCGCATCGAGGATCTCGGCCTTCTCGAGAAGATCTTCGTCCTGGTCGGGGTGGGACCGCTGCGCTCCGCCAAGACGGCGGAATGGATGCGCACGCACGTACCGGGCCTACACATTCCCGATGCGGTCATCGCGCGCCTGGCGGGCGCGGCCGATGCCGCGCGCGAAGGGCGCAACCTCTGCATCGAGCTCATCCAGGAGATCCGCTCCGTGCCCGGTGTGAGCGGCGTCCACGTGATGGCCTATCGTCAGGAAGACAGCGTCCCCGAGATCATCGACCGCTCCGGAGTGCTCGGCGGGCGTGTCCCGTGGTATCCCGGCCGCGATCCCCAACGCAACTCCGACAGGATGGCTTCCTAACTATGACCGACACCATCATCAGCTCTGCCACTCGTGAAGTCGTCATCGGCTTCGACCGCCCGTTCGTCATGATCGGCGAGCGCATCAATCCGACCGGGCGCAAGATTCTGGCCGCCGAAATGGCCGCCGGAGACTTCAGCCGGGTCGAGGCTGACGCCCGCGCACAGGTAGCGGCCGGCGCCCACATGCTCGATGTCAACGCCGGCATCCCGCTCGCCGACGAGCCCGCGATACTCGCGAAAGCCGTGCAGCTCGTGCAGTCGGTCACGGATGTACCGCTGTCCATCGACTCCTCCATCGTCGCCGCACTGGAAGCCGGCCTCGCCGTCTACATAGGCAAGGCGCTGGTCAACTCCGTCACCGGCGAGGAGGAGCGTCTGGAAGCGGTCCTGCCGCTCGTGAAGAAACACGGCGCGGCGGTGGTGGCGATCTCCAACGACGAGACCGGCATCTCCGAGGATCCGGACGTACGTTTCGAGGTGGCGAAGAAGATCGTGCACCGCGCGGCGGATCACGGCATCCCGGCATCCGATGTGGTGGTCGATCCGCTGGTGATGCCGATCGGCGCCATCAACAAGGCGGCGGTGCAGGTGACGCATCTGCTCAAGCGCCTGCGGAGCGAGCTGAAGGTGAACACGACCTGCGGCGCCTCCAACATCAGCTTTGGACTGCCGGCGCGCGAGGGCATCACCGCGGCTTTCCTGATCTCGGCGATCGGCGCCGGCATGACCTCCGCGATCATGAACCCGCTGCACATCGACATCGTGCGGGCCGTCATGGGGGCTGACGTCATGATGGGACACGATCCGGATTGCACGCGTTGGATCCGCAAGTTCCGCGAGGCGCCGCCGGCGCAGGGATCCGCGGGAGCGGCTCCTGGCGAGGGCGCCGCGCGCGGCCGGCGCGAGGGAGGCCATCGCCGCCGTGTCAGCTGAGCCGGACGCCCTGATCGTCTTTACGCCCTCGGGAAAGCGCGGGCGCTTTCCGCTCGGAACGCCGCTCCTGCAAGCCGCGCGCTCGTTGGGAGTAGACGTCGACTCCGTATGCGGCGGCCGCGCCATCTGTGGGCGCTGTGAAGTACTGGTCATGAAGGGCGAGTTCGCCAAGCACGGCGTCGTCTCCCGGCCGGAAAACCTGTCGGCACCCAGCGCGGCCGAGGAAAATCCGGCTGGCCGCCGGCCGCTGCCGGCCGGTCACCGCCTCTCCTGTCAGGCGCGCATCCAGGGCGACCTGGTGGTGGACGTGCCGCCGACCAGCCAGGTACACCGGCAGGTCATCCGCAAGGAGGCCGAGGCGCGAGCGATCACACTGGATCCGGTGGCGCGCCTACATTACGTCGAGGTGCGCGAGCCCGACATGCACGATCCCGCGGGCGACCTGCAGCGTCTCGAGGAAGCCCTGCAGCGCGAGTGGCAGCTGCCCGGCCTTAGCTGCGACCTGCACATGCTGCAGCGGCTGCAGCCGGCGCTGCGCAAGGGAGACTGGAAAGTGACGGTCGCCGTGCATGGCGGCGAGCGGATTATCGGCGTCTGGCCGGGCTTTCACGAACGGGCGCTCGGTCTCGCCGTGGACATCGGCTCCACCACCATCGCCGCCCACCTCTGCGATCTCGAGTCCGGCGAGGTACTGGCTTCGAGCGGCGTCATGAATCCGCAGATCCGCTTCGGCGAGGATCTGATGAGCCGCGTCTCCTATTCCATGATGCATCCGGGCGGGGCGCAGCAGATGACCACCGCGGTGCGCGAGGCGCTCAATCGGCTCGCGGCCGATGTTGCGCGTCAGGCGAAAGCGCACACCGATGACATTCTCGAGGTGACGCTGGTCGGCAATCCGATCATGCATCACCTCCTGCTCGGCATCGACCCGGTGGAGCTCGGAGGCGCGCCTTTCGCACTCGCGACCGATGAGGCATTGGAGTTTTGGGCCACGGAGATCGGCTTGCACCTGCACCGCGGCGCGCGGGCGTACGCACTGCCCTGTGTAGCCGGCCATGTTGGCGCGGATACGGCCGGCATGGTCCTCGCCGAGCGACCCGACTTGGGCGAGGCCGTGACGCTGCTGGTCGATGTCGGCACCAACGCCGAGATCGTGTTGGGTAATCGCGAGCGTCTGCTCGCCTGCTCGAGTCCGACGGGACCTGCGTTCGAAGGCGCGCAGATCAGCTGCGGCCAGCGCGCCGCACCGGGCGCGATCGAGCGCGTACGGATCGATCCGGCGACCCTCGAGCCGCGATTCAAGGTCATAGGTTCCGAGCTCTGGTCGGACCAGCCCGGGTTCGAGGAGTCCGCGAAAGCCAGCGGCGTCACGGGGATCTGCGGCTCGGGGATCATCGAAGTGATCGCCGAGATGTTCCTGACCGGCATCTTGAGTCAGGACGGCGTGGTCGATGGCGAGCTCGCCGCGCGCAGTCCGCGCATCGTGCCGATGGGTCGCACGTTCGGTTATGTCGTCTACCAGGGTGCGCAGACCCTGACGGTCACCCAGAACGACGTTCGCGCGATCCAACTCGCGAAAGCGGCTCTGTACGCCGGTATCCGCCTGTTGATGGACCGGTTCGGCACCGAGCACGTGGATCGCATCCGCCTCGCGGGTGCCTTCGGATCGCACATCGACGTCAAATATGCCATGGTGCTCGGGATGATTCCGGACTGTGAGCTCTCGCAGGTCTCCTCTGCGGGCAACGCCGCGGGGACCGGAGCGCGCATCGCGCTGCTCGATTTCGGCTCGCGTAAGACGATCGAGACGCTGGTGCACGAGGTGCAAAAGATCGAGACCGCCATCGAGCCCAAGTTCCAGAGCCACTTCGTCGAGGCCATGGGCATTCCCCACTCGACGGCGCAATACGTACACTTGCGCAAGGCCGTCGAGTTGCCGGCACCTAAGCCGCCGAGTCCGCGCACCGGCGCGCGCGGCGCGCGGCGGCGGCCCTCGCCGAAGTCGCTGGCCAAAGAATCCTAGTCCGTCAGTCGTTGACGCGAGGCTGGCGCGCGGCCCTCGCCGGCCGGCCGGTCGCGCGCGAGCGCACCGTGGCCTCCGCGAGATAGTCCTCACCGGACCCGGAAGCGCGACGCTCGATGACGGATGTCTCGACATGCGGGTGCTCCGCGCCGGCACGCCGCGCGGCCGCGAGCGCGAGCTCGCGCGACAGTTCCTTCGCCGCCTCGATCGCTACTTCGGCCCGCTCAAAATCGCGGATCCCCCCCGGGTCGTGCACCCGAAACACCTTGTACACGGGCTGGTTCACCAGGATCGCGACGGTCTCCGACACGACACCGACCACCGCGCCCACCGCATTGCAGACGGCGGCATGCTCCGGGACGATGAGACGGGCGCCAAGGCGGAGTGCGACTTGCGGATAGAAGGCGGCGGCCGGAGCGCCGATGGCCACCAGCGGATTCGGCAGGCGCAACTGCGCATCGATCAGTTTCGAGAACGGCCGGCCCTCGACCACGCGCTCGATCAGGATGCCGAGCGGCCCCCAGCGCCCGTGGTGCGGCTCGACGCCCGGGTCCTGCGCGAGCGTGCTTTCCAACACCACGCGTGCCGCCTGCCGGATCACCTGCTCGTACACTCGCTCGCTGACTCCCTCTGGGGTGTCCTTGCCCCGGCGCGCGGTCACGTTGCGCTCTTCGGTGGCGATGATGGCGGCGCCGAGGCGAGCCGCCTCCTGGCTCCAGCCGCTCTGGTGGCCGAGCACGTGCAGCGCATCGCTCGGCGTGAATCCCGCGACCGTGGCAAGCCCGCGGTCCACCAGCCGATGCAGTGCCGCGACGCCCTGCGCGGTGCGCGCCACGACATCGAGCCGCCCGGGCGTCGTGCCGAGCGCCTCCCACACCCGCAGCTCCAGCCGATCGAGATCCGCTGGCGCATCGCGGCCGGGATTTCGATGGCCGAACTGGCCCGCAAACGACGGCAGACGCTCCGCGGCCGCGAGCCGGTCGAGCTCGGCCAGCACCTCGGCAAACTGATGGGCGAGCAGACTGAGTGGCATCACTCTGCGCGGACCGATTTTGAGGTGCGCTTCCCGATCGAAATGCACCTCGCTGTCGCCGCCGAGACCGCAGGTGCGAACATCGATGGCCTCGACCATCGTCCGCCAGCCGCCGATCACGGCGCCGTCGGCCCGCACGAGCGGACGCTCATCGACGACGATGGCGACGTCGGTGGTCGTCCCGCCCATGTCGGCGACCGCGAAATCCTTGAGCCCGGTGAGGAACGCCGCTCCCACGACGCTCGCCGCCGGTCCCGAGACCACGGTCTCGATCGGATACTCGAGGGCAACATCCGCGCGCATCAAGGTCCCATCGCCCTTCACGACCATCAACGGAGCGCGTACGCCCGCGCGCTCGAGTGTCCGTCCCACCGCATCGAGGAGATGGCGGATGTGCGGCACCAGGCGGGCATTGAGCGCAGCGGTGAGCGCCCGCTTGGGCGCATTCAACTGCGCGCTGAGCTCGTGACTGCAGGTAACCGGCTTGCCGCTCAGGGCCCGGATACGCTCGCGTACCCGTAGCTCGTGCCCGGGGTTGCGCACCGAGAACTGCGCCGCAACGGCGAACGCCTCGACCCGTGCCGCGTGCTCGTGCACCGCCGCCTCGACCGCCGCCTCATCGAGCGCCTGCTCCTCGAGGCCGGCCGGATCGTGTCCGCCGCGCACGCGCACGACGACACCTCCCAACTGGCTCGCGATGTGCGTCTCCTCGGCCATGCGATCGTTGAAGCCGACGAGGATCGCGCAGATCGGGCTGAAGCGGTTTTCGACCACCGCATTCGTCGCGAGCGTCGTCGAAACGGATACGAGTGAGACGCGCCGGGCCGCGCCCTCGGGCAGCGCATTCAGCATGGCGTGCAGCGTCGCACCCAGCCCCACCGACAGATCCCAGTGCGTGGTCAGCGCCTTGGCGCTGGCGATGACTCGTCGCCCTCCTTCCAGCGCAATGGCATCCGTGTAGGTGCCGCCCGTATCGAGCCCGATCCAGAGCTCAGGCAAGTCCGCCACCACGCTGCCGCCGTGAGGCCCCTTAGACGTTGGAATCCGGGAAGGACGCCTTGCGGCGATTCATATAATCGAGCAGCGCCTCATCGACCGAAGGATCGAGCGGCGGCGCCTCGTATTCCGCCAACTGCTTTTTCCATAGCGTGTTGGCGCGCTGGGCCATGTCAGTCGCACCCTCGGACTGCCATTGCTCGAAGCTGTTGTTGTCGGCAAGCGGTGAGCGGTAGAACGCCGTCTCGAAGTTGGCCTGTGTATGGGCGCAGCCGAGGAAATGCTTTCCGGGACCCACCTCTCGGATCGCATCCATCGCCTGGCCGTTGTCGGTGAGATCGACGCCCTGCAGCAGGGTATGCATCATGCCGGCCTGATCGGCGTCCATGACGAATTTCTCATACCCCATGGCAAGGCCGCCCTCGAGCCAACCGGCCGTGTGCAGCACGAAATTGACTCCGGCGAGGCAGGTCGGGACCATGGTGTTGGCCGACTCGAAGGCCGCCTGGGCATCGGGGATCTTCGAGGCGCACAAGGCGCCGCCGGAGCGAAAGGGCACGCCCAGGCGCCGGGCGAGCGCGGCCATCACGTACAGCACCAAAGCCGGCTCCGGAGTTCCGAACGTGGGCGCCCCCGATTGCATCGACAGCGAGGAGGCGAAGCTGCCGAGCACCACCGGCGCCCCGGGATTGATGAGCTGGGCGACCGTCATGCCGGCGAGCGCCTCGGCGAGCGTCTGCGCCACCGTGCCGGCGACCGTCACGGGCGACATCGCGCCGGCGAGAATGAACGGCGTGACGATGGTGGCCTGATTGGCGCGCGCGTAGGTTTTCAGCGCGCCGAGCATGGTCGCATCCCAGGTCATCGGGGAGTTGGCGTTGATCAGGCTCATGACGCAGGTCTTGGGTCTGCCGGTGACCTCGTCCAGATACTGATCTCCAAACAGGATCCGCGTCATCTCGACCGTGTCGGCCGCCCGCTCGGCGTGGGTCACCGAGCCCATGTACGGCTTGTCGCTGTACTTCATGTGGCTATGGACCATGTCGAGATGGCGCTTGTTGACCGGCAGGTCGACCGGCTCGCAGATCGTGCCGCCGGAGTGATGGAGCGAAGTCGCCATGTAGGCGAGCTTGACGAAATTGCGGAAATCCTCGATGCGCGCGTAACGCCTGCCTTCGTCGAGGCTGCGGATGAAGGGCGAACCGTAGGCGGGCGCAAAGACGGTGCGGCCGCCGCCGATCACGACGTTGCGCGCCGGATTGCGCGCGTGCTGCACGAATTCCCTGGGCGCCGAACGGGTCACGAGGGTGCGGCACATGCCGCGGGGAAAGCGCGCGCGTTCCCCCCGGACGTCGGCGCCGGCCTCGCGCAGGATCTTCAGCGTCTCGGGGTCATCGCGGAAATCGATGCCGATCTCCTCGAGGATGGTATCGGCATTGTGCTCGAGGAGCTCCAGGCCCTCGCTGCCGAGCACTTCGTAGTACGGGATGTTGCGCGTGATGTAGGGGATCGAGGAATGGCTGCGCGCGGTACGCGCGGCTCTCTTGGCCTCCCGACCGCTCGGACGGCGAGACCGGGAAACCTGGGCTGGCTGCACGTCCATGGGAACTCCGCGTCGTAGGATTTGCCGTGGCGGCGGCGGTAAAGTATGAGGGCCGTTTACCCCGACGGCTAATCGAATTGCGCCATCCACTTGCCGAGATGCGTCCAGCGTCCGGCAGTGTCGCCTTCGGACAGGCCAGGGCCGCAAATCCTCGACCCCGGCCCCCCATCCGCCATTACCATGGTTCCCGCTTTCGCTGATGACGAGCACAACATGCCTGCGATTCTGGACGAAGCGACCGCCTCCCCCCTTCGCGCCGAACGAGAGTCGGTGGCACACTCCCCGGGCCAGGTGCGCAGCGCGGTTGCTCCGCGCCTCTACATTCTCACCACGCGATGCCCGGACACGACCGGAATCGTCGCCGCAATCGCCGGCTTTCTCGCTGCCTACAACGCGACGATCACCGAGGCTCAGCATTACGACGATCCGTATACGCGGACCTCGTTCATGCGCACGGTGTTTCACGATGACGGCGCGGGAATGCCGCCCGTGGAGGAACTCGAGCGCAAATTCGCCGAGGCCGCCGGGCGGCGATTCGGCATGGAGTGGCAGTTCAACGAAGTGCGCCGCTGCCGCGCGCTGCTCGCCGTGTCACGCCAGGGGCATTGCCTCAATAGCATCCTGCACCGCTGGAGCACCAGCACGCTGCCCATCGAGGTGGTGGCCGTCGTCTCCAACCATCAGGACATGCGCAGCCTCGCCGAGTGGCACGGTGTGCCGTACCACTACCTGCCGATCATCGATGGACGCAAACAGGAGCAGGAGCGGCGACTGATCGAGCTGTTCGAGCGGGTGGAGGCCGAGCTGCTCGTGCTCGCGCGCTACATGCAGGTGCTCACCCCGGAGTTGTGCCGGTACTTCGAAAGCCGCGCCGTCAACATTCACCATTCGTTCCTCCCCGGCTTTAAGCCCAAGTTACCCCTCGTTTCTCGGCAACTGACGTCGCCGAAAGCTTGATATTTCCGTAGGTTGAGCGGTGTGGGAGGGGATTCTCTGCGTGCATAATGTAGCCATGTAATTAGCTGATGATAGCTTGCATCGGGTGC
>JBOIAQ010000022.1:0-57438 GCA_050739115.1 Steroidobacteraceae bacterium | reverse complement strand
GCCCCAGAGCGCCGCCCCCGCCGCACGCGCGGCCGCGCCCACGTCCCCGCGCGATCGGCCCGCCGCGGACGATCGCCATACGCGCTACGGCAGGCAGGAGCTGCACGTCACGACCGATGTCAGCTCGCGCTACAAGAAGAAGCGGCGCCTCAAATCGCGCGCCGTGCCGAGCGCCGCCGACGGTCGCCACGGGTTCGAGATGCCCACGGCGCCGGTCGTACGCGATGTCAGCGTCGGGGAGACGGTGACCGTCGCGGAGCTGGCGCAGAAGATGGCGGTGAAGGCGACCGAGGTCATCAAGGTGCTCATGAACATGGGCGTCATGGCGACCATCAACCAGCCGATCGATCAGGACACGGCGGTGCTCGTCGTCGAGGAGATGGGCCACACGCCGAAGCTCCTCAAGGAGAATCAGATCGAGGCGGATCTGCAGGGCATCGAGCCGCAGGCGGCAGAGCTCGAGCCGCGTCCTCCGGTCGTTACCGTGATGGGACACGTCGATCACGGCAAGACATCGCTCCTCGATTACATCCGTCGCACCAAGGTGGCGGCGGGCGAAGCCGGCGGCATCACCCAGCACATCGGTGCCTACCATGTGGAGACGCCGAAGGGTGTCATCACCTTCCTCGATACGCCGGGCCACGCCGCCTTCACGGCGATGCGGGCGCGCGGCGCCAAGGCGACCGACGTCGTCATCCTGGTGGTGGCGGTGGACGATGGCGTCATGCCGCAGACGATCGAGGCGATCCAACACGCCCGCGCCGCGGGCGTGCCGATCGTCGTCGCCGTCAACAAGATCGACAAGAGCGGCGCGGACCCGGACCGGGTGCGCGCCGAGCTCGCCAAGCAGGAAGTCATTTCCGAGGCCTGGGGCGGTCAGAACATGTTCGTCAACGTCTCGGCCCATACGGGGGCCGGGATCGATCAGCTGCTCGAGGCCGTGCTGCTGCAGGCCGAGGTGCTCGAGCTGCGCGCTCCGCGCGCCGGGCTCGCCGGCGGCGTCGTGATTGAGTCGAGCGTGGAGAAAGGTCGCGGCGCGGTGGCGACGGTGCTCGTCAAGAGGGGCACACTGCGCCTCGGCGATCCCATCATCGCCGGCGCCGAGTTCGGTCGCGTGCGCGCGCTTTTCGATGAGAACGGCCGCCCGGTCGAGGAGGCTTCTCCCTCCATGCCGGTGGTGGTGCTCGGGCTTTCCGGGGCCCCTAACGCCGGCGATGAAATGCTCGCGCTCGAGAGCGAGCGCAAGGCGCGCGAGGTGGCGCTCTATCGCCAGGGCAAGTTCCGAGACGTGAAGCTCGCCCGTCAGGCGACTCGCGCCGAGGACGTGTTCTCGCAGCTCGGCGAGGAGAAGGCGGGGATCGTCGCCGTGCTCCTCAAGGGCGACGTGCAAGGCAGCGTCGAGGCGCTGCGCGAATCGCTCACCAAGCTCTCGACGGAAGAGGTGCAGGTGAAGATCGTGGCCAGCGGCTTGGGCGGCATCACGGTGTCCGACGTGCAGCTCGCAGCCGCCTCCAAGGCACTGGTCATCGGCTTCAACGTCCGCGCGGACTCCGGCGCGCGCGATGCCGTGAAGGAAACCGGCGTCGAGGTGCGCTACTACAGCATCATCTACGAAGCCATCGATGACGTGAAACAGATGATGACCGGCATGCTGCGCCCGGAGATCAAGGAACAGATCGTGGGTGTCGCGCAGGTGCGGGAGGTGTTCCGCTCCAGCAAGTTCGGTGTCGTCGCCGGGTGCCTGGTGACGGAAGGTTATGTCAGGCGCAACAATCCGATCCGCGTGCTGCGCGACAACGTGGTCATTTTCGAGGGTGCGCTCGAATCACTCCGTCGCTTCAAGGACGACGTCGGCGAGGTGCGGGCCGGGACCGAGTGCGGCATCGGTGTGAAGAACTACCAGGACGTGCGCGTCGGCGATCAGATCGAGTGCTTCTCGCGGCTCGAGGTTGCGCGGACGTTGCAGTGAGAAGGAATCCGCCGGGCGGCGGCCGGCAGCGCAGAATCGAGTCCGAGCTGCAGCGCGTGCTCGCCGAGCTGATCACGCGCGAGCTGAAGGACCCGCGGGTCGGCAACGTGACGATCACTTCGGTCGCCCTCTCGGCAGACATGGGGGTGGCCAGAGTCTTCTTCGCTCCCTTCGCCTCGCAGCACCCGCCGCAGGAGGTGCAGGGCGGCCTCACTCGCGCCGCCGGGTTCCTGCGCGGTGAGGTCGGGCGGCGGTTGGGCTTGAGACATGCGCCCCGACTCGAGTTCGTCTTCGACGATACGGCCGAGAAGGCCGCGCGCCTCACCGGGCTCATCGACCGCGC
This sequence comes from Steroidobacteraceae bacterium, assembly GCA_050739115.1. GTDB lineage: Bacteria > Pseudomonadota > Gammaproteobacteria > Steroidobacterales > Steroidobacteraceae > 13-2-20CM-66-19. The sequence goes on along the minus strand of JBOIAQ010000022.1, from coordinate 55,126 downwards.
CGTCGCGGGAGACTCTGGCGACCCGAAAGCAAGTGAATAAGCGGGTCAGGGAAGCGCCCCCAGGCGCCCTTGCGCCGATAGAATGATACTCTGCGGCATACTGCTCCTTGACAAGCCGGCCGGGATGTCATCGAACGCCGCGCTGCAGCGCGTGCGCCGGCTCCTCGGCGGCTGCAAGGCCGGCCACGCGGGGAGCCTGGATCCGCTCGCGACCGGCATGCTGCCGCTCTGTCTCGGCGAGGCGACCAAGATCGCCGGCGATATCCTCTCGAGCCGCAAGCGCTATCGGTTCACGATCGGTCTCGGGACGCGCACCGCCACCGGGGATGGCGAGGGCGCCGTGACCGAACAGGCGCCGGTGCCGCAGGGCTGGCAGGCGGCGCTCGCGTCGGCGCTCAGTGCGTTTCGGGGCGCCGGGCGGCAGGTACCGCCGATGTACTCGGCATTGAAGCGCGATGGCCGACCGCTCTACGCGCTTGCTCGTGCCGGTGTCACGGTGGAGCGAGCGGCGCGAGAGATCGAGCTCTTCGAGCTCGCGCCGGTGTCACTGACGGCCGAGAGCGTTGAGCTCGATGTGCTCTGCTCGAAGGGAACCTACGTACGCACGCTCGCCGAGGATATCGCGCGGGCGCTGGGGACCTGCGGACATGTCACCGCGCTGCGCCGCAGCTGGGTGGAGCCGTTCGAGAGCGAGCCGATGCAAACCCTCGAGGCCGTGACTCGCGCCTGCCAGGAGGGCACCGGGCCCACGCTCCTGGCGCCCGACCTGCCGCTCGCGCACTTGCCGGCGGCCGGGCTCCAGGCCTGGGAAGCCGACCGGATCGGCCACGGGCAGGAAATCGTGCTCGTACGCAGTCTGCCGCCGGGCCGCGTGCGACTGTACGATGCGGGCAGGCGTTTTCTCGGGGTCGGCGAATCCGACGGCCGGGGGAGCATCCGACCGCGAAGGCTGTTCACGGAGCCGCTCTAGGGCGGACTGACCGTGACGGCTGGGTCGAGCATCTGGAGCGCGTGGGCGGCGTCGAGCTTCCCGGTTTCCTGCAGTTGCTGATGCGAGTAACTGCGGACCTCGGAAGTGCAGCCCCCCGTGCTCAGCCGCGTCGCCTGATCACCCCCGGCCATCGAGCACTGTCCTGCCGGAACGGCTGCGGCCATCCGGCTGGCGGGATGCGATGGAGTGGTGGAGCAGGCGGCGAGGGCGCTCGCGCTCAAGATGCCGATGATGAATGCTCGAATCATGACCAGCGCAGTATAGCGCAAATTCCTTCGTAAACTTGTGGCGAGGGCGTTACACCGGGTAAAATTGCTGGCTTCCCTAAAGGCACTTAAGACAGTCACTTAGGATTTTGGCGCAATGGCTCTAACCAGCGAGAAAAAAGGCGGCATTCTGGCGCAGTACCGGCGCGATCCCGCCGACACCGGCTCCCCCGAGGTCCAGGTGGCGCTCCTCTCGGAGCGCATCAACGGTCTCGGCGAGCACTTCACGGCGCACAAGCGCGACCACTCTTCCCGCCGCGGGCTGGTCAAGCTCGTAAACCAACGCCGCAAGCTCCTCGACTATCTCAAGTCCACGAAACCGCAGAAGTACCAGGAGCTCGTCGAGCGCCTGGGACTTCGCCGCTAGCACCAGCACGAGGCCGCATTGCGCGGCCTTTGTGTTTGGCCGAACCATCTTTTTCCCGAGGGCTCGAGCTTGAGCGTCGTCAGCAAGTCATTTCAATACGGTCCACACGCGGTCACCATCGAGACGGGCGAGCTCGCCCGCCAGGCCGATGGCGCGGTGCGAGTCTCGATGGGCGATACGGTGGTGCTGGTCACCGCCTGCGCCCGCCAGACGGCGGCCGCCGGCCGCGATTTCTTACCCCTCACCGTCAACTACGTGGAGAAGACCTATGCCGCCGGACGCATTCCGGGCGGCTTCTTCAAGCGTGAGGGACGTCCGACCGAGAAGGAGACGCTGACTTCGCGCCTCATCGATCGTCCGATTCGCCCGCTTTTCCCGGACGGCTTCTACCACGAAGTGCAGGTGGTCGCGACCGTCGTGTCGGTGGACCCCGACATCGATCCCGATATCGCCGCGCTCCTTGGAGCCTCGGCGGCGCTCGCCCTCTCGGGCATTCCGTTCAACGGCCCGATCGGTGCGGCGCGCGTCGGCTGGAAGGACGGGCAGTATCTGTTGAATCCCACCGCCCAGCAGCTCACCGAGTCGCAGCTGCATCTCGTGGTGGCCGGCACCGAGCACGGTGTCCTCATGGTCGAGTCCGAGGCGAAAGGTCTGCCGGAGGACGTGATGTTGGGCTCGGTGGTCTTCGGTCATCAGCAGATGCAGACCGCTATTCGCGTCATCCGCGAGCTCGCCGCCGAAGCCGGCAAGCCGCGCTGGGGCTGGCAACCGGCGGCGGAAAACGCGGAGCTCGCGAGCGCCGTGGCGATGCACGCGCAGGCTGCGCTCGCGCAGGCCTACACCCTCACGGAGAAGCAGCAGCGACACTCGCGCATCTCGGAGGTCAAGGCACAGACGCTCGCCACACTGACAGGCGGCGAGCCGCCCAAATGGACCTCGGAGCAGATCGATGGCGCGCTCTTCAAGCTCGAGAGCAACATCGTCCGCCAGCGGATCCTCAACGGCGAGTCACGCATCGATGGCCGCGACACCAAGACCGTCCGGCCGGTCACCGTCAAGGTGGGCGTGCTGTCGCGCACCCACGGCTCGGCAACCTTCACCCGCGGGGAGACGCAGGCCCTCGTGGTGACGACGCTCGGCACCACCCGTGATGCGCAGATCATCGACGGCCTGGAGGGCGAGCGTCGCGAGCCTTTCATGCTGCACTACAACTTCCCGCCGTTCTCGGTGGGTGAGACGGGCATGATGGGTTCGCCCAAGCGCCGCGAGATCGGCCATGGCAACCTCGCGCGCCGCGGCGTCAGTGCGGTGATGCCCGACATGACGACGTTCCCGTACGTCATCCGTGTCGTCTCGGAGATCCTCGAGTCGAATGGCTCGAGCTCCATGGCGAGTGTCTGCGGCACCTCGCTGTCGCTCATGGATGCCGGCGTGCCGATCAAGGCGCCCGTGGCCGGTGTGGCGATGGGACTCGTGCTCGAGGGCAACCGTTACAAGGTCCTGACCGACATCCTCGGCGACGAGGATCACTTGGGCGACATGGACTTCAAGGTCGCCGGTACGAAGGACGGCGTGACGGCGCTACAGATGGACATCAAGGTCGAGGGCGTGACCGCCGAGATCATGAAGGTCGCGCTCGAGCAGGCGCGCGAGGGACGTCTGCACATCCTCGGCGAGATGAACAAAGTCATCCGCGAGCCCCGCGCCCGCATGTCCGAGTGGGCACCCTCCATCATCACCCTGAAGATCGATCCAGAGAAGATCCGCGACGTGATCGGCAAGGGTGGCGCGGTGATCCGTCAGATCACTGAGGAAACCGGTACGACCATCGACATCGAGAGCGATGGCACCGTCAAGATCGCTTCCGTGAACGGGACCGCCGGCCGCGAGGCACAGCGGCGCATCGAGCTCATCACCGCGGACGTCGAGGTCGGGCACATCTACGAGGGCAAGGTGGCGCGCCTGATGGACTTCGGCGCCTTCGTCACGATCCTGCCGGGCCGCGACGGTCTGGTACACATCTCGCAGATCTCCAATGAGCGCGTCGAGCGCGTGAGCGACAAGCTCAAGGAAGGCGACGTCATCCGTGTGAAGGTGCTGGAGGTCGATCGCCAGGGGCGAATCCGGCTCTCGATGCGCGACGTCGACGCGGCCTGATCGAATGCCTAGGGCACGACGAGCGCCCTTGGGAGAGGCGCGGGCGTTTCTCGCCAACGGCTGCTCGCCCACTCGAGGATGGCCGCGGGCGCTGTGCCCGCGAGGTCGGTCGGAGGGGAGCCGGCGGCAGGGTTGACCCCGAGGAGCCGCAGGACGTTGAGCAGCTCCGCGCCTGCCCGCTCCGCCGCGAGCGCGGTCGAGCGGCGGGACTTCGAGAGCTTCTCGCCGGTGCGCTCGAGCAGCAGCGGCAGATGTGCATAGCGCGGTGTCGGCAGGCGCAGCGCACGCTGCAGGGCGATTTGCCATCCCGTGCTCTCGAGAAGGTCCGCGCCGCGCACCACGTCGGTGATCCCTTGCCGGGCATCGTCGACGACGACGGCGAGCTGGTACGCGAATATTCCGTCGCGGCGGCGCACGATGACATCACCCAGCTTGTCCATGGCGAGGGCGATCGGCCCCTGAAAGCGGTCCTCGAATACGGCACTTGCCGTCTCGTCGATCCTGAAGCGAGTGGCGGTATCTCCGGACCTGCGCGGGCCCGCACGGCAACTGCCCGGATAGCCCGATTCCTCGGTGGTCAGCTCGCGGCGCGAGCAGCTGCATTCGAAGGTGTGGCCTGCGGTGCGAAGAGTGGTCAGCGCTTCGGCGTAGAAATCTGTCCGGCGGCTCTGGTATTGGACCTCGCCATCCCAGTAGAGGCCGAAGGCTTCAAGGGTTCGCAGCATCTCATCGGCGCTGCCGGGTACGACGCGCGCGCGATCGAGGTCCTCCATGCGCACGAGCCAGCGTCCGCCGCGGCTGCGGGCATCGAGGAAGCTGCCGACGGCAGCCAACAAAGATCCGAGATGCAGGGACCCCGTAGGGGATGGCGCGAAACGGCCTGTGTAGATTAGCCCGAAGCCGCCTGCCGCCGCCCGACTAGCGGTACCGATCGTCGCGGTCGCCGTACTGCCGCTCGCGCCGTTCGCGGCGCTCCTGGGCCTCGAGGGTCAGGGTTGCGACCGGCCGCGCCTCCAGGCGCTTGATGCCGATCTCTTCGCCGGTCTCCAGGCAGTAACCGTAGCTGCCGTCCTCGATCCGCTTCCGCGCCTCATCGATCTTGCGAATGAGCTTGCGCTCGCGATCGCGGGTGCGCAGCTCCAGGCTGAATTCCTCTTCCTGGGTGGCGCGGTCGTTCGGATCGGGGAAATTGGCCGCCTCGTCCTTCATGTGCGAGACCGTGCGATCGACTTCGACCATCAGGTCGCGCTTCCAGTTGTTGAGGATGTAGCGGAAGTGCTCGAGCTGCTCCTTGCTCATGTACTGCTCGCCGCGCTTGGCGATGTAGGGCTGTACGTTGCGTGGTCCGGCGAGGAGGCTCCCGGGCTCAGCGCCTTCGGCTTCGTCGGAATCGAGGGCTGCTGCGGGCGAGGCGGTCACGGCCGGCGAGACGCGAATGTCCTCCCGCGAATGGGAAGCGGTCGGCTTCCCGGCCTGGGATGTCGAATGGGATGTCGAATTGGCAGCCTTGCGCATCTGGATGGTTGCTTCCGTAATCGTATCGGTGGTGGGCGGCGCCGCAGCGCTCGCAGTGGCAGGCCGCGCAGGCGCAGCCGCCGTCTTATGGACGTGAGCAGCCGACGCTTTGGCGCGCTCGGGTTTGCGAGCCGTCGCCACGGACTTCTTCGCCGCGGGTTTCGCGGCTGCCGCCTTCTTACCCTTCGCGGCCTTTGGCGCGGGTTTTTTGGCCGGCATCAGTCACTCCTCAAAAGCACGAGCCTCGTGAAGGACGCGCGATTATACCGGCCGAGGCTGGCCTGTACAGTGGGCTTGGGGGGCGCTCAGGGAAGGCGGACCGAAGGCGCGGGAGCCCAGCCAGCCTGCCGCCGTTCCACCGTCACACGCGTGTCGATGCCGCCGCGCACCTTGAAGCGCGCCCCGAGGCGCAGGAACCGCGGCGACAGTGTCCGCTCGAGGTGGTCGGCGATCTCGTTGGTCACCGCCTCATGGAAAACCCCGCGGTCGCGGAAGGACCAGATATAGAGCTTGAGCGACTTGAGCTCGACGCAGGCGCGGTCGGGCACGTACTCGAGCTCGAGCGTCGCGAAGTCCGGCTGTCCCGTCTTCGGACAGAGACAGGTGAACTCCGGGATTCGCATGCGGATCGTGTAGTCGTGCTCGGGTCGCGGATTGGCGAAGGTCTCGAGATCGCTGCATGGCTGTGAGGGCATGGGAATTTACTCTACACTAGTATCGTTCTCGGGGCGGTCATGAGATGTGGAAGACAGCATAGATGCGGCTGACCAAGATCAAGCTCGCCGGCTTCAAGTCCTTCGTCGATCCCACGCAAGTTAGCTTTCCCAGCAATCTCACCGGTGTCGTCGGCCCGAACGGCTGCGGCAAATCCAACGTCATCGATGCGGTGCGTTGGGTGATGGGTGAGCTGTCGGCGAAGCATCTGCGTGGCGACAACATGGCGGATGTGATCTTCAACGGCTCCTCGGCGAGAAAGCCGGTCGGCGCGGCCTCCGTGGAGCTCGTGTTCGACAACTCCGACGGCAAGATCGGCGGCCCGTACGCGAGTTACAACGAGGTGTCCCTGAAGCGCCAGGTATCCCGCGACGGCTCCTCCTGGTACTACATCAACGGCGCCCGCTGCCGCCGCAAGGACATCACCCAACTCTTTCTCGGCACCGGCCTGGGCGCGCGCAGCTACGCCATCATCGAGCAGGGCACCATCTCGCGCATCATCGAGGCCAAGGCCGAGGACATGCGCGCGTTCGTGGAGGAAGCTGCCGGCATCTCGCGCTACAAGGAGCGGCGCAAGGAGACCGAGAGCCGCATCGGCGAGACGCGCGAGAACCTCGAACGGCTGCAGGACGTGCGCGATGAGATCGAGAAGCAGATCCGGCATCTGCAGCGCCAGGCCGCCACCGCCCGCCGCTACCAGGCCTCGAAGGAGCAGGAGCGGCGATTGACGGCGGAACTGCTCGCGCTGCGCTTGAAGGAGCTCGATAGCGGCGCTCAGGTCCACGACAGCGCCACACGCGCGCGGGAGATCGAGATGCAGGCGGCGCTCGCGGATCAGCGTGCCGCCGAAGCGTCGATCGAGACTCAGCGGACTCATCAGGGCGTCGTCAGCGAGCGCGTGTCGGCCGTCCAGGGTCGCTATTACGAAGTCGGCGCGGAGATCTCGCGTCTCGAGCAGAGCATCCAGCATACCCGCGAGCTGCGCGAGCGTCAGCGCGCGGACCTCGCCAAGACCCGCGCGACCCTCGCGGACCTCGGAGCGCACATCGAGCGCGACGAGCGGCAGCTGGCCGAGCTCGCCGAGGAGATCGCGCGCTCGACGCCCGAGCTCGAGCGCGCGCAGAGCGCCGAGAAGGCCGGTGCGGATGCGCTCGAGAGTGCCGAGCGGGAGCTCGCCGCCTGGCAGGAACGCTGGGAACAGTTGAATCAGGCTCTCGGTGCCGCCGATCGCACCACGCAGGTCGAGCGCGCCCGGATCGAGCAGCTCGAGAACCAACTGCGGCGTCTCAAGGGGCAGGTCGAGCGTCTCACGCTCGAGCGCGAGGCGCTCGCGGCACAGGAGTCGAGCGAGCTCCTCAGCGAGCTGACCGGACAGGAGTCCGAGACCCGCACCCAGGGCGAGTCGCTCGCGAATGCACTGCGAGGCGCGCTCGAGCGGGTACAGAGTGCGCGCTCAGCCCAGTTGGCCGCGGAGGAGGAGCTCGAGCGTGCTCGCGGCGAGCGCGAGCGCTCGCGCACGGAATGCACTTCGCTCGAAGCGGTGCAGAAAGCCGCGCTCACGGCGAGCGCCGGCCAGGCGACGGAGTGGCTGGGCGAGACCGGGCTTGCCGGTCGCGCCCGCGTTGCGCAGATGTTGGAGGTTGCGCCGGGTTGGGAGCTTGCGGTGGAGACCGCGCTCGGCGATTACCTCGAGGCCATCTGCATCGACAGCCTCGATGATCTCGCCGCGCCGCTCGAGAGGCTGACACGCGGGCGCGTGGCACTGATCGAGAGCGCCAGCGCAGCCCCGCCGTCAGGACCCAATGACACGGCTCGTCACGAGCTTGCCGCCAAGGTGTCAGGTCCTGCCGCCGTACTCGCGCAACTTGCGGGCGTGCTCAGCGCCGAATCCCTCGCTGAAGCGCTGCAGCGCCGCAGGGCGCTCGCGGCAGGTCAGTCCGTCATCACCCGCGGCGGCGAATGGCTCGGCCGCGACTGGCTGCGGGTCAGCCGCGGTGTGGATCATCACCTGGGCGTCATCGAGCGCGAGCAGCGTCTCAAGGGCCTGCGCGCCGCGGTCGAGTCGGCGCAAGAACACGTGCGTCACGCCGAGGACCGGCTCGCGGCGGTGCGCAATGGCCTCGCCACCACGGAGGCCGAGCGGGATGCGGCGCAAGCCGGCATTCAGGCCGCGCATCGGCGCCATGCCGATGTCACCGGGCAACTCGAGGCTGCGCGTGCCCGCGCGAAGGAAAGCACGCTGCGGCACCAGCGCATCGCGGCGGAGATGGCCGAGCACGGGCGCGAGATCAGCGCTACCGAGGCAGATCTGGGACGCGCCGGTGCGACGCTCGAGCAGGGCCTCACCGTCGGATCCGATCTCAACCTGCGGCGCGAGGAGCTCGAAGGCGAGCGGGAGATGCGCCGCGAGGCACTCACCGGCGCACGCGCGCAGGCGCAGGCGGCGCAGATCGCCGCGCGCGACCTCCTCATCCGCATCGAGTCACGTCGCTCGACCGAAGCCTCGGTGAGAGTGAGCCTCGGGCGCATGACCGAGCAACGCGCGCAGCTCGATGAGCACCGCGAGGCGCTCGAGGCGGAGCTCGCGGGCGGCGATGCGCCGATCGTCGAGCTCGAGGGTCGACTCAACGACTCCCTTGCCCGGCGGCTCGAAGTCGAGGCGGAGCTGGGCGAGGCGCGCCGCGAGTTGGATGAAGCCGATGGCGCGCTACGCGCGCTCGATGAGGCGCGCCTGCTCGCGGAGCGGCGGGTCGGCGAGGCGCGCGAGGCCATGGAGACGGCGCGGCTCGCGGCGCAGGAGAACCGGGTCCGGCGCGAGGGACTCGCCGAGCAATTCGCCGAAACTCGTTTCGAGCTCACCGAGGTGCGGCAGAGCCTCGCTGCGGATGCCTCCATCCCGGCGTGGGAGGAGCAGCTCACCGAGACCCGGGCCGGCATCGAGAAACTGGGTCAGGTCAACCTCGCCGCGATCGATGAGCTGAAGGAGCAGACCGAGCGCAAGGAGTACCTGGATCGGCAGTTCGCCGATCTGACTTCCGCGCTCGAGACCCTGGAGGAGGCGATGCGCCGCATCGACAAGGAGACGCGCGCGCGCTTCGAGGAAACTTACGAGCGCATCAACTCGGGCCTGAAGGAGATATTTCCCCGACTCTTCGGCGGCGGCCATGCTTATCTCGAGCTCGTGGGCGAGGACCCGCTCAATGCCGGGATCGCCGTCATGGCGCGGCCGCCGGGGAAGAAAAACAGCAGCATCCATCTGCTCTCGGGTGGTGAGAAAGCGCTCACCGCCATCGCGCTCGTGTTCGCGATTTTCGATCTCAACCCGGCCCCCTTCTGTCTGCTCGATGAGGTCGATGCGCCCCTCGATGAGGAGAACGTCGGCCGCTTCTGCGATATCGTGCGCGAGATGGCCGCCCGGGTGCAGTTCATTTTCATCACCCACAACAAGGTGACCATGGAGCTTGCCTCCCAGCTTCTCGGCGTGACCATGCATGAGCCCGGGGTTTCGCGCCTCGTGGCCGTCGACGTCGACGAGGCCGTGCGGCTCGCGGCCGTCTGAGCATTTCGGTGTCGCCCATGTCGGAACTACGCTGGACGCTGCTCATCCTCGGAGTGGTGTTCATCCTCGCGCTCAGCTGGTGGGAGCGGCGCCGGCCGCGGCAGGCTTTCGCGCCGCGCCTGCGGCAAGCGAGCCCTCCGCACACCGGGGTCCATCGCCTCGCGAGCGCCGATGTGGCGGCTCCGGCGGAGCCCTGGATCGGGGAGTCCGGCCTGTCGGATGTCGTGTTGTCCGATGCGACGCTCGCGAATGCGCCCGCGACGCGCGCGCCCGCTGCGGCGGCGAACGGGCCTGCGCATCTGCAGCCGGGGCCGCTCGATGCGTTGCCGATCGTCGTCGTCTCCGATCCGCATGAGCGGCTGGCGCTCGAGGGCGAGGCGCTAAGCGCCGAGCGCCCGGGCACGACGCCCGGATCTCTGAGATCCGCAGCCACGAAGTCGGAAGGGGCATTGGGAAACGGTGCCCTGCCGCCATGGATGGCCATTGAGGCGCCGCCCGAGCCGAAATTGATCGATCCGCAAGCGCGCGCGACCGACGAGCCCTTCGAGTTCCGCGAGCCCCCCGAGCCCCCCGCGCCCCCTGAGGCTGGCGAGCCCCCGGGCGAGGCCCTCGAGGCGATGACGCCTGCTGAGCCTGCCACGGCGGCGAGCGAGCTCGGACCCGAGATCACGAGCACCGTTGAATCCGCTCCTGCCTCCGCGGGCGACGGCCGGGTCGAGCCCATCGTCGAGTGGCCACCCGAGGAATCGCGGCGGATTCTGTCACTGCGCGTGGTCGCTCCGCCCACGGAGCGCTTTCCCGGCCGCTCGCTGAGGCTGGCGCTCGCCGCGGAAGGGTTTCTCCTCGGCAAGTTCTCGATCTTCCACAAGCCTGATGAGACGAATCGCGCGGTGTTGAGCGCGGCCTCACTCACTCGCCCTGGGGCTTTCGATCTCGACACCATGGACTCGCAACGCTACGGGGGTCTGAGTCTGTTTGCGGTGCTGCCGGGTGAGAACAGCCCACCGCAGGCATTCGAGGAGCTCCTCGCGGCGGCGCGCAATCTCAACGAACGCCTGCAGGGCGCGTTGCAGGATGAGCGCGGCAGCCCCTTGACCGCACTGCGCCTGGCGAGCCTTCGCGAGAGCCTGAGAGCTGAAGCGGCGATCCTCGCGACCGCGAGCGGCGAGTGAAGCATGAGGCGGCGCGCGCAGCGAAGCTGCGCGCGCAGATCGCGCACCACAACCAGCTCTACTACGAGCTCGACCGGCCGGAAGTTTCGGACGCCGATTACGATGCGCTGATGGATGAGCTGCGCGCGCTCGAGCGCGCGCATCCCGAGCTCATCACGCCGGATTCGCCCACGCAGCGCGTGGCGGGCGCGCCCTCGGGCAAATTCCCCAAGGTGCGTCACGCCGTGCCGATGCTCTCGCTCGCCAACGGCTTCGCAGCGGAGGACGTGACGGACTTCGTCGAGCGCGTGCGCCGGTTTCTCAAACTGGATGCGGCCGAGCCGATCGAATTCACCGCCGAGCCGAAGATCGACGGACTCTCGCTGTCGCTGCGCTACGAGGGTGGCGTGTTGGTGCGCGGCGCGACGCGCGGTGACGGTACGGAGGGAGAGGACGTCACCGCCAACGTCCGGCGGGTCGCGGACATTCCCGCGCGACTGCGCGGCCGCGGGACGCCCCCGGTGTGCGATATCCGCGGCGAGGTTTACATGATGCGCTCGGCGTTCCTGCGGCTCAACGAGGAGCAGGCGGCCGCGGGCCGGGCGATGTTCGCCAATCCCCGCAACTCCGCGGCCGGCTCGCTGCGCCAGCTCGACCCGCAAGTCACCGCCTCACGCCCGCTACGCTTCCGCGCCTACGCCTGGGGGGAGATGAGCGAGTTGCCCGCCGACACTCAGTGGGACATGTTGCGATGGATGAAGACACACGGCGTCCCCACCAATCCCTTGAGCCGGCTTTGCCACTCGCCCGGGGAGCTGCTCGCCTTCCATCATGAGATCGAGCTCGAGCGCGCCGGACTCGATTACGACATCGACGGCGTCGTCTACAAGGTGAACCGTCTCGACTGGCAGCGGCGCCTGGGCTTCGTCGGCCGTGACCCCCGCTGGGCCCTCGCCCACAAGTTTCCCGCCCAGAAAGCCACCACTCTCGTGAAGGCGATCGAGCTGCAGGTCGGAAGGACCGGTGCGCTGACTCCCGTCGCCAAGCTCGCCCCCGTGAACGTGGGGGGCGTCGTGGTCTCCAACGCCACCCTCCACAACGAGGATTACATCCGCGAGCTCGACGTGCGCATCGGCGACACCGTGACGGTGCAGCGGGCCGGTGATGTGATCCCGCAGGTTCTGGGCGTGCTCCTCGAGCGCAGGGACCGCGGGAGCGAGCGCTTCGAGTTCCCGAAGACCTGTCCCTGTCCGCTCGCAACACCGGTGGTACGTGACCTGACCGCGGCCGGCAAGGAAGGCGCCATCGCCCGCTGCTCGGGCGAGCTCGCCTGCCCTCACCAGCGCATCGAGCACCTGCGCCATTTCGTCTCCCGCCGCGCATTCGACATCGAGGGGCTCGGCGAGAAGCAAATCAACCTTTTCTACGAGCACGGCTGGATCTTCGAGCCTGCCGAGATCTTCACCCTGGAAGCTCGCAACGGCTCGATCCAACTCCAGGAGCATGAGGGATTTGGCGAGACATCCGTGCGCAAGCTGTTCGAGGCGATCAAGGCCCGTCGCACCATTTCATTCGAGCGCTTCATTTACGCCCTCGGGATCCGCCACGTCGGTGAGACCACGGCCCGCGCGCTCGCGCGCGGCTACGGCAATTTCCGCTCGTTTCGCCAAGCCTGTCGCCACCTCGCCGAAGGCAACCTCGAGACGCATCAGGAGCTCGACGCCATGGATCAGATCGGCGACACCGTCATCGCAAGCCTGGCGTCTTACTTCTCCGAGCCCCACAACACCCGCAGGGTCGATCGGCTCGCGAGCGAGGTTCGGATCCTCGAGGCCGAGCGCCCGGCGGCCGATTCGCCGGTCGCCGGCAAAACCATCGTCTTCACGGGCCGCCTGGAGCAGATGACCCGCGATGAAGCCAAAGCCCTCGCCGAGCGCCTCGGCGCCTCCGTGAGCGGGAGCGTGTCGAAAAAGACCGACCTGGTGGTCGCCGGTCCCGAAGCCGGCTCGAAGCTCAAGAAAGCCCAGGAGTTGGGTGTTCAGATTCTCCGCGAGACAGCGTTCCTGGAGCTCGTCGGAGAGAGGCCGCGCGGTTGAGAAAGACCGCGCGGCCGTATCCCTGAGTCTGTGCCTGCGCCTATTGGCCCGAGGAGCCGCTCGGGGCGGGATTGGGGGTCGGGCTCGGCGTCGGGCTGGGGGCGGCAGCGGCCGGTACGCCGCTCTTGCCGGTCGTCTCGGTGTCGTTCTGGGCGTCGAGGAAGGTCTCGACCTTGGCCTTGCTCATGAGGTCATCCGTGTAGGCCTGGAATTTCTTCGCCTCAACGATCTGCACCAGCCGCTGCTTGACCTGATCGAACGGCGGCGGCGTCAGGGGCCGCGTGCCAAGGAGCTGAATCACGTGCCAGCCGTATTGCGTCTGTACCGGCTGCTGCGTGTACTCGCCCACTTTCAGACCGGCCACCGCGTCGGCGAACGGCTTCACCATGTGATCCAGCGTGAACCAGCCGAGATCGCCGCCGTTGGTCTTCGAGGAGTCCATCGACTCCGACTTAGCGAGGTCCGAGAACTTCTCCCCCGCCTTCAGCCGCTGGATGATCTTGTCCGCAAAGGGCTCGGTCGCCACGAGGATGTGCCTGGCGTGGTACTCCGTTTTCGGCAGTTTCGCGACCTCCGCGCCATATTCGGCCTTGAGCTCATCGTCCGTCGGCTGCTGGTTCCCGAGGACCTTCTGCGACATCGCCTGCTCCAGGATGTTGAGGCGCTCCATCTTGATGAGGTGAGCCGTATCCGGCTGCTTCTCGAGCCCCTCTTTCACCGCCTGGTCCGCAATGAGCTGCGCGCGGATCAGGTTGTCGAGCGCCAGCGTGCGCTGCTGCGGCGTGAGATCGCTCGAGGTCTTGCGGGTGATCCCCTTGATGTAGAACTCGTAGAAATCGCGGCTGATCGGCGTGCCGTCGACGGTTGCGACCGTCGGGGACGTGGAGCTGCTCTCGCTGGCCGCGCCCGAGGGCGATTTCGGCTGGCAAGCGGCCAGCGTCACCAGGGCGACAGTGAGGCAGAGGATCCGAAGATGCTTCATGGGGCTCTCGTTGGGTTGAAGACGATGAGGTGCGACAATAAGGGGTCCGGCAATAATGGGTCGGCTACTCGTTCGGTGCCTGCGCGACGATGCTGAGCGCGTGGATGCCGTGGCCCATCAGCGGTGCGACCGCTGAGTAGACCATCCGATGCCGCTCGAGTTGCGGGCGTCCGGCGAAGGCGGCCGCCACCAGCATCACCCGGTAATGACCGCCCTCCCGCGCGCCAGCGTGATCCGCGTGGCGGGCGCTGTCATCGAGCACCTCGATGGACTGCGGCGCGAGCGCCCGCTCGAGCACGGTGCGAATCTCGCCGGCAGTGGGTTTATGGGTGGCGGCCATAGTAAAAAGGTCGCGTATGATATCTCAAATGCGCGCCGGTGCTCTTCCCTGAGCCAATACTTCGAGCTTCATCCCGTCACACCTCAGACGCGCCTCGTTCGTCAGGCGGCGGACATTGTGCGCGCCGGGGGTGTGATTGCCTATCCGACCGATTCGTGCTACGCGCTCGGCTGGCACATCGGCGACAAGCACGCGCTCGAGCGTGTCCGGCGGATCCGCCACGCCGACCGCCATCACCATTTCACGCTGGTCTGCGCCGATATGGCCGAGGTCGGCCGATTTGCGCGGCTCGACACCTGGCAGTTCCGGCTGCTCAAGGCCTGCTTGCCGGGGCCGTATACCTTCCTCCTCAAGGCTACCCGCGAGACCCCGCGCCGGCTGCAGCACGAGAGACGGCGCACCATCGGCGTGCGCATTCCGAGTCATCCGGTGCCGCAGCTGCTGCTGCGCGAGCTCGCGGAGCCGCTCATGAGCTCGACCCTGCTGCTGCCCGATGAGCCGGACCCGTTGACCTCGGGCCGCGAGATCCAGGAGCGTCTCGGGCAGCAGATCGACGCGGTGCTCGATGGCGGAGATTGCGGAACCATACCGACCACCGTGGTGGATCTGTCGGTAAATCCGCCGGTGGTACTGAGAGAGGGGAAGGGGTCGCTCGCGCCCATCCTGGGGCGCCCCTCTCGCGCCGCGCTATACTGACGATTTGAGGATGGCCGAGCCAACGTGTCGATCGATTCCAACCTGGCGATGAGCGCCACGGCTGCGGGGGGACGAGTGCTCTCAGGCATGCGTCCGACAGGCCGCCTGCACCTTGGCAATTACCACGGCGCGCTGCGCAACTGGGTGCAGCTGCAGTACCGCTACGAGTGCTTCTTCTTCATCGCCGACTGGCACATGCTCACGACCGGCTACGAGGACACCGCCCGGCTGCAGGAGTTCGTGCGCGAGGTGTTGATCGACTGGCTCGCCGCGGGCCTCAACCCCGGAGTAGCGACGCTTTTCGTTCAGTCGCACGTGCCGGAGCACGCCGAGCTGCATCTGCTGCTCTCCATGATCACGCCGCTCGGCTGGCTCGAGCGCGTGCCGAGCTACAAAGATCAGCAGGAGCAGCTGCAGGAGAAGGCTCTCGCCACTTACGGCTTTCTCGGCTATCCGTTGCTGCAGAGCGCGGACATTCTGGTCTACCGCGCGGCGCATGTTCCCGTGGGTGAGGACCAGGTCGCGCACATCGAGCTGACGCGCGAAACGGCGCGGCGCTTCAATCATCTTTTCGGCCGGGAGCCGGACTTCGAGGAGAAGGCGGAGCGGGCGGTGAAGAGCCTGGGCGGCCGCAACACGAGCCTGTATCGGCAGCTGCGGCGCAGGTTCCAGGAAAGCGGCGAGCGTGAAGCGCTCGAGCGCGCCCGGGCACTGGTGCAGAGCAACAACCGCATCACCCTGGCCGATCGCGACCGACTGCTCGGGTATCTCGAGGGGGCGGGAGTCGCCATCCTCCCCGAGCCGCAGGCGCTGCTCACCGAGACTCCGAAGGTCCCGGGACTCGATGGCCGCAAGATGTCGAAGTCCTACGGCAACACCATCGAGCTGCGCGAGGAGCCGGAGTCGGTGACGAAAAAGCTGCGCGCCATGCAGACCGATCCCGCGCGCGTGCGCCGCACCGATCCCGGCGATCCGGACAAATGTCCGGTTTGGGACCTGCACAGGATCTATTCCGACGAGACCACGCGCAAATGGGCGGCGGAAGGCTGTCGCTCAGCGGGTATCGGCTGTCTCGACTGCAAGCAGCCGGTGATCGAGAAGATCGTCGCCGAAGTCACCGAGATGCGCCGCCGTGGGCAGGAGTACGTCGAGAACCCGGAGCTGCTGCGCGACATCGTGGCTGAGGGGGCGGAGAAGGCGCGCGAGGCGGCGCGCGAGACGCTGGAGGAAGTGCGCCGAGCGATGCACCTGCGGGCGGACTAGCCCTGTACCTAGGCGTAAACCATGACCAAACCGCAATTGACCGTAGTATCCAACACTCCGCCTCCGAACGATGGGGCTCGCGCCGAGCCGCCGCCCGAGCAGGTCGAGATGCCCTTCGCCGTCGTCAACGGTGAGCCGGTGACGGAGCTGCCGCGGGATCTATATATCCCGCCGCAGGCGCTCGAGGTGTTCCTCGAGGCATTCGAAGGGCCGCTCGATCTGCTGCTCTATCTCATCCGGCGACAGAACCTCGACATCCTCGACGTCCCGCTCGCCGAGATCACCCGCCAGTACATGAAGTACATCGAGCTCATGCAGGACCTGCAACTCGAGCTCGCGGGCGAGTACCTGGTGATGGCCGCGACGCTCGCGGAGATCAAATCGCGGATGTTGCTGCCACGCCCGAAGACATCGGCCGATGGCGTGGAGGAGGACCCGCGGGCGGAGCTGGTGCGCCGTCTGCGGGAGTACGAGCGCTTCAAGCGCGCCGCCGAGGGCATCGATGCGCTGCCGCGGTTCGAGCGCGATGTCTGGGCGGCCTCCGCGGATCTGAAGCACCGGCAGGTCACCCGCGTCCTGCCGCAGATCACGCTGCAGGAGATGCTGGTCGCTTTCCAGGAAGTCGTCGTGCGTGCCGAGATGTTTGCGCACCACCACATTCAGCGCGAGCGGCTGTCCGTGCGCGAGCGCATGGGGGATATTCTCTCGATGCTCGAGCAGGCGAGCTTCGTCGAGTTCGTGCGGCTCTTCCGGCCGGAGGAGGGCCGCATGGGCGTGACGGTCACGTTCATCGCGATTCTCGAGCTCATGCGCGAAGGATTGATCGACATCGTGCAGGCCGAGCCCTACGCTCCGCTGCACGTGCGCGCCGCGGCACCGGGGCGCAGGCTTCGGGTGGTTGCCGACAACGAGGAGTCGGCAGCGGGCGAAGAGCTCACGAGTGATGCCGGTGAGCCGGTGGCCCCGGGGGGCGCTGCAGGCACGGACTCTGGCGACGAGGGATAGAGTAATGAACGAGCACTATGTTCGCAATGTCATCGAGGCGGCGCTGCTCGCCGCCGGCCGGCCGGTGCAGCCCGCCGAGCTGATCCAGCTGTACGATGAGAATGTGCGGCCGACGATCGAGCAGGTACGCGCCGAGATCGAATCGCTCGCCGCCGAGTACTCGGGGCGCGGCATCGAGCTCAAGGAGACCGCCGGGGGAGTGCGCATCCAGGTGCGCCGCGAGCTCGCCCCCGAGATTTCGCGCCTCTGGCCGGAGCGCCCGGCGCGCTATTCGCGGGCGCTCCTCGAGACCCTGGCGCTCATCGCCTACCGTCAGCCGATCACACGCGGTGAGATCGAGGGGGTGCGCGGCGTTGCCGTCAATCCCAACATCGTCAGGACTTTGCTCGAGCGCAACTGGGTGCGCGTGGTCGGGCACCGCGAGGTCCCGGGACGGCCGGAGCTGCTCGGCACGACCCGGGAATTTCTCGACTACTTCGGCCTCAAGAGCCTCGATGAGCTGCCACCGCTCGCCGACCTCAAGGCGGCGGGCGAGATCCCTCTGCCGCTGGATCTGCGGTCCGATGCCGCGACTTTCGTGGCCGCGGCAAGCGTCCAGGATGTGGCCGAGGCGAGCGCACCGGAGGACGAGGAGCACGAGGACGGGGATGGGCTCTCCGCCGAGGGCGGCGAGACGCACGAGCTCGTCGCGGCGCCTCCCAACTCCGACGACTGAAGTCTGATGCGCGCACAGCGCGGCGAGCCCGAGCGGCTGCAGAAAGTCCTCGCTCGCGCCGGACTCGCTTCGCGCCGCGAGGCGGAGGCTTGGATCAGAGCCGGCCGCCTCACGGTCAATGGCCGAGCCGCTTCCCTCGGAGTGCGTGTCGGCCCGGACGATGAGGTGCGGCTCGACGGCCGCCTCATCCGTCAGCGTGCTGCGCCATCGGGCGGCCGCGTCTACCTCTATCACCGCTCGCCGGGGGAGAGCCTGGACACTCCCCCGGGGCATTCGCCCTCGCGCGAGCGGGTCGCAGACGGGCGGGCTCCGGGAAAGGCGTTATTGGAGCGACTGCCGAAGCGCGCGGGTCGGCGATTCATGGTGGTGAGCCCCATGCCCCGAATCGACGGCGGCCTCGAGCTCGTGTGCGGTGACGGTGAGCTCGCGGCGCGTCTGCAGCGCTCGGTTCACGCGCTCTCGAGTGAGCTCAGCGTTCGGGTGCGGGGCGAGCTGAGCGAGCAACAGCTCGAGGGCGTGCTGGGAGGTGTGCTCGACAGCGGCGAGCGGCTGAGCGTGCAGAGCTGCGAGCCGGCGGGTGGGGAGGGCGCCAACCGCTGGTACGCAGTCACTGCCCAAGGCGCGAGCGGCAAGGACATCCGGCAGCTTTTCGAGCGACAGGGCGCGATCGTGAGCCGGGTGCTGCGCACGCGGCTCGGATCGCTCGTGCTCGAGCGCTCCCTCGCGCGCGGCCAGTTTCGCGAGCTCGCGCGCGAGGAGCTCGAGGCTCTGCGACAGGCAGCGTCCGCAAGCAAGTCGCCAGGTGGCTCAGGGCCGCTCCTGAAGATGCAACCTCCCAGCCGCCGCGGCTCCCGCGGCTCGCCACGCGCGCCAGTTCATCGCCGCCGCGCTCGCGATTGAGGCGTCGGGCGGTTGCGGCAGCGCCCGCTGCGCGCGCCGCGAGCGATGCCAGGAGAGCGCCGACCAGACGAGCAGTCCGCGCAGGCGCTGTTGGGATGTGGGCGCGAGACTCGCGAGCAGCGCCGAGAGCTCCCGCCGCAGCGCTCGATGGCGCTGACGAAGCATTGCCGCAAGCGGCTCGGGCCAGGGCGGAGTCGCGATCGCCTCGGGCGCAACGCGTCCCCGCTCGAGCTCCTCGAGCGGCAGGCGCAGCCTGCCCGCGCGCGCCTCGCGGGCGAGGTCGCCGAGCAGCTCGATCTCTCGCAGGAGCGCGCCGAGGTGGCTCGAGTCAACTGGCGCGTCGTTTCCCGAGGTACTCATCGGCGTGATCATCGCCGTCGCCCAGAGCCGACAATAGGCCGTCAGCTCCTCGCGCCGCTCGAAGGTGGCGCGCGCGAGGTCCCAGTGGGCCGCCTCCACGAGCCCAGGGAGCCCCGCCAGCGCGGCGTTGGTTTCCCCGGAAACCAACCGCTCGAGGTGGGTTCGAAGCTCCCGCGTCAGCGGGTGAACGGGGTTTCCGGCGGCACATCGGGCGCACTCCTCGCGCCACCATTCGAGGCGCGTGTGGGCCACGTGGTGATCGACCCCCGGCCGCAGACTCGCTCCGATCTCACGTTCGAGCGCGCACAGCCCGGCGAGCACCGGCTGTTGGGAAGGCGTGCAGTAGAGCCAGGCGAAGAAACGCGGAGTATTCGCCTCAGGCTTCTCGGACATCGCTCGGCTCGGCGGCCGCGATCGGGCGCACGGGCTGCTCTACGCCTGCGAGCTCCGGCAGCGCCGCATCGGTCGTGACGCCGAGATCCGGGAAGCGGCGTGCCTGCGGCAACACCTGGCGCTCGAGCGATCCCACGGCGGAGTTATAGGCGTCGACCGCCCCGCCAAGGCGCGCGCCGAGGCGCTCGAGATGCGCCGTGAAGGCGCCGAGCCGGCGATAGAGCTCCTGCCCGAGCTCGCGGATCACGGCGGCGTTCTCCGTCACCGCGGACTGGCGCCAGCCGTAGGCGACGGTCTTCAGCAACGCGATGAGGGTGGACGGCGTGGCGATGATGACATTTTGCTTGAGCGCCCCCTCGAGCAGCTCCGGCCGCTCGGCGAGCGCCGCCGAGAGAAACTGATCGCCCGGCAGGAAGAGCACCGCGAATTCCGGGCTGTGCTCGAATTGCGCCCAGTAGGCCTTGGAGGCGAGCTGGCGCACACGGGTCTCGACCTGTTGCGCGTGCTTCTTGAGCGCCTGTTGCCTCGCCTCATCGCTCGGCGCCTCGAGCGCCTCGAGATACGCATCGAGCGGCGTCTTCACGTCGACGACGAGGTCGCGCGATTCCGGCATGTGCACGACGAGGTCCGGACGGAGCGCGCCTTCCGGGCCGAAAAGGTGCAGCTGCTCGGTGAAATCGCAATGCTCGCTCAGGCCCGCGAGCTCGACCAGGCGGCGGAGCGTCAACTCGCCCCAGCGTCCGCGCACTTCAGGGCGGCGAAGCGCGGTGACGAGATTGCGGGTCTCACGCTGCAGTTGGCTCTGCCCGCTCGAGAGCGACTCGATCTGTGTGCGCAGCGCGCTGTACGCCTCGCGCCGCTCGCGCTCGAGCGCATGCGCCTGCTGCTCCGTGCGCTCGAGCGCCGTGCGCAGCGGCTCGACGAGTTGCGCGATGGCGGTTTCGCGCTCCTTCAGAGTGCTCTGCGCAAGCGCCTGGTCCCGGCCCAGCGCCTCGCGCGCGAGGCGGAGGAAGAGCTCGCTGTTGGCGCGCAGCGTCTCCCCGGCCAGCGAATCGAACGAGGCGCGCAGGCGCGCATCGGTCTGCTGCGAGCGCAGCTGCCCGAGGAGAAATCCGAGCGCCAGCCCGAGGACGAGCGAGGCGGCCGCAGTCAGTACGAACAGCATCGTCGCTCGTTGATCGGCAAAACCGGCCTGCGGCCGTTTTGCGCCGATCCATCCCTGGACGGCGCCCTGCGGGCCGACCTCCGGTCGTCCAAACGCGCTCCGGCGCGTTTGTGCGGACCATGCCTTCGTTGCCGGCGTCCGGAGGCGCGACTCCGGCCGCCTGTGCGGCGATGAACGCGCAAGTTCGACATACTCCTAGCTCTGCACCCGCTCGAGGTGCACGAGATAGTTGACGGAGGGATCGGAGGTCAGGCGGCAGCGCTCCGTGTAGGGATTGAGCTCGATGCCCGCAATGCCCCGCGGCAGGAGGCCGGCGCTCCGCGCCCAGCGCACGAGCTCCGAGGGGCGGATGAGCCGCTCGTACTCGTGCGTGCCTCGCGGCAGCAGCTTCAGCACGTACTCGGCGCCGACGATCGCGAGCAGGAAAGCCTTGAGATTGCGGTTGAGGGTGGACACGAAGAGCGAGCCGCCAGGGCGCACGAGCGAAGAGAGCGTCGCGAGCATCCGCGCCGGCTGTGGCACGTGCTCCAGCATCTCCATGCAGGTGATGACATCGAAGCTCCCGGCGAGCGTGGCAGCCAGCTCCTCCGCCGCCGCGACCCGATATTCGATATCGAGCGCTTCCTCGGCCGCATGCAACCGCGCCACTTCGACCATGCCCGGGGCGAGGTCGATGCCGGTGACCCGGGCGCCTTTGCGCGCGAGCGCTTCGCTCAGAAGCCCGCCGCCACAGCCGACATCGAGTGTGCGAGCGCCCGCGAGGCTCGCGTGCTCGGCGATGAATCCGAGCCGCACGGGATTCAGCAGGTGCAGCGGCCGGAATTCCCCGCGCGGATCCCAGAAGCGGTGCGCCAGGGCGTCGAATTTCGACAGCTCGGCGCGATCGGCATTGGGTGTGTCCATGGACGTGTGCATGACCCCCATATGCTAACATTCCCGCATGTCCGAGATCGCCCGAGAAATCCTGTCGGTCAGCCTCGAAGATGAGATGCGGCAGTCCTACCTCGACTATGCCATGAGCGTCATCGTCGGGCGCGCGCTGCCCGACGTCCGCGATGGCCTCAAGCCCGTGCATCGGCGGGTGCTCTATGCCATGCGCGAGCTCGGCAACGAGTGGAACAAGGCCTACAAGAAGTCCGCGCGCGTGGTGGGCGATGTGATCGGCAAGTATCACCCGCACGGCGATACGGCGGTGTACGACACCATCGTGCGCATGGCGCAGCCGTTCTCGATGCGCTATCTGCTCGTCGACGGTCAGGGCAATTTCGGCTCGGTCGACGGGGACATGCCGGCCGCCATGCGCTACACCGAAGTGCGCATGTCGCGCATCGCGCACGAGCTGCTCGCCGACATCGAAAAGGACACGGTCGATTTCAGCCCGAACTACGACGAGTCGGAGCTCGAGCCTTCGGTCCTGCCGACTAAGATTCCGCACCTGCTCGTCAACGGCCAGACCGGCATTGCCGTCGGCATGGCGACCAATATCCCGCCACACAACCTCATCGAGGTCGTCAACGCCTGTCTCGCGCTGCTCGATGATCCGGCGCTGCCGCTCGCCGCGCTCATGCAGCACGTTCCCGGACCGGACTTTCCGACGGGCGGCATCATCAACGGCGCCCAGGAGATCGCGACCGCCTACCGCACCGGTCGCGGCCGCCTCTCGGTGCGCGCCCGCGTCAACACCGAGGAAGTGGGCAAGGGCGACCGCCAGGCGATCGTCATCATGGAGCTTCCCTATCAGGTCAACAAGGCGCGTCTCATCGAGCGCATCGCACAGCTCGTGCGCGAGAAGCACATCGAGGGCATCGCCGGCGACGGCCTGCGCGACGAGTCGGACAAGGACGGCATGCGCGTCGTCATCGAGCTCAAGCGCGGCGAGGTGAGCGAGATCGTCCTCAATAACCTCTATGCGCAGACGCCGATGGAGACGGTGTTCGGCATCAACATGGTGGCGTTGCAGGACGGACAGCCGAAGCTGATGTCGCTCAAGGAGATGCTGGACGCCTTCATTCGCCATCGCCGCGAGGTGGTCACGCGGCGCACCATCTTCGATCTCGCCAAGGCGCGCGAGCGTGCGCACATCCTCGAGGGACTCGCGGTCGCGCTCGCCAACATCGATGCGGTGATCGCGCTCATCAAGGCGGCGCCCGCGCCCGCCGAGGCGCGCGCGGCCCTCATGGCGCGCGCGTGGCTGCCCGGAGTCGTCACCGAACTGCTCGAGCGCGCGGGCGAAGTGTCGACGCGCCCCAGCGGCCTCGCCGCAGGCGCCGGGCTCGAGAACGGGCCCAATGGGCAATACCGGCTCTCGGAAGCGCAGGCGCAGGCCATTCTCGATATGCGCCTGAACCGCCTCACCGGACTCGAGCAGGACAAGATCGGCGCCGAGTACCGCGAGCTGCTCGCGCGCATCGCCGACCTCGGCGACATACTCGTGCGCCCGGAGCGGCTCACGCAGGTGGTTCGTGGCGAGCTCATCGAGATTCGGGACGCCTACGGCGATGCCCGGCGAACGGAGATCAACCGCGAGCACCTCGATCTCAGCACCGAGGATCTCATCGAGCCGCAGGATGTGGTCGTGACGCTCTCGCATGCCGGGTACGCGAAGTCCCAGCCGCTTTCGGAGTATCAGACCCAACGGCGCGGCGGGCGCGGCAAGGCCGCCACCGCCGTCAAGGACGAGGACTTTGTCGAGAAGCTCTTCGTCGCGCACACCCACGACACGGTGCTCTGCTTCTCGAGCCGCGGCAAGGTGTACTGGCTCAAAGTCTACGAGCTGCCGCAGGCGGGCCGCAGCTCCCTCGGCAGGCCCATGGTGAATCTGCTGCCGCTCGAGCCGAGCGAAAAGATCAACGCGCTGCTGCCCGTGAAGCAATATGACGAGCAGCACTGCATCTTCATGGCGACCAGTCAGGGCACCGTGAAGAAGACGCCACTCAGCTCCTTCTCGCGTCCGCGTCCGAGCGGCATCATCGCCGTCGACCTGCACGATGAGGACCGGCTGGTCGGCGTGGCGATCACGGACGGGGAGCGCGAGATCATGTTGGTTTCGAGCGGCGGCAAGGCGATCCGCTTTCACGAAAGCGAAGTGCGGCCGATGGGCCGTGAGGCCGCGGGCGTACGCGGGATCAAGCTCGGAGCGGGGCAGGAGGTGATCGCCCTCATCGTGGTGGGCCAAGACGAGGGCAATGGCGAGAGTCGCGGCTGCGTGCTCACGGCCTCCGCCTCGGGTTACGGCAAACGCACGCTGGTCGAGGATTTCCCGGTGCACGGACGCGGCGGCCAAGGCGTCATCGCCATGCAGACCTCGGACCGCAACGGCACCACCGTGGCGGCGCTCCAGGTCCTGCCCGGTCAGGAAATCATGCTGATCAGCTCGACCGGCACGCTGGTGCGCACGGGCGTCGATGAGGTCTCCGAGCTCGGGCGCAACACTCAGGGCGTACGGCTCATCCGCCTTTCCGAGGGCGAGCGCCTGGTCGGCATCGAGCGCATCGAGTGCCTGGAGGGCGAATCCGCCGAAGAGAGTGGTCCGGGGGAACAAGCCGGCCCGGCAGCCTCCGAGCCGCATCCGAGCAGCACTTAAGAAGGGTACTCGTGCGCGTATTCAATTTCGCCGCAGGACCTGCGGCGCTGCCGCTGGAAGTTCTCGAACAGGCCCGCGATGAGCTGACCGACTGGCGGGGCAGCGGCACGTCGGTGATGGAAGTCAGTCACCGCAGCAAGCCGTTCCTCGCCGTGGCCGAGGAGGCGGAGAGCCTGATGCGCTCGCTGCTTGCGGTGCCATCCGGGTACAAGGTGCTCTTTCTCCAGGGAGGAGCCACCGGTCAGTTCGCCGCCATCGCGATGAATCTCACCGCTCCCGGTGCCACGGCCGATTACGTGAACACCGGCGCCTGGTCGAAGAAGGCGATCGGCGAGGCCAAGCGGCTGCAGTTACAGGTCAACATCGCCGGCGACGAAGCCGCATCCGGCTACACCACCGTGCCCGCGCAGAGCGCGCTGAAGCTCACGCCCGGGGCCGCGTACGTGCACTACACGCCGAATGAGACCATCGGCGGTGTGGAGTTTCCGTACGTGCCCCGCACGGGAGCCGTGCCGCTCGTGGCGGACATGTCCTCCACCATCCTCTCGCGACCCCTCGAGGTGGCTCGCTTCGGCCTCATTTACGCGGGCGCGCAGAAGAACATCGGCCCGTCGGGTCTTTGCGTCGTGATCGTGCGCGAGGATCTGCTGGGTCACGCCCGGCCCGGTACTCCTTCCGTTTGGGACTATCAGGCAATGGCGGCCGAAGGCTCCATGCTCAACACTCCACCCACCTTTGGCTGGTACATCGCCGGTCTCGTGCTGAAGTGGGTGCAGGCCCGCGGCGGGCTCGAGGCGATGGCCGCGCGCAACCGCGCCAAGGCCGAGCTCCTCTACCGCACCATCGATGAATCCGGGTTCTACCGCAATCCGGTCGCGAAGACCTGCCGCTCGTGGATGAACGTGCCGTTCACGCTCGCGCGGCCGGAGCTCGATCAGACCTTTCTCACCGAGGCGAGAGCCGCGGGCCTCGCGAGCCTCGCGGGCCACCGCTCGGTCGGCGGCATGCGCGCGAGCATCTACAACGCGATGCCGCTCGAGGGCGCGCAGGCCCTGGTCGCTTTCATGAAGGAATTCGCGCGCCGCCACGGCTGATTCCATCCATGAAGTTTCGGATCCTGACTCTCAACAACATCAGCGCGCGCGGCCTCGAGCGCCTGCCGCGCGAGCGCTACGAGGTCACATCGGGTCTGGAGCGCCCGGATGCCATTCTGGTGCGATCCGCCGACATGCACGGCTTGCGCCTCGCCGACACCGTGCGCGCCGTCGGCCGCGCCGGCGCCGGTGTCAACAACATCCCGGTCGCCGAGCTCAGCCGCCGCGGCATTCCGGTCTTCAACGCCCCGGGCGCCAATGCCAATGCGGTCAAGGAGCTCGTGCTCGCCAGTCTCCTGCTCGCGGCGCGCAACATCTGTCAGGCCTGGATCTTCGCCCGCTCGATGAGCGGCGACGATCAGGCGATCGACGAGGCGGTCGAGAAAGGCAAGAAGAGCTTCGTCGGGTTCGAGCTTCCCGGGCGCACGCTCGGGGTGGTGGGCCTCGGGGCGATCGGTGTCGAGGTCGCCAACGCCGCCCAGGCGCTCGGCATGAGCGTCCTCGGCTACGACCCGCAGATCACCGTGCAGCGCGCCTGGCAGCTTTCCTCGAGCGTCGAGCAGGCGCTCTCGCTCGATGACCTCTTCGCCCGCTCGGATGCCGTCACCGTGCACGTGCCGCTCAACGACCAGACCCGCCGGCTCGTCAACGAGTCGCGTCTGCGGCTGATGAAGAAGAGCGGTATCCTTCTCAACTTCTCGCGCCCCGGCATCGTCGATGACCCGGCGGTCGTCGCCGCGCTCGACGCCGGCCGCCTGCACGGCTATGTCGGCGATTTCCCGACCAATCTCCTCAAGGATCACCCCAAGGTCGTCACGCTGCCGCACCTCGGCGCCTCGACCGGGGAGGCCGAGGAGAATTGCGCCATCATGGTGGCCGATCAGGTGCGGGACTTTCTGGAAAACGGCAACATCCGCAACAGCGTCAACTACCCGGAAGCGGTGCTGGCGCGCGTGCCCGGGACGACACGGCTCGCGATCGCGAACAGCAACGTTCCAAACATGGTCGGGCAGATCTCGACCTGTCTTGCCGGTGCGAGGATCAACATCGCGGACCTGCTCAACAAGTCGCGGGGCGAGTACGCGTACACGCTGATCGATGTCGACGGGGCCGTGGGCGAGGAGCTGCTCGCGAAGCTGCGCGCCATCGAGGGCGTCCTGTCGGCGCGGCTCGTCTAACCCGCAGCCATGGCTAAGAAGCGTGCCGTGCCCATGGCCCGTAGCGGCAGGTCCGCGCCGGGCGCCGCAAAGCTCGAGGCCGTGCGCGCGCGCATCGACGGCGTCGATGAGCAGATCCAGCGCCTCATCAACGAGCGCGCGAAGCTCGCGCAGCTCGTCGGCATCTCCAAGAGCCGCGACGGCCACACCGTCGACTTCTATCGCCCGGAGCGCGAGGCGCAGGTGCTGCGCCGGGCGCGGGAGCGCAACCGCGGGCCGCTCAAGGACGAGGAGATCGTGCGGCTCTTCCGCGAGATCATGTCGGCCTGCCTCGCCCAGCAGGAGCCGCTCAAGGTCGCCTACCTCGGGCCCGAGGCGACCTTCAGCCAGACCGCAGTGCTCACGCACTTCGGACACTCGGTGCGCGCCTTGCCGTTGGGCTCGATCGACGAGGTCTTTCACGAGGTGGAGTCCGGCGCGGCGGACTTCGGCGTGGTGCCGATCGAGAATTCCACCGAGGGCACGGTCAATCACACGCTCGACCGTCTCGTCGGCTCGCCACTTCGGATCTGCGGCGAGGTGGAGCTGCGCATCCATCACTACCTCATGGGCAACATGAGCGCTCTCGGGCGGATCGCGCGGGTCGCCTCGCACCCGCAGTCGCTCGCGCAATGCCGCGGCTGGCTGCAGGAGCATCTGCCGAGCGTCGAGCTCGTTCCCGCATCGAGCAACGGCGAGGCCGCGCGCCGCGCGCGCGATGAGCGCGGCACGGCCGCGGTCGCCGGGGAGACCGCGGCGGAAGTCTATGGCCTGAAGGTGCTGGCGACGGAGATCGAGGACCGCGCCGACAACACCACGCGCTTCCTCGTGCTCGGCCGCAAGCTGCTCGCGGCGAGCGGCCACGACCGCACCACGCTGCTCGTCTCGGTATCGCACACCGATGCGCCCGGCGCGCTCCATCGCCTGCTCGAGCCTCTGGCGCGCCACCACATCAGCATGACGCGCATCGAGTCCCGCCCCTCCCATCGTCGCAAATGGGATTACCTGTTCTTTATCGACATCGAAGGGCACGCCGGGCAGCCGCACGTGGCCCGCGCCCTCGAGGCGCTGCAGCGCCGCTCCTCGCTCTTTCGCGTGCTCGGCTCCTATCCGCGCGCGGTGTTGTAGAGTGGCAGCATGACGGCTCCCGGTGAAAGTACGCGCTATCGGGTCGAGCCCGGCGGTCAGGTCGCGGGCGAGCTCACCGTGCCGGGGGACAAGTCGATCTCACACCGGGCGCTGATGCTCGGCGCACTCGCCGCGGGCGAGACGGAGATCACGGGGTTTCTCGCCGGCGAGGACTGTCTCGCGACACTGCGCGCGCTGCAGGCGCTCGGGGTGCACATCGAGCGTCCGGAGCCGGAAAGGGTGCACGTGAGCGGACAGGGCGTCGAGGGTCTCAGCGCCGCCGCAACGCCGCTCGATATGGGTAACGCCGGCACCGCGATGCGGCTTTTCATGGGACTGCTCGCCCCACAGGCCTTCGACTCCATCCTGATCGGCGACGAGTCGCTGATGCGCCGACCGATGGAGCGCGTGGCGGCGCCGCTTCGTCTGATGGGTGCGGACATCCGCACCCGCGAGGGCCGCCCGCCGGTCGAGATTCACGGCACGCCCGAGCTGCGCGCGATCGACTACGTGCTGCCGGTCGCGAGCGCCCAGGTCAAATCGGCCGTGTTGCTCGCCGGCTTGAATGCGTTCGGCCGCACGCGCATCACCGAGCCCGCCCCGGCGCGCGATCACACCGAGCGCATGCTGAGTGCCTTTGGCGTCGAGGTGCTGCGCGAGGGCACGTCGGTGGCGATCGAGGGTGGCCAGCGGCTCACGGGCACGGCCGTGGCGGTACCGGCGGACTTCTCTTCCGCAGCCTTCTTTCTCGTAGCCGGCTGTCTCGCGGCGGAGCGGGGCCTGTTGCTACGCAACATCGGAATCAATCCGACGCGAACGGGCCTGCTCGAGCTGCTGCGACTCATGGGCGCGAACATCAAGGTGCGCGCGCACCGCGAGGCTGTGCAGACAGGCGCTGAGCCGGTCGCCGATATCGAGGTCCACAAGCGCCGGCTCAAAGGCATCCGGGTCCCGGAATCGCTGGTGCCGCTGTCGATCGATGAGCTTCCGGTGTTCTTCATCGCGGCAGCCACGGCGGAAGGCGAGACCCTCGTGCGCGGCGCGCTCGAGCTGCGCCTCAAGGAGAGCGACCGCCTCGCCGCCATGGCGCAGGGCCTCACCGTGCTCGGGGTGGAAAACCAGCTGCTCGAGGACGGCCTCTGGATTCGCGGGGGTGCGGCGCTCGGTGGCGGCACCATCGAGAGCCACGGCGATCACCGGATCGCCATGGCCTTCGCGGTGGCCGGGCTCGGGGCGAAGCGCCCCATCGAGATCCGCGACGTCGCAAACGTGGCGACGTCCTTTCCGGGCTTTCTCGAGAGCGCCCGGTCAGCCGGGCTGCAGATCGAGTTCGCATGACCCCGCCGGCGCCTGTCGTCACCGTCGACGGGCCGAGCGGCTCCGGCAAAGGAACGATCAGTCGTGCCGTGGCGCAGTACGCCGGCTGGCACCTCCTCGATAGCGGGGCCTTGTACCGGCTGGTCGCTCATGCCGGTGCCGGCCACGCGCTGGGCCCTGAGGACATCGATGGTCATGCCCGTCTCGCGGCCAGCATGCAGGTCGATTTCGGGGTGGGGACGGACGGCGGTGCGCGCGTCCTGCTCGAAGGCCGGGACGTCACCCAGGCCATCCGCACGGAAACGGCCGGCCAGGGGGCCTCCCGCGTGGCGGCTTGGCCAGCGGTCCGTACCGCGCTGCTGGCGCGCCAGAGGGCCTTTGCGCGGCCCCCAGGGCTCGTGGCCGACGGCAGGGATATGGGGACGGTGGTCTTTCCGGGGGCCCACCTCAAGATCTACCTCACCGCAAGCGCCGCCGAGCGGGCCCTGCGTCGCTATAAGCAGTTGAAAGACAAGGGGTCCGGTGTTAGCCTTTCCGCCCTTTCGCGCGAGATCACCGAGCGGGATGCGAGGGATTCCACCCGGGCGGTGGCCCCCCTGATGCCCGCCCCCGACGCGGAGCGGATCGACTCGACGGGCCTTTTGATCGAGGAGGTCGTGGGCCGCGTGCTGGAGCTCGGAGCGCTGAGGTCACTGTGGCCGCGGCCATAGTGTTAGCGGACTGAACCGCACGATCTCGCTGAGAGTTTTCCTGGGTCGGTGCGCGACATGAGGCGCGCGCTGTGTTTGCATCTGCCTGGGCCGGAGGGACCGGAAGGCGCCAGTTAAGAGACGTGCATGGACCTTTGTCGGCCGTGCCGCTCAGAGTACGACAGAAGGTATGACTGAAAGTTTTGCACAGCTTTTCGAGCAGAGTCTCGCCAATCAACGCATCCGACCGGGGATGATCCTCACCGGTCTGGTGATCGACGTCACCCCCGACGTCGTCGTGGTCAATGTAGGCCTCAAATCCGAGGCCGTCATCCCCGTCGAGCAGTTCAAGAACGAGCGCGGCGAGATCGAAGTCAAGTCGGGCGATCAGGTGGAGGTCGCTCTCGATTCGGTCGAAGACGGCACGGGCGAGACGCGCCTCTCGCGCGAGAAAGCGAAGCGCGCCCGCACCTGGACGCGGCTCGAAGAGGCATTCAACAAGTCGGAGATCGTCACCGGCATCATCACCGGCCGCGTCAAGGGCGGCTTCACCGTGGAGATCGACAACGTCCGGGCTTTCCTCCCCGGATCGCTGGTCGACGTGCGCCCGGTGCGCGATACCTCGTATCTCGAAGGCAAGCCGCTCGAGTTCAAGGTCATCAAGCTCGATCAGAAGCGTAACAACGTCGTGGTTTCCCGCCGCGCGGTGGTCGAGCAGGAGTTCTCGGCGGAGCGCAGCGCGCTGCTCGATAACCTGCAGGAAGGCTCGGTCGTGCATGGCGCGGTGAAGAACCTCACCGACTACGGCGCCTTCGTCGACCTCGGCGGCATCGACGGGCTGCTGCACATCACCGACATGGCGTGGAAGCGCGTCAAGCACCCCTCCGAGGTCGTGAAGGTGGGTGATGAGATCGACGTGCGGATCCTGAAGTTCGACCGCGAGCGCTCGCGGGTGAGCCTGGGGCTCAAGCAGCTCGGCGCCGATCCGTGGGAGAACATCGCCCGCCGCTACCCGCCGCACACGCGGGTCTTCGGCAAGGTCACCAACATCGCCGACTACGGCGCCTTCGTCGAGATCGAGGACGGCGTCGAGGGCCTGGTCCACGTGTCCGAGATGGACTGGACCAACAAGAACGTCAACCCGGCGAAGGTCGTGCACACCGGCCAGGAAGTCGAGGTGATGGTGCTCGATGTCGACGAGGACCGCCGCCGCATCTCTCTCGGCCTGAAGCAGTGCAAGGCCAATCCGTGGAAGGAGTTCGCGGAGAACTACAACCGCGGCGATAAGGTGAGCGGTCTGATCAAGTCGATCACGGATTTCGGCATCTTCATCGGCCTGACGGGCAACATCGACGGCCTGGTGCATCTCTCCGACATCTCCTGGGACGTCCCGGGCGAGGAGGCGGTGCGCAACTTTCAGAAGGGCCAGCAGCTGGAGGCGATGGTGCTCACCATCGATCCGGAACGCGAGCGCATCAGCTTAGGTGTCAAGCAGCTCGCCAAGGATCCGTTCTCGGGCTATATCGCGGAGAACCCGAAGGGCACGATCGTCAAGGGCGTGGTCAGGGAGGTCGATGCCCGCGGCGCGGTCATCGATCTCGGCAACGGCGTCGAGGGGCAGCTTCGCGCTTCCGAGCTCGGCCGGGACCGTGTCGAGGATGCGCGCACGGTGTTGAAGGTTGGCGACGAGGTCGAGGCGAAGTTCACGGGCGTCGATCGCAAGTCACGCACGATCTCGCTCTCGATCAAGGCGAAGGAGGCGCACGAGGAGGCGGAGGCGGTGCAGAGCTACCGCTCCTCGGACGCAGCACCCACGGGCACGAGCCTGGGCGACCTGCTGAAGGAGCACATCGGGGATCGCAGCTGAAACAGGGGACTGGGGGCCTTGCGGCCACGGACGGCCGGCAGCACGAAAACATAACATCGAGTCATGACGAAGTCAGAGCTCATCGAGATCATCACGGCGAAGCAGAAGCATCTGCCCTCCAAAGATGTCGAGCTGGCGCTGAAACAAATCCTCGAGATTATGAGCGATTCGCTCTCGCAGGGGGACCGGATCGAGATCCGGGGCTTCGGCAGTTTTTGCCTGCACTTCAGACCGCCGCGGCAGGGGCGTAACCCGAAGACCGGCCAGGCGGTGGCGCTCTCGGGGAAGTATGTGCCGCATTTCAAGCCCGGAAAGGACCTCCGGGAGCGGGTCAACGACGGGGTCGACAATCCCATCAGGGACTAGGCGCATAATAAGCTCGTGATCGAGCTGCCTGCTCTGCTGCTTGCGTTGGCTTTTGTCGCCGTCGGCGTGGCGGCCTGGTTTCTCGGCCGGCGCACGAGTCCGCGGCGCACCGTGAGGTTGCCGCGCGACTACTACGTTGGACTCGATCACCTCATCAACGACCGCTTCGATCACGCCGTGGAAATCTTCGGCCGCATGGCGGAGGCGGACGGGGATGCGGCGGAGATTCAATTCGCGCTGGGGAGTCTCTTTCGCAGACGAGGAGAGGTGGATCGGGCGATAGCGATCCATTCGCGGCTGCGGGAACAGGGAGGGGCCTCGCTGCAGGACAAGGCGGCCTTCGCGCTGGCGCTCGATTATCTCAGCGCCGGGTTGATGGATCGGGCGGAACGGTTGCTCGAGGAGCTGTCGGCCTCGCGCGAGTACCGGCGAGTGGCGCTGGATCATCTGCTGCGCATCTACGAGGCGCAGGGAGACTGGGCCAACGCGTTGAAGATCTTTCATGCGCTGCCGCAGTCGGTGCAGCTCGAGCGGCGCCGGGTCGCGGCGCATTACCTTTGCGAGCTCGCGGAGCAGGCGTTGGTGCAGGGCGATGCGGAGCGAGCGCGCACGCTCCTGCGACAGGCGCGCATACATCAAGCCGATTTGCCGCGGACCGATGTTCTGACGGCCCGCATCACCGAGCTGGCGGGGGACTCTCCGGGGGCGCTGGCGCTCTATCTCAAGGCGCTGGAGGAATCACCGGGACTGGCGCTCGAGATCATTCCGCGGGTGCTCGTGCTTTCGGACAGTCGTGATCGAGTCGAGGAGATCACGGCCCGGCTGCGCCGCAGCGGCACCATCAGTTCGAGGCAGCTTGCGTGGCTGCTCGCGACGGCGCTGCCTGCGAACGAGGTGTGTCGGCTCCCCGACATCGGCGGGCCGGGATCCGAGACGGCCTCGGTGGCGGATGCCCGCTCGCTGGGGACCTTGCTCACGCGGATCGGGGATACGGGTGGTCGATACCAGTGCGAGGACTGTGGCCTGCTCAGCGTCGGCTGGTACTGGCGCTGCCCCAAGTGCCGCTGCTGGGACAGCATGAGGCCCGCGGTGTTCAAATGGGCGGAAAAAAGCGAGGAAAGAGCGCTTCCGTGACGCCCGGCATGCCGTTTGCGAGGCCCATCCTGGGCCTCGGCCCTTCGGGCCCGGTGCTATCGCCGTCAAAAATCGCTCCGGGCGATTTTTTGCGGAGTCTCTGCCCGAGCATGGTGCTCAAGGCCGCAAGCCCCGTACGATACACTTGGGCACGAGCCAGGGTACCCGGAGAGATCTGATGATGAGGATGACACCG
Organism: Steroidobacteraceae bacterium; assembly: GCA_050739115.1. Classification (GTDB taxonomy): domain Bacteria; phylum Pseudomonadota; class Gammaproteobacteria; order Steroidobacterales; family Steroidobacteraceae; genus 13-2-20CM-66-19. Next base: position 21,921 of record JBOIAQ010000022.1, on the reverse strand, counting down.
AAGTCCGTGATCCGCACCGCCGTCTTTCCGGTAGCCGGACGCGGCACTCGCTTCCTGCCCGCCACCAAGGCGAGCCCCAAGGAGATGCTGCCGGTCGTTGACAAGCCGCTGATCCAGTATGCGGTGGAAGAGGCACTGGCCGCGGGCGCTACACGCCTGGTATTCGTCACCGGCGCCTCCAAGCGCGCCATCGAGGATCACTTCGACTCCGACCAGGAGCTCGAGCACATGCTCGAGCGCCAGGGCAAGAGCGATCTTCTCAACCAGCTGCGCAGCGTCCTCCCCTCGTACGCCTGCTGCATCTACATCCGCCAGCCGGCGCCCCTCGGCCTCGGGCACGCGGTGCTTTGCGCCCAGCCGGCGGTGGGTGCGGAGCCGTTTTTCGTGCACCTCGCGGACGATCTGATCAAGAGCGAGGTGGCGTGCCTCGCACAAATGGCGGAAGTCTACGAATCCAAGCGTGCGAGCATCCTCGGAGTGCAGGTGGTGCCGCGCCAGGACACGGACAAGTACGGCATCGTCGCGGTGGAGGCGGACAAATCCAACACCAGCCGGGTGCGCAGCATCATCGAAAAACCCAAGCCCGCCGTCGCTCCCTCCAACCTCGCCGTGGTGGGACGGTATGTACTGGCCCCGGCGATCTTCGAGCATCTGGAGCGACTCGGGCAGGGCACGGGCGGAGAGATCCAGCTGACCGACGGCATCGCGGCGCTGATGAGCGAGGAGGCGGTATACGCCCATCGCTTCACCGGCAGGCGTTATGACTGCGGCAGCAAGCTCGGTTACCTGCAGGCGACGGTGGAGTACGCCCTCGGCCATCCGGCATTGGGCAAGGACTTTCGACGCTACCTCAAGGGGCTCGACGTCGATGCCGCGGCGGCGGCGACCCGGGTGGCGGATAAGCGTATGCGCGCAAGCCGTCGCCGTCCGGCGCGCGCCAATGGGGACGGCCGCGCAACCAACGGCAGCGGTTCGCGCACGCAAGCCGCCCGATCGGCCACGCGGCGCAAGGCGGGACGAGCCGCGCCGCTGTAGCACGGCGAGCCGCGGCCTCCGGTCCCGATCGCGCGCCCCTCAATCCGAGGCCACGCTCGCGCGTGCCACGACATGGGCGAGTGTGTTGATGTTGTCGACCAGCCGATCGCTGAGCGAGGCCAGCTCGGCGGCGATTCCGTGATCGTCCGAGGCGCCCAATCCCTGCGTGAGCTCGCGCGGCATCGGCGGCAGGCGTAGCGGAATGGCCTGCGCTCGAGGCTCGCTCCCCACCGATAGCGCGATTTGCCCAAGCGCCGCGGCGCTCTGATCGATGAGGCTCTGCAGGGACTGCCGCTGCGGCAATCGTCCGGAGGCGCTCAGCACGGCTTCGAGCGTCATGCTCGTCCGCGCCAAGCGGTTGCTGTTGGCGAGCAGCGACTGCATCCGCTGCGCGAGCGCCGGAGGAGTGGCAGGCTCGGCCAGGAGGCGCGCGAGTGCCGCCTCGGCATTGGAGCGGGCAACGCGCACCGCGTTGCGCGCTTCGCTTCGCGCGTGCGGGCCGGCGGCGGGGCCGAGGCTGCCAAGATAGGCCGCATAGGCGGCAAGTAGTTGCCTGGAGGCGGGACGAATCTGCGCGCGCTCGCTCGTGGGCCAGATGCCGTACGCGGTAAGCGCCATGGCGCTGCCGATTACGGTGGCGATGAGCCGGCTCACCATCGTAGGCTGCGCGGGCTCGCCCGCCAGCGCCAAAAGGAGCACGACCATCCCGGTAAGCGCGCTCACGGCCACGCCGTAATGCACCGGCCCGAAGTAGCGAAAGCCCACGCAGAGCACACCCATCACCGCGAGCCACACCCAAGGATCGGCGGGCAGGAAGTGCAGCAGAGCAGTCGTCAGTAACAGTCCCACGACGGTGCCGGCGACGCGCAGGAGACCGTAGGAAAAAGTCGCCCCATAATCGGCGCGCAACACGATCGCTACGGTCATCGGGATCCAGTAGCCGTGGGGCAATGCGAGCAGGCGAGCGATCCAGACCGCGACGGCGAGGCAGAGCGCGGTTCTAACCGCGTGTCGGAACGCCGCCGAGCGCGGCGTGAGATTCGCCACCAGGACGGAAAACGCGGATTGCGGCCGCAGCTCGCGCGGCAGCTGCAGATCCTCCTGCTCGGCACGCACGGCGCCCACGCCGCTGGCGCGAGCGGCGTTGCGGGCGGCGGCCGCCAGCTGCCCGCACAGGGCGCTAAAGTGCCGCACCGCCGCAGCCTCGGACGCCGCGTTGCCCGAGCCCGATCCCTGTTCCGCCACTCGCAGGGCTTGCAGCGAACGGGCGATCGGCCGATTGACGTCCGTACCGGCAGCGATGGAGCCGCCGACGTCGTCCAACACAGCGGCGACTTCGTGGCGGATCAATCGAGCCACCCTTTCCCCCGAATCGCCGCCCGCATCGCTGCCCGCAAGCGCCGTCAACTCCAGGCGGATGCGCTCGGCGAGCTCGAGTAGCACGCCGAAGCTGTCCATGACCGGACCGCGCGCCCGGTGAGGACCGAGCAGCGTACGTTGCAGCGAAGTCATCGCGTCGCTGAGCTCGGGCGGCGCGCCGGCATCGACACGACGCTGACGCGCGAGGGCGGCGAGGCCGCGATAAACACCGGCCAGGGCTGCCCGCTCCGGTCCGTAGCGCTGCAGCGGCCAGGCGGCGATCGAGAAGCCGGTGAGGAGGAGGCCGCCGCAGGCAATCAGCGCGGCCGAGTGCAAAGCGGCTTCGGTGTTATTCGCCGGGTGAGCGGCCGTGATGGCGAGCAAAATCATCGCCGCCATGCCGACACGGCCGATCGCATCGCCGAATACGACCAGCAGAGCGCCGACGAAGCCTACGATCAGCGTGGCCGCAAGGAGCAAAGCCAGCTCGCCACCGACGATCATGCCGATGAGCGCGGCGAGTGCGCCCGCCGCCGAGACCGCGACGAGACGCGCCAGGCGCTGTCGATAGGGCCCCGGCTGATCCGAGTACATCGTCACGAGGGCGCCGACCGCGATCGCGAGCCCGACGCTCACCCGCCCGGTCGCGATGCCGAGCCCGAGCGGCACGATGACCGCGGCGGTGTTGCGCAGCAACACCCGCCAGGGCACCTCGGCGCGCTTGGTTTGAACGAGCACCGCCAGGGCTCTGCCGCCCATGCTTCTCACCAATGACATAGATCGTCAGGTTGGTGCCCGAATTAAACGACTGCCACGAAAGCGCCGTACCCGCCGAGCGCATCATCGTTGGTCAGAAGGATCAATCCTTCAACGGAGGCCTGCGCCAGCAACAGCCTGTCGAACGGGTCCCGGTGAAGGAGCGGGAGCTTAGCCACGTTTGCGGCATGGGCTCCCACGACGGGCAGGTGTTCGAACCCCGCAGGCTCGATGGCTGAGAGGACGTCGTTCGGACTCGCCGCGAGCTTGCCAAGCGCGGCTTTGATGCTGATCTCCCAGATCGACGCGGCGCTCGCGAACACCTCGCTCTCTTGGAGCCTCTGTCGCGTCTTCGATGAAAGCCGGGTCGGCGATGCCAGGGCCCAGAGGAGCAGATGAGTATCGAGCAGTAGGCGCAAAGCTAGCGTCCCTCAAACGCGGCGAGAACGTCTTCGGGCAGAGGCGCATTGAAGTCATCGGGTACCTTGATCTTCCCCTTCAGCATGCCCAATTTCTTCTTCCTCACGGCCGCGGTGATCGGGCTCAGCCGCGCCATGGGTTTGCCGGCTTTGGCGATAATGACCTCTTTCCCGGCCGCGACTTCATCGACGATGCGCGAAAGGTGGGTCTTGGCCGCGTGGATGTTGATGACTTTGGGCATGCAATCGCACCAGATAGACTAAACTTAGTCTAGTCGATTCGGCTCGGAGCGGCAAGCGACCATCGGCAGCCATTTACGGCAGGTGGATCGACACCACGGCCCCGCCGCCCGCGCGGTTGGCGAGCGTGAGGCGGCCACCGTGGGCCTCGACGATCTCCCGGCAAAGCGTGAGGCCGAGGCCGGTGCCCGAGGGCTTGGTGGAGAAGAAGGGCAGCAGCGCATCGCGCAGGACCTGATCGGAGAGTCCGGCGCCGCGGTCGGCCACCTCGACCATGAAACCCTGCGCGCGCGGATGCACGCTCACGGTGATGGCCTCGGGCGTGGAGCCCGACTCGGCCGCGTTTTTCAGCAGATTGATCATGACCTGCTCGAGCTGGACGACATCGAAACTCGCCGCGCGTTGCGGCAGCGAACCCTCGATTCGGAGGGTCTGAGTCGCGGCGATGCGCGCGAGGAAGGACGCCCAGGTGACCGGGGAGGGCCGGGGTTTGGGCAGCTTGGCGAACTTCGCATAACCTTCGATGAACGTGGCGAGGTGGGAAGCGCGTTCGCCGATGGTGTCAAACACCCGTTCGAGCTCGGCGCTTTCCGCACGCGCCGCGAGCAGCGTTCCCGAGTGCGCGAGGGAGCGGATCGGCGCGAGCGAGTTGTTGAGCTCGTGCGCAATGACGCGGATGACCTTCTTCCACACGATCACTTCCTGGGCCGCGAGCTCGCGCGTGAGCTGCTTCAAGAGCAGCAGCTCGTGCGGCTGGCCGTTGAGAACGAAGCCGCGCCGCGCGAGATGGTAGACCTCGGGCTCGCCGTCGATCTCCATGGTGAATAGCCTGTCGCCTTCGCCCTTTAATGCCTCGCGCAGCGCGGCTGGGGATTCCTCGAGCAGGGCGGCGAGAGCGAGTCCTTCGAGCTTGCGGCCGCCGCGCAGGAGCTGCCGCGCGGCGATGTTGCCGTAGACGATTCGCCCGGCGGTGTTGGTGAGCGTGAGGGCGAGCGGCGTCGTCTGCAATACCGTATCGAGAAGGAGCTCGCGCTGGTAGATGTCGAGCCTCTCGCGCCGCAGAAGGTCGCCGAGGGAGTTGTAGGCGAAGACGAGCTCGACGAGCTCACGGCTGCCGCCGGGTGTGATGGTGACACTGAAGTCCCGATCCTTGAGGCTCCCGATGCCGCCTGCGACCGCATCGAGCACGCGAGTCCAGCGCCGGGTGAGGCGCCTCGCCAGCCACCCGACCCAGGGTGCCGTCAATGCCAGGCCGAGCAGAAGTGCTAGCGGAATGGATTGCAGCCAATGGGCGGCGAGCGCCCCCAGGGCAGCGGCCACCGCTGCCGCGAGCGCCATGGTCGCGGCGATCTGCCAGGCAAGAGATCTGGGACGCATTCAGTCGGACTTGATGCCGAGCTTTTCTATCCGGCGATAGAGCGCCTGACGGGAGAGGCCAAGGTCACGCGCGGCGCGCGCCACCACCCCACCGGCCCGCTCCAGCGCACGCTCAATGCTAGCCCGATCCAGGGCCGGCTCTCCGGTGAGGTCCATCTCCTCCGGAGCGGGAAGTCCCAGGGCGTCCGGGCTGATCGCCGGAGTGGTTGAGAGCAACGACGCGCGACGGATGACGTTCTGCAGCTCACGCACGTTCCCCGGCCAGGCGTGTCGCATCAATGCCCGCTCCGCCTCCGGCGAGAGCTCGCGATCGCCGCCCAGAAAATGCCGGGCGAGCGGCAGAATGTCCTCCCGGCGCCGCGAGAGCGATGGCACCTCGAGCTCGATGACGTTGAGGCGATAGTACAGATCTTCCCGGAACCGCCCTTCGCGGATCGCGGCGCGCAGGTCGGTATTGGTGGCCGCGATCATCCGAACCTGTGTGCGGCGGGTGACGTTCGAGCCGAGCCTCTCGAGCTCACCGGTTTGCAACACGCGCAGCAGCTTCGCTTGGCCCGCGGTCGCGAGATTACCGAGCTCATCGAGAAAGAGCGTGCCGCCGTTCGCGGCTTCGAACCGTCCGACCCGGGGGCGTGCGCCGGTGAATGCTCCGGCTTCCGTACCGAAGAGCTCCGCCTCGATGAGCTCCTGGGGCAAGGCGCCCAGATTGACCTTCAGATACGCTCCCGAGCGGACGGCGGAGTTCGCGTGGATGATGTCCGCGAGCACTTCCTTGCCCGATCCGTTGGGGCCCGTGATGAGAACCGGTACATCGGCGTGCGCCACTTGCGTTGCCATGGCGATGAGCGTGTGCATCGCCTCGCTTTCGTATATCGCGCCGCGCAGGTCGAACCGCTCCGCGAGCACCTGGCGAGCCTCGAGCCTCTGCGCCCGCAGCCTTGCGGACTCCGCTCGCGCGCGTCTCAAGTCGAGGAGGTTGCGCACCGTGGTGAGGAGCCGGGCGTCGTCCCAGGGCTTGGCGATGTAGTCGGCGGCGCCCGCCTTGACGAGCTCGACCGCGCTCTCGAGATGCGTCCAGGCAGTCAGGAGAATGATGGGCAAATCGGGGTGACGCCTGCGAATCTCGTGAAAGAGCTGCACGCCCTCCTCGCCGCTGGTCGCCTCGCGGTGAAAATTCATGTCCTGGATCACGAGATCCACCGGCTCGCGCTCGAGCGCATCCAGGCCCTCGGTCGGCGAGGCGGAACCCGCCACGCGGGCACCGTGCAGCGAAAGCAGCACGTCGAGAGCGGTTCGAACCGCCTCGCTGTCATCGATGACCAGCACCAGGCCGGGAGGCAGGGTGTTTCGCGGCCGGGTGGAGTCGGAGCTGCTCATGGCCGGCTAGGGTATCCGAACCGGGTCAGACCGTACGGGTCGCGACGGAGGGGGGAACGGTCGCGGCGCGGCGCGCCGGCTGCCAGGCGGCGAGCTGGCCGATGACCCATAGCAACACCACGCCCGCCACCAGATAGGCTAGATCGAGCCGCGGCAGGCTGTAGTGTGCGGTGAGCCAGTCGCCGGTGGCCAACGCCAGCACGCTGCCGAGCAGCGCGCCCGCCGTTAGTATGAGAGCGTTCTCCACCATGAAATACACTACGATGTCGCGCCGGCGTGCGCCCACCGCGCGCCGGGTACCGATCTGGCGGGTGCGGCTGCCCACATTGAAAGTGGTGAGCCCGAAAATGCCCAGACAGCACACGGCCAGCATGAGGGCGGTGACGATGGTCAGAAAAATCGCCATGTTGCGATTGTTGGCTTCGAGTTCCGCCTTCGCTTCGGTGAGCGTCTTCGAATCGGTAATGACCCCGTCGCGATGGAAAGCGCCGATGTGCTGCCGGGCTGCGCTCATAATCGCGTCACGCCTGCCGGTGAGGGTGCGGACCACCAGGGCATAATTGCCGCCCGCTCCAGGCATCTCCGGCAAGAGCATCGTGTTGTAGAGCGGCAGGCTGGGATCGCTGATGTCGCCCATGTAATTGCGCGCGACGCCGATGATCGTCAGCGGCTGGCTCGAGCTCCCGTAGACCGTGCGTCCGAGGGCGTTTCCGCGCGGGAAGAGGGCGTGCGCGAGCGCTTCGGTGATGATGACCTCGGAGGGCGGTCGGGTAGCTGAATTCGGCTGGATCTCGTACGGTGTGAAGTTGCGGCCCGCGATCAGGGAGACGCCGAGTGTGCTCAGAGCCTGATCGTCCGCGGTCATGACATTGGTGATCGCGTCGGTGCCGCGCTCGCCGGGTCGCAGGTAGAGTCGGCTATAGTCCGATCCTTCTCCAGTCAGGGGAATGCCCAAGTTGACGGTCGCCGCTGCGACACCGGGGAGCCGCCGCAGATAGGCGAGGTCCTCATTCTCCGCTCGATCGGCATCGAACTTCCTCGACAGGCCGCCGACGCCGATGGCAAAGATGTTTTGTGTGTCGAGACCCGTAGGCAGCTCGAGCTGCTCGATGTGCTGGCTGACGAGCCAGGCTGCATTCACCAGTACGGCGAGCGTAATGGCAGCCTGCAGCGCCACCAGGATCGCGCCCGCGGGGCCGCGCCGCAGCGCAGAGAGCAGGGGTCGGATGCCGAGACTCATGGTTTCATCCGTCCTGGCCGCTACTGGCTCTTCAGATACACGGCGGGAGCCACCCGGCCGATGCGCCACGCCGGGTAGAGGCCGGCGATGAGGGTGGACACGGCGGCGAGCGCCAGCGCCCAGAGAATGCCGTGTGGATCAAAGTGGGCCGCCGCACCGTAGTCGCTGAAGCTCCTGGCGTACATGGCGCGAACCCCCTCGAGTCCGAGCGCACCGAGTGCCAGACCCAGACCCGATCCGACGAGCGCCAGCAGGACCACCTCGATGAGGTGCTGCTCGAAGATCTGGCGGCGGCTTGCGCCGAGTGCGCGCCGCACGCCCGCCATCGGCGCGCCGCGCAGGAACTTTGCCAGCAGGACGCCGAGGGTGTTGATGAGGCACACGGCGAGAAAAGCAAACGCGAGCTGGGCCAGCAGCCGGCTGTCGCTGCCAACCACGTCATGGATGGAGAGCCACTGGCCGACGTTCCACAGCTGATTGTTGCGCGAGCGCTGAAATCGGCCCTGCTTGCGCTGCTGGGCCCAGTAGGCATTCATGAAGTCCAGGAACTGGCGGCGTGCGGCCGCCGTGGGCAGCTCGACCCACAACGTGATCCACACGCAATTCGAGCCGAGGAGCTGCTCGTAGGTGTTGACCGGCGTCGAGCCCCAGCAGCTCATGGCGCCCCCGGGCATGGCTTGCTCGGCGACGTCCCACTCGAAGGGAACGAACGGCGCCTCAGGCTTGCCGAAGTTGCCGTCGCCTCCACCGGTGAGATTGTAGAACTTGGGCTGCGGATTCCAGTGATTCAGCACCCCGACGATGCGGAACGTCAGGTTGTTCCACAGGATCGTGCGTCCGACGCTGTCCGCGCCGCCAAAGAGTTTCTCGTTCTGTTCGCGGCTGAGCACGATGACTGGCTCGGGCCCGCGATCGGCGGCGGCACTCCACGGTCCGCCGTATTCGAACGGCACATCGAACATGCGGAAGAAATCCGCGGTCGTGGCCTCGGTGTTCACCGGCAGCGGAATCGTCTGCCCGGGTGCCCCGCTCAATGCACCGCCCATGAGGGTGAAGAGGGCCTTGCGGCGGGGAATGTCCGAGCCGTAGAGAAAGGTCGCGTCCTGATAGGTCAGCTGGTCGGGTGTCAGCTTGGGATGGTGTGAGTCCCAGGGACTCTTGGGATCCCAGGAATCCATGGTCACCGCATAGAGCACGTCATTCTTCCACCAGATCGGATTCCCCGACATGGTGTGATAGACGGTGAGCGTCACGATGCAGGCGGCAATGCCGAAGGCCATGGCCGCCACCATGAGCGCGGTGAGACCGGGCGTACGGCGGAAGCTCTTGCAGGCGAGGCGAAGGTAATAGCCGAGCATTCGCGAGTCCCCCGGTCGTGCGATTCTTCAGATCGTCTGCGTTGCCACCGCGGGTGACACGGCGGCGGCGCGGCGGGCCGGGTGCCAGGCGGCGAGCTGGCCGATGGCGGCGAGGATCACCACGCCGAGGGCGAGATAGGTCGGGTCGAGGCGGGGCAGGGCGTAGGCGCTCGAGAGCCAGGCGCCCGCTGCGAGCGCCAGGATGCAGCCGAGCAGCAGTCCGGCCGAGAGAATGAACGCGTTCTCGGTCAGGAACCAGGCGATGACATCGCTCTTGCGCGCACCTACCGCGCGCATGGTCCCGATCTGCTTCGTTCGGGTGCTGACATTGAAGGTCGTGAGCCCGAATATGCCGAGGCAGGTCACGGCCAGAATCAGCGCGGTGACGGTGGTGAGGAAGATCGCCATGTTGCGGTTCTCGGCATCCAGCCGCTGCTTGTAGTACGCGAGGGTCCTTGCCTCGAAGATGACGCGGTTGGGATTGTCAGCGGCCAGATGCCGCTCGGCGATCTGCATCAGCGCGGCGGCCTTTCCGGGCCGCGTGCGCACCAGGCAAAAGTACATGCCATAGCCGCCCGGCTGTTGCGCGTAAACGACCTGGTCATAGCTCGGCGGACCCATGACGGAGCCGATGAAATCGCTGGTGACGCCGACGATAGTCAGCGGGCTGCCGCTGCTGCCGTAAATAGCCTTCCCGACCGCGGTCGCGTTGGGAAAGAGTTTGCGGGCAAAGGATTGCGTCACCAGCACTTCGGACGGCGATTGGTTGGAGGTGTACGGCAGAAGCTCCGTCGCGGTGAAATCGCGGCCGGCCACGATGTGCACGCCCAGTGTCTTCAGAGCTTCCGTATCGACCTGCACCGAGCGCACGTCGAATTCAGTCCCACGCTCGCCGGGTTGGCGCCAGATCCCATTCCCCTGGCCGATATCGGTCAGCGGTACCGCCGAGGTCGTCGTCGCGGCAATGACGCCCGGGAGGCTGCGAAGGTAGGCAAGATCGGCGTGTTCCGAGCTGCCGAGGTCGAAGTCGCTGGTGAATCCCGCGATCGCGAGGGCGAAGATGTTGCTCTGATCGATGCCCGTCGGCTTCGCGATGTCGTGAATGCGCTGGGCGACGATCCAGGCGGCGTTGACCATTACCGCCAGCGCGATCGCGATCTCGAGCGCGACCAGGATCGCGCCGGTGCGGTTGCGCGCGAGCGCCGAGGCGACGGGACGGACGTTGAATGGCATGAGGATCTCCGGCGCTCTGCAAGTGTTGCCGAGGGTCAGCGGGTCTTCAGGTACACGGCGGGCGGCAGCCTGCCGACGGCCCACGCGGGATAAAGCCCCGCGGCGAGCGTCGAGAGGGCGGCGAGCGCCAGTGCCCACGCCACGCCGAGCGGGTCGAAGTGCGCCAGCAGGCTGTAGGATTGATCGCCGGCATAGAGAGCTCGCACTGCGCTCAGCCCGAGGGCGCCGAGCCCGAGCCCGATGAGACCGCCGGTGAGTGAGACCACGGCCACTTCCACGATGTGCTGCAGGAAGACCTGATTGCGGCTCGCCCCGAGGGCGCGTCTCACGCCGGTGATCGGGGCGCCGCGGAGGAATTTGGTGAGCAGGATGCCGATCGTGTTGATGAGGCAGACCGCGAGAAACGCGAACGCGACCCGCAGCAGGATCCGGCTGTCACTACTCACCACGCCGTTGATCGCGAGCCAGCGACTGACCCGCGTCAGGTGGTTGTTGAGCGGACGCGGGAATCGGCCTGAGCGGCGCTGCGCCCTCCAGTAGGCATCCAGGTAGGCGTGAAAGCGCTGCCGGCTGGCGGCGTCGGGCAGCTCCACCCACATTTCGGTCCAGACAGCGTCGGAGGTCAGAAAATCCTGGAAGGAGGTGATCCGCTCCGGTCCCCAATCGCTCGTGTTGCCGGCGGGCAACGCCTTCAAGGCGACGACCCAGCCAAAAGGCACATACGCATCCGCCGGCTCGTGGAAGGCGCCATCGACGACGTCATAGAAAAGAGGCAGGGGGTGCCAATCATTCATGACCCCGACCACCCGGAATTGATGGCCATTCCAGATGACGGTATGACCGACGCTGTCGGTGCCGCCGAAGAGCTGATCGTTCACCTTCTTGCTCAGAACGATCACCGGCTGGGTCTCGCGGTCCGCAGCGGCGCTCCAGGGGCCGCCGTATTCGAACGGCACGTCGAACATCGGGAAGAAGTCGCCGCTCGTCACCCGTGTCATGACATGAAGCGGCAGCGTCTGTCCGGGCGCGCCGTTCAGCATCCCGAGGAGCAGGCTCATCACGGCCTTGCGCTTCGGGATGCTCGACTGCATGAGATACATCGCGTCCTGGTAGGTGAGCTGCGGCGGCGCCAGCTGCGGATGATCCGTATCGTATGGCTGGTCCGGGGACCAGGAATCCATGGTCACGGCATAGAGCACGTTGTTCTTCCACCAGATGGGATTGCCCGACATGGCGTGATAGACGGTAAGCGTCACGATGCAGGTGCCGATGCCGAGGGCGATCGCGCACACCATGAGAGCGGTCAACCCGGGGGTGCGCCGCAAACTCTTGAGGGCGAGGCGAACATAGTAGCCGAGCATTCGTGAGGCCTCGTGAGGGTATGTGCCGTCAGATCGTGCGAGTCGCCACCGAGGGGGGCACTGCGGCGGCCCGCCGCGCCGGCTGCCAGGCGGCGAGCTGGCCGACGGCGCCGAGAAGCAGGACCCCGAGAGCGAGGTAGCCGGCGTTCAATCGGGGTACTTGATACTCGACGGTCAACCAATAGCCGATCGCGAGCGCCAGTGTGCAGCCGACGAGCACCCCCACGGTGAGCACGATGGCGTTCTCCACCAGGAAATGCGCCACCACATCGCGCTGGCGCGCTCCGACGGCACGCAGCGTGCCGATCTGCTTCGTGCGGGCGCTCACGTTGAAAGTCGTGAGGCCAAAGATGCCAAGGCAGGTCACGGCCAGGATGAGCGCCGTTACCGCCGTCAGGAAGATCGCCATGTCGCGGTTTTCCGCGTCCTGCTGCCTTTTGAACCACGACAGGGTGTGCGCGAGGAAGATGATGCGCTGCGGGTTCGAGGCGGTCAGGTGCCGCTCCGCGAGCTGCATGATGGCGCTGGCCCGCCCCGGTTGGGTACGCACGATGCAGTTGTAGAAGCCGTACGCTGCTGGAATCTGTGGCAGCATCACCGTGTCATAGGCGTGATTCGAGAGCTGCGGTCCGATGTAATCCCGGGCGATCCCGATGACCGCTATCGGGTTGCCCTGCCCGTCGTAGAGCGTCTTGCCGAGCGCATCGGTTCCGGGAAAGAGCTCACGGGCCACCGTGCGGGTGATGATGATCTCAGGCGGCGCCTCGTTCATGTGTCCCTTCGTAACGAGCTGAACCTCTTCGGCTCTGAAGTTGCGCCCGGCCACCAGAGGAACATCGAGGGTGCTCAAGCCGTGCTCGTCCGTCTGCAGGATGCTGGCATCGACCCTCGCGCCCTGGTTCCCGGGCTTGCTGTAGAAGGTCTCGTCCCCGCCGTCGCCGCTGAGCGGTATCCCCTCCGTCGCCACCGCATCGATGACACCGGGGAGTCCACGAAGGTAGGCGAGGTCCTGCTGAATGGCGCTCGGCGCGTCGAAGCCGCTCGAGATCCCCGAGAACAGGATCGTGAACGAATCCCGCGAGTCGATCCCGGTGGGCCGGTCGATCTTGGCGATGCGCTGGGCGACGATGCCGGCCGAATTGACCAGAACGGCGACCGCGATGGCGATCTCGAGCGCGACGAGGATCGCACCGGTGGGACTGCGCCGCAGGGCCGAGAGAATGGGACGTATATTGAGACTCATGATGAGCACCGTCGGCGCTAGCGGCTCTTGAGATAGAGGGCGGGCGGGAGCCTGCCGACCACCCACGCCGGATACAGGCCCGCGGCCAGGGTCGAGAGCGCCGCCAGGCCCAGAGCCCAGACGATACCGAGGGGATCGAAATGGGCCAGCGGGCCATACGGTCCGATGATGCCGGCGAATAGCAGCCGAACCGCGCTCAAGCCCAACGCGCCGAAGGCAAGGCCGAGCGCCCCACCGGCGATGGCGATCGCCGCGACCTCCACCAGATGCTGCAGGAAGATCTGTCCCCGATCGGCGCCGAGCGCGCGCCGTACGCCGGTGACCGAGACGGCGCGCAGGAACTTGGCGAGCAGAATGCCGACGGTGTTGATCAGGCATACGGCAAGGAACGCGAACGCGAGACGGAGCAGGATCCGAGTGTCGTTGTTGACGGCGCCGTTGAGCCTGAGCCACTCGCCGACATTCCACAGGTGGTTGTTGAGCGGGCGCTGAAAGCGTCCGACCTTGCGCTGCGCCGCCCAGTACGAGTTCATGTACGACTGGAATCGATCCCGGCTCGCCGCAGTGGGCAGCTCGACCCACATCTCGATCCAGACGCATTCCGAGGTGAGATATTGATCGTAGGTGTTGGGTTGCTGTCCCCAGCAGCTGCTGCTTCCGCCCGGCAGCTGCTTGAGCGCAGGTCCCCACTGAAAGGGAACATAGGCATCCTCGGGTCCCGACCACCTGCCGAAGCCCCCGCCCGTCATGTCGTAGAACCGCGGCAGCGGGTGCCAGTTCTTCAGCACGCCGACGATGCGAAAGCGCCGGCCGTTCCACAGAATCGTCCGGCCGACACTATCGGCGCCTGCGAAGAGCTGCCGGTTGAGCCGATCGCTGAGCACGATGACGGGCGCGGGTCCACGGTCCGCGGCCGCACCCCAGCCGCCGCCGTACTTGAATGGCACGTCGAACATGGAGAAGAAATCGCCGGTGGTGGCGCGGGTCATAGTGGGAATCGGAGCGGCCTCACCGGCAGCGCCGCTCAGCGTTCCGAGCAGCATCGTCATGATGGCCTTGCGCTTGGGGATGTCCGACTGGTAAAGATAGCTGGCGTCCCGGTAGGTGAGTTGCGTGGGAGCGCGGTTGGGATGTGCGCTATCGTAAGAATTGCTCGGGTTGGTATCCCAGGCGTCCATCGTGACCGTATAGAGCACGTTGTTTTTCCACCAGATGGGATTTCCCGACATGCCGTGGTAGAGGGTGAGGGTGACGATGCACACGGCGATGCCGAGAGCGATCGCGCCGACCATCAGGGCAACGAGCCCGGGAGTGCGTGCGTAGCTTTTGAGCGCGAGTCGCAGGTAGTAGCGGATCACGAGGATCTCTCCTGGATCAGCCGGCTGCGGGCGCGCCCCCGCCATGCGTGGCGACCTCGGTCGTGCGCCGCTCGTACGGCGGCGAGTCGATCACCACCCCATCGACAATGTGAATGTTCCGCTGGGCACGACGTGCGAGCTCGAGATCGTGGGTGACGAGCACCACGGTCGTGCCCAGGTCGTTGATCTTCTCCAATAGGTCCACGACCTGACGCGCCATGAGGGAGTCGAGATTGCCCGTGGGCTCGTCGGCGAGAATGAGCGCAGGGTCCCCGGCGATGGCGCGCGCGATGGCGACCCGCTGCTGCTGGCCGCCGGAGAGCTGAGACGGCATGTGCTTCATGCGCGAGGCGAGTCCGACGAGCTCGAGCGCGCGGGTGATGCGCTGGTTGCGCTCCGGACCCTTCATCCGCCGGTAACGCAACGGCACATCCACGTTGTCGTAGATGTCGAGATCCGGAATGAGATTGAAGCTCTGGAAGATGAAGCCGATCTTCTGATTGCGAATGTGCGAGCGTGCATCATCCGAGAGACGGCTGACATCCTTGCCGTCGAGCTCGTAGGTGCCGGTCTCGAAGGTCTCGAGGAGCCCCGCGACGTTGAGGAAGGTGGTCTTGCCCGAGCCCGAAGGTCCGCTCACCGCGACGAACTGACCCGCTCCGACCTCGAGGGAGAAATTGCGCAACGCGTGGGTCTCGATGAGATCGGTGCGGTAGATCTTACTGACATCTTGCATCTTGAGCATTGGAAAACCCCATATTGCAACGTTCGTCCCAGTATCGCCGAGCACGCGGCTCGTTTCTCAGCGCGCGATCTTGACCTCGGGAGCGTCATTGAACGCCGAGGTATCCGAGATCACGACCTGATCGCCGGCTGCGAGTCCGCGCAGAACCTGTATTTCTGAAATGGAGGCGGCGCCGAGCTCGACCGGCACCCGCAGCGCCTCGTCGTCCCTCAACACATACAGATAGTTTGTTTCGGGGCTGAGGAATGCGCCGCGCTCGACCTTCAACACATCATCGTGCCGGCCGAGCACGATGCGCACCGCGGCCTGCTCGTTCTGGCGAAGGCCGATGGGCTGCGAGCCGACGAACCTGGCGCGTCCCGTGACCCAGCCGTCCTGTACGTCGGGAGATACCGACGTGACCACCCCTTTGACCGCCTGTCCGTCAAGCGTGATGTCGGTCGGCAGGCCGGGCTTGATTCCATCGGAGAGCGACTCCGCCACCTGGAACTGAATGGCGAGCGCGGAGAGATCCACCACCGTGACGAGTGGAGCGCTTCTCGCCACGTGGGTCTGGTCGGCCTGGCCGAGCTGGGCAACCATGCCGTTGACCGGCGAGCGCACCGTCAGCTGATCAAGCCGCTGCTTGAGGTCGGCGAGAAGCAGCGCCTGCGAGTTGCGCGCCAGCTCTCGCGTGCGCAGGTCGAGCAGGATGCGCGCGCGCTCGAGGACATCATTCTGGTTCGCGTCCTCGAAGTTGAGGCGCGCGATGGAGTAAGTGTCGTAGGCGGCCTCGTACTGATACTCGGGGATGAGGCGTAGTTTCCAGGCCGCCTGCAGCCGCTGCAGCTCGCGAAGCTGCTGGCTCATGGTGACGGCGGCGAGGTCCGTCCGCTGGCGGTTTTGAAGGAGCTCCTGCCGCAGCTGCACCCGCTGCTGCGCCAGCGCCGCGTCCATGCTCTCGAGGGTCGAGCGCTGGCGCTGGTACTCGTTGTCGAGCTCGGGGCTCGAGATCTTCGCCAGCACCTCATCCTGGGTGACCTGATCGCCCGCGTGCACGAGGTAGCCGACCGTTCCCGAGGCGGTGGAGTAGACCGTGGGGCTCACCGCGGCGATGACGGTGCCCCGCGCGGCGACATCGTCGACGAAGTTCCCGCGCGTCACGGTGGCGAGCTCGAGACTCTGCAACGATGCGATGCTGCCGGAGGCGAGCCACGCTCTTGCGAGCCAGAAGAGAATCAGCGCCAGCGCGATCGCGCCGGCCGCGATCTGCACCGGGCGGCGCCGGTACCACCGCGTGGACGGCGCATCGAGCGCCACGTCCTGCGCGGCCGTGCCCCGCATGGGTGCGGGTCCGGTGGTCGGCTTTAGGGTCGGTTTGAGATCTACGATGCCCATGACACTCTCGTCTGCACCAGTGCACGCGCCGTACCAACACGCCGCGTGCTGCGCAAGTGACTGAAAGACAGTCGCTTTTGTCGAGGGGGAGTCGTGCGCACGACGGCCGGGGAGCGTCCGTTCGCCGGACAGCGGACACTCGCGCGGACAAAATCGCCTGGAGCGATTTTGGACGGCGCGAAGCGCCGGGCCCTCAGGGCCCCCTGAGTGCCACTCACGGACGCCGAAGAGCCCCGGGAAACGGCCCAGGATGGGTCGAGCACACCCGGTTCCGCTTCGGGCTTGGCTTGCAGGATGTACCCACACCCTGCAAGCTCCCCTCTGGAGCGTCGCACGCGATGGATCGGACTTGCGGCCCGCAGGTCCAGCGGGCGATGCATGGCGCACCAAGACCGGGAGGTTCCTTTAATGCCCACTCGTCGCACCACGGAGTCCGCTCGCACCGCCGATTCCGCACCGCCTACCGAGAAAGCCACGCAGCGCCGCCGCACGGCGCCCATGAAGACCGAAGCCGCCTCCGGCTCGAATACTGTCACCGTAGCCACCAGCACCGCCGTCGCGATATCCGCGAGCACTCGCCGGGCGATGGTCGAGCAGGCCGCGTATCTGCGCGCCGAGCGGCGTGGCTTTGTCCCCGGCGGGGAGGTCGAGGATTGGCTGGCCGCGGAGGCCGAAGTCGATGCGTTGCTCAGGGCGGGCAACGGCCGGCTGCCTCAGTAGTTTATGGGCGCAAAGGCGGCATCCTGCCGCTTTGCGCGAGCGCGGCTACGCGAACGGGATCGATCCCGCGGGCCAGGGAGCGGCCGAGCCCGCTTAATCAGTCGCTTTCACACCATATACATGCCGCCATTCATGGAGAAATCCGCGCCGGTCGCGTAGGCGGAGTCCTCCGAGGCGAGCCAGCATACGAGTGAGGCGATCTCGACCGGCTCGCCGAGCCGCCTCATCGGGATGGTGCTCACGATCTTCTCCAGGCGATCGGGCCTGACCGCCTTCACCATGTCGGTGGCCAGATAGCCGGGCGAGACCGTGTTGACCGTCACGCCGCGCGCGGCGACCTCCTGCGCGAGCGCCATCGTGAAGCCGTGGATGCCCGCCTTGGCGCTCGAGTAGTTGGTCTGGCCGAACTGGCCGCGCTGCCCATTGACGGAGGAGATGTTGACGATGCGGCCCCAGCCGCGCTCCAGCATCCCATCGAGCACCTGGCGGGTGACGTTGAAGAGCGAGCTCAGGTTGGTATCGAGCACCGAGCGCCAGTCCTCGGGGGCCATCTGCCGGAAGAGCGCATCCCGCGTGATCCCGGCATTGTTGACCAGGATGTCGATGGGCCCGATCTCGCGCCGAACGCCCTCGAGCGCGCACCGGGTCGACTCCCAATCGCAGACATCCGCCTCGGACGCGACGACGCTCACGCCTTCATCGGTCATCCGCCTCAGCCAGTGCTCCTTGCGCGGCGAGCCCGGTCGGCACCCGGCCACTACGAGGTGACCTGCGCGGCAAAGCCGGCCGCAGATCGCCGAGCCGAGACCTCCCATACCACCAGTCACATAAGCGATCCGCCGCCGCGCAGCTTCCGTCATAGCGCCTCCGCCGGTGTTGGCCGGGTATTGATTGGAGACCGGGAAGGTAGCTGTTTACTCCATCCGGTGTTGGTCGTCTACCGGTGTCTCGCGTAAGTCATACGAATGATCGATCCAACTCAACCGAACACGTAGGTGCCGGGCGCATCCTCGAGCGGAGCGTGGGCGGCGCCGGGCACGCCCATCACCCGCCTTGCGGGCGCGCGTGCGCCGGAATGCCGGCCGAGCCAGCGCTGCCATTCCGGCCACCAGGAATCCGCGTGCTGTGCGGCTGCCTTTAGCCAATCCTCCGGCGGGAGCGTCTCCGTTGCATTCGACCAGGCGAGTACGCGGTAGCGGCGCTTCGGGTGCGCAGGCCCGCTCACGATGCCGGCGTTGTGTCCGCCGCTGGTGAGAAGGAAAGTGTAATCGGGCGAGCGCGTGAGCTCCCGCACCCGGTAGACGGCGCGCCAGGGAGCGACGTGATCGGTCTCCGTGCCGACGACGAACATGGGAACGCGGATATCGGCCAGGCTCAGCCTGCGGCCGCAGGCGGTGAATTGCCCCTGCGCCAGCTCGTTCTCGAGATAGAGCTTGTAGAGATATTCGCTGTGCATGCGCCAGGGCATGCGCGTGCCGTCGGTATTCCAGGCCATGAGGTCGTTCGCCTGCGGGCGCTCACCGCGCAGGTAGCTGTCGACCGCGGGCTTCCAGAGGAGCTCGCGCGAGCGCAGCATGGCGAAGGCGCCGCCCATGCGTTGACTCTCGAGCACGCCGGCCTTGTGCATGAGAGCCTCCAGCATGGCGAGCTGGGCTGGCGTGATGAAGACGGATAGCTCCCCCGGCTCGCGGAAATCGGTGAGCGCCGCGAGCAGCGTCATCGAGGCGAGTCGGTCATCGCCCTTGCCCGCAACCAGTGCGGCGGCGATCGCGAGCAGGGTGCCGCCGATGCAATACCCAACTGCGTGCACCTTGCGATCGGGCACGATGCGGTTGACCGCATCCAGTGCTTCCTCGAAACCGAGCCGCAGGTAGTCGTCGAGGCCGAGCTGCCGATCCTCCCGGGTCGGATTCTTCCAGGAGACCATGAAGACGGTGTGCCCCTTCTCGATGAGGTAACGCACCATCGAGTTGTGCGGCGAGAGGTCGAGGATGTAGTACTTCATGATCCACGCGGGCGTGATGAGGATCGGCTCCGCGTGGACCGTGGCGCTCCGTGGCGAGTACTGCAGCAGCTCGATCAGACGATTACGAAACACGACCTTGCCCGGGGTGACGGCGACGTCGCGCCCGACCTGAAAGCGCTCGGTACCCGGCGGGCGCGCACCGGTCAGCATCGCCGCGGCATCCTCCACCCAGTTCTTCAGGCCCCGCACGAGGTTCTGCCCCGATTCCGCGACGGTCTTGCGGAGCAGCTCGGGATTCATGTGAAGGAAGTTGGCCGGCGAGGCGGCGTCGAGGAGCAGCTGGGTGGCGAAGCGAAGCCGGGCGAGCTTGCGGTCGGCCGCCGCCGGGCCGAGCGAGAGCCCACAGGCGGCGAGGGCCGGCGTGGCGGCCGCTGCGTCCTGCGGCTGCGCCGCGAGCGCGAGCGCATGTTGGACCCAGGACGCCCAGTTCGTATACGTGTGCGCGACGACGTTGAAGGGCCAGAGCCGCCAGGCCGGATCGGCAAATCCCGAGGCGCCGCTCTGCGGCGGCAGCGGCGCGCCCATCGCCGCATTCACCACGAACTTCCAGGTGTCGATCGCTTTGTCGACGGCGCTCTGTACGAGCTCGATCTGCTTGTCCGAGCGGTTGGCGATGACTGCGCACCAGGCGAGCCACGCCTCGAGATAATCGTCAGTCGCGAGTCCGCCGGTGAGTGTGGCAAGTCGAAGCTGGTTTACGCGTTCCGACTCGCTCAGTCCCGAAATCCGGGTGGCGCCGGCATCGGCATCCGGCCGCGTTGCCTCATGCGCGGCGTCGAAGGTACTCAGGGTGCGTGCCGGGGCGCGCGCCCTCTTGCGTTTCGTTTCCCTTTTCATTCGACCTAAAATCCTCCTGCCGGGCTATAAAATTGTGACGTTGAAAAGCAAGTGAACAAGCAGCCCAGGGCCGCTCCCTGGGCTGCGAGATCAGTCCGGTAACTCGGCCGTGCTTGCGCGAAGTGGCAGGATGCCGACTTCGCGCCAGGAAAAAAAAGGGCGGCCGCGGGGCCGCCCCTCATCAACGGGACGAATCGTTATCAGGCGACCGCCCGTTTGGTGGCGGCCTCGGTCTTGGCTTGCGCGTTGCGCATGCGATCGGCCGCCTCATTGGCGAAGGTGGCAACCGTGCCCTGTGCTTCGCTGGCGAGGCTCGAGAACTCCTGCGCGCGATTCCGCAGCTTCTCGCCGAGCTGGCTGCCGAGCTCGACCTGCTTCACCATCAGATCGATGGGACTCTTCGCGGCCAGCGCGGCCTGGGCGTGGTTGATACCGGCGTCGATACAATCGCCGATTACCGCGTGCTGGAAGCGCGCGAAGCGCTCGAGGGACTTCAGACTCTCCTGCTGCGCCTTGTACACGGGCGCGAAGCTCTCGCGATAAGCATCCATCCAAGCGTTGGGGTCATAGGCGCGTTCGGCCATGGGCGGCTCCTTTGCAAGGGGTTTGGGGGTTCGGTCCCATTATAGCGGCGGTTGTATGCAGTGCAACATGATAATCACGGTGCCCATACGGGTACTGAACGGTGAGCGTCTCAGGGCAATCTCCGCCTGAAACGCGGCAGAAGCCTCCGCATCGCTACACTGCCTCTTGCGCCGCATACCTGATTGCGGCTACAGCCGCAGGCCGCCATCGACCTCGAGACAGCGGCCGGTGAAGAACTCGGTGCGGAAGATGAAATCGACCGCAGCGGCGATCTCTTCCGGCTCCCCGAGCCGTCCGAGAGGAACGGGTGCCGTGACCTTCGCGAGCGCTTCCGGCTTCATGGCGGCCACCATGGGCGTGCGGATGAATCCCGGGGCGACCGCGCCGACCCGGATGTGATACCGGGCGAGCTCCTTGCCCCAGGCGACGGTCATGGCGACGACGCCGGCCTTGGTGGCGCTGTAGTTCGTCTGCCCGAGGTTGCCCGCGCGGGATATGCTCGAGATGTTGACGATGACCCCGCCATTGCCGAGGCGGATCATTCGTTCGGCCGCCTCGCGCGCGCAGAGGAAGACACCGGTGAGGTTCACGTCGATCACCGCCTGCCACTGCGCGAGGCTCATCTTGCCGACCACCTCGCCATCCTTGACCTTGACCAGCAGCGCGTCGCGGGTGATGCCGGCGTTGTTGACGAGCCCGTCGAGCCGGCCGCAATCCGCCACGATCTGGTCCATGGCAGCAACGACGGCGGCCTCATCGGCCGTGTTGGCGAGGTATGAGCGCGCCGTGATGCGCTCCTTGTTGAGGATCGCCTCGGTCTCCTTGAGATCCAGGGGATTGACGTCGAGCAGAGCGAGTCTCGCGCCGCCGCGCGCAAAGTGCTGCGCCAGTGCTCTGCCGATCCCGCGCCCCGCGCCGGTGATCACGATGACCTTGTCACGAATTTCCAATGACTATCTCCCTCGATTAAGGATCCCGTCTTCAGCGGTGGCGCGGTCGGGATCGGGTCCGGGTCGGTGTCGGTTGCACCCGCCCCGCTCGCGGCTTGGTGTTGGACGGGTGGGCGGCAGAAGCGTTGGCCGGGCCGGCTTGCTCCGCCGGCGGGGCGGAGGGCGGCTGGAAGGCCGACAGCATCGAGGCCTGCATCTTGGCCCAGAGCTCCATGTTTCGCCGCGCGAGGTCCGCGAGCGGCGCCATCGGCGACTCGAGCGCCTTCGTCATCTCGGCGCGCATGAGTTGCTGCTGGCGCAGCAGCCCGCCGATGCTCTGCTCCAG
>JBOIAQ010000021.1:0-60920 GCA_050739115.1 Steroidobacteraceae bacterium | reverse complement strand
TCAATGGGGACTGGAGCTCGAGAAGAAGGCGCTCAAGGTGGACACCGAGAAGTTTCAGACGAGTCTGCCGGGGGTCTTCGCGGTCGGTGACATCAACACCTATCCCGGCAAGAAAAAGCTCATCCTGTCGGGCTTCCACGAGGCAGCGCTCGCCGCCTTCGGCATCCAGCATCATCTCTTCCCGCAGAAGCGGCAGTTCCTCCAGTACACGACCACGAGCCCGATCATGCACCAGCGGCTGGGAGTGCCCGACTAGGCCAGCGATGAATCCACAGCTCGCCGACCTTTTGACGCTGCTCGAGCTCGAGCCGCTCGAGGTGAATCTCTTCCGCGGCGAAAGCCGCGACATCGGCAGCCCGCAGGTGTTCGGCGGGCAGGTGCTCGGGCAGGCGCTCACCGCCGCCTCCGCCACGGTCGAAGGGCGCATCGTGCATTCACTGCACGCCTATTTCCTGCGCCGCGGTGACTTCAACGCGCCCATCGTCTATCAGGTCGATCGCAGCCTCGATGGCCACAGCTTCTCCAACCGCCGCGTGGTCGCGATCCAGCACGGAGAGCCAATCTTCAACATGGCGGCTTCCTTCCAGGTCGTCGAGGAGGGTCTCGAGCACCAGATCGGCATGCCGGTGGTGCCGGTGCCGGAGGAACTGCCGGACTCGAGCCGTCCACCGCCGGAGTTGCTCACGCGCCTGCCGGAGCGGCTGCGGCGCTTTCTCGAGAAGCCGCGGCCGTTCGAGTTCCGGCTGGTGCAGCCGTTTGATTACGTGGCGCCGCGAGGCGCGTCGCCCTCGCGGCAGGTGTGGTTCCGCGCGGTCGACCGGCTGTCCGAGGATGAGAGGCTGCACCGGCGTCTGCTCGCGTACCTGTCGGATTATTTCCTGCTCGATACGGCAACATTGCCTCACGGCTCGGTATTTCGGCGCAACACCCTCGTAATGGCGAGCATAGATCACGCAATGTGGTTTCACCGGCCGCTGCGGGTGGATGACTGGCTGTTGTATGCGGTGGAGAGCCCAAGCGCTTCGGGGGCGCGGGGATTCGCGCGGGCCAGCGTGTATGCGCGCGACGGGCGGCTGGTAGCGAGCACGGCGCAGGAGGGATTGGTGAGACTGCGCCGCGAGACGGCGACTTAGCTGATCCGGCGCTTCAACGAGTCCGCAGGACCTTCCCCGGATTGAGGATGCCGTTGGGGTCGAGCGCGCGCTTGATGGCGCGCATGAGATCCAGCTCGACCGGGGAAGCGTACCGCTCGAGCTCACCGACTTTCAGGCGTCCGATACCGTGCTCGGCGCTGAAGCTGCCGCCGAAATCCCGCACCAGGTCGTGAATCGAGCGCTTGACCGCCTCTTCGCGGGCGAGGAAGGCGACGCGGTCCGCACCCGGGGCTTGGTTGATGTTGAAGTGGAGATTGCCGTCGCCGGCGTGGCCGTAGGCGACCAGACGCCCGTCGGGAACGTTGACTTCGACCCAGCGTGAGGCCTGCTCGATGAACTTCGGGATCGAGGCGACGGGGACCGAGATGTCGTGCTTGAGGCTCGCGCCATCGAGCCGCTGGGCCTCGGGAATGCTCTCGCGCAGCTTCCAGAAGGCTGCCCGGTCGCGCTCGTTGCGCGCCACGGCGGCATCCAACACGAGCTTCTCCTGCAAGGCGCCGGCGAGGCATTCCTCGAGCCGCTCCTCGAGAGGATCGTCGGCACGGGCAGAGGTGAGCTCGCAGACCGCATACCAGGGGTGAGAGGTGCCGAGCGGATCGCGAACACCGGGGATATGCCGGGTGGTGAGCTCGACGGCGATACGGGGGATGAGCTCGAAGGAGCTCACCTGCTCGCCGCTTTTCTCGCGCAAGCGGGTGAGGAGCGCGGTGGCGGCGCGCGGGTCGGGAACGGCGACGAAGGCGGTCGCAAACCCGTGCAGCTTCGGGAAGAGCTTCAGGCTCGCGGCGGTGATGATGCCGAGCGTGCCTTCGGCGCCGAGGAAGAGCGATTTGAGATCGTAGCCGGTGTTGTCCTTGCGCAGGGTCACGAGCGAGGAGAGCAGGCGCCCGTCGGCAAGAGCCACCTCCAGGCCCAACACGAGATCACGCATCATGCCGTATCGGAGCACGTGGATTCCGCCCGCATTGGTCGAGAGATTACCTCCGATCTGGCACGTTCCCTCGGAGCCGAGGCTCAAGGGGAAAAAGCGCTGCGCTTCGTCCGCGGCCCGCTGTATGTTACCGAGGATGCAGCCCGCCTCCACGACGATCGAATAGTCGAGTGGGTCGACATGCCGGATGCGGTCGAGACGCGAGAGCGCGATCACGATCTCGCGGCCGGACTCCTCGGGTGTCGCTCCGCCGCAGTAGCTCGTGTTTCCGCCCTGGGGAACGACGCCGATCCGGTGCCGGTTGCAGAAGGCGAGAAGCTCCGTCACCTGCGCCACGCTTCGCGGCAGCGCAATCGCGAGAGCGTGGCCGTGATAGAGCCGGCGCTGGTCGGTGAGATAGCGCTCGAGGTCGGCTGGAGCGCCGGGCGAGTCAGCGGTCAGGATGCTCCCAGGCCCGAGGAGTCGCTCCAGTTCGCTTACGGTTTGCGCCGGCGTGAGGGGCGGCACGGGTCAGCGTGTTCTTCAGGCGACGGTGAGCGCGCGCAGTGCCGCGATGCGCTCATCGAACGGCGGACGGCTCATGAAGAGGCGCTGCAACCCGCGCGCCATATCTGAGCCCCGCTTTCGCGGCACCTGCTGCCCCGGGAAACGCCCCGAAGTGATGCCGAAGGAGGCGAACTGCCGCGAGGGCAGCGGCTCGTGCGCTCTTTTCAGCGCTTCGAGCGCCGCGATCATGTTGGGAATGCCGGCAAGGTGCGCGCCGCCCCGGTCGGCGCGGAACTCACGCCAGCGGGAGAATGCCATCACGATGATGTTGGCGCGAACGCCCATCGCTCTTCGGGCCATCCACTGGGACATGAGAAGCGAGACGAATGCGCCCCCCACGCCGAAGAAGGCGGCGACCACGAGGAGCGCTCCGGGACCGCCGCCGCGGACCGCGAGCCAGCGATCGAGCCCGACGAGATCCGTCAAAATCGCGAGCACTGCGATATTGGTGGCGAGGAACAGAAAAATGCGCTTCATGGCAGGTATGTCTTCAGATGGCCAGCGGCCGGGCCGGCCCGGTTACCCGCGTGCTTTGGGTCGCGGATGCCGGTTTTCAATCCCAGTCAGTGGATGGCGGCACCCAGCGCGCGGCCGACGAAGAAGGCCAGGGTTCCGGCACCGCCGCCGATCAGCAGCATCCGCAGCGCTCCGCGCAGCGCCTGCCGTCCGGTGAAGAGGCTGAGTGCGAGTCCGACGCCGAAGAGGGCGATCGCGGTGAGGACGGCCGTGGCGGCGAGCGCGTTGCTGCCCCTCATGTTGACGAGCAAAGGAATGAGCGGCACGGCCGCACCGATTGCGAAGGAAAGGAAGGAGGCGGCGGCCGCTCCCCAGGGCGAGCCCAGGTTATCCGGGTTCAACCCGAGCTCCTCGCGCGCGAGTACATCGAGCGCCTGGTCCGGGCGGGCAAGCAACGCCTGGCTGACCTCCCGGGCCTGTGCCAGCGCGACGCCACGCGCCTCGTAAATGAGCGCCAGCTCTTCCGCTTCCTCCTCGGGATACTCGGCGATCTCTTCCCGCTCGAGCGCAATCTGATATTCATACATCTCACGTTGAGATCGCACGGAGACGTATTCTCCCGCGGCCATCGACAAGGCGCCCGCGAGCAGGCCCGCGATGCCGCTGACGAGCACGAATGAACCGGGTGCGGCGGCTCCGGCGACGCCGAGCACCAGACTCGCGTTGGAGACGAGCCCATCGTTCACTCCGAAGACCGTGGCCCTGAGATTGCCGCCGAGGCCGCCGCGATGGCGGACACCGACATCCGATACGGTGGTGGGCATCGCGTGCGTACGGGCTATCGGTGCGGTGTAGACGGAAAGGCCGCGCAGCTTCATCGCCGCCAGGACCGAGCGCATGGAGCGCGGTCCCAAGAGCCGCAGCAGCCGCGCGACCACGCGGGCGCGCACGGACGGCAGGAACACGCGTTCGGAGATCGCAGCGCGGGTTTGCCGTTGCGCGGAGACTTCCCACTTGGCGGCCTGCTCTTCGGCGGCGGTCGCGAGCTGAGTGAAGAGCCGCCGTTTATGAGGATCCGGCTCCGCAGAGGCGACCTGGCGATACAGCCAAGCGGACTCCTTCTCGTGATACCAACTATCTATGTTCATTGGCTAAACGGACCTGCGGTTGCGGGCCCGCGGGCAAAAGGGCGGCTCAAGTAGAGCGTGGCGGCGTCAATACTCGTCGCGCTCGTTTTCCTCGTCCTCCTCCCCATCGTCCTCGTCGTCGTCATCCTCATCTTCGTCCCAGTCATCCTCGTCCTCTTCCTCGTCCTCCTCTTCCTCGTCTTCCTCTTCCTCGTCTTCCTCCTCGTCGGACTTGGCCCAGCCCTCTGGCTCGGCGGTCCGCTCGAGGTCCATCTCATGCCAGGTCTCGAGATCGATCTCCTCGATCTCCCCATCGAGATACTCGATCTCGACCAGCTCCGAGTCCTCGTCCACCGTGAGAACACGGAACGATTCGTCGTCTTCCAGGTTCTCGTACCACTGTCCGCGAACCGGCTCGTAATCTCTGCTCACCGCTTTGCTTCCTCAGGTTGGCGGGCGCAAGTTTAGCGTATAGTTTTCCCATGGCCATCCCCCGCCCGTGCTCCTCGGCGCCGCTTGCGAAGGCGAGACGGGTCGTGGTGAAGGTCGGCTCCGCTCTCCTTACGGATACCGAGACCGGACGCATCAACCGGGCCTGGCTCGAGAGCCTCATCGAGGACCTGCTGCGGCTGCGGAGGCGGGGCCAGCAGGTCATCCTCGTCTCTTCGGGCGCCATTGCACTGGGACGGCGGCAGCTCGGTCTGGCAAAGGGTCCGCTGCGGCTGGAGGAGAGCCAGGCGGCGGCGGCGGTTGGGCAGATTCGGCTCGCGCACGTCTACAAGGAGCTGCTCGAGAGCCGCGACGTTACCGTCGCCCAGGTACTGCTCACCCTCGAGGACAGCGAGCGGCGCCACCGCTACCTGAACGCACGGGCGACCCTGGAGACGCTCCTTTCCCTCGGCGCGCTGCCGGTGATCAACGAGAACGACACCGTGGCGACCGCGGAGATCCGCTACGGCGATAACGACCGGTTGGCGGCCCGCGTGGCGCAGATGGCCGCGGCCGATTGCCTGGTGCTGCTGTCTGATGTCGACGGTCTTTACACCGCCGATCCGAACACAGACCCCGCTGCGAGCTTCATCGAGCAGGTACTCAAGATCACACCGGAGATCGAGGCCATGGGCGGGCGCTCGATGTCCGAAGTCGGCTCGGGCGGCATGGCGAGCAAGATCCTTGCGGCGCGAATCGCGGTCGCGGCCGGCTGTCACATGTGCATCGCCGCCGGTCATCATCGTCATCCGGTGCGGCGTATCGAGGAGGGCGCCCGATGCACCTGGTTCATGCCGAGCGCCACGCCGGTGGCCGCACGCAAGCAGTGGATTGCCGGGACGCTGCGCCCGTCGGGGGCTGTTACGATTGATCCGGGAGCCCTGCGGGCTCTGCTCGAGGGCGGAAGTCTTCTGCCAGCCGGCGTGATCAGCGCCCGCGGCCGGTTCGAGCGCGGTGACACGGTGAGCGTGCTCGCCCTGGACGGCACCGAGATCGCGCGCGGTATCGTGGCCTATTCCGACATCGATGCCGCGAAGATCATGGGGCACAGGTCATCGGAAATCGAGGGCATCCTCGGTTTCCGCGGCCGCGACGAGATGATTCATCGCGATGATCTCGTGCTCCTCAAACAGGAGCCGGACCGACAGGCCCGCGTCGGGAGCTGAGGGTGGGCCTCGATCCGACCCGCTCGGATCTTGGGCAGCTGATGGAACGGCTCGGCCGCAATGCCGTTGAGGCCGCCGGGGTGCTGGCCCTCGCCGGGACGATGGCGAAGAACGCGGCGCTCGCGGCCGCGGCCGGCGCGATCCGCAGCCGCGCGGAACGGATCCTCGAAGCCAACGCCGAAGACCTGACGGCGGCGCGAGCAGCCGATGTCTCCGCCGCGCTGCTCGAGCGGTTGGCGCTCGATGAGCGGCGGATCGAAGCGATGGCCCGCGGACTCGACGATGTCATGTCGCTGCCGGACCCGATCGGCAGCGCCGCGGCCGAGTGGAAGCGGCCGAACGGCCTCAGCATCCAGAGGGTGAGGATCCCGCTCGGCGTCATCGGAATCATCTACGAGAGCCGCCCGAATGTCACCGCCGACGCCGGGGCGCTCTGCCTGAAATCGGGCAACGCCGTCATCCTGCGCGGCGGCTCGGAGAGCCGAAATTCCAACAGCGTCATTCACGCCTGTCTGGTCGAGGGACTGGCGGCGGCCGGGCTGCCGCGGCACGGCATTCAGCTCGTGCCGACCGGCGACCGTGCCGCAGTGGGCTACATGCTGGCGGGAATGACGGAATACCTCGATGTCATCGTGCCCCGGGGCGGCAAGAGTCTGGTGGCGCGCGTTCAGCAGGAGGCGCGGGTACCGGTCATCGGTCACCTGGAGGGCAACTGTCACGTGTATGTCGATCGCGATGCCGATGTGCGCATGGCGCAGAGCATCGCCCTCAACGCGAAGATGCGCCGCACCGGCATCTGCGGGGCGGCCGAGACCCTCCTCATCGACCGCGCCTGCATCGACACGCATCTGCGGCCGGTCGTGCGCACGCTCCTCGAGGGCGGTTGCGAGGTGCGGGGTGATCCAACGGTACAGAGGGTGGACGAGCGGGTTCGCGCGGCGTCAGAGGAAGACTGGTACACGGAGTATCTCGATGCCATCATCGCCGCCCGCGTGGTCGATGGCGTGGACGGCGCGATCGCGCACATCGCCAAGTACGGCTCGTCTCATACCGAGTCCATCGTCACCGAGAACCCCGCGACCGCGGAGCGCTTTCTGCAGCGCGTCGACAGCGCCATCGTGCTCCACAACGCCTCGACGCAATTTGCCGACGGCGGCGAATTCGGCATGGGGGCGGAGATCGGTATCTCGACGGAGCGCTTTCACGCCCGTGGTCCCGTGGGCGTCGAGCAGCTGACGAGCTACAAGTACGTCGTTCGCGGATCGGGCCAAATCAGACCGTAGCGGTCAGACCGTAGAGGCGATACCGCCGCGGGTCAAAGCGGAAATTCCGCCGCGCAGCGAGAACACCTCCCCGCAGCCTCGGGTGCGCAGCTCCTGCGCCGCCGCGAGGCTCCGCTTGCCGCTCGCGCAGACCAGCAGATACCTGCCCTCGGGCGGCAGGGCGGTGTGGCCGTGAAGAAGCCGCGCCATCGGGAGGTGGCGAACGTTCGCGGGCGTCGCGACTCGCGCGAGCTCACGAGCCTCGCGGATGTCGATCACCACGAAACCCTCGGCGACCGCCTGCTCCAGGGAATCGAATGTCAACTCGAGCTCACGCGCGGCGGCCGCCTCTTCGGCAATCCCGGGCGACGACGCGAACGCGTGCTGCGGGCAGTCCGCGGCGCGCCGCGTGTGCACACGGCTGACGGTCAGCGTGAGCAGATCCAGGACGATGAGCTCATCCGACAGCTGTCCGGGTAAATCCAACAGCAGCTTCAGCGCCTCGAGCGCCTGGAGTGTGCCGAAGGTGCCGGGTATCGGACCGAGAACACCCGCCTCGGCGCAGTTGCCGACGAGGCCGTCGCGGGTGGCCTTCGGCCAGATGCAGCGCAGGCACGCGCCGCCGCGCTCCGGGCGCACGAGCTGAAGCTGCCCCTCGTACTGGTAAACGCTCGAGAAGATCACCGGCTTGCGAAGCCGCACGCAGACATCGTTCAACATGAACTTAGTGGCGAAATTATCCGTGCAGTCGATGACGAGCGTGTAGGGCTCGATGATCGCCGGCGCGCTTGCCGCGTCGAGCCGAAGCGGATAGGCGCGCACGTCCACCTCGGGATTCAGAGCGTGCAGGCGCGCCGCGGCCAACGCGACCTTGGGCTTGCCAACATCCGCGAGCGAGTAGAGGGTCTGGCGGTGGAGGTTGGAGGCCTCCAGCCTGTCGCCGTCGACGAGCCCCAGGCGCCCGATACCCGCGGCTGCGAGATAGGTCATGGCCGGGACACCCAGGCCGCCGCAGCCCACCACCAACACCGCCGCCCGGCGCAGCTTCTCCTGACCCGCCGCACCGACTTCCTGTAACGCGATCTGGCGCGAGTAGTCGGGAGCGACAACCACGGCATTCGAGTGATGCTCGTGCCCGTGCCTGGCGGGCTCGGCGCAGCGCTCGCAGTTCACCCAGCCGGAGTCGCCGTTCTCGTAATGCTCCTTCTTCCAGATGGGTACCCGGTGCTTGACCTCATCGATGATGTAGCGGCAGGCGCGGAACGCCTCGTCCCGATGATGCGCCGTGACCCCCACCCACACCGCCTTCTCGCCGATCGCAAGCGCTCCGATCCGGTGTACACACGCGGCATGCTGCACGCCGAAGCGCGCGATCGCCTCGGCGATGATACGCTCGCCCTCCTTGATCGCGAGTGGTTCGAACGCTTCGTACTCGAGCCGGTGTACGCGCCGACCCTCGTTGTGGTCCCGCACCCAACCCTCGAACGCCGCGTAGCCGCCGCAGGTAGGGTCGTCGAGGGCGCCGCGGAGGGCGGACTCGTCAAGTCGGGTGGAGGAGAAGCGGAACATCACCCACCCGCCACAGGTGGGATGAACACGACCGAATCTCCATCGTTCAGCCGCTGCTCCCAATCGCCGAACTCCGAGTTGACCGCGACGCGCAGCATCTCGGGGGCGAGTGAGAATGGATGACGCGTTTCGAGCTCCCGGTAGAGCTCGCGCGGCGTCGCGGCGCCGGTGAGGAGCGACTCCGAGCTTCGTCCGGCCTGCTCGCGCATCGAGGCGTAATACTGAATGTTGATCCGGCGGGTGGGTGTAGGTGCGTCCGCGCCGGCCGCAGGCGTTGCCGATCGCCGCACCCGAGGATTGACCGAGCTGTACTCCTGCGGCGTGTTGACATTGTCGAGCGCGCCGGGCTGAGGTTGATCGAGGAGCGCCGCATCCGCGTTGATCAGGAACTTCCGTGGGCAGTCGCGCCCCCCGGCGATGTGGGCGCGGATCACCTCGCGGCTGGAGGGCTCGTAGATGGCACAGAGCGGCTCCGGCAGACCATCGTGGCTCGAGCGGTACGCGGTCGCCTGTCGTCCGGGGCGGCGCGCGCGCAAGAGATGTTGCAGCGTTTCCTCATCGAGGAGCGGCAGATCGCAGGCGAGCACCAACCAGGCGGCATCGGGATGGCGCGATTGCGCGGCGACGATTCCAGCGAGGGGCCCCTCGACCTGGTCGGAATCGATGATCTGCGGAAAGCGGGCCCGCAGCGGATCGCCCGTCTGGTCGGGCCGAACGGACACGAAGACCCGCTCGACGAGTGGGGTGAGCAGTTCGACCGCTCGCTCGAGCTGGCTGCGCCCCGCGTACTCGAGCGCCGCCTTGTCGCGCTGCATGCGGGAACTGCGGCCGCCGGCGAGCACCAGCCCGTAAAGCGGTGCCGCGGCGGTAGCCGCGGGGTTCGGGGGAGAGGTTGTGATCGGCGGGCTCATATCGGCCGGATTTTACCCGGCTGCGCGATTATCGGGCAGCGCGCCTGTAGGGGCGCTTGCCGCCGGTCTTCTCGAGCAGGCGCACGCCCGTGATCTCGATGTCATGGGAGAGCGCCTTGCACATGTCGTAGATGGTGAGTGCCGCGACCGTGGCACCGGTCAGCGCCTCCATCTCCACACCCGTGCGGTGATGTACGGCGACCCGGCAACGCACCACCACCTCTCCGCGGCGCCGATCCTCGACTTCCACCGAGCAGTGCTCGAGCGCGAGCGGATGGCAGAAAGGAATGAGCTCGTGCGTGCGCTTCGCGGCCATGACGCCAGAGACGATCGCGGTGTCGAATACCGGGCCTTTCCGGGTCCGATGTCCGGACTTGCGCAGTGCCTCGGCGACCTTGCGCGGCAGACGTATTCTCGCTTCCGCAATCGCCTCGCGGTGTGTGACCTCCTTGGATCCAACATCCACCATGGTCGGGCGATCGTGGCTGTCCAGGTGAGAGAGTCCGGTGCGGCTCATCAGCCACCGATGTAGAACATCTCGACCTTGCGCGCCGCGGCCGCCGATTCCCGCTGTCCCTGCCGTTGCTCGCTGTAGTTGTCGGTGCGCTCCACCCACACGCGACGCAGCATCTCGAGCAGCTGCTCGTCGCTCGCGCCGCTGCGCAGCGCATCCCGCAGGCTGGTTCCGCGGGTGGCGAAGAGGCACGTGAAAAGGACGCCATCCGAGGACAGCCGTGCGCGTGAGCACTCGCCGCAGAACGGCTGCGTGACGGAGGAGATGAAACCCAGCTCGCCGCCGCCGTCGGCGAACGCATAGCGCTCGGCAACTTCACCCCGGTACTCGCGACCCAGAGGCTCGAGCGGCCAGCGCTCGCCGATCCGCTCGAGCAGCTCCCGCGAGGGCACGACGAGCTCAGGCCGCCAGTCGTTGCGATTGCCGACGTCCATGTATTCGATGAAGCGGACGATTACCCCGGTGCCGCGAAAACGCTCGATGAGCTCCAACACGGTGTGATCATTGACGCCGCGCTGCACGACCGCGTTGATCTTGATCGGCTCGAGTCCTGCGCGCCGCGCGAGCTCGATGCCCGAAAGTACATCCTCCACGCCGCCGAAGCCGCCGCTCAAGCGCCGAAAGATCTGCGGGTCTAGGCTATCCAGACTGACCGTGATGCGCCGCAGGCCGGCGGCGCGCAGCTCGAAGGCGTACTTGCCCAGGAGGACACCGTTCGTCGTGAGGGCGATGTCCTCGACCCCGTCGATCGCCGTGAGATCGCCGATCAGATCCGTCAGGTTCGCCCGCAGCAGCGGCTCGCCGCCCGTTAGGCGGAGCTTGCGTACGCCCAGGCGCACGAAAAGCCGCGCCAGGCGGACGATTTCATCGAACGACAGCCGCTCATGCGAGCCGAGAAACCGGTAGCGATCGTGGAAGGTCTCCCGCGGCATGCAATACGGGCAGCGGAAGTTGCAGCGGTCCATGACCGAGATCCGAAGGTCGCGCAGGGGCCGGCCGCGGCGGTCGCGCGGCCCTGAGCCCGGCAGGGGAACGATCACATCAGCTGAAGGCATCACCGCCAGCCTACCACCGGAAGATACGGGTCACGAAGCCCTTCGGGTAGGTATTCGGACCCGGCGGTAGCTCGGCGAATCCATCCGTACCGGCGAGCGCCGTGAAGTCTCCCGAGCCGTTCGTGGGAGCCGGGGCGGCCCAGCCGCGCCCCCAATCGTCGGTCTCGATCCGCACCGGCACGAAGAGGGTGAGAGGGGGGGAGACCGTCACCGGCGCTCCGAGCGCCATCCGCTCCGCCCGGGCGGGGATCTGGCCCTGGCTGGCCGCGAGCGCCGGCAGGACGTAGCGGGACACGCATACGGCGGTGGACACAGGGTTCCCGGGCAGGCCGAGAACCGCGGCGCCGGAGCTAGCGATGCCAAACCAGAGGGGCTTGCCAGGGCGCTGCGCCACCTTGTGGAACACGCAGCGCACGCCGAGCTCCTCCAGAACCTTCGGCACCAGATCGAGCTTGCCCATCGACACGCCACCGCTCAGCACGAGCACATCATGCGTCTCGAGGTGGAATTTCAGCCGCCGCCTGAGCTCGGCCGCATCGTCGGTGATGTGATCGTCCGCCACGCGCTGGAAACCGTGCAGTCGCAGCGCGGCGGCGATGGCATAGGCGTTCGACCGACGCACCTGATGCGGCAGGATCGGCTCGCCAGGCTCGATGAGCTCGTTGCCCGTGGAGATGACGACCAGCATCGGCTGGCTGCTCACGCGGATCCTCGCCATCCCCGCGCCGGCCGCAATCGCGATCTCCGGTGGTCCGAGCCGGGTGCCAACGGCCAGCAGCAGGTTGCCTTGGCGGGTGTCGGTGCCGCGACGGTGAACGTTCTGGCCGGGCTCCACGCAGAGGTCGCCCGCCAGCTCCGCCTGTCCGTCCCGGACCGTGATGCCCTCCACCGGCACGATTGCATCACACCCGGCGGGTAGGGGCGTGCCGGTCATGACCTCGATGCAACGGTCGCGACCGGCGAGGGTGAGCGGTGGATCGCCCGCCGCCTGCATCCCCTGGATACACAGACGGCGCGCTCCCTCGCGCACTCCCCGACTATCGAGCGCAATTCCGTCCATCGTCACCCGGTCGAAGGGCGGCTGATCACGCTCAGCGTAGACGTTCTCCCGCAGGACCGCCCCCGCGCACTGCGCAAGAGGCAGCGACTCGATCGGCAGACACGTCAGGTGCTGCGCGATGAGCTCGTCCGCTTGGGAGGGACTCAGCACGCTCAGTCGGTCTTCTTGTCCTTCGCCTTGAAGATCTTCACTTGGGCGTTGAATTGGTCGGCCACCGCGTGCAGCTGATCGACCGCGGCGTTGTGTTTCTGGATCTCGATGGCCTCGACTTCGGCTTTCTGCTGCTTGGTCAACTTGGCGCCCGCCTGTGCCACCGCGTTGTCGCGCTCGAGCTTGATGCAGGAGAGATACGCCATCATCTGCTCGTTATAGCCCTGCACCGCCTTCTGCCCGGCCAGCATCTCGTCGAGAGTCGCCGTGTTGCCGTCCGGAAGACGGTCGGGCGTCTGCGGGTAGGTGCATTCGGCGTGGGCAAGTGGTGCGAGGGCGATGGCGGCGAGTGCGACGGCCGCTAGAAGTAATTTCATGAGAGGGTCCCCTGGTTGATCGACGCGATATCTTAAGAGCGGGATGCTTTTCGGGCCACTCGCCCGGCGGCCGGACGCGCGCGGTACAGGTAGCAGTCGGCGGTATGGTCATTGACGAGTCCGACGGCCTGCAGGTAGGCATAGATGATCGTCGAGCCGACGAAGCGGAAACCCCGCTTCTTGAGGTCGCGGGAGATCCGGTCGCTCAGGGCGCTGTGCGCGGGGATCTGATCACGCCTTTGCCAGCCGTTCAGGAGCGGCCGGCCGCCGACCCATTCCCAGAGGTAGCGGCTGAAGGAGCCGAACTCGCGCTGCAGCGCGAGAAACGCCTTGGCGTTGGTCACCGTAGAGTCGATCTTGAGCCGGTTGCGCACGATGCCGGAGTCGCGTAGCAGCGCGGCCCGGCGGCGCTCATCGAACCGGGCGACCCTCGCCGGATCGAAGTTGGCGAAGGCCTGTCGATACGCTTGGCGCTTGCGCAGGATGGTGGACCACGACAGCCCCGCCTGCGCGCCTTCGAGCGTCAGCATCTCGAAGAGATGGCGGTCATCGTGCACCGGCCGACCCCACTGCTCGTCGTGATAACGGGTGTATTCCTCATCGCCTGCCGGAACCCAGGCGCAGCGGCCTTTCTCTAGGGGCGGATGATGCGAGCGATCCATATGAACCAGCGTAGCATGGGACCGCCATGAGCCCTGGGTGCGCCGGGCGGGTCACGCTCGTCCTGTGGATCATCCCGGCTGCCAGCGCCACGCCGGGTGCCACCGGGCGGACCCCACGCGCGTACGGGCCCCCTGCGGCGCGTGATCGCCCGTCACCGCGGCCTCAGCCGGGGATTCGAGCGCGCTCGCGCGCGTTCTCGCGCCGGCTCATCGCTTACCGGGTGGATGGGTTTCGGCTCGATGCGGCCTGGCCCATCTCGAGCGGATCAATCCCAACATCAGACTATGTCACACATGGATTTGACGCCGCGTACGACTGGACCTCGCGCCTCGGACAATGGGTCTGGAACGGCTACGGCGGCATCATCGTCCACGCCGGAGTAGGATCACGGCATCCGGCGCGCCCGTAGGCGCGACCCGCTGCGCAGCCGACACGTTCAGCTCATCGCATTGGGTGGCACGATCGGGGTGGGTCTCTTCCTCGGCTCCGGCGCAGGCGATCCACAACGCCGGCCCCGGGCTCCTGCTGACCTGCGTGGTCGGCGGCGTCGCGATCTTCTTCATCATGCGCGCGCTCGGGGAACTCCTGACCTACCGGCCCGTCGCAGGCTCCTTCGCCACTTATGCCGACGAATTCTGCGGCCCGTTCGTCGGGTTCGTCACCGCCATGCTCTGGCTGCAACCGGATACGCGAGTGGCGCTCTACGCGGCACCGCTCTGGTTCGGCCTGCTGGCCCTCTGCTATTTCGGTGCAAGGCCGCAAGCGGTAACTGCGCCTGATAAGATACCGGCGCCGCGCCCGTAGCTCAGTTGGATAGAGTACTTGGCTTCGAACCAAGTGGTCGGGGGTTCGAATCCCTCCGGGCGCGCCATTCCCCAAATACCGAAGACGTGGAGGTCAGGGACGCCTGAGGTATTTCAGGTAGAAGGCTAGGAACACCAGCGCGATGCCAATGTTCACCATCAGCCGTTCCCAGAACCGGTGTCTGAAGAACGCGAAATCCACACCCACGATGACGGCTACCATCGCGACCAGGTAAAGCACGACGGTCGCTGGTCTGCTCATTTCAGAGAGACCTCGATGCCGGCCTGGTAGTATTACGGCAGGATTTTGTTTCCGCTGCCGCGTCGCGCCAACCATTCTTCGAGTCGCGCGACCCCCTCTCGTCCAACATAAAGGCCGAGCCGGGTCCGTCGCCAGAGAATGTCTTCCGCGGTCTGCGCGAACTCCATGCGGCAGAGAAAATCGGCTTCCCGCTCGTGAAGCTGTGGCAGCAACTCCGTTCCAAGGTCGGTGAGCGAGCGGGCGCCGTCCAGGATGCGTGAGAGACGGGTGCCATACGCATGAGCGTACCGATATCGCAGCGTGGCCGGAAGCCATGGATAGCTTCGCTCGAGGCTGCGCAGGAACCTCGCATAGGCGCCGTGGGGCAGATCGCCTCCCGGGAGCAGAGCACGGGCGGTCCAGGCATCAGTTCGCGAGCCGAGCTCGCGCGCCAGCATGTCCACCGCGCTTTCGGCGAGCTTGCGGTAAGTCGTGATCTTGCCGCCGAGCACGGTGAGGAGCGGTGCCGGATGGCGGTCGAGCTCGAGAGCGTAGTCGCGGGTCACGCTCGCCGGGTCCGCCGCCTCATCGTCCAGCAGCGGCCGCACCCCGCTGTAGCTGCACACCACCTCGGTGGGTTGCACGGGCTTCGCGAAATAGCGGCTCACCGCGGCGCAGAGATAACCGACTTCGTCCGGATCGATGCGCACGGCTCCCGGATCACCGGTGTACTCGATGTCCGTCGTGCCGATGAGCGTGAAGTCGCGCTCGTAGGGAATGACAAA
Organism: Steroidobacteraceae bacterium; assembly: GCA_050739115.1. Taxonomy (GTDB): domain Bacteria; phylum Pseudomonadota; class Gammaproteobacteria; order Steroidobacterales; family Steroidobacteraceae; genus 13-2-20CM-66-19. The sequence continues at coordinate 45,661 of JBOIAQ010000021.1, read as the reverse complement.
CACGATCCGATGGTCGTCATTCTGAAGGAGATAGGCGAAGCGGTGTGCGTAGAGGCGCGGAACGACGATGTGACTGCCCTTGACCAGCCGTACGCTGTGACAGATGCTCACGGGTGAGGCGTCTCGCGCAAACCGGCTCACCCAAGGTCCCGTGGCGTTGACTGCGGCTCTGGCAACGATGGTCCGCGGGCCTGATGGCGTTGCGAGTGTCGCCAGCCAGCGTCCTTGTACGGGTTCCACCTTCTCACACCGGGTCCGCGTCAGGATGACCGCGCCCCGTTCCTGCGCGTCGACCGCATTCAATACGACCAGGCGCGCATCGTTGGTCCATCCATCGGAATAGATGAAGCCCTGCGCATATTGGGCCTTGAGGGCGGTGCCCGCCGCGTGGCGCCGCAGATCGATGCGCGCCGATCCGGCCAGGAGCCGCCGGCGCGCAAGATGATCGTAGAGAAACAGTCCGGCGCCGATCAGCCACACTGGCCGCAAATGCACATCGTGCGGCAGCACGAAGCGCAGTGGCCGCATGAGGTGCGGCGCGGAGGCGAGCAGGATCTCCCGCTCGATGAGTGCCTTGCGCACGAGCGCGAGCTGCAGATGCTCAAGATATCGCAGCCCACCGTGAATGAGCTTGGTGCTCGCCGAGGAGGTGTGGGATGCGAGGTCATCCTGCTCGCAGAGCAGAACCGAGAGCCCGCGGCCGGCGGCATCGCGTGCGATGCCGGCGCCGTTGATGCCGCCACCGACGACGAGGACGTCGTATGTAGAATGCCGCATGGCCCGATCATATCGAGATTCTGTCCACGTCGAGGTGCGACTCGAGAGCGTGCGCCTCGATCGCGGCGGACGGCGTGTTCTCGAGGATGTGAGCTGGACGATCCGGCCCGGCGAGAGGTGGGTGTTGGCGGGAGCGAACGGGGCCGGCAAGACCCAGCTGCTGAAACTCATCGCCGGTTCCGTCTGGCCGACGCCGACGGGGCGGGAAGTGCGCCGCTACCGCTGGAAGGGCGATCTCTGGCGCACACCCTACGAGGTGCAGGACGAGATCGGATACGTCGGGGCGGAGCGCCAGGACAGGTATACGCGGTACGGTTGGAACCACACCGTGGAGCAGGTGGTAGCCACTGGTATCCATCGCACGGACATTCCGCTGCACGCCACGAGCGATGCGGAGCAGAGGCGCGTAGCATCGATTCTGCGGCGGTTGCGCATCGAGGCGCTGGCGGGGCGACGCTTTCTCACGCTTTCCTACGGCGAACGGCGGCTCGTGCTGCTCGCGCGCACGCTCGCCTCGCGGCCGGGATTGCTGCTTCTCGACGAATTGTTGAATGGACTCGACTTCACCAACCATGAGCGCGCGTTGCGTTGGCTAGCGGGTACCGCGCGCTCCGCGCTTCCCTGGGTACTGTCCACCCATCGGGTGGAGGATGTTCCTTCCAGCGCCACGCACGCCCTGGTGCTGGAGCACGGTCGAATTGAGTACCGAGGCTCCATCAGGCGCGCTCCCCTGTCCCGTTGGCTGGAGGGACGCTCCGCCGCAGCGCTCCGCCCGTCCGTGCATCGCCGTGCGGGAGGGGCAGGCGCAGGCGCAAACGGCGGGCAACGGGCGCACGCGCGCAGGTGCCCCAACTGGGGGTTGGTGCGGCTGACGAATGCCTACGTTCACCTCGACGGGCACGTCGCCTTGAAGGACATCTCGCTGACGATCCAGGGGGGCGACTGCTGGGTGGTGCATGGCCATAACGGCTCGGGCAAGACCACGCTGCTGCGCACGCTCTACGGCGACTACGGAGTGGCTGTCGGCGGCAGGATCGAGCGGGCGGGTATCGAGGCGGGTGTGCCTCTGCAGGTATTCAAGGAGCGGGTGGGGATCATCGCCCCGCACCTGCAGGCCGACCACCCTCGGGACCTCACCGCCAATGCGGTCGTCCAATCGGGGCGGCACGCGAGCATAGGCCTGAATGATGCGCCGACCGCCGCCGATCGAGTCGCGGCACGCCGGGCCCTGCGTGGGTTCGGGTTGAGCGCGCTCGGTGCTCGCACCTTGCGGGAGCTGTCCTACGGACAGTTGCGGCGGGTACTGTTCGCGCGGGCGTGCGTGCGCGAGCCCGCTCTGTTGCTGCTCGATGAACCGTTCGCCGGTGTGGACGGGCCGACGCGGCGCGAGCTGTCGGAGCGGCTCGAGGCCATGGTTGCCGCCGGCACCACCGTCGTCATGACGACCCATCGCCGTTCCGAATGGCCGCGCTGCGCGACACACGAGCTCGAGCTGGCCCAGGGAGAGGTGCGTTATGCAGGGCGGATTAGAGAACGATCTCGGTCTCGAAGACAGAAACCGCCTGGCCGACGATCCACACGCCGGCGACGCTCCCTTCCTTGAGATCCAACTCCACTTCCACCCGTCCCGGTCGGTGGAGGTAGTGACCCTGTACGCCCCTGAAAGAGGCTTGCCGCAGGTCGCCTGTCAGGAACCCGTGATGGGCGAGGTACGCCCCGAGCAGGCCGTGAGCGTTGCCGCTCACCGGGTCCTCGCTGATGCCGAGCGCGGGACAGAACATGCGCGATTCCGTGAGGTGGTCCTCACGCTGAGGCGTCAGGGCGAACACGAAATACCCGGCTGCGCCAATTTGCGCCGACAGTGTCGTAAGACGAGTCATGTCGGGTTTGAGATGCTTGAGCGGCTCCGTGCCACGCACGCCGATCAGCAGCCGCGTGCTGCTCGAGCCGGCGATGCGCAGCGGGCAGCGGGTGTCGAGATCATCGGTCGCGAGCGCGAGCGCATCGAGTACGGCAAGCCGCTCCCGGTCGTTCAGCTCGCGGCCGAGTGGTGGTGCGCTCTGGCGCACCGCGATCTTGCGATCGTCGCCATTGCCGCGAATCTCGACATCGACGATGCCGGCCTTGGACTTCTGCCGCAGCTGCCGCGGCGCGTTGTGCCGGCGCGAGAGCACGTACTGCGCGGCAATGGTCGCATGGCCGACGAAACCGACCTCCGTGCGGGGGGTGAAGAACCGGGCCCGCAGGTCGTGACCTTCGCCCTCGGGCGCGAGAATGAACGCGGTATCGGCGTTGTTGAGCTCGCGCGCGATGGCGAGCATCTGCGCCTCGGTCAACCCGTCCGCATTCAGCACGACCCCGGCGGGATTCCCCGTGAAGCGCTCCAAAGTGAATGCATCAACCTGATGGACCTGGATTTTCTGAGTCATTGCTCCCGTTCCCCGTCCGCGAGCGGACGGTCGGCGGCGGCCGAGGCGCGCCATTCTAGCCCATGAATTAAGATGCTCCCATGGAGATCGGCGTCGAGATCAGCCTGTACCCGCTCACGGAGCGATTTGCTCCGGCGATCCACGATTTCATAGCGCGCCTCAGCGTGGCGCCGGATGTCAAAGTGGTGAGCGGCAGCCTGAGCACACAGGTGTTCGGGGAGTACGAGCAGGTTTTCGAGACCCTTCAGCGGGAGCTGCGCGCCACGTTCGAGAGCCGGTCGCAGCAGGGTGGCAAAGCCGTGTTCGTCCTGAAGGTCATGGGTCCGCTCTGAGCCGTTCCTGGAACACTCGTTGACTCTCGGGACTGCTGGCATCGCAGATTATGAACCGGCAAACTAGGCGGCTTGGCCGCCGGGAACGATAAAGAGGTCGGTGAATGCCGCTGCTGCGTGTGATCGATCGCGACGGTCAGGAGCATGAAGTCGAAGCGAAGACCGGCCTCAAGGTCATGGAGACCCTGCGGGAGCTCGACTACGGCGTCGCGGCGATCTGTGGTGGCATGTGCTCGTGCGCCACCTGCCACATCTATGTCGATGCGGACTGGCAGAGCCGTCTGCCGGCGCCGATGTCGGACGAGCGCGAGCTGCTCACCGAGCTTGCGCATACTCAGGATAACTCGCGCCTCTCCTGCCAGATCGAGTTCACCGCCGAGCTGGCCGGGCTGCGGGTCACCATTGCGCCGGACGAGTAGCGCGGGAGCCGGCGATCAGCAACCAATCGCTCATAATCATCGTCGGCCTGGTCGGCGTAGTCATCGTCGCGCGCCTTTATTTCCGATTGCGCAGGCTGCGTCCCACGCATCAGGAAAGCTGGGACGAGAAGATGATCGAGCGCCTGCGCGCCAAGGGCTTTGCCCCTTTCAACGAATATCCGATCGCATTCTTCCTGGCGTTGCCGGATGAGGCCTCCTGCAGCGCCGTGCGCGCACGTCTGGAGCCGGAAGGTTTCGCCGTCGATGTCAAGCCGATGACTGCTCAACTGTTCGGTCAGTCCGAGAGCGAGAGCTCTCTACCGTTCAGCCTGCATGCGACCAGGACGATGCGCTTGCTTGTCGCCGACATGGTGGAGCTCAGCCACCGGATGAGCGCGATCACCGCCGAGTTCCACGGCCGCTACGACGGCTGGTCGGTGTAATTCATCGGCGCAAAGGCGGCATCCTGCCGCTTTGCGCGCGCGGGGCATTGACGTTTTCCGGCTCGCGGCCCAGGGAACGGCCCTCGGCCGCTCATTCAGTTGCTTTCGGTCAGCGCTTCTCGGTCTGACGACGCACCGCTTCGGCGGCGGCGGCAATCGCGGCGGGATCGCCCAGATAGCGACTTCCCAGGGGCTTGAGCTGAGGATCGAGCTCGTAAAGCAGCGGCACGCCGGTCGGGATATTGAGCCCGACGATGTCGCTCTCTGATACGCCGTCGAGCATCTTCACCATCGCGCGCAGGCTGTTGCCATGCGCAGCCACGAGCACGTTGCGGCCGCGGCGCAGCTCCGGGGCGATGCGGCTATGCCAGTAGGGCAGCACGCGCGCGAGCGTATCCTTGAGCGATTCCGCGGCGGGCAATTCCGCGGGGGGCACCTCGGCGTAGCGGGGATCGACGCGCGGATGGCGCTCGTCCTCGGGCGCCAGCGGCGGCGGCGGGATGTCGTAGCTGCGGCGCCAGATTTTCACTTGCGCCTCGCCGTGACGCTCGACCGTCTGCGCCTTGTTGAGTCCCTGCAGTGCGCCGTAGTGGCGCTCGTTGAGGCGCCAGGAGCGTTCGACCGGAATCCACATCCGGTCCATCTCATCGAGCATGATCCAGAGCGTACGGATCGCGCGCTTCAGCACCGAAGTGAACGCGAGGTCCACGACGAGCTTCTCCTCGAACAGTTGCCGAGCCGCGCGCGCGGCCTCCGCGCGCCCCTCCTCGGACAGGTCGACGTCTGTCCAGCCCGTGAAGAGGTTCTCCAGGTTCCAGATGCTCTGACCGTGACGGACGAGAATCAGCTTGCCGGGGGTACTCATGAAGATCGCCAGTCCCTCTCTATTCGGCGAGTTTGCGCAATGACTCCACACCGACCGTGAGCGTCGCGAAATCGGCGGCGCCGGCCGCGCGCATCTCGGCGAGAGTGCGCTGCCAGTGTGCCAGATCCTTGCCCGCTGCATCCTGCCACGCCATGACCCGCTCTTGCGCGCTGCCGCCGCGGCTGCAGCTCAACACGCGCTCGGCGAGCCTGCGGTGCAGACGCAGCGCCGCATCGCGCAGCCCCGTGCGTGCGGTGGCCTGCCATGGCCCTTCGACCGGCAGCCGGTCGATCTGCTGCCGCAGCCAATCGAGACCCGTGCTGGCGCCCGCCTCGAAATAGATGCGCGCAGCTTCGGTCACCGCGATCCGTTGCGATGCGGCCAACTCCACGACGTCGAGCGAGGCGTTGTTGGCCTCGAGACTGGCGACGCGCGCGGCGAGGTCCGGCGGCAAACCCGCCTCGAGGTGCTGTGCGCGCACCTGGTCGAACTGCTCGCGCCAGGAGCCGCAGAGCACCTGGCCAATCCGCGATTCGAGCTCATGCACGCCGGCGCGAAATTCGGCGACCGCGGCATCGACTTTGAGCGCGCGGCGATGCGCGAGCAGCCAATAGGTTGCATGGCGCAGCAGACGACTGGTCTCGAATGCGGCCGCGTACTGCACTTTCGCCGGCACCCGGTTGTCGAGCTCCTCGATCCGCGACCACACCGTGCGTATCTCGAAAATCTCGCGTGCCGCGGTGTAGGCGCGCGCGATCTGCGCTGGCTCCGCGCCGGTCTCCTCCTGCGCGCGCGGCACGAAAGTCGGGCCCATCCGGTTGACCAGGCTGTTGGTGGTTGCCGTCGCGATGATCTCCCGCCGCAGGCGGTGACGGGAAATGGCGCGCGCGAAGCGCCGGCGCACCGGCGTGGGGAAGTAGCGCTCGAGCTCGGTGGAAAGGTACGGATCCTCGGGCACGTCTGAGTCGAGCAGATGGTTGTTGAGCCAGATTTTGCTGTAGGCAAGCAGGATCGCGAGTTCCGGGCGGCTGAGGCCGGCGCCGGCCTTGCGGCGCTCGGCGAGCTCATCGTCAGTCGGCAGGAACTCGAGCGCGCGGTTGAGCTCACCCGAGCGCTCGAGCGAGCGGATCAGATGCTGGAATTCCGCCATCCGGGGACGAGCCTGCAGCTCGAGCGTGCTGATCGCCTCGCTCTGCAGATAATTGTTGCGCAGCACGAGCGCGCATACTTCCCCCGACATGCTGGCGAGAAGCCGGTTGCGCTCGCCCGCGGTGAGGCCCCCCGCCTGGACGATGGGGTTGAGAAGGATCTTGAGATTGACCTCGACGTCGGAGGTGTTGACGCCGGCTGAGTTGTCGATGAAGTCGGTGTTGAGCCGGCCGCCGGCGAGGGCATACTCGATGCGTCCGCGTTGGGTGAGCCCCAGGTTGCCGCCTTCACCCACGACCTTCGCCCTGAGCTCGCGGCCGTTGATGCGCAGCGCGTCGTTGGCGCGATCGCCGACCTCCGCATTCGACTCGCGGCTCGCCTTCACGTAAGTACCGATGCCGCCGTTCCAGAGCAGGTCCACCGGCAGTCGCAGAATGGCGCGCATGATCTCCGTCGGAGTGACCGAGGCGGTCTCGAGCCCGAGGAGCGCACGCGCCTCCGCGGAGAGGGTGACCGACTTGGCGTTGCGCGGGAAGACGCCGCCGCCCTTGGAGATGCGCGTCCGCTGGTAGTCATCCCAGCTCGAGCGCGGCAGATCGAACATGCGTTGCCGCTCCGCGAAACTCACCGCCGGGTTGGGGTCGGGGTCGAGGAAGATGTGGCGGTGATCGAACGCGGCCTGCAGGCGGATGTGTCGCGAGAGCAGCATGCCGTTGCCGAACACATCGCCCGACATGTCGCCGATTCCGGTGGCGGTGAAGGCGGTCTTCTGGATGTCGATGCCGAGCTCGCGGAAATGACGCTTCACGCACTCCCAGCCGCCGCGGGCGGTGATGCCGAGGCGCTTGTGGTCGTAGCCGGCGGAGCCCCCGGAGGCGAACGCATCCCCCAACCAGAAGCCGTATTCGGCGCCCACCGCGTTGGCGATATCGGAGAAAGTCGCAGTGCCCTTGTCGGCGGCGACCACGAGGTAGGCGTCATCGCCGTCGCGGCGCACCACCTGCGGCGGCGGCACCAGCCGGCCGCCGACGATGTTGTCCGTCAGATCGAGAAGGCCGCGGATGAAGGCGCGATAGCAGCCGATGACTTCGGCCTGCACCTCCTCGCGGCTGCCGCCAGGCAGACGCTTGGGCACGAACCCGCCCTTGGCGCCGACCGGCACGATGAGCGTGTTTTTCACCTGCTGCGCCTTCATGAGGCCCAGCACCTCGGTGCGGAAATCCTCGCGGCGGTCGGACCAGCGGATGCCGCCCCGCGCCACGTAGCCCATGCGCAGGTGCACCCCCTCGACACGTGGACTGTAGACGAAGATCTCGAACTTTGGCCGGGGCAAGGGCAGATCGGGAATGGCCGCGGGATCGAGCTTGAGCGAGAGGTACGGCAGCGGCGCGCCGTCGCTGTCGCGACGATAGAAGTTGGTTCGCAACGTCGCCTGCACGAGCCCGAGGTAGGCGCGAAGGATCCGATCCTCATCGAGGCTCGCGACCGCATCGAGGCTGGCGCGGATCTGGGCGGAGATATCCTCCGATGGTTGATCGCGGGCGTCCGACCTCGTCGGGCCGTGCGACTGGCCATCCCTGGCGGCAGCGCCGTTTCCCGGGGCACTTCCGGCGTCGCGGGCGGCTCTCAGAGCGGCCCGGACATCGTGTCCGGGCGCTCGTCGCTTCGCGCCTCGCCCCCGGGTGGCCGCAGTCTGCGCCGCAGGATCGAGGCGCGTGCGGAAGAGGCGCACCAGTCCCGCCGCGATCGCCGGATTCGCGGCCAGCGCGCGCTCCATGTAAGCCTGGCTGAAGGGCACGCCCGTCTGCAGCAGATACCGGCAATACGCCCGCAGCACGATGATCTCGCGCGCCGTGAGATCGGCGCCGAGCAGCAGGCGGTTGAATCCGTCGTTCTCCGTGTCCCCGCTCCAGGTCATCGTGAGCGCTTCCTTGAAGCGCGCGTCGATGCGGCCGATGTCGATCGCGTGCCCGTCGCGGTGCTCGAGCTCGAAATCCTGGATCCAGGCGGCCCCCCCTTCGGGCCAGGCGAGCTCGTATGGCCGCTCCGCGATCACTCGCAGCCCGAAGTTCTCGAGAATCGGCAGCAGATCCGAGATCGGCACCGGGTCACCGAGCCGCACGACCTTCAGATGCATCCGCGCGGGTCTTTGTTGCTGGGGCCGGTGCAGGCTCAGCCGCCGCGCCTCGGGCGCATTCCGCAGCCGCTCGAGGTCCTCGATGTCGGCCAGCGCGGCGGCGGGCGCGACGTCATCTTCGTAGGCGAGCGGGAACGCACGCCGGTAGCGTGCCGCGAGCGCGATGCCGGCGGCCTCACCTTCGCGCACCACCAACACCTCCCGGAGGCGATCGGTCCAGGTGAGCGCCGCGTCCGCGATCCGTCCCTCGATCGCGCCAATGTCGACCTTGCGCGGACCGGGCGGCTCAGTGCGCACGACCACGTGCACGCGCGCGTGGCTGGAGCCGGAGATCTGAACCTGACTCTCCACCGTTCGTCCCGCGAACCCCTCGAGAATGATCTGCTCGATGCGCTGACGCACTTCCGTGTTGTAGCGATCGCGCGGCACGTACACGAGGCAGGAGTAAAAGCGGTGATAGGGATCGCGTCTGGCCAGCAGGCGCACGGTGCGGCGCTCGTAGAGGTTGACGACGCCCCGGGCAATTCGGATCAGATCCTCGATACTGGCCTGGAAGAGCTCATCGCGCGGGTAGGTCTCCAGAACGTTGAGCACGGCCTTGCCGTCGTGACCGTGCGGGTCGAGACCGAAGTACTGGATGACGCGATCGACCTTGCGCCGCAGCAGGGGAATGTCGCGCGGACTGCGATGATAGGCGCTCGAGGTCCAAAGACCGAGGAAGCGGTCCTCGCCGATGACCCGCCCGCGGCCATCGAAGCTCTTCACACCCGCGTAGTCGAGATACTCCGCCCGATGCACGCTCGAGACGGAGTTGGCCTTGGTCAGCACGAGAAGCTCCCGCTCGCGGGCGCGAGCGCGAATGTCACCCGTCAGCACGGTCGCGGCGGGCCTTCTCGCGGCGCCGCGCGAGCGCAGGATGCCGAGGCCGGTGCGCGCCTCCGGAATCAGCCGGTCCTCGCGAATTCCGCGCTCGAGGCGGTAATGGCGGTATCCGAGGAAGACGAAGTGACCCTCTTCCATCCACTCGAGGAGCTTGCACGCTTCCGTCACTTCCTCCGCGGGCAGCGGCGGCGGCTCGCGCTTGAGGTCGGCGACCAGAGTGCGTACGCGCTCACGCATCGCCCGCCAATCATCGACGGCGAGGCTCGCATCAGTCAGTGTCGCTTCGATGTCGCGGCGCAGCCGCTCGATTGCCGCCGGATCGGTCTGGCGGTCGATCTCGTACAGCTCCCAGGATTCGGCCTGGTGAGGCTGATCACCGTCGGCGCCTAGACCCACGAGGCGCCCGCGCGCATCGCGACGGACCTCGAGCACCGGATGGATGATGAGATGCATGGCAAGCCCGGCATGGCCGAAGGCGATGCCGACTGAATCGACGAGGAACGGCCTGTCATCGGTGACGATCTGCACCAGCGTGTGCGGAGATTCGAAGCCGTCGCGTGCCCGATCGGGATTGAAGATCCGCACCAGGGTCTGATCCGGCGCGCGCCGCCAGCCGAGCTCAAGGTGCGAATGGGCCGCGCTCGCGAGCGTTGCGGGCGTGCGCGCTGCCAGGTCCTCCTCGCCCACGCCGCGAAAATAGGTGCGCAGGAATCGCTGCCGCATCTCGCGGTAAGGCGCGGAGCTGGAAGCGACGGGCGGCCCCTGGCCGGGGGCAACGCGGGCGCGAGCGATGCGTTCGATGAGGGCGAGACGGGCGGGGGGAATGCTGTGCAGCAGACGACTGTCGTCCGGCGAGGGATCTGGGGCGTGCATGGTGGGGCGCGATTATATACGCCCGCGCATGGGCAGCGGCCCGCTGCGAGCGCTATAATAGTTGCACCCGCAACGAGATGCTGGCGGAGATCCAGATGAGCGACTCCCGCGAGAACCCGATGGGCACCGACGGCTTCGAGTTCGTCGAGTACACGGCGCCCGATCCGCAACTCCTGAGGACGCTCTTCGAGCGGATGGGTTTCCCGGTAAAGGCCCGTCATCGATCGAAGAACGTGACGCTTCACGGCCAGGGTGATATCAACTTCATCATCAACGCGGAGCCCGAGTCGTTCGCGCAGCGTTTCGCGCGTGAACACGGTCCTTCAGCCTGCGCCATGGCCTTTCGCGTGCAGGATGCGGCCTATGCGTACCAGCGCGCCCTCGAGCTCGGCGCCAAGCCCGGGCCGCAGAGCGCCGGTCCCATGGAGCTCAACATTCCCTGCATCGAAGGCATCGGCGGCTCGCTCGTCTATCTGGTCGATCGCTACGGCGACCGCTGCATTTATGACGTCGATTTCCGTCCTGACTCCTCGGCGTCTTCGGCCGAAGACAACGGGCTGAGGTGCATCGACCACCTCACTCACAACGTGCGCCGTGGCCACATGGACGTATGGAAGGGCTTCTACGAGAAGCTGTTCAACTTCCGCGAGATCCGCTACTTCGACATCGAGGGTAAGCACACCGGGCTCCTCTCGCGCGCGATGACCAGCCCCTGCGGCAAGATCCGCATTCCCATCAACGAGTCGCAGGACGACAAGAGCCAGATCGAGGAGTACCTGCGCGAGTATCAGGGCGAAGGCATCCAGCACATCGCGCTCGCCTCCAATGACATCTACCGCACGGTCGATGTGCTGCGCGGCCGGGGACTCGCGTTCCAGGACACGACCGATACTTACTACGAAGGTATCAACGCACGCGTCACGGGTCACCGGGAGCCGCTCGAGGAGCTACGCCGCCGCCGGATCCTCATCGACGGCAATCCGGAGCGTGGTGAGGGTCTGCTGCTGCAGATCTTCACCTGCAACGTGATCGGCCCGATTTTCTTCGAAATCATCCAGCGCAAGGGCAACGAAGGCTTCGGCGAAGGCAACTTCCGTGCGCTCTTCGAGTCGATCGAGCAGGATCAGATTCGCCGCGGAGTCATCTGAACTTCCCTTGAGGCTTCAGTACGATCCCGCGCTGCGCCGCACGGCGCATCGGGATGAGATCCTTGCGGCTCTGGCGCGCCATTCCGCGATCATCGTCCGTGGTGCAACCGGTTCGGGTAAGTCGACACAGCTGCCGGAACTTTGTCTCGACGCGGGCCGCGGAATCTCGGCCCTGATCGGGCACACCCAACCGCGACGCATCGCCGCGCGCGCCCTCGCGACTCGCCGCGCCGAGGAGCTTCACACCACCGTGGGCGGTGCTGTCGGCTATCAGGTGCGCTTCACCGATCGGACGGCCGCAATGGACTAAGCGGTTCGTGGTTCCGAAGGAGTAGGAGAACGGCGTCCAATGAGGTTGCCTGTAACGCTCGCGATCGCGTATTATTGTTACATGTAACTTTAACGAGATTACGTCATGAGTTCTGACCGTGTCCGCGCCGGCGTGCGCAGCCCCGTTGCCAAGCGAGTGCGCAAGCACCGAAACGGCCTGCGAGCTGCCGGTTTGCGCCCCATCCAGATCTGGGTACCCGACGTGCGCTCGAAGAGTTTCGCCATCCAGGCGCGTAAGCAATCGCTGGCGATCGCCAGGAGCGCTCAGGAGCAGGACGACCTGGCCTTCATCGAGTCCATCGCGGACTGGACCGCGAAGTGAAGCGCGGCGAGATTTGGAGCGTGTCCGGCGGCCCGGATTACACCGGCAAGCCGCGTCCAGTGGCGATCCTGCAGGACGACAGGTTCGAGGGACTGCAGTCGATCACCTTTTGCCCGTTCACAACCAATCCGACGCCTGCGCCATTGTTCAGGCTCACCGTTAAGCCCAGCGAACACAATGAGCTCAAAGAAGAGAGCAGTCTGATGGTCGACAAGATCACCACCGTTAGCAAAGCGAAGCTCGGAAGTCGGATCGGGCAGCTCGAGGACAAGGATGTTTTGCGTTTGAACCGGGCAGTGATGGTGTTCTTGGGATTTGCCGGCGCGGGCCCGGGGGACTGATTCCGAGGCGAGGCGCTGCGCCACCTTCGGCTGCTCGCATTCTGACCGAGAACGGTTACTTCCGGCTAACGCGATCCGCTCCGGTCGCGAGGATCGAACGTCCGGTTCAGAGCACGTGCTCGTCGTAGGTCGGCTCCTGGCCGACAGTGCCTATCCGCGATAGGGTAGTCCCGATCCGAAGCGGAGGTTGTGCGTGTCCGGTACCTGGAGACTCCCGTCGCACCTCGCGGAGCTAACCTAATCAGCCCTGGGCGAGCGATGGCTCGGCCACGCTAGCATTTGTCGTAAGTAACTGGTTCTAGGCGACCGATCGGTCGGTAGCCAGTCTCCGAGATAATAGCGGTTCAACTCATAGACTCCACGGTGGATGGCGCCGAACTTCCCCAGCATGATACAGGCAGATGAGGTTCGCAACGGAGGCGACCTGATGCAGTGAAAAGGTTGCACCGCCGACGGGGCATTCAAAGCGAGCGTACCTCGGCAGACTGCTGACAATTTGGGTGAAACCAAGCGCCCGATAAAAGGCAGCCGAAAGATCGACATTAGTCGATGGTAGGGCGATCTGATTGAGGTTCATACTGGCTGCGGCACTCAAATTAAGGATGACGTTGGACGGGCGGGATTGACTGTGACAATCGTCAAGGCAACAGCGAGGCAGCGCTGGAAACGTGATTTCTTCCTCGAGTCTCTAAGGCCTGGTCCAGGGATCGACAATCGGCACTCCCGCGTCCTCGAAGTGACGGACGTTGCCTGTGGCGATGGGCCTTCCGCGCCAATGCGATTCCGGCAATCTGTGTAGCGCGCACGTCAACCGGATGACCGTGCCGTTGTCTCGCAGCCGCCAATGCCGCCGCTTCGAGCGCCGCGCTCGTATCAAAGTCCAATACGCGATTTTCCAACTCCTCAGATAGAAGGGAGTCGAGGGCAGCCACCAGCGCACGCTGCCGCTTTCCCTTCGCGAGAAGGGCGATAGCAAGATGTGCCTCGAAAAGCGTGATGCCGGTAATCCAGATCGACTCCGCGGGCTGCTGGTCGAGCCAGTCGACTACGACAACGTCGGGACTCGTTTGCATCAGTGCAGATAGCACGTTGGTGTCGAGGATGATCATCGGCTGAGGTCTGCAGCCCTCGGGGTCTGACCACGAAGCTCCGGCAGATCTTCCTGAAGACCCTTTCGCTTGAACCGGCTGGCAATGCGAGAACCTAACTTCGTTACGGGCGAGGAGCCTTCGCGCACCGCGTTTCGGAGGATCTCCCGTATCTCGGCTTCCATGCTGCGCCCATGACGCTTAGCTCTACGCTTCAGGCGTTCCTTGAGGTCCTCCTCGAGCTGCCGGACCACCACCTGTGCCATACGTCAGCTCCGCGGTAAGGTTTCCTAGCCCCGATGCTCGCGCGCGAGATATTCCTCGGTCTGCATCTCGGCGAGGCGGCTCGAGGCGCGCTGGAATTCGGAGCGGAGGCGCTCGCCGCGATAGAGCTGGCCCGGGGGCGCGGCGGCTGAGATGACGAGCTTGACGCAGCGATCGTAGAGCTCATCGATGAGGGCGATGAAGCGGCGCGCCTCGTCGTCCTTGAGCGCATCCATCACGGGTACGTTCGAGACGACGACGGACTGGTAGTTGCGGGCGATCTCGATGTAGTCCTCCTGGCTTCGCGGGCCGCCGCAGATCGGCTGGAAGTCGAACCATACGGCGCCCTCGCTCTGTCCCACGACGGCGATCGGTCGGTCCTCGATCCTCACCGCGCCACCCGAGGCGTCCCCGTGATCCGAGAGCTCTCGAAAAAGCGCACGCAGCCGCGCGCCGGTGTCGGAGTCGAGCGATGAGAGGTACGTGCCCGCCTGGGTGAGGCGACGCAGGCGATAGTCGCGGTCCCCCCCCGCCGCAAGCACATCCATGTGCCGCTCGATGAGTTCGATCGCCGGCAGGAAGCGCTGGCGCTGCAGGCCGTTTCGGTAAAGATCACGGGGTGAGGTGTTTGAAGTGGCGACGAGCGTCACGCCCCGGCGGAAGAGCCCGCGAAAAAGTCCCGTCAGAATCATGGCATCCGCTATGTCGGTGACGAAGAGCTCATCGAGGCAGAGCACTCGTGCCTCGGCCGCCAGCCGCTCGGCTACCGTGTCGAGCGGCGCCTCGAGCTCGCGCAACCCATTGAGCTCGGCGTGCACGTCGTGCATGAAGCGATGGAAGTGCCGTCGGCGGCGCTCCGGGAAGGGGAGGCTGTGGAAGAAAAGATCCATGAGCCAGGTCTTGCCGCGACCGACGGGCCCCCAGAGATAGACCCCGCGCACAGGCATTGCCGGTCGTCCGCGCCTCAGGATCCGCAGCACGCGTGCGCGCAATGAGCCGCTCGCGCCATGTGCGGCGATCAGCCTGGAGCGCAGTGTCTCCAGCCGCCCCACGATCGCGAGCTGCGTCGGATCGGTGCGAAACCCCCGGTCGGCGATCTGACGCTCGTACAACTTGCGCAGCGTCTGCTCGCCTGCGTCATTCATCCAGCGTCAATCCGCCGCGAGATCAGGCAGATCGCGGAAATGCTCGAGTGCCTGGGGATTGGCGAGCGCGTCGAGGTTCTTCACCGGACGGCCGTGGATCACGTTGCGCACCGCAAGCTCGGTGAGCTTGCCCGAGAGCGTGCGCGGAATGTCGGGAACCGCCACGATCTTGGTAGGCACGTGCCGTGGCGTCGTGTGCGCACGGATGACGTCGCGGATCTTCTTTTTCAAGGCCTCATCGAGCTCGGTCTCGGCCCGCAGGCGCACGAAGAGCACGACGCGCACGTCATCGTGCCAGTCCTGTCCGATCGCTATCGCCTCGACGACTTCCTCGAGGCTCTCGACGGCGGAGTAGATCTCGGCGGTGCCGATGCGCACGCCGCCGGGATTCAACACGGCGTCGGATCGCCCGTAGATGACGATGCCGCCGTGCTCGGTGAGCGCGGCGTAGTCGCCGTGGTGCCACACGCCCGGAAAGCGCTCGAAGTACGCCGCCCGATAGCGCGCGCCGTCCGGATCGTTCCAGAACCCGACCGGCATCGAGGGGAAGGGTGCGGTGCAAACCAACTCGCCGCGCTGACCGGGTGCCGGCTTGCCGTCATCGTCGAAAATGTCGACGGCCATGCCGAGGCCGCGGCACTGGATCTCACCCCGGTGGACGGGCAGCGTAGGACAGCCGAGGACGAAGCAGGAGACGATGTCGGTTCCGCCGGAGATGGAGGCGAGGTGCAGATCCGACTTGATGGCGCGGTAGACGAAGTCGAAGCCGTCGGGCAGGAGCGGCGAGCCGGTCGAGAAAACCGCCTTGAGCGCCGCGAGATCGACGCTTTGCCCGGGCACGTAGCCACTCTTTTCCAGCGCCGAAAGGTACTTGGCGCTGGTGCCGAAGGCGGTCAAGCGCTCCTGCTGCGCCATTCTCCAGAGCACTCCGGGATCGGGATGGAACGGGCTGCCGTCATAGAGGACGAGGGTCGCGCCCGTGGCGAGCGCGCTCATCAGCCAGTTCCACATCATCCAGCCGCAGGTCGTGAAGTAGAAGATCCGATCGTCGCGCTTGAGGTCCGTGTGAAGGAGGTGCTCCTTCTGGTGTTGCAGAAGCGTCCCGCCCGCTCCGTGCACGATGCACTTGGGGATGCCGGTCGTTCCCGAGGAATAGAGGATGTAGAGCGGATGGTTGAACGGCATCGAGGCAAAGCGCAGCGGCGCCCCGTGCTCCCCGAGCGCGCGCCAGTGCCTGGCGCGCGCTGCGCCCGCGCCCAGCCGCTCGAGCCGCGGCTCCGATTCCACATAGGGAACGACGACGATCAGCTCGACGCTCGGTAGCTTCGAGGCAACTTCGGATATCTGCGCGAGCGAGTCGAGCGTCTTGCCGGCGTAGAAATAGCCGTCGGCCGTGAAGAGGACCTTGGGCGCAATCTGCCCGAATCGGTCGAGCACGCCATGGACGCCGAAATCCGGCGAGCAGGAGGACCACGTTGCCCCGAGACTCGCCGTGGCCAACATGGCGATGGCGGTTTCCGGCAGATTGGGCAGGAAGCCCGCGATCCGATCACCCTCACCGACGCCCGCGGCCCTCAGTCCCGCGGCAACGCGTGCGACTTCCTGGTGGAGCTCGCGATGCGACAGCTGACGTCGGGTACCGCGCTCGTTGACGAATACGATAGCGGCTTGAGCATCCTGATCCCGCAGCAGGTTCTCGGCGAAATTGAGCCGGGCGTTGGGAAAGAATCGCGCGCCGGGCATGCGATTGCGATTCTCGAGTACGGGACCTGCGCCCCAGTCGGCGCGGATATCGGCAAAGCGCGCGAGCTCGGTCCAGAAATCCTCGGGCCATGACACCGACCAGGCGTAGACCTCCTCGTACCCTCTGAGCTTCAAACCCTTGCGGGCATTCAGGCAGGTGCCGAATCGAGTCAGGTTGGCATCGGCAACGCGAGCCGGCGAGGGGCGCCAGATTTCGGTCATGGGGCTTTTACAGCGACTGGTAATTCGGCCCGGAGCCGCCCTCCGGAGGCGTCCAGTTGATGATCTCGTAGGGATCTTTGATGTCGCAAGCCTTGCAATGCACGCAGTTGGCGGCGTTGATCTGCAACCGCTTGCCGCCCGCGCCATCATCGATCATCTCGTAGACGCTCGCCGGACAGAAGCGCTGACACGGATTGCCGAATTCCTTCGTACAGCGTTCGATGCAAATGCTGGCATCGAGCACCTTGAGGTGCACCGGCTGGCTCTCATCATGGTTGGTCGAGGCGAGGAACACCGATGCGAGTCGGTCCCGCGGCGGCAGCGAGCGCTCCACCCAGCCGCGGTCGGGGCTCTCATACGCCTTGAGTTCCTTGAGACGCGCATGATCGGGCGTGCGGTTCGTGAGCGTCCAGGGTGTGCGACCGCCGGTCAACGCCTCGAGGCCGGCATTGGCGATGCCGAACCAGAGTCCGTGCTTGAACCCGGGCTTGAAGTTACGCACCGTGCGCAGCTCGCGGCCGCCGGCCGAGGCCCGCCAGCGGGCATCAAAACCGGCGGGGCTCCCGCTCTCGGCGAGATGTTCCGCCGCCAGCATCCCGGAGCGGATGGCCTGGTGCACGCCTTTGATCTTCGGAACGTTGACACCGCCGCCTGCGTCCCCGATGAGCATGGCGCCCGGCATCTCAAGACGCGGGATCGACTGCCAGCCGCCCGCGGCGATGGTGCGCGCGCCGGCCGCCAGAATCTCACCGCCCTCGAGGAGGGGCTTCACCGCCGGGTGGTGCTTGAACTGTTGAAATGCCTCGAAGGGTGTGAGGCGCGGATCCTCGTAATCGAGCCCGACCACGAAGCCGACGTAGACGCGATTCCTGTCGAGGTGATAGATGAAGCTGCCACCATAAGTGCGCGAGTCGAGCGGCCAGCCGAGCGTGTGTTGGATCAATCCCGGCTGCACCCGCCCCTCGGCCAGCTGCCACAGCTCCTTCATCCCCAGTCCGTAGGACTGCGGGCTCGAGCGCGCATCGAGACCGAAGCGGCGGATGAGTTGTTTGGCGAGGCTGCCACGGGCGCCTTCCGCCACCACGGTCACACGGGCACGGACCTCGGCTCCCGGTGTGAAGTTGGGACCTGGCTTGCCGTTCTTCTCGAGGCCCATGTCGCCGAGCTGCACGCCCGCGATCACACCGTCGGCCGTGGTGAGCGGAGCCGCGGCGGCGAAGCCGGGAAAGACATCCACGCCCACGGACTCGGCCTTCTGCGCGAGCCAGGGTGTCAGCAGCCCCAGCGAGATGATGAAGTTGCCGTGGTTGTGCAGCTGCGGCGGCAGCGGCAGGCGGATGCTGCCCTTGCGGGTAAGCAGCCGGAACTCATCGCGCACCGCCTTCACGCAGATCCCCGGGGGGGACTCGCGCCACTCGGGAGCGAGCGCATCGAGCGGCCCGGGCTCGATCACCGCTCCCGAGAGCGCATGCGCGCCCACGGCGGCTGCTTTCTCCAGCAGGCACACGTTGAGCTCCGGCTTCAACTGCTTCAGCCGAATGGCGCAGGAAAGTCCCGCCGGGCCGCCACCCACGACGATGACGTCATACTCCATGACGTCACGCCGGACATCGCCGGGATCGGGGGCGTTCATCACTGCGCTTGCAGGCGGACCGCGCCGTCGAGGCGGATGGTCTCACCGTTCAGCATCGGAATCTCAAACGCGGCGACGACGAGCTGGGCGAACTCTTCCGGCTTGCCGAGACGGTGGGGAAAGGGGATCTGGCTGGCGAGTGATGCCTGCACGTCCGCGCTCATGGCATCCGCCATGGGGGTGTGAAAGATGCCCGGGGCGATGGACACGCAGCGGATGCCGAATCGCGCCAGCTCGCGTGCGATCGGCAAGGTCATGCCGGCGAGTCCCGCCTTGGTGGCCGAATAGGCCGCCTGGCCGATCTGACCCTCGAAAGCGGCCACGGAGGATGTATGCACCAGAAGACCGCGCTCGCCATCCTCGCTCGGGGTGTTGTGCTGCATCAGCGCCGCGGCCGCCTTGTCGCAGAAGAAGGTGCCGATCAGGTTGATGTGCACCACTTTGGTGAAGAAGTCGCCCGCCATCGGCCCATTGCGGCCCAACACGCGTCCGGCGCCGATCACGCCGGCGCAATTGACCAGCAGATTGATGCCGCCCATCCGGGTCTGCGCGCCTTCCATGGCGGAGCTGACTTCGGCTTCGGAGGTGACATCGCAGCGCAGAAAGCCGGCGTTGGGCCCGAGATCCGCGGCGGCGGCGCGGCCCGAGCCGTCCTGCACGTCGAGGATGGCAACCTTCCCGCCGAGGGCGATGAGGCGGCGCGCGACCGCGAGGCCGAGCCCCGAGGCGCCGCCGGTGATGACGGCGCGGGCATCTTGGATCTTCATTCTTTCCCCCTGGCTGACCGCGAAGTCTACCGGATGAGCTCGACGGCAACCGCCACCGCCTCACCGCCGCCGATGCAGAGGCACGCGATTCCCCGCCGACCGCCGCGCCGGCGCAGGGCGTGCAGCAGGGTGGTCAGGATGCGCGCGCCCGTGGCACCGATCGGATGACCGAGCGCGCAGGCACCGCCGTTGACGTTCACGCGCGCGTGATCGATGTCGATGTCGCGCATCGCGGCCATGGTGACAGCGGCGAAGGCCTCGTTGATCTCGTAGAGGTCGGGATCGTGTGGCTTCCATCCGAGACGGGTGAGCACCTTGCGGATGGCCCCCACCGGGGCGGTGGTGAACCACTCCGGCTCCTGCGCGTGGCTCGCTTGGGCGAGAATGCGGGCGATGGGCTTCAGCCCTCGCGCGGCCGCCGCCTCGGCGCTTGCCACCACCAGCGCCGCCGCGCCATCCGAGATCGACGAGGAGCTCGCCGCCGTCACGGTGCCCTCCTTGCCGAAAGCCGGCTTCAGGCTCGTGATGCGGCTGATGTCGCAGGTCCCTGGCGTCTCGTCGCGCGCGACCACCGTCTCTCCCTTACGGCCCTTCACCGTGACGGGGGTGACCTCGGCGTCGAACTCGCCCGAGTCCACCGCGCGCAGCGCCCGACGCACGGACTCCGTGGCAAAGGCGTCCTGGTCCTCGCGGCTGAAGCGGTATTTGCTCGCGGTCGCATCGGCGAAGCAGCCCATGAGCTTGCCGTCGAACGGGCTCTGCAGGCCGTCGTAGAACATGTGATCGAGCACCTCGCCGTGGCCCATGCGGTAGCCGCTGCGCGCCTTGGGCAGCAGATACGGGGCGTTGCTCATCGACTCGAGGCCGCCGGCGAGCACGATCTCGGCATTGCCGGCGCGGATCTGATCGGCGGCCATCATCACGGCTTTCAGTCCGGAGCCGCACATCTTGTTGAGGGTGGTGGCGGCCGCGGCGAGCGGAATCCCGGCGCCGATGGCCGCCTGGCGGGCAGGCGCCTGGCCGAGCCCGGCCGCCAGTACGCACCCGAAGATGACCTCCTGCACGTCGGCCGCCGCGATGGCCGCCGCCTCGATGGCGGCCCGGGCGGCGATGGCGCCGAGCTGCGGCGCGGTTACCGGCGCGAGAGCGCCCTGGAACGCGCCGATCGGGGTGCGCCTGGCCGAGAGGATGACGACTTCGGTTTGTGACATGTTGGATCCTCGTTGGAAATCCGGGGGCGAGGCTCGATTCCGCTCTCGAACACCGCGATGAAGGCCTGGGCGATCTCGGCGCCGCTCATCGACTGGTCCTCCCGATACCAGTGGGCGATCCAGTTGAGCGCGCCGGCGAGGGCAAACGCGGTCATCTTCGGATCGCAGGAGTGGATGGAGCCGTCCTGGACGCCCTCGCGAAGCAGTCGGCGGATCCCCTGGTCGATTTCGGACTTCATGGACTTGATGTGGGCGCTCATGTCGGGCGACAAGTCCTGGTCCTCCGCGCGCACCATGCACCAGCCGAACTCCGAGGCGACGGCCGCGCCGTAACGGCGCAACACCGCCTTCAGCCGCTCCCGCGCGGGCGCCTCGAGCGCGCGCACCTCGCGGAAGGCGGTGCGGATGTTCTCGATGCCCGCTACGAAGCACTCGAAGAGGAGCTGCTCCTTGTTGCTGACGTAGTAATAGACGGTGGGCTTGGTGACCTCGAGCGCTGCCGCGATGTCATCGAGCGAGGTATTGTGGTAGCCCTTGCGGTTGAAGGCGCGCGCGGCCGCGCGGATCACGGCCTCACGCTTGACCTCGCGGTCGCGCAGCCGCTCGCGGCTGGCCCGCCAGGGCGAGCGCACGGACGGGACTTCCTGGCTCTCCGGGACGGCCGGTGGCACGGCTTTGAGCGAGCCTGCTTTGGAACGGTTGCTAGGCATCTCGGTATGGATCGCGAATGGGTGCGCCGGTCTATGGCGCCGGTCCTCGTTGACCCCGGGGTCGACGCTGGACCATACTCATCGGTAGCTATTCTACCAGCGCGTAAAGGTAAAGTATTCCCTCCGCCGCGAGCTTGCAAGCGAGCATTCCCATGGCACCCAAGTCCCATACCGGCGCACATGCAGCCGCCCGTTCTCCCTCACCGGCCGCTCCTTCTCCCGAGAGTGACTCCCTGCCGAGCGCGCCCCCGCTGCGGTTCGTCTCCGCGGCCTCGCTCTTCGATGGCCATGACGCGGCCATCAACATGATCCGCCGCCTGCTGCAGGCGCATGGCGCCGAGGTCGTGCACCTCGGGCACAACCGCAGCGTCGCCGAGATCGTCCGGGCCGCGATCCAGGAGGACGCCGATGCCATTGCCGCGAGCTCCTACCAGGGCGGTCACAACGAGTACTTCACCTATATGGTGGATATGCTGCGCGAGCGCGGCTGCGAGCACATCCGTGTCATCGTGGGCGGCGGCGGCACGATCGCGCCCAACGAAATCGAGGCGCTGGAGCGCTACGGGGTCGAGCGCATCTACACGCCGGAAGACGGGCGGAGGCTCGGCCTCGACGGTATGGTGGATGATGTGTTCGCGCGCGTGCGGTCGGCCGCAAAGCCGGCTTACGAGCCGCGCCCGCTCAACGCCGGTGACCACGCGCACATCGCCCGTAGCATCACGCTGCTCGAGAACGCCGTCTCCGGCGGCGCTGAGGCGGAGCAGGTCCGCCGGGCCATCGCCCGCTCGCGCGCCCGCGTCCCCGTCGTCGGCATCACCGGCAGCGGCGGAGCTGGCAAGTCGAGCCTCACCGACGAGTTGCTCGCGCGCCTCACGCGGCATTTCCCCGACCGGCGGATCGCCGTGGTGGCGATGGATCCGACGCGGCGCAGAAGCGGCGGCGCCCTGCTCGGCGATCGCATCCGCATGAACAGCCTTTCCGTGGATACCATCTTCATGCGCTCGCTCGCCACCCGCAGGCAGCATCTTGCGACCTCGGCGGTGCTGAAGGAGGTGATCCAGCTCTATCAGGCCGCCGGCTTCGATCTCATCCTCGTCGAAACGGCGGGGACCGGCCAGGCGGATAGCGAGATCGCGGATCTTGCCGATGTGTCGCTCTACGTGATGACGGGCGAGTACGGCGCCGCGAGCCAGCTGGAAAAGATCGAAATGCTCGACTACGCCGAGCTGATCGTGCTCAACAAAAGCGACAAGCGCGGCGCGCAGGACAGCCTGCGGGACGTGCGCAAGCAGTGGCGGCGCAATCATCCGGCGCAGGCGCGCCTGCCGGATGCGGACCTGCCGGTCTTTCCGACCATCGCGAGCCGCTTCAACGATCCCGGCGTCAATCGCCTCTTCGCGGCGCTCTGCGCAACGCTCGCCGCCAAAGGCATCGGCGCCGCGGGCTGGCAGGTCACGGACCCCGGTCCGGTCGATCTGAGGCCCCGGGAACTCCTCATTCCGGGCGCTCGGGTGCGTTATCTGGCCGAGATCGCGCAGAGCGGCCGCGCGGTAGCCGAGACGACGGAGCGGCAGGCGGCGGCGGCGCGGCGCGCATGCGGTCTCTACGAGTCGCTCAAGGCACTGCACGATGCGGCACTTCCCGGGCCGCTCGACCCGTATGGCGAGGCGACACTCATCGACCGTGCCGCCGACGCGACGCGACGGGAGCTGCGGGCCGCCTACAACCGCGCGCTCGAGGAGATCGGTCCCGAGGGCATCGGCGAGCTCAAGGCCTGGCCGGCGCGGGCCCGTGCCGCCACGGACGAGACGTATACCTACAGGGTGCGCGACCGCGACCTCAAGGGCGAGAACTACACCGAGACGCTCTCACATCAGCGTATCCCCAAGATCGCCGTGCCGCGTTTCGCGGACTGGGGTGAGCTGCTGCGATTCATTCGCGCGGAGA
The DNA here is from genome assembly GCA_050739115.1 of Steroidobacteraceae bacterium. Taxonomy (GTDB): domain Bacteria; phylum Pseudomonadota; class Gammaproteobacteria; order Steroidobacterales; family Steroidobacteraceae; genus 13-2-20CM-66-19. Next base: position 22,484 of record JBOIAQ010000021.1, on the reverse strand, counting down.
ACCTGCCCGGCTTCTACCCGTACACGGGCGGGGTCTACCCCTACCGGCGCGAGGCGGAGGACCCCACGCGAATGTTCGCGGGCGAGGGTGCGCCGGAGCGCACCAACCGCCGCTTCCACTATCTCGCGCAAGGCGGGAGCGCCGTGCGTCTGTCGACAGCTTTCGACTCGACGACACTCTACGGCGAGGACCCCGACACCCGACCCGACATCTACGGGCGTACCGGTAATTCCGGAGTGTCGGTGGCGACACTCGATGACATGAAGAAGCTCTATTCGGGCTTCGATCTGACGTTGCCTTCGACTTCCGTGTCGATGACCATCAACGGGCCCGCGCCCATGATCCTCGCGATGTTCATGAACACCGCGATCGATCAGCGCGTCGAGCGTTACTTGAGAGCCGAGGGGCGCTGGAGCGAGGCGGAACGCAGCATCGCGGCGCTGCACCGCGCCGCGCTCGAGCGCGGCATCGCGCCGCCCGCGTACAAGGGCGAGCGGCCGACGGGCCATGACGGCTCGGGTCTGGCTCTGCTCGGCGTGACGGGGGACGAGCTCGTGGCGCCCGAGGTCTACGAACGCATCCGATCGGAGACCCTGCGGGCGGTGCGCGGCACCGTGCAGGCGGACATCCTGAAGGAGGATCAGGCGCAGAACACCTGCATCTTCTCGACCGAGTTCGCGCTGCGCATGATGGGCGATGTGCAGCAGTACTTCATCGACCAGCGGGTGCGCAATTTCTACTCCGTCTCGGTCTCCGGCTATCACATCGCCGAAGCCGGCGCGAATCCCATCTCACAGCTCGCCTTCACGCTCGCCAACGGCTTCGCGATCGTGGAGTACTATCTCGCCCGCGGCATGGCGGTCGATGATTTCGCGCCCAACCTGTCGTTCTTCTTCTCGAACGGCATGGATCCGGAGTATGCGGTGATCGGCCGCGTCGCCCGCCGCATCTGGGCGCGCGCCATGCGTGATCGCTATCGGGCGGGGCCCCGCAGCCAGATGCTGAAGTACCACGTGCAGACCTCCGGAAGGAGCCTGCATGCGCGCGAGATCTCCTTCAACGACATACGCACCACTCTGCAGGCGCTCTACGCGCTCTTCGACAACTGCAACAGTCTCCATACCAATGCGTACGACGAGGCGTTGACGACCCCGACGGAGGAGAGCGTGCGCCGCGCGGTGGCGATCCAGCTCATCATCAACCGCGAGCTCGGACTCAACAAGACGCAGAATCCATGGCAGGGCTCGTTCGCCATCGAGTACCTCACCGATCTCGTCGAGGCGGCCGTCTACCGGGAATTCGACGCCTTATCGGAGCGCGGCGGCGTTCTCGGCGCGATGGAGACCATGTATCAGCGGGGCAAGATCCAGGAGGAATCGCTCTACTACGAGACGAAGAAGCACGACGGTAGTCTGCCCATCGTCGGAATCAACACCTTCCTCTCCAAGGCCGATGGGGCCGGGGAGCATGCGGCCGCGGCGCTGATCCGCTCCACCGAAGAGGAGAAGCAGGATCAGGTGGCGGCGGTGCGCGACTTCCAGGCACGCAACACCGCGCGCGCGCCGGCGGCTCTCGATGAGCTGCAGCGGGCCGCCTGCGGCGGTGGCAATGTGTTCGCCGAGCTGATGCAGTCCGTCAAGGTCTGCTCGCTTGGGCAGATTTCGCACGCTCTTTACGAGGTGGGAGGGCGCTATCGCCGGAACATGTAAGGTCCGGCTCACCGAGAGCGAGCAGGATCTGGTGTCGCGCGCGGTCCCGCAGCGCGGCGGACGAGACCTCTGCGGGCGGCGACGGCGCCTCGATGGGCGGGAGGATGTCGATTGCGATCCGTCCGGGGCGCGGCAGCCCGCCGCTCGGGGGTAGCGCGGAGCGTGTACCCCGCACCACCGCCGGAATGACGGGACAGCCGGCACGCGCGGCGATGACGAAGGCGCCGGTGTGAAATTTGAGCAGGCCGGGCGTTTTCGTGAACGTGCCCTCGGGAAAGAACACCAGCGAATGACCGCTCGCGGCGTTGCGCAGCACCCGACGCGCATCGGCCGCGCCGCGATTGCGGTCGAAACGCTCGACGAACTCCGAGCCGATGCGCCGCAGGAAAAGGCCCACCAGAGGCACGGCCGACATCTCACGCTTGATGACGAAGCTGAAGCGGGCAGGGAGCGCAGCCGTGAACACCAGTCCGTCGAGATAGCTCGCGTGGTTGGCGACCACGACACACTGCCCCGGCGCGAGCCGCTCCATTCCCCGTACAGTCAGCGGCATACCGGCCAGCCATAGGAAGGCGCGGGCGCTCGCGCGGGCGGCTGCCCGCCGCCGCCGTACCCCGGGCAGGATCAAGGCGGCGATCAGGGCAGCGACTCCCGTGACGAGGAAAGCGAGCGTGGCGTACAGCGCGTAGCCCGCGCGCGCGGGCGCCCACGCGAGCGTCCGCAAATGTGATCCGGTTCTCTTTATGTTAATGCTCGGGCTCGGATGTGAAGGTCATCACGTCGATCGCTCGGCCACGCTCACCATACTGCGGTCGCTACCTTGACCGCGACCTGCGGGCCGAGACGGAATTGTCGAACCATTCTGCCGCAATTGCCACGCCTCCTCAGGCCGACTCCACCGATCCGGCGGTCTCTCGTTTCCTGGACGCCGTATGGTTGGAGCGGGGCCTGTCGACCAACACGCTGGCGGCGTATCGTGCCGATCTGACGGCGCTTGCGCGCTGGCTGGCCGAGCGCAAGGTTTCGATCGTCAAAACCTCGCGTGCCGACCTGCTGGATTTCATCGCCTGGCGGGTGCGCGAGGGCGCGCGTCCCCGCTCCACCGCGCGGCAGCTCTCGAGCTTTCGCCGCTTTTTCCGCTATCTCATGCGCGAGGGCGGCATCCGCGAAGACCCGACGGCGCAGATCGCGATGCCGAAGATCGGCCGCTCGCTGCCCAAGTCCCTCACCGAGGAGGAAGTCGAGTCCCTGCTCGGCGCGCCCGTGGTGAGTGATCCGCTCGGCAACCGCGACCGCACGATGCTCGAGGTGCTCTATGCCACGGGACTGCGCGTCTCGGAGCTGGTGAATCTGCGGCATGGGCATGTCAACCTCAACCAGGGCGTGATCCGCATCCTCGGCAAAGGCAACCGCGAGCGGCTGATTCCGCTCGGGGAGGAGGCGGTGCGCTGGCTGATAGACTTCGAGCACGGCCCGCGCGGCGAGATCTTGCTCGAGCGGCAGACGGATTTCCTCTTTCCGACCCGGCGGGGCGATCGCATGACCCGCCAGGCGTTCTGGCACATCATCAAGCGCTACGCGCGCAAAGCGGGAGTTTCCAAGGAGCTCTCGCCCCATACACTGCGGCACGCGTTTGCGACGCACCTGCTCAATCACGGGGCGGATCTGCGCGTCGTTCAGATGCTGCTCGGGCATAGCGATCTGTCCACTACTCAGATCTACACCCACGTCGCGCGCGAGCGCATGAAAGAGCTGCACGCGCAGCATCACCCCCGCGGTTAACCGTGGGCGGGACGTCGTGCCAGCACAAGGCTCGTCGCGCGAGCCTACTTCTCGAGTAGTTTCAGCTTATCCGGCTTGCCGTCCCACTCCTTGGCATCCGCCGGGGCTTCTTTCTTCTCCGTAATCACCGGCCAATTCTTGGCGAGCTCGGCGTTGAGCGTCTTGAACTGCTCCTGCCCCGGGGGCAGCTCCTCCTCGGAGAAGATGGCTTCGGCCGGGCACTCCGGCTCGCAGAGTGTGCAGTCGATGCACTCATCCGGGTCGATCGCGAGAAAGTTCGGTCCCTCGTGAAAGCAATCCACGGGGCAAACCTCCACGCAGTCCATGTACTTGCACTTGATGCAGTTTTCGGTAACGACGAAAGTCATGAGGGTATGTACCGCGCGGGGGAGCGCGCGCAAGCCGGTATTCTGCCATGTGCGCCGGGCGAGCCGCAAAGCGACCGGCGGACGGAACGGAGTTTGCCCCGGGCACAGGCCGGGCTGGAGCCGGGGCGTACGCGAAGCAGCGACCGTGCGGCACACCGGCCGGGTGGCATGGTCCTACTGTTTCAGCCGCCGGTCGAGCGCGGCGAAATGATGCGACTCCACGCCCGCGCCCCCATCCTCCAGGTAGCGTCGCAGGCTGAATTCCGTGCTCGGGAAGGCGAGCTCCGGCCAGGGGATCGCCTCCGGACGGATCAGCTCGACTTCCAGGCTCTCGGGCCCGGCGCCGAACTCCGGCGCGCGTAACGTGGCGCGAAAGAACACGTGGACCTGACGTGCATGCAGCACATGAACGATGCTGAGGAGCGAGCCGATCTCGACCTCGGCCAGCGCCTCTTCCCGGCACTCGCGCGCGGCGCCCTGCTGCAGGGTCTCACCGTTCTCGAAAAAGCCCGCGGGCACCGTCCAGAAGCCACGCCGGGGCTCGATCGCGCGCCGACACAGAAGGATTCGGCCTTCGTGCTCCGGCACGCAGCCGACGACGAGTCGCGGGTTCTGATAGTGAATGGTCCCGCACGCCTCACATACATGCCGGGCGAGGTGATCGCCGGGCGGCACACGAAGCTCGACGCGGGCGCCGCACTGGGGACAGAAATTCATGGTTCGCCGGGCAGGATACGGGCCGCTACGAGTCTTGTCGATGCCTGCACGAGATGCTCCCGCACGATCGCGCGCGGCTCGCCGGTCGTGAGTTGCTAGAATACCCGGCCGGGTTTCCTGGGGTATTGGCTACCGCGGTGACGCGTCTTCGAGGGACGTGCGGCGGTGTAAGCGGGGTTCTATGAGCAGAATGATAACGTGGTGCGTCAGCCGGGTGGGGTTGTTCGTGTTTCTCGGAGCTGTCGCCGCGGTCGCGCAGGCACAGCAATCGGATCACACGCTGATGCGCTATCCGACCCTGCATGGCGACACGATCGTCTTCGTAGCTCATGACAACCTCTGGTCCGTGCCGCGCACAGGGGGTGTGGCATCGCGTCTGACCACGGACCCCGGCAGCGATGTGCTGCCGCGGTTCTCGCCCGACGGCAAGTGGATTGCATTCACCGGAGAGTACCAGGGCAACCGTGACGTCTACGTCATTCCCGCCGCCGGCGGACCCGCCAGGCGACTGACGTTTACTTCGGATGTCGTGCCGGCGGCGCCGCTTCGCTGGGGTCCCGACAACATGGTGGTGACCTGGACGCCTGACTCGAAGAACGTCGTTTTCCTGTCACGCCGCTCTTCCTGGAACTCCTGGTACGGCACCCTGTTCGAAGTGCCGGTAACGGGAGGGTTGGCCGTCGAGTTGCCGCTCGACCGCGGCGGTTTTCTCAGCTACGGCCCGAACGGGCACGAGATCGCCTACAACCGCATCATGCGCAACTTCCGCACCTGGAAGCGCTACACCGGCGGACTTGCGCAGAACATCGACATCTACGACTTCGACTCGCGCAAACTCGAGCGCCTGACGGACTGGCCGGGGACGGAGACCTTCCCGATGTGGCACGGGAAGACGATCTATTTCCTTTCCGATCACGGCGCTGACCGGCGCGAGAACATTTGGGCGGCGGACCTCGATACTCACACCTTCCGCCAGAGCACGCACTTCAAGGACTATGACGTCGATTTCCCGAGCCTCGGCACCGGCGGAGCCGGCGGCGCAGGCATCGTTTTCCAGGAGGGCGGCAGCCTATACGTGCTCGACTTGCGCTCCGACCAGCTGCACAAGATAGAGGTCACCATCCCGGATGACGGCTCGCGCACCGGTCCGCAATGGGTGGACGCCGGCAAGCTCATCCGCGACCGCGACATGGCCCAGGACGTGGATTTCAGCATCGCACCCAACGGGGCGCGCGGGGCGTTTTCCGCGCGCGGTGACATCTTCACCATACCCGCCGAGCATGGCGATACGCGCGACCTGACGGATACCTCCGATGCGGACGAGGATCATCCGACCTGGTCGCCGGACGGCAAGACCATCGCCTACACGACGGACGGCTCGGGCGAGCAGCAGATCGCCGTCCGTCCCGCGGAAGGTGGACCGGAGAAGCTGCTCACCCATTTCCAGAAGGGTTACTTCTACGTGCCCCAATGGTCGCCGGACGGGCGCTACATCGCCTTCTCCGACGGCGAGCATCGGCTGTGGTACGTCTCGGCGGCGGGGGGCGCGCCCCAGCTCGTCGCCGAGGATAGGTACAACGAGATCCACGACTACACCTGGTCGCCGGACGCCCTCTGGCTCGCCTACAGCATCACCGGGAAGAATCAACAGAGCAACATTTGGCTTTATAGCCTCGAAACGCACCACGCCACGCGTGTGAGCGATCCGCTCTCGAACGACTTCATGCCCAGATTCGATCGCGCCGGGAAGTATCTTTTCTTCGTCTCCACCCGTCACGAGAACCCGACGCTCAGCGAGTCGGAATTCAACATCGCCACGCTGAAGATGACGGGCATCTATGTGGCTACGCTTCAAAGCGATGAGCCATCGCCGTTCGCGCCCCGCTCGGACGAAGGGGCGGTCGGCTCTGCGCAGGGTGCGGCGGCCGAAGGTGCCGGGGATCGTCCCGCGCGAGGCAAATCGGAGCACCGGGACAAGAGCGCGGCCGGCTCCAAGGCGGAGGAATGGAAGCCCACCGCGACCGCGCCGATCCGCATCGATCTCGAGGGCCTGATGCAGCGCGCCGTGCCGTTGCCCATCACGCCCGCCGACATCGCGGCCGTCAGCGTTCGCGGCGACGAGGTCTTCTACATGACCACTCCCCCGCAGATGATCGCGGGGCCGTTACCCGGGGAGCAATCGGCGCTGCACGTGTTCGACATGGGCAAGCGCAAGGACCAGACGATGGTGGACGACCTGAGCGCGTACGCGCTGTCGGCCGACGGCAAGAAGGTGCTGTACGAGCTCAAGGGCGCGTACCTCATCGCCGATGCGGCCGCGGGCGGGGCCGCCGCGAGCAGCCGCAAACAGCTCAACCTTTCCCACATGCGCATCCGCATCCTGCCGACGGAGGAGTGGGCGGAGATGTTCAACAACGCGTGGCGGCTCGAGCGCGATCTCTTCGTCAACAAGGAGATGAACGGCGTCGACTGGAATGCCGTGCACGCGAGCTACGCCAAGCTCCTGCCGCTTCTCGGCTCGCGCGCTGACCTCAACTACCTCATCGGCGAGATGCTCGGCGAGCTCAGCAACTCGCATACGTATGTCGGCGGCGGGAATGACATCCCGCCCGATCAGCGGATGCCGACGGCCTTCCTCGGCTGCGATTTCGCGCTCGATCGCGCCTCCGGTCGCTATCGGATCGCCAGAATCTATCAGGGTGACAATACGCGCGATCGGTACCGCTCGCCGCTCACGGCTCCCGGACTCGACGTACACGCGGGCGATTACCTGCTCGCGATCGACGGGGTGGAGCTGCGCGCGCCGACCGATCCCTACAGCCTGCTGGTCGGGAAACAGGGGCAGACGATCCAGCTGACTCTCGCGCCCTCCGCGGATGGCAAGCGGCGCACGGTGACCGTGACGCCGGTGCCCACCGAGCTCTCGCTACGGGAGCACGCCTGGATCAAACACAACCGCGACCTCGTCGATCGGCTCTCGGGGGGCAAGATCGCCTATATCTACCTCTCCGACATGGAAGCGCTCGGCATGGAGCAGTTCATCCGCCAGTTCTATCCGCAGCTCGAGAAGCGCGCGCTCATCATCGATGACCGCTTCAACGGCGGCGGTTTCATCGATCAGATCGTTCTCGAGCGGCTGCGGCGGGTGCTCGTGGGACTCTCCACCGATCGTGAGTGGGCGCAGACCCCCATCCCGCAGCAGCTCATCAACGGACCGAAGGTGTGTCTCATCAACCACTATTCGGCCTCGGATGGGGACATTTTCCCCTACTTCTTCCGCAAGTACGGCTTGGGTCCGCTCATCGGTACGCGCACCTGGGGCGGCGTACGTGGCATTCGCGGCGAATGGATGCTGCTCGACGGTGGTTACATCACCATCCCGGAGGATGCACTCTATGGTCTGCACTCCCAGTGGATCATCGAGAACCACGGCGTCGCGCCGGATATGGAAGTGCACACCTCCCCGGGAGCGCTGCTCGCGGGACACGACGCGCAGCTCGAGGCGGCCGTGAATTACCTGATGGGCAAGCTCAAGGAGCACCCGGGAGGACTGCCGCCGCCGCCACCCGAGTTGCCGGCGTATCCGCCCGGTCCGGGTTGACTATCGCAATCGTAGGGCGCGTCTGACACCGGTCGAGGCGGTCTGGTAGCTCTCGCGATCGATCCGTACCAGGTCGCGGCCCTCGTTCTTGGCCTCATAGAGCGCGGCGTCGGCGCGCGCGATGACCTCATCGAGGGAGCGGGCGCCATCGCCGGTCGTGGCGAGTCCGGCGCTGAAGGTGACCCGAACGGCGGCGCCCGCTGCCGGTACCTGGATCGCAAGGGCGAGCACCCGCAGCCGCTCGACGCTGGCGAGCGCCGCATCGAGCGTGGTATCGGGAAGGACCAGCAGGAATTCCTCGCCCCCCCAGCGGCCGAGAATGTCACCGCCGCGCAGCGAACCGCGGCCGAGGCGGGCGAATTCCCGCAGCACGTAATCGCCGGCCGCATGACCGCAGCGGTCGTTGATGGTCTTGAAATGATCGAGATCGATGATCGCCACCGTGAGCGGCCGATGCTGCGCGCCCGCGTCAGCGAGCGCCGCGGTCGCGAGCTCCATGGTGCGACCGCGGTTCGGCATGCCGGTAAGGTTGTCCTCCATCGCGAGCCGCACGAGCTGTCGGCGATGGCGCAGATCGGTAATGAGGATGTAGGAGAGGAGCGCAATGACCAACACGCCCGCGGTGTTCGCCGCGGCCTCCCAGCGCAGCTTCTCGGTCTGACGGGTGGTGCGCGCGCGCGAGAGCTCGAGCTGATGCTGCAGAATGGCATTGCGCTCGATTTCCCGCGCGGCGCGCGCGCGCTCCTTGACGGTCTCCTGAAGTCGCATACGGCGCGCGCGATCCTCGGTGCGATAGCGCTGAAGATATTGCTCGATATCGAAGTAGGCCGGGCGATAGTCGCGCAGCGCGGCGTAGGCGCTCGCGCGCGTGCGGTACGCACCGATCGCGGTCTCGGGCGCTATGTCCGCTCCGTCGCGATCGAGCACCCAATTGAGCGTGCCGAGCGCCCGGCGCGCATGACCTTGCTGCAGATCGATCTCGGCCAGATATTCCCGGGTCTGCTTGAGCACATCCGTCGTGTTGCTGGCGGCGAAGACCCCTGCGGCACTGCTGCAACGCGGCCGCGCGGCCTCGAAGTCACTCAGCTCGATGAGCGACTGGCAGATCCGCATGTCCGAGAAGGCGACGCCCTGGGTGTCTCCGAGCCCGACGCTGATGCTCCGCGCCTGCTGAAAGGTGGCAATCGCGCCGTGCAAATCGTGCGTCGAGTCGAGCAGCTCGCCCTCCAGATAGGTCGATACCGAGAGAGAGAGCGAATTGCCATGGGCGGCGTCCCAGGTGATTTTTTCGCGGATGAGCGTGAGCGCCTCCTGGAAATCGCCGATGCCCCGCAGCGCCTGCGACAGGGCACTCGCGGCCTCGGCATGCGCCTCGGCCCGTTGCGGCGTCTCGCTGTCGTGGTAGGCCTGTGTGAGGGTGCGGGTGGCGAGCGCGTTCTCGCCGGCGCGGCGCTCGAGGGTACCGAGAGCGATCGCGAGACACAGATCGGACAACGTGTTGGCAGGCTGCTGCGCACGAGCCTTCCCGATGACTTCGATGGCGTCGTTGATTCCGCTTCGGGTGTAGATGTTGAGAGCCTGAGTGGAGAGCAGCTCGAGGCGCAGGGGATCGGTGGGACCGCGCACGAGCGCCAGCCCCCGTGAGGCCGTCGCACGCGCCTCGTGATCGAGCTCGAGAATCGAGTACGCATCCGCCTGCACCGCATAAAGCGAGGCGAGCTGCCTCGAGTCCGACGCACCCGCCCGCTTAAGGAACTGAATGCGGGCCGAAACCGCTGCAAGCGCCCCCGTCCCGCTCCGGTCCACCATGGGATCGAGCGCGGTGTATCGGGGGTCCGTGACCGGAAAGCAGGCGGCCAACGCGGCGCTCGGCAGCGCCACCCAAAGCGCGAGGGCGAGCAGCACCATCCGCGCAAGCGCGGCCGGCACGCGGCCAGAGTCTTCGGGCCTGAACATGAGCCTCCACATGGAGACAGTAACCTTACGTGCTTGCCGGATGGGCGACCCCATAGGACTTCACGCTTCTCGCGCGAGCCTGCGCTCGCGCAATGGACGGCGAGACCTTCGGGGGGGAGGCCGGTCGCGTGGCATGGGACGCTGAGCGGGCCGTGGATGCCCCGCGTGACGGAAGTCGCATTCCGTAGGTTCTGTCGAGCGCGGCAGCGCGAGCTGCATCCCGGACTCGGTGACAGCGCCCCGGCTACTCTTTGCAGCAGGAGCAGACAAGGATCATGGCGGCTGCTCACGCGATCTTTTACGTAATCCGGGGAGCGATCTCATTTCCGCGAAGCGTTACAACTCGCCCTTTCGGGCCGATGCGGCGGCCGGTGCCGACACGTCGCCGCGGCGGAACGTCGCATCTGACTCGGAGCTGTTGATCGAGGCGCTGCCGGATCTCGCCCTGCTCATCGGCCGGGACGGCGTCGTGCTCGCCCAGGGGGGCGGTCGGGACACGGCCGGCCTGAAGCTGCCGGCGGCCGCTACCGGCAAAGGGCTCGATGCTTCCTGGCCCGCAGCCCTTGCGGCGCTGCTCCTGCAACTCACGCGCAAATCGATCGCACAGCGCACGACCGTGGAGGCGCGCTTCACCAACGCCGGAACCGAATACATGGCGCAAGCCTCGCCTCGAGGACCGGAGCGGGCCGTGTGCATCGTGCGGCCCGCGGCCAGCGCGACTTTGGACGATGGCTCCGACTCCGGTTCGCGGCCCCCGCCCCAGTTCGAGCGGCGCGGCTTCCTGCAGCGGTTCAAGGACTCCATCTCGTGGGCCGCCCTGCGTGAGAACCCCATCGCGCTCGTCGTCATCCACGTCGACGGCCTTGCGGATATCGCGCAGGTGCTCGCCTCGCAGATGTCGGAGCAGGTGATGAGCGCGGCGCTCTACAGGCTGCCGCAGTCGCCGCAGAACTCGGAAATCCCCAGCGCGGGTCCTCGGTGGTACCTCGGGCAGCTCGGTGAGAATCTGCTCGCCGTGGTCGTCGAGAGTGCCGACCGCGAGGCCATCGAGGCCTGTGTGGCGCGGATCTGCTCGAGCCTGCGCGAGCCGATCCGCACCGGCGACGCCGAATTCCATCTGACTCCGTACGCCGGCGCCGCGATTCTCGGGCAGGACGCTTCCACCCCGAAGGTCCTGCTGGAGCAGGCGCGCGCCGCAGCGATGGAGGCACGCCGGTCGGCGGCCACGCCGGGCATCCGATTTTTCACCGATACCATGAAACTGCGCGCTCTTGCGCGCATCGATCTGACTCGCGAGCTGCGCAATGCGATCGCCAACGAAGAGATCCATCTGCGCTACGTCGGTCGTCACGATCTCGAAACCGGGCGTCTTGCCGCCTGTGTCGGCTACCTGCGCTGGCAACATCCATTGCGTGGGGAGATCCGTCCGGCGGAGTTCCTGCGCGTCGCCGCGGCGACAGGGCTCGCCGCCTCGTTGTCCCGCGCCGTCCTCGCGCATCTGCGCAGGGACTTTGCCGCGCTTGCCGCCCACTGCGAATCGCAGGTCTGCATCTCTTTCGGCGCCCTGCGACATCATCTCCTGCACGAGGAGTTCCTGAACGATGTGCGTCAGTTGGTCACCGACGGCGGTATACCCGCGGAACGTCTCGAGCTCAGAATCGCCGAGAAGGTCTTCATCACGCGCGAGCCGTCGCATTCCGAGGCTCTGCAGCGTCTCGGTGTGCGGTTGGTCGTCGACGAGGTGGCCCGCGGCTCGGGATCGCTCGACTCGCTCGCCCGCGCGCCGCTCTGGGGCCTGCAGCTCGATCGCGGCTGGGTGGCTGCGCTGCGCACGGATCCGATCGCCCGCAAGGTCTGCCGGGCCGGTATCGAGATGGCGGCCGCGCTCGGGCTCGTGCCCATCGCGACGGGAGTCGATGACGCGGAAACCCGCCAGGCGCTGTTGGCGCTCGGATGCGCTTACGGCAGCGGTGATCTCTATCGGGACGACGAGTTGAACATAACATCCAGGTGATTTGACCGAGCCGTTATGTGATGCGCGTCACGCTACCGGCCCGGGACGGTGCGGCTGGCTCGACTGAGAGAGGCGTCACAGTCGGCGGAGAATGCGCGCCACGATAACCCATAACCAGAGCATGCCGCGATGCGCATTTCCCGCCTCATTCCGCCATCGGTTCTGATCCTCGCGCTTGCCGCCACGGCACCCGCCGTGAGCGCCGCCCCGAGGTCGTACATCGTCGAAGCGCCGACTTCGGCGGCCGCCCGCGCGAGCGTGCTGCGGGTGCATGGGAGGCTCGAGCGCGAGCTGCCGATCATCCATGCCGTCACCGCTCGCCTCGATGCGCAACAGGTGGCGCGCCTGCGCGCCACCCGCAGCGTGCGGCTCTTCGCGGATCGATCGGTCCACACGCGCTCGCTTCTCTCCGGCCTCACCAAGGCCCTGAGCAAAACGGTGAATTCCGTCAATCAGGCGCTTGCCACGAACCCGCTGACATCTACCGTCGTGGCTACGGCGCTTCCCCTGGTCACGACCGTCACCGGGAACCCCATAACGAGCACCGTGACCGCCCCGCTTGTCTCGACGCTCAGTGCGGCCACGGGCACACAGGACGGGCAGGGTGTGGCGGCGCTCACCCTGACCTATGAGACGAACTACCCGATGCTGGTCGGCGCGGACACGCTGGCGCAGGCGGGAGTCACCGGCAAGGGCGTCACCATCGCGGTACTCGACTCCGGTCTGTGGCAGGACGTCTTGCAGAACTACGGCTCGCGCATCCTGGCGACGGTCGATGTCACCAACGGCGGCTCGGGTCCGGTGACCGGTGATCCGTACGGTCACGGCACACACATCACCTCCATCGCGGCGGGCGGCGCGCAGAACATCGCCGGGCAGTACCTCAGCATCGCGCCGCAGGCGAATCTCGTCATCGTGCGCGCCCTCGACGGCTACGGCGCGGGAAGCTATTCCGACATCATCGCGGGCATCAACTGGATCGTCGCGAATCGCCAGAAATACAACATTCGGGTTCTAAATCTGTCGCTCGGCGCGACCCCGGAGTCGTACTACTGGAACGATCCTCTCGATCAGGCGGTGATGGCCGCCTGGGGCGCGGGCATCGTCGTGGTCGTCGCGGCGGGCAACGACGGACCGAGCCCCATGACGGTCGACGTGCCCGGCAACGTGCCTTACGTCATCACGGTTGGCGCGCTTACGGATAACTACCAGCCCTACAATACGAGCGACTGGCGGCTCGCCTCCTTCTCGTCCACCGGTCCGACCTACGAGGGCTTCGTCAAGCCCGAGGTGGTGGCTCCCGGCGGGCACATGGTCGCCTCCATGGCGAGCGGCAGCTATCTTGCGAACATCGATCCCGACTCGATGAACATCGTCGAGCAGCTGTTCACGATGTCCGGTACCTCGCAGGCCGCGGCGGTGACTTCGGGCGTGGTTGCGCTGATGCTGCAGGAGGATCCGACGCTCACCCCCGACAACGTGAAATGTCGCCTCATGGATTCGGCGCGGCCCGCCGTGACATCCTCCGGCACGCTCGCCTACAGCGTGTTCCAGCAGGGCGCCGGTCTCATCAACGCGGTCGCGGCGGTCAACAGCTCCGCGGTCGACTGCGCCAACGTCGGGCTCAACATCAGCGCCGATTTCGCCGGCACGGAGCACTTCGGTGGTCCGGCCAATCAAGCTGCCAACGGCAGCTACTACATCATGAACATGCAGTCGTCGACGCCGGACTCTGCCGAGCCGGGCGACGGCTTGAGCTGGTCGAGCGTCTACCCGGGAACCCAGGGCTACGCCTGGAGCGAGGGCTACCCGTGGAGCCAGGGGTTCGCGTGGACCCAGGCCTACGTCTGGTCGAGCAACTACGCCTGGGCAAGAAACTATGCCTGGGCGCGCAACTACGCCTGGGCCCGGACCGTGCCGTGGTGGAACACGTCACAGGCCCCGGCGCCCACCGCACCCGCGCCGATCGTGCCGTGGGTGCCCAACCAATAGGGGGAGTCCTCGCGCCGTGAGCACGTTCGCGCGCGCCGGCGCTTCGAGGCGCTGGATCATCGGTGCCGCGCTGTTGCTGATGGCGGCGGCCTCGGTGGCCGCCGCTGCCGATGCTCCGCCTCTCGTTCTCTCGCACTTGACGACGGCGGACGGCTTGCCGGAGGGAGACGTACACACCATCTTGCAGGATTCGCAAGGGTTCATGTGGTTCGGCACCGAGGATGGGCTCGTCCGGTACGACGGTCAGGAGCTCGTCCGTTACGGGTACTCGCGCAAGCAAGGCCGCGCGCTGCCGGGCGTTTACATCAATCAGATCATCGAAGGCCCGCACCATAATCTCTGGCTGGCGATCAACGGCGGCCTCGTCCGTTGGAACCGCGCCAGCGATGACTTCACGGTCTATCGGCACGACCCGCACGATCCGAACTCCCTGGCGAGCGATGAGGTGAATGCGGTCTCGATCGACGCGCAGGGACGGGTCTGGATCGGAACGGCCGACGGGGGCCTCGATGTGCTCGACCCTCGGTCCGGGCGGTTCGAGCATTTGCGGCACGAGGCCGCAGAACCTGGATCGCTGTCGAGCAATCACATCAACACTCTGACTCGCGACCACGCCGGCCATCTCTGGGTGGGCACCGATGAGGGACTCGACGAGCTCGAGCCCGGCCGGCAGACTTTCCGCCATTTCCGTCACCTGCGCGGCGACCCGCGGACATTGAGCGGCAACGACGTCCAGCAGGTGCTCGAGGATTCGAGCGGCTCGATCTGGGTCGGCACCTTCGGCGGCGGGCTCGACCGGATGGATCGCAACGGCCGGGTGCTGCAGGTCTTCCGGCACGACCCGCGACAGCCGGGGTCGCTCGCGAGCGATGATGTGCAGGCGCTCCTGGAGGACAGACAGGGACATTTCTGGGTCGGGACGACCGATGGACTCGACCTGCTCGATCGCGCGACCGGAACGATCGTCCATTATCGCCACGAGCGGGAGGATCCCGATTCCCTTGCCAACTCGTCGGTCTTTTCCCTGTATCAGGACAGTGCCGGCCTCGTGTGGATCGGTACCGGCGGGGGTGTCAGCCGCTGGGATCCCCGCAGCGCCGAGCTTGGCGCCCGCCAGCCCGATTGGCTCGGGAAATTCGTCACCGCCTTCGCCGACGCCCCCGATGATCGAGTTTGGATCGCCTCCATGGGCGGCGGTTTGGTCGAGTATGATCCGGACACCGGCCGCAAGATCGACCTCGACACGCTCAGCGGCCGGCGGACGATTCTCGATAATGAGCCGGTGATGTCGTTGCGCCAGGATCGCGGCGGGGTGTTATGGATCGGGACCATGGACAAGGGCATCGCGACACTCGACCGCAACGACAGACTGAAGTGGATTCCGGTCAAGCGCGGCGATCCGCGTGGCCTGAGCGCCCCGGGAATCATCACGATCTTCGAGGCCCGCGACGGACAGATGTGGATCGGCACCTACGGCGGCGGCGCGAACGTGATCGATCCGGCGACCGGTACGGTGCGCCAGCTGCCGTATGGAGCTACACCGGGCGCCGTCAGTGCCGCCAGCGTCAATGCCTTTGCCGAGGACTCCCGGGGCAATATGTGGATCGGTACGGACGGCGGCGGCCTCGATCTGGCGCGGCCGGACGGTACGGTCATCAAGGTCTTTCGCCACGACCCGAAAGACCCGGCCAGTCTGCCCTCAAACACGATCTATGCCCTCGCGGTGGACTCGCGCGATCGGGTCTGGGTTGGAACCAACGGCGGCGGCCTGGCGCTCGCGATGGGCCCCGTCTCGGCACCGCAGTCGATCCACTTCCGCACGTACTCTCTCGGTCAAGGCCTGACGAGCGACACCATCAACGGTGTGCTGGTCGATGGCGACGGCCGTATCTGGATGAGCGGCAATGCCGGCCTCATGCGGCTAGATCCGGACACGGGCGCAGTCAAGACCTTCCATGTGGCGGACGGCGCCGCGGGCGAGGAGTTCACTGCCAACGCCGACTTCCGCATGCACGACGGCCGCCTCTGCTTCGGCGGCTTTGGCGGTTTCAACATCTTCGATCCCTCGCGTCTCACGGAGCGATCGAAGCCACCGACTCTGGCGCTCACGCGCGTGGAAATCCTCGGCGCACCCGCACCCGGCGCGACGCCGTACTGGTTGCGCAGTCGCATTCCGCTCAATTACCGCGACAGCATCGTCTCGCTCGATGTCAGCGTGCTCGATTTCACCTCGCCGCGACACAACCGCATCGCGTACCGCATGTCGGGGCTCACCGACCGGTGGATCGATCTCGGCACCCAGCATCAGATCACGCTCACCAATCTCCCCTCGGGAGACCACCTGCTCGAGGTTCGAGGCGCCAACTCCGACGGCGTGTGGAGCGCGCCGTTGAAGATCACGCTGTACAAGAGTCCCGCTCCCTGGGCGTCGCCCTGGGCCTATGCAGCGTACGCCCTCGCCGCGCTCGCACTGTTGCGCCACCGATTTCGCAAGCAGCAGCTGGAGCGCCGACATCAGGCTCGCGAGCGCGAGCGGCTGGAAGCCGAGGTCGCAGCGCGCACCCGCGAGCTCTCCGAGAGCAATCGCCAACTGGCCGACGCCGCGCGCGCGAAGAGCGACTTCCTCGACCGGATGAGCCACGAGCTGCGCACGCCGATGAATGGCGTCGTCGGCATGACCGAGCTGCTGGCGCGCACACCGCAGTCGGCGACGCAGGCGCGGCTCACGCAGACGATCCGCTCATCCGCGCATGTGCTGCTGCGGATCGTCAACGATCTACTCGACCTCTCGCGGGCGCAGGCAGGCAAGGTCGCGCTCGAGAAGCTGCCCATCGATCTCGATCGCATTCTGGATGAGTGCGCCCACCTCTTCAGCGCAACCACGCAGGCCAAGGGGATCCGGCTCGACGTCCGCCCGCCCGATCGACGACTAGCCGAGGGGCGGACCCTGGTCGGCGATCCGTTCCGGATGCGGCAGATCGTGATGAATCTCGTCGGCAACGCGGTCAAGTTCACCGAGCGTGGCGAGATCCGGGTGCACGCGGATATCGAGGTTCCGGCAGCGGACCGGGCGGCCGTTCAGATCACGGTCGCCGACACCGGCATCGGGATGGATGCCGGGACGGTCGAGAAGATCTTCCAGCCCTTCACGCAGGCGGACGAGTCGACCAGCCGGCGGTTCGGTGGCAGCGGCCTGGGGCTTGCGATCTGTCGCGAGCTTGCGCAGTTGATGGGCGGGCGGATCACGGCCGAGAGCACGCCGGGCGTCGGCTCGACGTTCCGTGTGTCCTTACCGGTCGAGGTGAGTGCCAAAGAGCCGGAGCCGGCCGAAGCGGCTGCGGCGGGCCGGCCTGGCGCAGCTGGAGCCATCGGCGCCCACGTCCTGCTCGTGGAAGACGACGCCGTCAATGCAGCGGTCGCTCAAGGGTACCTCGATGCGCTCGGGTGCAGCTGCGTTTGGGCCAAGGACGGCGCTGAGGCTCTCGCGCGAAGCGCGACCGGCCGTTTTGATCTCATTCTGATGGACCTCAACCTGCCCGGGTTCGACGGTTATGAAACGGCGAAGTTGATGCGTGAGCGCACCGGTACCAGGCGTCCCACGCCCATCGTCGCTCTCACGGCGCACACACCCTCGCAGGTCGTCGCGCGCTGCGAGGCAGCCGGCATCGACGATATACTGAGCAAGCCCTGCACGCTGGAGGATTGCGAGCATCTGCTCCGGCGCTGGATACCGAGCGAACGTGAGCCGCGGGTCATTGCGGGACCGGGGCATCCCGGACCGGTGGCCGCGACCGCCCTGCAAGCGGGTGAGACCCTTCGCGAGGCCAGCGAGCCGCGTGCGATGCCATCGCCCCAAGACCTCGCGAGGCTCGACCCAGCAACCGTCGTGCGGCTGCGCGGCTCGGCGGCCCCGGGCCGGCCCGGTCTTTATTCCCGCCTGGTCGAGCTCTTCAGGGTCGGATCAGCCACCGCGCTCGGGGAGCTGCAGGCGGCGCTTCGCGAGCGCGATCTCGACGCTGCGCGCGCGATCTGTCACAAGTTGAAATCGAGCGCCGCGAACGTCGGTGCGATGGCGTTCTCGGAAGACGTGCGCCGACTGGAGCAGCTCTGCGTGGGAGGCGACTCGACTGAGATCTGGAGTGCGTTCGAGCGACTGCGCTCGGCGCATCCTGCGCTGCTCTCGGAGCTGGCGGCGCTGGAGCGGCGCGAGAGCGCATGATGGCCGCGACAACGACAGGACCCGTAGCGATCATCGCGGACGATGAGGAGACCGGACGGCTCCTCCTCGCCGAGTCCGCCGAGCGCGTTGGCCTCGTGCCCCTTGCCTTCGACAACGGTACGGAGGCGCTGGAGGCGGCGCTCGCGCACGATGCGGCCATCGTGCTCCTCGACGTCGAGATGCCCGGGCTCGACGGGTACACCGTTTGCCGGCGCCTTCGAGCTGATCCGCGCTTCACCACTGTTCCCATCGTGATGGTGACCGGTCACGAGGATTCGGCGGCGATCACCCTCGCCTTCGATGCCGGCGCCACGGACTTCATCGCGAAGCCGGTCAACTGGGCGCTGCTGCCACGACGCCTCGAATACATCCTGCGCAACGCGGCTTCGGCCGAGCGGATCGAGCGGCTCGCCTACTTTGATCCTCTCACCGGGCTGCCGAACCGGCAACGCTGCCTCGAGACCGCGGAGCGGCAATTCGCGGAGGCCTCGCGCACCGGTGACTCCGTTGCGGTCGTGTATCTCGACCTCAATAGCTTCAAGAGGATCAACGATACATTCGGTCACTCGGCGGGTGATGCGGTATTGCGCACGGTCGCCGGCAAGCTCACCCGCGCGATGCAGGGCCTTGAAGGCGGCCCCGCGCACGTATCGCTCGCACGATTCGGCGGCGACGAGTTCGTGATCCTGGTCCGCCATCCCGAAGCCGCGGCGCTTGCCGTGGCCCTCGCCCAGAAGTGCAGCGCCGCGTTCAAGGAGCCCATCGTGCACGAGGGCCTCGAGTTCTACTCGACCCCGAGCATTGGGATCGCCGTCCACCCCCGGGACGGTGGCGACGTCGCAACCGTGCTCAAGCATGCCGACACCGCGATGTATCAGGCCAAGACCGGCAGCGCCGAGCACATAGCGGTTTACGTGCCGGCAATGAGCAGCCGCTTGCGCGACTGGCTGGAGCTCGAGGCGCGGTTGCGTCGGGCTGTCCAGGAAGATCGCGTGCACCTGCGCTACCAGCCGAAGTTCAGCCTGAAGGATCAGCGCCTCTCCGGCGTAGAGGCGCTGCTGCGCTGGTACGACAGTGAGCATGGGGAAGTCTCGCCCACCCGTTTCGTAGAGATCGCCGAAGACAGCGGTCTCATCCTCGAGATGGGAAGTTGGGTGGTGCGCACCGCGTGCCGACAGCTGCGCAAGTGGCTCGACGCCGGGTTCCGCGTTCCGGTGGCAATCAACGTCTCTGGTAAGGAGCTCCTGCATGGCGATCCGGCCCGCGTCGTGGAAACCGAAGCGGCGGCGGCTGGCGTCCCGACCACGCTGATCGAAATCGAGATCACGGAATCGGTGCTGGTACAGGATTCTGGCAAGGTTCGCCACGCGCTCGAGCGACTGCGTCAGCTCGGATGTCGCATCGCGCTCGATGACTTCGGTACGGGCTATTCCTCTCTCGCCTACATCACGCGCTTTCCGCCGGACCGCCTCAAGATCGACAAAGCATTCGTGCGTAACGTGGATCATTCGGCGGCCGATGCGGCGATTGCCAACGCCATTCTCTCGCTCGCGAAAACCCTGGGGTTGGTCGTGACCGCGGAAGGCATCGAGCGCCCGAGCCAGCTCGAGTGGCTGCGCAAGCGCGGCTGCGACGAGGCGCAGGGATTCCTGCTCGCGCGGCCACTTGCGGCGGCGGAGCTGGAGGAGCGGTATCTGCGTGGGGCAGAGGCCGGCTCGTCCCTCCAACGGCCCGGGGCCGTCGCGCCGAGACGACATCGCGACCGGTGAATGGATCACGCCCCGCGCCGGCCGCGGCGAAGGCACGTCACAGTTCGTCCGGGAGTCCTCAAGGGGACGCCCCGCCGGGCCGAAGCAATTAACCGAATAGCCATTCAGGCGAGACTCCGTTCTCATGTGGTTGCCCGGGATCCCAGCGAGCGATCTGCCGGCACGGTCGGCCGACCGTGGCCGGGGGCCTGTAGTCATCGCCTTGGGCCTCGCCTGCATCGCGCTCAGCCTCTTCGTCCTCGCCGCGCGCGCGTTTGCCGATGCGCGAGTCGGTCCGGGCGGCCCTGAAACCGGCCTGCGCGGTACCGCGGTTGCCCTGTCGGTGCTCTTCGGTCTGTGCGTGCTGCTTCTGACGCTGCTCGCCCTGCAAGTCATCGCCCGTCGCCGCAGCGAGTCGGTGCTCAAGGCAACGATTCGGCGCCAGAGCCGGCTGTTGCAGGAGATCTCAGCCATGAGCACCATGGTCGAGCTGCTTCAGACCTGTCACTCGCAGGCCGAGGCGAATAGGGTGATCCATGGCGCGCTGCCCAAGCTGTTGCCGGGAGTCGGGGGCGCGCTTTATGTCTCGCGACGTGACGACGGCACTCTCGAGCAACAGGTCAGCTGGGGAACCGTGGCCGCGGCGCAGAGCTTCTCCTCTCAGGATTGCTGGGCGCTTCGTCGTGGGCGGCCGCACCTGTACGCGCCGGCCAGCGCCGCCGCGCTGTGCGGTCACGTCGGCCCCTGCGAGGACAGCTGTCTTTGCGTGCCGCTGGTAGCGCAGGGCGACACGCTGGCGGTGCTCCATCTGCGGCGGGTGGGTGCGGAGGTCCTTTCAGAAGACGTGCAGCGACTGGCCTCGGCGCTCGCCGAGCAACTTTCGCTCGCAGTGGGCAATCTCAGGTTGCAGGAGACGCTTCGCAGCGGCTCCGAGCGCGATCCGCTCACCGAGCTCTACAACCGCCGGCACCTCGAGATCTCCCTTCATCGGGAGCTCGCCCGCGCCCAGCGCCATGGCTTCCCGGTGAGCCTCATCTTGTTGGACGTCGATCATTTCAAGGCCTACAACGATGCCAATGGCCACGAGGCGGGCGACGAAGTGTTGAGAAACGTCGCGCACGTGCTCAAACGCCATACCCGCGCCGAGGACGTCGCCTGCCGCTACGGCGGTGAGGAATTTCTCCTCGTTCTGCCGGGATGTTCGGTCGATGATGCCTATTCCAAGGCCGAGGCCATCCGCGAGGCGATCGCGCAGCTGCGCGTGGTCACGCGTGGCATCACCTTGCCGCGCATCACCGCCTCGCTCGGTCTCGCCTGTTATCCACAGGACGGCGAGCGCATGGAGGATCTGATCGCCGGAGCCGACGCGGCGCTCTACCAGGCCAAATCCCAGGGCCGCAACTGCATTACCGCCTCGAGTGCCCCCGGGGAAATCGTGTTGTTCGAACCGCGCAAGCCGCCCGCCGGTCGAGCCGCCGGCTGACCCGAGGCCGAGTGTTATCATGAGAGCGTGAGCCGACGGTACGAGGCAATCGCAGCGGCAGTGATCTTCATGGTGATCGCCGGCGCAAGCGTGACGCCGGCCTTCGCGGAGCGGCCGCTCTCGACACCGAACCGCTCTGTGCAAGCCGACGCCATCGTCGCCAGGCTGCGCGATCTACCGCTGCCGCTCAGGGCCTTGCCGCGCGGCATCGCTTCCACGCAGGCAACTCAGCAGCCGCTGCCCGCCCTCGAGCTGCGACGTCAGAAAATTTATGACCAGCTCCGTGTCCTCGGCCCGGCCAGCGTGCCGGCCCTGGCACGCGCGCTGCGCGATCCGGATGCCGACATGCGACGCGATGTCGTGGTCGCCTTGGATGTTTTGGCAGGCGGTTGGTGGCACTTCCCGGACGGCGCCACGAAGCTCGACATCCGGCCCGCGCTGCCGGCGCTCGTGACCGCGCTTCAGGATTCCGATCCCGGAGTCAGGGCCTGGGCGGCCGCGGACATCGGCGACATCGGCGCCGCCGCGGCGCCCGCGGTACCGCGCCTGCGGGCGATGTTGCGCAGTCGGGACGCGGGCTCCCGAGGCAGCGCCTGCAGCGCGCTCGGCGCGATAGGGCCCACGGCGCGCGCGGCGCTTCCCGACCTTCGGCAGGCTCTCGGCGATTCGAGCCCGCAGGTTCGACGATCAGCGCGCGATGCGATCGCGAGCATCACGGCGCCGGCCGCTCCTTGACATCCGCCACCGCGGCTCGCCCGACTGCCCCGCATTAAACGGAAGTTCGTCCAGTCGGTAGACGGAGTTTCCCTTCGCTTTCAACAACATGGAGTTGATGGCGGTGAGCGGTTTCTGTCTACGGGGTGATCTTGTCGATCAGCTCCAGGGCGCGGCGCTG
>JBOIAQ010000020.1:0-61615 GCA_050739115.1 Steroidobacteraceae bacterium | reverse complement strand
CGCCCAAGCCTACTGTCGCATCTCGAGCTACCTTCAGACCATGGCCAACCAAGGCTACAACCCTCTCGTCGCGATCCAAATGGCCCTATCCGGTCAGCTCTACGCCGAAACCGGGTGAGCAGTTACCTCGAATCAACATTTCAAAAGGAGACATCGCCATGAGCCGCGTCTTTTCGCAGAGGAGCTATCGTCCGCACGCCCTCGCCGCTCTCATCGCCCTGGGCATTTTCACGACGGCGACATGGCTCGGTTCGCCCGCGGCCGCATCGGCCGCGCAGCCGTACGAAACTACGGTGTATTACAACCTGCTCGACCTCTCGAGCGATCACGGAACCCGTGCGCTCTATCGGCGCATCGTGAACGCAGCCGAGACGGTCTGTCCCCCGGCGGACTCGCTCAATCTCAACGAGACCGCCGCGAGCAAGGAGTGCCAGCAGGAGGCTATCGCGAGCGCCGTCGCGAAGGTCGGCAGTGCCCGACTCGCAGCGGTGCGCGCGCAAATGCTGCCGCGGCATGGGTGAGCGACGCCTGATGAGCGCCCGGCCCGGATGGCCGGGCCGGTGCCCTGCCGCCTAGGATGGCAGGGGGTACGGCCTCGAGCCCGGGTACGGCCCCAGCCTCCCTCACAGTCCCGCCTTCGACCGATCCGGTGCCTCGCCGCGATCGCACTTGCGGCAATCGAGCACCGTGCCGAGCATGCGCTCCCGGCCTTCGGGGCTCGTGACCCACGGCCGGCTGACCCAAGGCGGATTGTGCCGCACGTGTTGATGATGACCACAGTCGAGCTCGGCCACCCAGTGGTGCTCGTCATCGCGGTGATAACCGGTGATCGTGCGCCGCATGGGCGGCAGGCTATCATTGCCACCGATGGAGATCTTCAAGGAATTCCGTATCGAGGCGGCGCACCGACTGCCTAACGTCCCACCCGGCCCATAAATGCGCGCGACTGCATGGACACTCCTTTCGGGTGGCCGTGCCTGTCGAGACCTGCACGAGCGAGTGCGAGTATGAGCGACCGGGAGGTTCGGCGCCGCCCGGCTCATCTCGTGCTAGGCTTGAGCGATGCCGCTCGGGAGACGGCATGCGGCGGCCGGAGGGTCCATGAGAACGCGTGCGTCGATCGCCTCACTGCCGACTTTCGCCACGGCGGCTCTCCTCCTCTTCCTCTGTGCGGCCCCCGCTGCCGTGGCGGCGCCCACCGAATGCGATGGCGTCGCGTTTCCGAAGCAGGTCCAAGCCGGCGGCGAGACGCTGACGCTCAACGGCCTCGGTCTGCGTAAGGCAACGATTTTCGGCATCAAGATCTATGTGGGGGCGCTCTACGTGACCCATCCCACGGCCGATGCCAACGCGA
This sequence comes from Steroidobacteraceae bacterium, assembly GCA_050739115.1. GTDB lineage: Bacteria > Pseudomonadota > Gammaproteobacteria > Steroidobacterales > Steroidobacteraceae > 13-2-20CM-66-19. Next base: position 60,261 of record JBOIAQ010000020.1, on the reverse strand, counting down.
TCCTGAGCTCTCGAGGACCGGTCGAGGTCGAGCTGCGGTTCGTCTTTCATGCGACCGCGGGGCAGTTGCGCAACGCCTGGCAGGAAGGCTTCGAAAAGAGCGCGCCCGGACAACTGGTGCAGCTTCAAACCCGCATCGCGCAACTCGAGGGCTGGATGACCGGGGTCGGCTCCGGGGATCGAATGACGTTTCTGCGCATTCCCGCAGTTGGGATTCAGTACTCCCTCGACGGCGCCGTCAAGGGAACGATCCCGGGGGATGATTTCGCCACGGCGTTCCTCGCGATCTGGCTCGGCTCCTCGCCTCCCAGCGCGGATTTGCGCGCCGGACTCCTGGGCGGCCCCTGCACCTGAAAGCGCGAGTGCCCGCAATCTACGGGCACCCGCCCCACCGCATCACTCGCGCCACCTGGCCGGCGAGCGCATAACTCTCCCCGATCGGCCGGTCAGGATAGCTCTGGCCGCCGTGGCTCCACTCATCACCGAGAGTGAACCAGTCGATCGGTTGGGGGCGAGCGCCGCTGCGCAGCGACTCGTCCAGGCTTTGGAAGTACTTGCGCCAGCGCATGCGGTAGTAGTCGCCCGTAAGTCCGGCCCAATCCCTGTTGCCGTAGTCATGCAGGCCCCCGGCCTCACTCGCCTGCCGATCACCCCAGACGGTGAGGATGGAGCGGGCATCGAAGTCGAGCCGCGCAAGCTCCGCGGGCGAGGAAGCCCATGGAGGCACCCGCGAGAGCCAGTTGCCGAGGAGAAAGAAGCGGTTGCTCCCGAGCAAGCGGTCCTGTAAGCCCATCAACCCGAGCCAGCACCGGGTAAGGGCTTCGAATCGCGTGCGGTCCTTATCCCCATACGCCGCGCGGATCCGCGGCAGCAACACCCGGCTCTCATTGGCCAGGGTCTGCCGCGCGACATCCACCAGATCGTATCGATAGGTTGCGCTGACTCGAAGCGCGGGCGCCACTTGCAGCAACTGCGGCAGCGCCCGCTGAAATGCCGCGGTGTTGTATCGCATGCCCTCGGGCGACCAGGTCGAGGCGCGGTTGACCCCGAGTCCGGGCTGTGCATCGAACAGCGACTCCTGCGCTGCATCGCGCTCGCTGTTAAAGACGACCTGGTTGACACGGATGCCATAGGCCGTATGCGTGAGAATGCTCCACGCCGCGAGCGCGTGCGGATCGGCCGCGCCATAGCGGCGAGCGACATAGTCGGCGGTCCAGGTCGCAATGTTCACGGGCTTAGGACGCCATGCCATCTCGGTGAACAGATCGAAGACGAACGGGTTGGTATCCAGGCCCTCGGTGAACAGGGCGGTGCCGACCATGTCGTCGTTCATGCGGCCAACGAGTTGCAACCGGTCCGTGATGTCGTGGATGTCGGCCCCCAGAGTCGTACGGCCGCCGAACTCCCACAGTCCACCGAAGAGAAACGGTGCCTGCCGAAAGTCCTTGCGGCGATCGACGCGGGGCACTCTGTTGTGATCGATATCGACGATCAAGAGGTGCCGGCGGTCGACGCCGGCGAGGAGATCCGGCCGCGGATTTCCCTGCCAGGCGAGCATCATCCAGCGCGCGTTCGGGTGCGCGGCCCGCAGAGCGGCCTGCACGGCCCGCGCGGCCGGCGCGACGGGAACATCGCCGGTCTCGCCGCCTTCCTGGAATACCTCCATGTCGTAGATGCTGCTATCGCCGAAGAGCTCGCGCTGCCGGTGGTAAAAATCGGCCGCGAGCTTTGCGAATATCGGATCGCGCGGGTCGAGCCAACCCGGCCGCGTGAATCCCGCCCACCGACCCTGAGGCACCACGTGCGCCCGGGGAAAGTGCCGCTGAAAATCGGCCGGCACGATGCCGTAGAAGCCGGGCATCACCGGCGTGATCCCGAGCTCGCGCAGGCGCGAGATGATCCTCTGCGCGGAGGCCACGCGCTTTTTCAACAGCTCGCGAGTGATCGGTCCGGCGAAGCAGCAGAGGTTTCCCATCAGCTCCCAGTTCTGATGCGCGGGCGCCGCGATCCAGCGGCGGATCTCGCCGTCGGAGTAGCCGAAGTCGCGGAAGGTGCGGTAGAGCACGGTATCCGTGCCGCGCTCGATGAGCACCGCGTTGATTCCGGAGAGCGCCAGCACGTCGATCTCCCGCTGCCAGCGCCCCCAGTCCCAATAGGGCGCGGTGTAGCCGTCGACGTTCTCGTTCAACGCCAGCCGATAGGCATACGGCGTTTGCCTCTCGATCGGCGTGCGCGGGAGCGCAAAGGGCGCGGTGCCGAGGCGATTGCCGTTGGGCGAGATCTGCACGTGGGCAACGTATTTGAGATACCAGTTCACGCCGAAGAGCAACGCGCTCGGCGTGCTGCCTTCGACCTCGATGTGATCGCCCGCGCGCGAGATGCGGAAACGCTCACGGCCCTTGACAGGGGCGAGCGTGCCCAGCTCGAACTGCTGCGCCTGTCGGGGCAACAGGCGCACGAGCACCGCTTTCAGTGGGCGAGTATCGAAGCTCCCCGCGTGCGTCGGATGAGCGAGCGTCGAGACCGCCACGGCGAGCAGCGGCCAAAGAAGGGGTTTGCGCATGACCGGACGATGGCCGCGCGATCGGGTCAGCTCAGATTTGGAGGCGCGGGTGGCTTCGCTGGTCCGCCGCTCTTCGGTGTTGGCTTCGGCGGACCTTCGTCCGCAGGCGGGGTTGTGAGCGCACTGGCGGCGGCATGCCGCACGCTGGCGCGCTCGGTCTCCTGCGGCGTGGGCGGCAGCTCGCGGGTTTGGACCGACGCGAGATTCACGACAGCCGGATCATCGCGCAACTTCACGAACAGCTCTCCATGCTTCGGGTGCGGCACCGGCAGCGCATAGCCCGGAAAGCCATCCGGGACCTGCACGGGATGAGCGAAACGCGCATCGGTGGAGATCGAGTCGACCAGAAAGAGATTGCTGCCCGAGAGCTTGCAGGCCAGCTCCGGCGTCGCGGGACAGACAAGCTCACGCAACTTCGGCAGACGCACCAGTGTCGCAAGAGGCTGCCAGGCGCCCGCGACGCCACCGTCCACGACGCGAAACTGCAGGGGTCCGAAGGCCGAAGGGCCGAACGCCTGCACCGGATCGAGGGTCGCAATCGCGACGGCGCGGTTCTCGAGCGTGATGCCGCCGTTGGCGAGGCTGAGCGTGGTCGAGTATGAACCGTCCGCGGTCGCTATCTCGATCATCTCATCGCGGCCGAAGGCGGCGGGCGATCTCGCCCGGAGGGAAAATGTGAGACGGTCCCGCTGCGGCAGCTCGTCTTCGTCAGCGAGTTGGATGTGGCTGCCGCTATCCGATGCCGAGGGCTGCACGCTCTTGCCGATGAGAGCGACGCTCGGACGGGGCGCCGCGACGATCGCCTGCAGGTCGAGCAGCCGCCCGTCCTTCAATCTGACTTGCGCAAGCCCCGCATCACCGGGCATCAGCGCCGCCGCCGCGGAGAGATCCTGCGCGGTCAGGGTGAGCTCATCGACTCCCTGGCTGCTCGAGAGTGCGCCGGGCACGAACGCTACACCGGCAATCGCAAGTCCGGCCACCTCATCGAGGCGACTGCCCGTGAGCACGCCCTGACTGTCGCCCGCGTGCAGCGTGAAGCTATCGAGGCGGGCCGCCTCGGCGAAAGCCTGCATCGGCACCGGCTGCGGCGGGCTCGCACCGTACTGCTGCACGAGCAGGGTCAGCGGTCCGGGCTGCGCGGCCTGCAGCGGCAGTTTTACCTCGACTTCGTCGGCATGCACCGGCTTCCACTCGGCGTCGAGCTCCTTGCCGGCCGGAGCGCGCACCATGATGCGATCGATGCAGCTCACGCTGCTCGCCTGCAGGTGAATGGTGTCCTCGCGGCCGACGATCGCCGCATCCTCATCGGCCGGTAGCCGCCAGCTCTCTTCGCGTGCGTTGACCAGCTGGAACGCCGGCCCATCGAAGGGCTCGAAGCCCCAGTATCCCTTCAGCGCACCGTGCACGCGGTTGCCGAGACTTGCGGTACCCAGTCCGGAAGTATCGATGACGAACCCACCCTGCTCCGCGTCCGCCTGCGCGGGCAGCTCGAACGTCCTGCCGTCGCTGCCCGTGAGGCTCAGGCGCATGTCGCGCGCATAGCCCGTCGAGAATACGAGCGGTGCACCCTCGACCGGCAGCACGAGGGAGCTCTTGCGCGCGCAGTAGATCTCCTTGGGATCGACCGCGTGCAGCGGCGGCGGCTGCGGGGCCTCGACGGCCGGCAATGCGGTGACGAGCACCGACTTGGGATCGTGGAAAGACGGCGGCGTGTTGAGGGTAAGCTCCAACACCTCGCCCCGGAATGTCGCGAGCGCTGGAATGTACTGGTAATTCGCCGTGGTGAAGGAGCCGAAGATCCGCGCGATGTCGAGCACTGAGGCGAGATACGGACTGTAGTAGCCGTAGCTCAGCTGTGGCGTGTAGCTCGCCTGCATCGCGAGATCGCTCATGGGTCCCGAGGTCAGCGCCTCGACGATCGAGGTGCTGTGGCCGTCGTTGAGGATCAGCGACGCCTGATCCTGCATGAGGCAGGGTGCCTGCAGCTCCGGAATGCGATCCAGGCACTTCGCCTTCACCTTGATGGCGAGGCTTCGCCCGAGGAGCGGCGCCACCTCCTTCAATCTACCGGGTGCCGTCTCATCGAGTGCATGCACCGCGCGCAGGTACGCCTCGAGGCGCGAGCTGTCGAGAGTCGCCTGGTTGAGGTCCTGAGAGGTGCGCACGAAGGCACCGGGACGGCCCCGCACGGCGTTGATCAGCGTCCTTAAGTCTCCGCCCGACTGCGGTGCGAGGAAAACGAGCACCTGTTGGGCGCCCTGGGGCACCGCGAGCTCGAGGCCGTCCCGCGCGCAACCGCGCTTCCAGGTCTCGCAGGCGTGAAACCAGTGGCGTGGCGGCGGGTTGGTGGCGCCGCGCAGGAAAGCGGTGACCAGCAGGTAGTGCTCCGACTGGTTGGGCGGCAGATCCGCACGGATCCAGAGGTGATCGCCGACGGCAAGGTTGGGAACCTGGGCAATGGGCAGCGTCTCGTCCCCGCGGCCGACCGTCACCTGTAGATCGGGTCCCGCGAGATCGAAAGGCCCCGAATCCGCAGCCGCGCGCGTCGCAACCCATGAAGACAGCAGCGCGGCGAGCGCCAGCAGGCAAAGAAATCTCATCTCTCTAGTTTAAGGCCTCAGGCGGACCATGAAACGATCGATCGCCGCAAGCACCTCCCGCTCATCGAGCAGCGGCACATGTCCGCGATTGCCGACAGTGAGGCGCTCGAGGTCCAGCTTCTCGCGCTGCATGCGCTCCAACGTGCGCACGCTCAGGATGTCCGAAAGCGCGCCATGGATAACCAACATCGGAATGCTCCCCAACCGGGCAAATACCGGCCAAAATCCCTCCGGTGCCGCCGGCGGCGCCGCACGCAGCGCATCGCCGATGTGCGGATCGCAGTCGAGCACGGGTACCCCGGAGGCATCGGCGCGGTAGCTGCGGCGCACGAGCGTGGACCACATCTCATCGGAAAGACCCGGCCAGGCATTCCCGTAGACGACCCGAAGCTGCTTGATGGCGTCCTCCCAGGTGCCCACCGGGGGGAGCATGCCGGTGTAGCTTCTGATGCGCTCGATGCCCTTGGGATCGATCTCTGGCCCGATGTCGTTCAGCACGATGCCGGCCACGCGCTCCGGTGCGGTGGCGCCGAGCATCATCGCGAGGAGTCCGCCGAGTGATGTGCCGATGATGGCCACGCGAGCGAGGTCGAGCGTCTGCATCAGGCGCTGCAGGTCCGCGAGGTAGATTCCGGGGTGATAGTTCTGCCACTTCGGATCGCGCGCCGAGAGCCCGCGGCCCCGGAGGTCGGGACAGACCACGCGATAACGCGCGGCCAGATGCGGCGCGAGCGCCTCGAAATCCCGGCTGTTACGAGTGAGGCCCGGCAGGCACAGGACCGTCAGAGCGCGCGCTACGTTCGCCTCGTAGACCCGGCAGTAGAGCTCCAGCCCGTCGGCGGAGGTCCACCGCTGCTCGCGAAACGGCAGTGCGGTCATCTGTGGGGACTCCTTCGAGCCGCCGCCGGCAGCCGCCCGCCATCATAACCCACCGCGGGGTCGCGCATGGTCGCGGCCACCAACAGCCACACGATGGCGACCGAGGCGGCCAAGAAAAAGACGGCGGCCGTACCGGCCGCCTGGTGCATCCAGCCGCCGATGACACCGCCGGCGAAGATGCCGAGGAACTGCGAGCTCGAGTAGATGCCCGTCGCCGTACCCCTCGAGCCGGCCGGGGCCGTCTTCGTGACGAGCGACGGCAGGCTCGCCTCCATGATGTTGAAGCCGGCGAAGAATACGACCAGTGCGGCGACGAGCGCGTAGGGGTGTTCGCCTGCGGTGGCCAGCATGAGTTGACTCACCACGAGCGCGCCGACCGCGCCGACGACCACACTCTTCATTCGGCGATGGCGCTCGGCTACGATGATGGCCGGCACCATCACGGCCACCGATACCAACAGCACCGGCAGATACACGAACCACTGATCGCGACTGCTCACCGCGAGCGTGCCGCGCAGCAGCCCCGGCATTACGAGGAAACTTGCGGTCAGCATGGCGTGCAGCGCGAAGATGCCGAAATCGAGCCGCAGCAACTCCGGGTTGCGCAGCGTCGCGCCAACGAGCGCCGGTACCGTCTCCGCCTCGGGATGAACGTGCGCGGGCGGCGGCGCGGGCACCACGAACAGCGTGATCGCGATGCCAACGAGCGCGAGCGCCGTCATGAGCCAGAAGATACCGGCGACGCCGACCCAACCGGCGACCACCGGTCCGGTCACGATCGCCACCAGGAAGGAGAAGCCTATGGTCATCCCGACGAGCGCCATCGCCTTGGTGCGGTTCTTGTCCGAGGTGAGGTCGGCAACCAGCGCGAGGATTACCGAGCCCACCGCGCCCCCGCCCTGCAGCAGCCGCCCGAGGATCATGCCATCGATGGTGCTGGAGCTCGCCGCGACCGCGCTGCCGAGGCCGAACACGACCAGCCCCAGGACGATCATGGTCTTGCGCCCGATGCGATCGGAGAGCACCCCGAAGGGCATCTGCAGCACGCCTTGACTCAGCCCATAGATGCCGAGTGCTACTCCGATCATGTAGGGAGTCGCACCAGCGAGATGGCGAGCGAAAACCGCGAATACCGGGTACACCATGAAAAGGCCCAGCATCCGCACGGAGAATACCGCCGCCAGAGACATGGCGGCACGCAGCTCGTGCTTTTCCATCGTAGGCGAGCTTACTGGGTCGGCGCGCAAATCGCCAAGCGCGCGTCGGCGGCGGCCTACGCCGCCCGCTCCTCGTGCGCGAGCATCCGCGCCAGAACGATGAGCGCGGATCAGTCCGTCCGCCGCCGCGCATATAGAGCACGGCCGCCGCAACGGCCACCCACAGAACGGTCGGCGAGAATTCCCGGGGAGGCAACAGCGCTGGCGTGAACCGCAAGCAGGCGCCGAATCTGTGTTTCGCAGTGTATCGGAGGTCCTCGTCGATTGCCGGCAGCCCGGCGGCCCGGACTGGATCTCGGCCGGCCGGCGGACGCGAGCTCGAGGGCGACCGAGGCGGCGCGGCTTCCACTTGACACAAGGTACACTTGGGCCATGCAGGGCAAGACTGTCGTCATCACCGGCGCGACCTCCGGCATCGGGGCCGTCGCCGCCCGACGCTTGGCCGAGCGAGGCGCGCGCATCATCTTCGTGGCGCGCGATCGCCAGCGCGCGGAGCAGACGCTGCGCGCCCTGCGCACCGCCAATCCCGCCGCGGCTCACAGCGCTCACTTCGCCGACCTCTCCCGGCTTCGCGACATGAAACGGGTGGCGGCGGAGATCGCCGCCGCGGAGAGCAGCATCGATGTGCTGATCAACAACGCCGGCGCGATCGCAGCGCGCAATCAACTTACCGAAGACGGCCTCGGGGTGATGTTCGCGACCAACCACATGTCGTACTTCGTGATCACCAATCTGCTGCTCGAGCGGTTGCGAGCCGTGGCCGGCGGTGCCCGCATCGTGTGCACCGCCTCGGCGGCGCATCAGCGAGCGAGGCTCGACTTCGAGCACCTGCAGGATCAGAAAGGCTACACGGGTTACGGCACCACCAAGCTCTGCAACATTCTGTTCACTCGCGAGCTCGCGCGGCGCATCGCCGGCAGCGGCGTGACGGCCAGCTGCCTGCATCCGGGCTTCGTCGCCACCCGGTTCGGCGACGGCGCCGGGGGGCCGATTCGGCTCGGGATCGCGATCGCGAAGCGCCTCTTCGCCCTCTCTCCGGAAGAGGGGGCGAAGACCATGGTCTACCTCGCGAGCTCGCCCGAGGTCGAAGGCAGAAGCGGCGGCTACTACAGCCAGTGCGCCCCGGAGGTACCCTCCGCGCAGGCGCAAAGCGATGAGAATGCCAGGCGACTCTGGGAGCTGTCGGCGCGAATCGCGGAAACCGGGGGTTAGGTCACGGCGCGTTGATGGCGAGGCCCCCCGCACTCCGGTATCTTGGGCGCGGGGCAGCGACGCCCCGGGGGAGGAAATATATTGGTGAATAGAACGACCAAGTCCCTGCTCGTCGTCGGAGCCGTCATCGTGTTGTCATACCCGGGCATCACCTGGGTAACGGGTATCATCATCGAGAGCCGGTTGCAACATGCGGAGCAGCAGGTACTCGCCCAGGTCCCTTACCTGACAGTCGTGAACCGCGAGTATCACCGGGGCGTGTATCGATCCACGGAGACCGTCACTTTCGGTTTCGAGAATCCCGCCCTGCGGCTCGTTAAGGTCGCGAGCAGCTCGCCCATTCCTCCGCGCTTCACGATTACGGTCGAAAGTACCATCGAGCACGGTCCGTTTCCCGGACTGCGCACCGTGGCTCTCGCTACCGACGATACGACCGTGATCGCACCGCCCGCATTGCAGCAGGTGCTATCGGGCGCGCTCGGCTCCAAGCCGATGCTTCGGATCTCCTCGAAGGAAGGATTCTTGGGCGGAGGGAGCGCCGAGCTGCGCAGTCCCGAGTTCAACCTGCGCTTTGCTGACGGAACGACGCTGGCATGGGGAGGGCTGACCGGCACGATAACGAGCAACTGGAATGGAACCCGCTGGTCCGGCCAGCTCACCGCGCCTCGCCTTGCCGTGCAGGGTGCCACGGGGCGCATGGAACTGACGGGTCTCGAATACTCCGGCTCCCAGGAGAAGGCGTTCGAGGATCTTTATCTCGGAACCGGTACCTTCACCATCGAGCAAGTGAAGGGCAGCAGCGCGCGCTCGGGCGACTATTCGCTAGAGCGTATTTCACTCACCAGCACCTCGAAGACCGACGGCGAGTTCTTCGATTTGCGCGTCGATGCCGCCATGGACGCCGCGAAGCTCGCGGCGGTGCAGCTGGAGAACCTCACGTACTCAGAGAGTATCGAGCACGTCCACGGGCCCTCATTCGCCTCGATGATGCGGGCGATGCGCCTCGCGCAGCGTCAGGCCGGCGCCAACAAGGGGCAGTTTCACGCCGACATGCAGGATGCCCTTCGCCGCTACGGCGTCGAGGTGTTGCTGCACGATCCGGTGCTCGACATCCGACAGGTGAGCTTCACCATGCCGGAAGGAAGTTTTTTCTTCTCGGCAAGGCTCAGCGCGCCGGGACTTTCTCGCTCGGACCTGCAGTGGCCGGCGGCCATCGTGGCGCTGCAACGGCACGCCGAAGTCACCGCGGACCTGCGCATCGACAACGGACTGCTGCAAAAGCTGCTCGCCATGGGCGGCTCCAATCCCAGGATCGCCGCGCAGCTCACCTCCTTCGAGCAGCAGGGCTATCTGGCCGCAGGCCCCAGCAGCGTCACGACGCACCTCGAGTTTTCGGGAGGCAAGCTCACTCTGAACGGCCATCCCTTTCCGCCGGCGCCGCTCAGCTCTCGACGGCTTGCGCCTGCTGCGGGTGCGCCGCCGATCGACTGAGGTTTCGGCGCACGAAGCCGATGTGCTCGCGCAACTGATAGAGCTGCTCCGCGTGCGAGCCGGGGATCTTGCGCAGGATCACCGCGCGCTCGATTTCCTCCAGCCGCTCGATCAGCGCCGCGCGCCGCTGCGGCGTGAGCTCCCCGAGCGATTCGCGCTCGAGGGCCATGAGCTCGCCATAGCGGCGGTGAATGCGGCTGTCCACGCGCCAGCGATAGAGATTCGGCAGGTAGCGCAGCCCGGGAATCAGGATCACGAGGATGGGCACGAGCACCACCGCGATCCGGGTCACGAGACTTGCGAGCGTGAACGGTAGATAGCGGTAGGCGAGGCTCCCTTCGCCGGACTTGTAGTAGCGGGCCGCCTCGGTATCGAGCGGGAACGTGTAGGTCGACGTGTTGGGAAACTCGTGGGCGGTTTGCAGCAGGCTGGCGTGCTGCCCGTGCACTTCCTGCGCCGCCTCGATGAGCAGGTCGCAGAGCGCCGGGTGCAGGTCCGAGTGCGCGATCAGCTCGACCGCCGGGGCGAGCATCACGATCGGTTTTGCCGGCAGATTGGCGCCGAGATCGAAGGCGCCCTCCGGAATCTGGAGCTCGTGCAGATAGGGGAACCGCCTGATATAGGCATCCGCCTGCGCGAACTTGAACATGCGCACGCCGCGCGTATGCAGCATCGCGCGAATAGTGGCCGGTGGCGCGGAATCGCCCGTGAGGAAGATGGCGTCCACCCGTCCATCGAGCAACGCCTGGCGCGCGGCCTCTCCTTCCAGATCGAGCAGCTGCGTCGGACCGTTGCGTGCGATGCCGTTCGCGCCGAGGAGCTCCAGCGCCAGCAGGCGCGTGCCGCTACCCTCCTTGCCGATCGCGATGCGCTTGCCCTGAAGCTGCGACAGTCGCGAGATCGGCCGGCGGTCTCGATACCAGACCGTGAGCGGCTGATAGAACATGCTGCCGAGTGAGACGAGATCACCCGTGGCTCCCGGCCGCCCGGTCTCGGTGATGCCCGCCTGCACGAGCGCGACGTCAAAGTGCGAGTGCGGCGCCGAGAGGCGCTGCAGGTTCTGCAGCGAGCCCGCCGACGGCACGATCTTCAGGTGAATGCCGCTGCGGGCGAGGAACGCCCGGTACTTCTCGGCGTCGATCTCGAAGGAGCTTCCCTTCGGGCCCCCGCTCATGGTCAATGTGCGCGGTGGCAGCGGCCGCACGAAATGCAGCGCCAGCCAGATCGCGGCGGCGCTCGCGAGAAGAATGGGGCCGAGCGTGTGGACGAGGTCCGACCAGGAGATGGTGGTGATCTTGAGCGGCAGACGCCGCTTCGCGCCGTGGTGCCGATGTCCCCGGACCGGCTCGCGTTCGGACGCGCGTTTGGATTCCATGGCGGGCGCAGTCTAGCACCGGCCCCGGGGCCGGGCCGATAGGCGGTCCTGCACCCTCAATCAGCGCGCGAGCGCCCGGCGAGCGGCATCCACGAGAGCCTCGACGGGAAGTGCGGCATCGAGACTGATCACATTGGGCTCGGTCGGCGCAGGGCGCTGCAGCGCGGCAAACTGGCTCGCTTGGAGCTTCGGAGGCATGAAGTGATGCCGACGCGCGGCCATGCGCGAGTGGATCAACTCCGGGCTGGCGTCCAGAAACACGAACCGCGCGGCCGGCGATGCCGCCCGCAGCTCATTGCGATGGTCCGCCTTGAGCGCCGAGCATGCGACCACCACACCGCGGGGATAACGCGTCTCATCGCCCAGAAGCGCGGCAATGGCCGCGAGCCACGGTGCGCGGTCCTCATCCGTCAACGGCTCACCGCGGCTCATCTTCTCGATGTTATGGCGACTGTGAAGCTCATCGCCTTCGACGAAAGGCAGTAAGAGAGCGCGCGCAAGCGCAGCGCCCAAAGTCGACTTGCCGCTGGCCGACACGCCCATCACGACGACAGCGATGCGCGGCTCGGTGCTTTCGCGGCTCGGGGACATGGCGTGATCACCTCAGGATTACCGTAGCGCCATCAGCCGCCAGCATCAAACAGGCCGGGCGGGACGGATGTCCCTCCGCAGGGTGCGCGGCGTCATATAAATATTTTATATTGTATATTCAATAGATTACAAGTATTTTATGCTATGTTACATTAATATGGATGCCTCGTGATACCCTGCAAGCCGAGCCCCTGCCGCCCTGGATGACCCATGCCGACCGCTCCTCCTCATGCTCCCGCGGACCACTTCAACGCGCAGCGGGCGCAGCTGGCCAACCTCAATGCGAACCTCGCCAGCCTGCGGCGCGCCCTTCCGCTCCTGCGCCGCATCGCGGGCGGTGCTCATCACGGTTTGATCTCGGCATGCGCCGCACTGATCGCGTTCATTCCGGCATATGAGATTGGGCTCAAAGAGAGCTTCTGGGCCGCCATCACCGCGATCTCGGTCACGCAGACGGAATTTCGGGCGACTGAGACCACCGCGCGCGATCAATTCCTCGGAGCCGCCGTCGGCGGTCTCGTCGGTCTTGGCTCGTTCCTCGCGCTCGGACAGAGCCTGATCGTGTATGGGTTGGCCGTTCTTCTCGCGATGTTGATCTGCTGGGCACTCAACATCGCCTCTGCCAGCCGGCTCGCCGGCATCACCGCGACCATCATTCTGCTCGTCCCGCGTGTCGGCTCCGTGGAGAGCGTGTTCGTCTCGCGACTCGTCGAGGTCGGTTGGGGAGTCTGTGTGGCGGTGGCCACTGTGTGGCTCGCGGGCCGGTTGCCCGCCGCGCATGTTCTGCCGAGCGCCGGACCGCCCGAGCATCCCTGACAGGCCGCACGCTACTCAGCCCCGGCCGTAGACCGGTACCAGCGCCCCGGTGACCGCGGCCGCCTGCTCGGAGGCAAGAAACACGACCACTGAGGCGATGGCCTCGGGTCGCACCCAGCGGGAGAGATCCGCATTCGGCATGTCGGCTCGATTCTGCGGCGTGTCGATAATGCCCGGCAGCACCGCATTGACGGTGACGCCGCGATCCTTGAGCTCCTCCGCCAGACTCTCGGTGAGCTTGTGCACGCCGGCTTTGGAGGCGGTGTAGGGACCCATGCCGGAACCCGCCGGCCGTGCCGCCGCGCCGGCACCCACATTGATGATGCGGCCGGCCGGGCTCGCGAGCAGCAGCGGCAACGCCGCCTTGGTGCTCACGACGGCGGTCTTGAGGTTCATCGCGTACATCGCGTCCCAGCCCTCGACATCGCCCTGCTCGAGGGTTTGCCAGCGAAAGCCACCGGCAATGTTGACCAGCACGTCGATCGCGCCCAGCGTCGCGCGCACGGTCTCCATCGCGGTGCCCGCGCTCGCAGCGTGTGTCAGATCGATGCCGCTCAAAATGCAGTGCGGCGCCGGGAACTCCGCCCGGAGCTGCGCCGGCGGCGGGGTGTGCGCCAGGAGAGCGATCACCGCGCCCTGCTCGCGGAAGCTGCGCGCGACCGCCAGACCGAGGCTACCGAATGCGCCCGTCACCACGACGGAGCGCCGGCGAGGAGAGCTCGAAGCCATGCTTACATCCCCTGCAGAAAAGCGGGTAGCCGCCGCTCGATGATGTCCCTCGCCTCGCGCACGATGCGCAGAACGAGCTCCGCCACCGTGGGTACATCGTGGATGAGTCCCTGCACCTGGCCCGCCCAGACCAGGCCCGCATCGATATCGCCGCTCTCGAGCACGATCCGTCCCTGCGCGCCGCGCACGAGGTGCGCGACATCCTCGAATTTGGCATCGGAGCGTTTCAGGATCTCGACGACCTTGTCGGAAACGCTGTTCCGGCCCACGCGCGCGGTGTTGTGCAGTGACTTGAAGATCACATGAGTCGCGCGCTCGTCGTTCTCCACCAACAATTGCTTGACCCGCGGATGAATGGGCGCCTCGACCGTGGCGCAGAAGCGTGTTCCCATGTTGATGCCGTCGGCCCCCAGGCAGAGCGCCGCCGCGAGTCCGCGGCCGCCGGAATCAGCACCAGACCCGGCACATCGTCCTCGCCCGGGTGACCCGCGCACTCGAAGCCATCGATCGAGATCACATCGACGCCCATGCGCTGCGCCGTGAGCGCATGGCGTACGGAGGTGCACTTGTGGATCACGATGATGCCGTGCGCCTTGAAATCCTCGACATGCTCCCTGGGGTTCCGGCCGGCGGTCTCGACGATGCGGATGCCGCTCTCGATGATGGCCCGGCGGTACTCGGCATAAGGCGGTGCGCCCATGGAGGGCAGAATGGTGAGATTGACGGCGAAGGGCTTGTCGGTCATCGAGCGGCAGCGCTCGATCTCGCGCCGCAGCTCATCCGGGGTCGGCTGCGTGAGGGCCGTCAGGATGCCAAGCGCACCGGCGTTGGAAACGGCAGCCGCGAGCTCGGCGCGGCCCACCCACATCATGCCGCCCTGAACGATGGGGTATTCGATGCCGACCAGCTCTGTGAAGCGAGTCTTCACGTCGGGTTACACGCAAACAGTTGAATTCGCGGAAGTATACGCATTCATGGCGGTGCGCTGAAGCCCCGCGCGAGCGTCTCACGCAGGTGATCGATGACGCACTGCACGGCACGCGGCGTTCGCGGCGCCCACGGCCGAATCGCCTGCAGCCGCTCGCCGAAGAAACCCACCGGCCGCCACCGCGCCAGTACTGGGACGAGGCCACGCGATGCCGCGCCGCTCCAGGCACTGAAATCAGGCAGCAGGCCCACGCCCATTCCGGCGGCCGCCGCCTCGCGCAGCACCTCGCTGTTGTTGGTCCGTAACGGCCCCCTCACCGGGACGCTCACCCGCTCGGCGGCACGGCCGCGCCGGTCGCCGCGCTCGAAGGACCAGCTCGGCGCACCGCCGTCACGCAGATAAAGCAGACAGTCGTGGCGCGTCAGCTCGCCCGGGTGCTCGGGCACCCCCCGGCGCGCAAGGTACTTCGGGCTTGCGAGGAGCACCGAGCGGGTCTCACACAACACAATGGCGACATGCGACTCCGGCACCCGGTTCGCGTGGCGTACGGCCAGGTCGAACCCCTCCTGAGTCAGGTTGACGAAGCGGTCGCTGAGATCGAGCTCGAGACGCAGATCCGGATGCCGCTCGAGGAGCTTCGGCAGCGCGGGCGCGATGTGCTGACGCCCCAGTGCCACGGGTGCGGTCAAGCGCACGAGCCCGCGGGGTGCGGCGGCGAGATCCTTCACACGGGCAATACCGCCCTCGATGTGCACGAGCGACGCCCGCGTCTCCTCGACGAGTTGCTGTCCGGCCGCGGTCAGCGTGATCGAGCGTGTGGTACGGCGGACCAGCGGCATGCCGATCGTGCGCTCGAGGTCCTTCAAGCGGATGCTGACCGATGACTTCGCGACCCCGAGGCGGCGCGCGGTCTGCGTGAGGCTGCGCGTTTCGGCGATCACCGTCAGCATGTGAAGGTCCGGCAGCGCCGCCTCGAAGTCCCGAGTGCCCATGGAACGTCCCCGGATTGTTCAATTTATTGAACATTGTAATCGCGCTCCGGTGGGTTCTCAACTGCGGTCAACGCTCCTAGACTGCGCGACATAGGGTCCTCAGCTTCGTCGGCTCGACGCCGATCGCGCGGCGCCTCTACGCGCGCGGCGCAGAGCTCGGCAAGCGTGTACAGGCGCTCGAGTGTCGCCGTGCTGGTGGGCGATATCGCGGAGCGGCTCGTTCCACGGCTCGCGGAGCGCGTGCGGACGCTGAGAGTTGGAAACGGCATGGATGAGGGCGTGGAGATGGGGCCTGTCGTGACCCGCCAGGCGCTCGAGCGTATCCCGCGCTACATCGATACCGGCGTGCGCGAAGGCGCGACGCTGGTGACGGACGGCCGCACGCTGAAGGTGCCCGGATACGAGCAGGGTTTCTTCCTGGGCGGCACGCTCTTCGACCATGTGCGAGCTGACATGACCATCTACAAGGAGGAGATCTTCGGACCGGTGCTGAGCTGCGTACGGGTCAAAGACCTGAGCGAGGCCGTCCAGCTGATCAACGGCCACGAGCTTGCCAACGGCGTTGCCTGCTACACGCAGAACGGGGGAGTTGCGCGCGAATTCGCGCGGCGCATCGAAGCCGGCATGGTCGGGATCAACGTGCCCATTCCGGTGCCCATGGCCTGGCATGGGTTCGGCGGCTGGAAGAGCAGCCTCTTCGGCGACATGAATGCCTACGGCGAGGAAGGAGTGCGCTTCTATACGCATCAGAAGTCGGTCATGCAGCGCTGGCCCGGCAGCGCGCGCCTGGGCCCCGAGTTTGCAATGCCCACAGCCCGCTGACGGCCACGCGGGCGTCGGCCCGCGCGCTACGGCGGTGTTCGGCTCGGCCTTATCCGGGGCGAGGGCCGGGCGGCACTTCCTGCGGTTTGCGCCTGATGAGGGCGGATCGCAGGCACCGACAGACGACCTCCTCCCTTTGGTTGATCGCCCGATGCTGGAACGTGACGATCCCCGCGCTCGGACGGGAGCGGCTCTCCCTCAAGCTCATCACTTCGGTGTCGGCGTGGAGGGTGTCGCCTATGAACACCGGCTTCGGCATCACCACCTGGTCATAGCCCAGATTGGCGATGAGCGTGCCCACCGTCGTGTCACCTACGCTGAGGCCGATCATCAGCGCGAAGGTGAACGTGCCGTTGACCAGTATCTGACCGAACTCGCTCGCCTTCGCGGCCTCGACATCGATGTGCAAGGGCTGAGCGTTGTGCGTCATGGTCGAGAAAAGGAGATTGTCGGTCTCCGTCACCGTTCGCCGAATCTCGTGAGCGATTCGGTCCCCTACCCGCCATTCGTCAAACCAGCGAGCCGCCATTCAATCCCCCTTTATCCGGACTCAGAGACCTCATCGGCTGTTACCTCGGCGTGGCCCGCGCGGCGAGTTTGAGCAGAGCCTGCGCGCGCGAGAGGTGCGGGCGATCGAGCATCACGCCCTTATGGCCGATCGTGCCGGCGCCAGGGTTGGCGGCGAACAGATCGACGATTTCCCGGGCTGCCTCGAGCTCCTCGGCGCTCGGCGTGAAGGCCTCGTTGATGACCGGCACCTGCGAGGGATGGATGGCGAGCATGCCGCGAAACCCCGCGCGCCGCGCCTGCCGCGCGTGCTGGCGAAGGCCGGCCTCGTCGCGGAAATCTCCATGAATCGTCTCGACGGCGGCAACGCCCGCCGCCGCGGCGCCGAGCAGGCAGAAGCTGCGTGCCATCTCGTACAGGAAAAGATAACTGCCATCCGGGTTCCGGTTCTCGCTGGCGCCCACCGCATCGGCGAGATCCTCGGCACCCCAGGTCATGGCCACGAGTCTCGGAGCGCTCGCGTAGCTTCCGGTCGTGAACATGCTCGCGGCGGTCTCGGTGACGAGCGCGATGACCCGGGTCGAGCCCAGCGCGAGGCCGGCGGAGACTTCGAGCTCGGAAAGACAACGATCGAGCCATTCGACATCGGCCCGCCCCCGGGATTTGGGCAGCATGATTCCGCCGGGCCGCCCCGGCATCACCGCGGCGAGATCCGCCGCCGCGTGCGGGCCCTGCAGCGGGTTGATGCGCACCCAGAGGCGCGAGCGCTCGCCGGGTTGCGCGGCAAGGAACGCCGAGAGCCGCGCCCGGGCCTCGGATTTTTGCCCCTCGGCCACCGCGTCCTCCAGGTCGAGAAGAAGGATGTCCGCCGAGCTCGCGGCCGCTTTTTCCATCTTGCGCTCGCTGTCACCGGGGACGAAGAGCCACGAGCGGGCGCTGAAGGAATCCGTCATTTCACTCATGCCGCGATCACTCGGATTGTCTCAGCGACAGCCCGAGCAACGCCCGCCGCCGCAGCCAGAGGCTCGGGCGATAGCGGTCGGAGCCGGTGATCTCCTGCATCTGTCGCAACATCTCGTGAACCCGCCGCGCGCCGAGCCATTCGCCCCATTCGAAAGGACCGCGTGGATAGTTCTGCGCGAGTCGCATCGCAGTGTCGATGTCATCCGGACTGCCAACTCCGATCTGCGCCACCTCGCAGGCGAGATTCACGACCATGGCGAGAATCCGCGGTGCCACGAAACCCGGAGAATCCTTGATCACGGCCACCGACAGGCCTCTTGCGCGCAGAAACGCCGCGAGCTTCTGCGCCGCGCCCTGACCGCCGACCGGGGACATCAAGGTGAGGAATTCACGCTCGTTCCCCAGGAAATCCACCGCCACGACTCGAGCCGGATCGAGCCCCAGTCTCGCCGCGGCCGTGGCCGCGTCCCCGCCGCCCGGATTGACGAGTATCACCTCCGCCTGCTCCGCCGCGACGAGCCTCACGCCGCGCTCGGTGAGCAACTCGAATCCGCGGGCATTCTCGGCAATCCACGCGGCGACCGCCGCTCCTCCGGAGGCCGCGGTGCCTGACTTCCCACTCTCGGCTGCGCGAGCGGCCCCTGCCCCCGCCGCGTAATCGTGAAATCCCCTCCCGGTTTTGCGCCCGAGCTGCCCCGCGATGAAAAGCGACTCGTGCAACACGGTGGTCTTCAGCCGTGGATCGTGCTGGAAGCCCTCATAGACGACTCGGGTGGCCGGAAAGTTGACATCGATCCCCGTCAGGTCCATCAGCTCGAAGGGGCCCATGCGAAAACCCGCCGCCTCGCGCATGATCCGGTCGATGATTGCCGCCGGAGCCACACCCTCATGCTCGATGTGCAACGCCTCGGTGAGGTAGGCGCGCCCGAGGAGATTCACGAGGAACCCCGGCACGTCCTTCACCCGCACCGCCGTTTTGCCCAGCCGTTCCGCCAGCGCCAGCGCGCGCTGCAGGGTGCCTTCCGAAGTCTCGGCCGTCCTCACCACCTCGACGAGCCGCATGAGCGGCACGGGATTGAAGAAATGGAGCCCGCAGACGCGCTCGCGATGCCGGCAGATGCGCGCGATGGCGGCGACGCGGAGCGATGAAGTGTTGGTGGCAAGCACGGTATCGGCGGAGACGATCTCCTCGAGCACCGCGAACAGCCGCCGCTTGGGCTCGAGATCCTCGACGATGGCCTCGATCACGAACCGCGCCTCGGCCAACTGCTGCGGGCGCTCGGCGAATATGAGCCGCCGGTCGGCATCGGTGACCGCATCAGTGGTGAGCTGCCCCTTCTCCGCCAGCCGCGTCAGCCGCGCATGCACCTCGGCACGTGCCTTGGCGAGCGCCGCAGCGCTCGAGTCATAGAGGATGACCTTCAATCCCGCCGTCAATGCCGATTGGGCGATCCCCGCGCCCATCGCGCCCGCGCCGACGATGCCTAGGGTATCGAGCGGCTGCGGATGTTCTGACATCTAATGATTCCGAGCTTGAATTGCATGGCGCCAAGCGTAGGCGCTGGTCCGGCGGCGGGCAAGCTGCCGTGGCGGCTGCGCCGTCGGCACCATCAGCCCGGTCGCTCGGTTCCGATCCCGACGATCCTGAGCCCCGCGTGATCCGCCCCGTAGTGCTTGTTCAGGAAGATCAGCACGGAGGTGAAGGCCTCGGCGGCGGCCGAATTGGCGAGCGAGCCTCCGTGCAGGGCCGAGAGATCCATCGCCGCGAGCAGCGCCACGACGACCTCGCGGCTCGGCTTGTCATCGCCGAACACGAGGATGTCTCCAATGTCGCGGGCGGATGCATCGGAGCCCAATCGCGCCGCGGCAACGGTGTGCAGCGCCGAAACCACCCGGATCTCAGGCCCGAGCTCATTCTGGGCCCGCACGGCCGCGCAGCCCTCGGGCGGCAGCTGCACGCGCGCGACCCGGGGCGGTACCAGGGGCACGGTCGTGTCGATCACGATCTTGCCCTTGGCCGCCTCGCGGATCGTCAGCAACGTCTCCTGTTGGCTCGCGAACGGCACCGTGACCGCGATGACCTCCCCGCTGCGCGCCGCCTCGAAGTTGGAGGCCGCACTCACGTTCGCGCCGGTGACCTCACGCCGCAGCTCCTCCGCCACGGCATCGGCCCGCTCCGCGACGCGCGAGCCGATGCAGACCCGGATGCCGTGCCGCAGCGCGCGGACCGCCAGCGCGCGACCGAGCGCGCCCGTTCCGCCGACGATCGTCAGAGACCCGGATGGCATCATGCACCGGTCAGGTAGCGGTACTGCTCTTTGCTGAGCGGCACGACACTCAGACGTCCCTGGCGCACCAGGGGTGAATCGGCGAAAAGCTTGTTGGCCTTGATCCGAGCGAGCGGCACCGCCTTGGGCAAGGCCTTCGCGACTTTGATTTTGACTCTCGGGTCCTTGGCATCCGCGTCGTGCACCGAGATCACACTCGCCGCACCCACGGCACTCTTCACATCCCCGGTTTCATAGATCACGAGCAGATCGCCGGGGCTCATACCGCGCAGATTCCTGAGCGCCACGGGATTCGAGACTCCATCCCAGAGCGTCTCCTTGTCGCGGGACAAATCGGCAAAGGAATACGCCGACGGTTCTGTTTTCAGAAGATAATGAGCGGTCAAGTGACCTCCTTCCCGGCACCCCACAGCGAAGTCCCGAGCATTCTACCGCGCCCGGCCGCAAACGACCTGTGCCGTGCACCAACGGCGCCGCGCCGTTGTTCCTCATCGGAATAGCTGCGGCAGGCGTCTGCCTTGGGCGAGGAGCTGATCGACCCGCATCGCAACATGGGCCGTGTCATCCTCATCGCCTGCCTCGTCGGAGCAGTGGCAACCGCATTTCCGGTGATCGCGGCGGCGTGGAGCTCCGGTGGACACCCCGAAATTTTCCGCAGCGATGCGCCCTTCAGCGCCCTCCTGACATCACTCGCCGGACCGATCGCCGGAAAGAGTCTCAGCGCGGCCGTTGCCCTCGCGGTGTTCAACGCCCTGATCGCCCACCGAGCTGGCCGGCCGCCGTCGCCAAGACCCGCCGTTCACCTCGAGACAGTGATCTCTCATTTACGGCCATTCGATCAGGCCAGCGATGGCGAACTTCGCGATGCGGGTGCCCCGAGCCGGGACTCGGGTAGCGGACAGACCTGCGAAATTGGGAATTTCAAATGACCGGCGACGGAGCCCTGCCTGCCGCTTGCGGAACCGTTCGGCAACCACCGCTGAGGGCGTCTGTTCGTCTCTCAATCAAGCATCGGTGCTGCGGCGTCCCCGGCCCTTGCGTCGCTCCGCGTTCGGACTCGAGCGCCGCAGACCGCTTGTATCCGCCTCGCGCCGCGGCTCGGCACGCCGGTCAGAATGCTTGCGGTATACGCAGGGGCAGGTCTCGGCTCGAGTGCAATCAGAGAGGGGAAGCCGTGGCGCATCGGCGCTGAGGTAGCGCCGTCCCTTCAACGCCTGCGCCGCGGCACAACTGGCGCTCGTGCAGACGATCGACACGGCGTTCCACCGGTTCGCGGGCTGCTTGACCATGGTTGCGCAACCTACCCTCATCAGATTCGGCTTGCAACTTTGAGGCTATGCCGCGAGAGTGACGCGGGTTCAGGGGAGCGCACCGGTCGGTGAGGTTGTCCTTCTGAGCCATGGGATCGCATGGCGAAGTGGGCGGGTCTCCGTTCAACTGCTTGAGAACCGGGCTCCTGTCGCGGCTTCGACAGCACCGATCGGTGGCGTCGAGATCGGCGACTCGCGTAACCGGCCAATTCCCCGCCGTGTCAGACGTCGTGAATCGCAAGAAAAAGGGGACCCAGAAATGATCCTGACACTGCGCAGAGCCGGGGCGGAGGATGCAGCTGCTGTCGGGGACATCTGCTACCGAGCCTTCAAGGCAATCGCGGAGGCACACCGCTTCCCACCAGATTTACCGAGTCCGGAGGTGGCGACGGCTCTGCTCACCGGGTTCTTGAGCCATGAGCGGTTTTTCGCCGTCGTCGCCGAAGCCGACGGACGGATCGTCGGCAGCAACTTCCTCGACGAGCGTAATCTGGTAAGTGGCGTCGGGCCGATAACGGTCGACCCAGCACTGCAGAACGAAGGTGCCGGCCGCGCGCTCATGGAGGCGGTGATGCGGCGCTCGCAAGAACGAGGCTTTCCCGCAATCCGGCTGGTGCAGGCGGGCTACCATAATCGCTCCCTCGCGCTTTATTTGAAGCTCGGATTTCAGGTGCGCGAGCCGCTGCTGTGCCTGCAGGGACCCGCCGCCGGCAAGCCCATGCTCGGCCATCCGGTGCGCCCTGCTACTGCAAGGGATCTGGAAGCATGCAACCGGCTTTGCCTGCGCGTGCACGGACACGAGCGAGGCGGTGAGCTCGCCGACGCGGTTGCTCAGGGAACGGCTCGCGTCGTGGAGCGCGTAGGGCGCGTGACAGGTTACGCGACCTCGATTGCGTACTTCAGCCATGCCGTCGCCGAGACCAACGACGACCTGAAGGCGCTCATTCGCGCCTCGGAGTCCTTTCCGGGTCCCGGTTTTCTCGCTCCGGCCCGCAACACGGAGCTGGTGCGATGGTGCCTCGGCGAGGGCCTGCGCATCGTTCACACGATGACCCTGATGACGATCGGCCTCTACAACTCACCCGCCGGTTCATGGCTGCCGTCGGTCACTTATTGAGGGGAGCGAGCCCGTGGAGGTGAGTCCGACTGTGGACGCGGCGAGCGCTTCGTGCCTCAAAGCGAACGTCATCGGGCCCTGGGGGCTCGCCGCCCTGGTGATCGGGGTCACCTCGCCCGCCATCGGCCTCTTCGCCACCTGGGGCCCGATCGAGGCGACGGCGGGGCCGGTCGCGCCTCTCGTCTTCCTCGCGGCACTGATCATCACGCTTCCGACGGTTCTCTCTTATGCCAGCCTCAACCGCCACGCGCCCTCTGCGGGAGCGGTGGCCACCTGGCTCTGGACGACGGTGGGCCCTGCCACGGGCTTGATCGCCGGGCTGGTGATGCTGACCTATTTCCTCATGATCGCGATCTCGGTCCCCCTGCTGTTCGCGCTGTTCTTCCGCGACCTCGCGGACTGGATGCATCTTGCGATCCCGGGCATGGTCGTCCTCGTGACGGGGCTCGTCCTGCATTCGATCCTGATCGGCTGGATCTGCGCTCGGGGAGCGGAGGTCTCCATCAGGACAACGACCCGCCTGATGCTCATCGAGACCACGGTGGTGCTCGCACTGTCCGCCACCATTGTGTGGGTCAAGGCCGGCCAGCTCGGAGGTATCAATCTCGGCCCCTTCGATCCGGCGCACACGACGCAGGGAGCGGCGGGGTTCTGGAGGGCGATCATTCTCGGCATGCTGGCGTTCTCGGGTTTCGACGTCGTCGCCACCGCCGCCGAGGAGGCTCGGGCGCCGCGCGAGAACGTGCCGCGGGTACTGGTCTGCGCCGTCGTCGGCATCGCTGTGTTCTGGGCCGTCAACTCCTGGGCTCTCACCCTCTCCACGCTGCCGGGCAAGATCGACGCGTACAACGCGGCCGGCCTAACTGCGATCAGCCCGGTCGCGCACGCGTACTGGGGCTGGGGGAATCTCATCGTGATCGCCACGGCCTTCACGGGCCTCACGGCAATCTACATTGCTGGCGTGCAGGGCGCCTCGCGCATCATCTTCGCGCTGGCGCGCCACCGTTTGCTGCCGGCGGCCTTCGCGCGGCTCGAGGGAGAGAAGCGCGTCCCGCGAACCGCGGTGCTGTTCGTCGTCGCGACGTGCATCGGCATGGGGCTGCTGAGCCTTGCGATCCTGCGCGATGGCCTCGACAGCTTTGTCTGGTGGGTGAACGCGCTGGTGTTCTTTGCCGCGCTCACGTTCACCGCGGTCAACGTCGCAAACCTGCTCTATTTCCGGCGCATCTTGCCCGAGCAGTTCACCGTCGTTCGCAACCTGCTCGTGCCGATCGCAGGCGTCTTCCTCAATTTGTATCTGATCTACGCGGCGTTCTTCTCGGCATTATGGGCGGCCCCGTTTCGCACCGGCAGGAGCGTCGTCGTGGTCTGTCTTGCGCTGCTGGCGCTGTTGCTGCTCGCCGTGACCGCCGTGCGAGTATTCCGGCGCGAGCTGCTCTCGGGCTCTGCTCCCATCGGCGTTCGCACCGGCTCATGAGCCGCAGAGGAAGCCCGATGACGGGGCTCAAAGGCGGTTCCTTGACCGACACGCACACGCCCGCCGCGTCGCGGGAGCTCTCGGAATACCTCGATGACTCGGCGCGCGATGACAGGCTCTCCGCCGCATACCGATCACGACGCCGTAGACACGTTCCGCGTGCCTACACGGCACTTCGGCAACAATCCCCGCATTAAACTGCTGCTGCACCGCGGCGCGGGGACCACGCACGGGTACAAGGCTACTCAGCACGAATTTGCCTTCTCGGTCAGATCCCGGCCATAACCTGCCGGTCACCGTCTCCCCTTACATTTCCCGATTGCCGCCGTTCGCCGTAGACTAGGATCATTGAGACCCGCCGGCGTGCAGTCGGAAACTCCAGACTGAAAACAACGGCACTATTTCTGGCCATTGCCTCGATCGGCATCGGCTCGCCGGATTTTCGGAATGCGGCCGATGCCGCTACCATGGACGACGCCATGACGGCCTCCATGGTCTTGCACCGAGTGGCCATCGTGTACGCCACCGCCAAAACGTATCAAGACACTGGCGTCGTTAAGCCCACGGGGAGTAGCGCGGCGACCTTTCTCTCGGACGTGCCGTTCAGCACGGCATACCGCGCCCCGGATCGATTCCGCTTCGCATTTGTCGCCATGCATCCGACGATGATCCAGACGCCCGCCCTGCGCGGCATCATCTACCGTAACGGTAAGGACGTTGAGCAGTGGGCGTTCTCGAAATTGACAACTCCCCCGTCACTCGATATCGCCATCGCGCGAGCGACCGGCGTTTCCAGCTCGGCGGCGTACAATATACCAGCGTTGCTGATGCCACAGCTCGTCAGCGGCCGCAAGCTCACGGATGACCCCGACGCTCACCTCATTTCCGAGGCGCCCTGCGATGGGCATAACTGCTACCGCATTCAAGAAGCCCTCTCTCGCGCCAGAGTCACGGAGATCGTCTGGATAGACCGAACATCATTCCTCGTCCGACGCATTGATTCGCATCTCACGCTTCCAAACGATGTCACGTTGCGCTTCTCTACCATCTATCACCCCGCCATAAATGCCCCCGTTGCCGAATCCGCATTGAAATTGGGTGCGCCCACATCTGGCACGGCTTCCGCTGCCCGAAGCACGTCGCCGCGCACGAGCTCCCCGGCGCCGGCGTGCGGAAGCACCGGTCTGCCTCTATGAACGACAACTCACCATCGCGAAGCCGTCATTCGACGATTAAGTCCAACGGGCAGCGAAACGCGCGTCTTAGCGCTGGGCCGACTGAACGGTCACAGCCCCCTAAAGGATGCTCCAGGTCACCCCCACCGTCAGAAGATCGGGATGCGCGCCAAGTGCAGCGAAACGCTCGTACTCGGCTCGCACAGCCCAGTCACCGAGTTTCCATTGGACTCCGGCACCGGCGGCCAATGTCGTCTCACTCGTGTCGACATTTCCGGTGAAGGGGGGGCCGGCCTCGATGCACAGCGCGGGAGCACGGCAGCTACGACTGACGGTGGCGCTGAGAGCCGTCATGAGGCGAGCGATTCCCGCCTTCAGGTAGATGTCGACGATAGGTACAGGCAGGTAGAGCATAGCGAAGGCGGCCTCTCCCTTTTGGGAGATTCGGGCCTCCGTGAGCTCGAAGGGTCCCGAATAACTGGGGGAGACTCCTCCACTGCCCAAATGAAAATAGTCGATCTCGGCCCCCAGCAGGTACAGGCCACGCACGCCAGCCATAATCTGGTAGGCGAAATCGCCCCGATCGAATCCGCCGAGAGAATCGGGGCTGGAGGCGACCAGACCTGAGTCATTCGCCCGCAGACTTGCATCCCCCAGACCGGCGCCGACATAGAAATTGAGCAGATGGGTCGATGCCTGGGCGCGGACCGCGAATGCTGCGATCAGCAGCGCGCCGAACGCCGGGAAGATGCGGAAAGAGGATTTGCACCTTGCCATGATGAGATCCTCGTGCAGCCACCCATGACGAAGTCTGCGTCCGATCAGGACAGGGAACGTGCGCCGCGCGTGCGCTGATCATGCGCCCAGCCAACCAAGTTAGTGGAAAAGCCCTAGCGGTGCCCTAAGGGCCGCTCGCGGGTGAGGAGCGGAACCTCACAACGTTAGTCTGGACTTCCGCTTCGGGCACCTTGTCGTCCTTCGACGCGTCAGGCGACCCGTACTTCTGGGGTCGTATCGTACATAGCATACTTCGTCCTCAAGCGTCGGCCGGGAGGATGGGCACCGCGGCTGGAACAGCCGACGACGACCAACGAATGATCGCTGTGCTCTCATTGAGACCGCAAATCGCGCTCACCACTGCCCACTGCTCGATCGTGAGCGTACTGCTCAGCCTGCGATGCAGGTCTCACTCCCCGGGCTGAATCGAATATGTGATTTTCGATTGTGAGGCGGCGCAAGGTCGCCCGAATCCGGCCTTCGCAAACTGCGCGCGCGTTTGGAACTGAACGCGTTGCTCTGGGAGAGCAGAATGAATCTTACCCGCCGTCTCACGGTTTCAAACATCGCTTTCGCATCCACACTGGCCCTGGCTTCGTGCGCTTCCATCATTCACGGAACGCATCAGGACGTGGGAATCTCCAGCGTACCGAGCGGAGCGGGAGTGACCGTCGACGCAGAGACAATCACATCGTGAGGATCACCCTGCCCGGATATCAGCCCTACGATCTCACTCCGACGCATGGTGTGAGCGGCTGGGTATGGGGCAATATCGTATTCGGTGCGCTGATCGGGCTCGCGGTCGATGCCGCTGACGGCGGCATGTATAAGCTTACCCCCCCGACAATTGACGGCCAGCTTGAGCATGGAGCATGCCTCTTTGAACGAAGGTAAGGACGGGATCTATCTCGTCGCCGTACTGAAACCCCGGCCCGACTGGGTCAAGGTGGCGCAGCTGCAGCCGCGCTGACCGCGGCTCACGGCGAGCGCGGCCGCGGGCGACCGCGATCGCCGTCTCACTTCTTCTTCCTGCTCCTGCTCTTCTTCATCGCGTGGTACTCGCGCCGGACGCAGGCAATATCCACCGTGGGCTTCGGATACTTCAACCCGAGGCCCTCGAGATGCTCGACCACGATCCGCCCGACAGCGAGATCCCGAAACCATTTGTGGTTGGCCGGGATGAGGAACCACGGAGCGCGCTTGGTGCTGCAGCGCGAGAGCGCCTTCTCGTAGGCCGCCAGGTACCTGGCCCAGTATTTCCGCTCGGCGTAATCGGCTTCGCTGATCTTCCACTGCTTCGTCGGGTCATCGAGTCGCGCCTTGAAACGCGCGAGCTGCTCGTCCTTGGAGATGTGCAGGTAGAACTTGAGGACCAGAGTGCCGCTCTCCACGAGCATTCTTTCGAAGTCGTTGATCCGCTCATAGCGAGCCGACCACACGTGCTTCGGCACCAGATCGTGCACCCGCACGACGAGCACATCCTCGTAATGTGAGCGGTTGAAAATGACCACCTCGCCACGGGCCGGCGCCGCGCGATGCGCACGCCAGAGAAAATCGTGCGCAGCTTCCTCCACCGAGGGCTTGCGGAAGTGCGCGACCCGGCAGCCCTGCGGATTCATGGAGCCCAGGACGTGATTGATGATTCCGTCCTTGCCGCCCGTGTCCATCGCCTGCAGGCAAATCAACAGAGATTGTTGCCGCTCGACGTACAGCAACTCCTGCAGGTTCCACAGGCTGTTGCGGAGTTGCTCCAGCTCTTCCGCGGCGTCCTCGGCAGCGTCGTAGTGCCCCTTGAATCCTGGATCGATGTCGGCGAGCTTCACCCGAGAGCCGGGCCGTACCTTGAATTTCTCGAGATAGCTCACCGCCGCGCCCGTCAGCACCCTGGCGTCGATCGGATCGACCGCGTAGCGATCTTAACAGATCGGCCGCTGAGCCCTCAGCCCTGCCCCCTCGCCACGAGCCGATCAGTCTGGATATCGCAGTACACCAGCACGGCGATCGAGCGGGCGTGATCGCGTACCTCCACCAGAACGTCCGCGATGAGATCCTCGGGTTTTCCGTCGGGTGAGGGTCGTAAGGTCTCGGCTCGCAAGCTGACATCGGGGACCCTCGCCGCATTCAACAAAGCGCTGCCGAGCATGTTCCCGCGCGTGCCCTGGCGCGCGGACTGCGGGACGTCGGGGGGGGAATCCGCGCTGTGCTCGGCCGCCCGCAGCGCCCGATCGTCCACGGTGAGCTCGTTGACGGCGATGCGAAGATCGAAGCTGCCGTGCAGGGGCTCATGTGCCAGGTAGAGCGTTCCGGTGATGCAACGGCACGCGATCACATGATCGTGTCCCAGCGCCGCCATCGGACCCGCTTGCTATACGAGCACGATGAGGCGGGATTGCCCCGGAACGACATCGAACGGCTGTCCGACGCGCGGTAACGGCGCGGTACGAGCGGATGGCGCGTGCCGGCGCCACTGCCGTGGCCGGACGCGTCACACAGCCGCCGAGAGCGGCAGCCAGCGCGATGGCGCTCAGGATCCCGAGCGCGCGCGCACCGAAGCGGCCGTACCCGTGTACCGACGGATCGATCATCAACACCTCGGGTCGGGTTTTTACGTGATGAGTCCTTCCGCTCTCATCGCCGCCTTCACGGCCGGACGCGCGAAGACCCGTTCCTGGAAGGCCCGGACATTGGGGAACGCCGCAAGGTCGAACTTCACGACGCCCGCGAAGCTGGTGATCGTGAAAAGATAGGCGTCGGCCACGGTGAAGGTATCCCCGAGAAGATAGGGGTGGCTCTCGAGCTGCTTCTCGACCACCGTATAGCGCTTGCGCAGATACACCTGCCGCTCGGCGCGTGTCTCCGCCGCGGTATCCTGCCGGAACAGCAACGAATAGCTCTTGTGCAGCTCCGAGTTGATGTAACCGAGCCACTCCTGGAGGTGATAGCGCGCCATCGTGCCCGCGGGCGGCGCCAAGCCCGTCTCGGGCTTGAGGTCGGCGAGATACTGGACGATCACCGGACCCTCGGTGAGTACCTCGCCGTCATCCAACTGCAGCGCCGGGACATAGCCTTTGGGATTGATGGTGAAGAAGTCGCCTGTGGAGGCCACGGTCTTGGTCTTCAGATCCACCTTCTGCGGATGTACCGCGATGCCGGCTTCATGGGCGACGATATGGGGCGACAGTGAGCACGACCCGGTCGCATAGAACAGTTTCATACTGGCCTCCTCTGGTCGAAAATATCCCATCGGGACTCATCCCGCCAAGCCCAGGACCTGCCATGACCGCCACAGACCCGCGCCAGACCGCTCTTCAGCTTGCGACCGGCTATTGGGCCTCGCGTTGCCTGCACGTCATCGCCGCGCTCGGTGTGGCCGACCATATCGGCGATGGGGCCGAGAGTCCCGAAGCGCTCGCAAAGGCGGTCGGCGCCCACCCACAGGCTCTTGCGCGGGTGCTGCGCGCGCTCGCCGCCCATGGTGTGTTCGAGGAGGTCGCCGGAAGGTTCGGCCATAGTGCGGCATCGAGACTGCTGCGCACCGATCATCCGCAATCTCTGCGGGCCTTCGTCGGGATGATGGGGATGCCCGTACATTGGCAAGCTTACGGCAAGCTCGAGCATTCGGTCCGCACCGGTGAGTCGGCCATGAGCTGCATCACCCCAGGTGGCACCTTCGAATACTTCGCGAGTCACCCCGAGGAGGCACGGCTATTTGACGACGCGATGACGGCCAAGTCCCACGAGCAGATCGACAGTGTGCTCCGTGTCTATGACTTCTCGAGATTCAAGTGCATCGCCGATATCGGCGGCGGCCGCGGCCATCTGCTGCGCGCGGTGCTCGCCGCGAATCCGGACGTGACCGGCGTGCTGTTCGATCTTCCTCATGTCATCGAAGCGCTCGCGACCTCGCCATCATCCGACCGGCTGACGCTGCGCTCCGGCAGTTTCTTCACCGACGCCCTGCCGGCATGCGATGCCTACCTCCTCATGAGTGTCATTCACGATTGGGGCGATTCCGAAGCGGCCGCGATCCTCGGCGCCGTGAGACGGGCGGCACCGGCCCATGCAACGGTCCTGCTGCTGGAGATGTTGCTGCCCGATGCTGCGGGTCCGCATCCGGCGAAATCCCTGGACGTGGAGATGCTGGTGATGACGACCGGGGGACGCGAGCGCACACGCGCCGAATACGAGCGCCTGCTCGAGTCCGCCGGAATGCGCCTCGGCGGAGTGACTCCGACCCGAAGTCCCACCGTGATACTGGAGGCGACAGTGCGCTGATCTCGAGCGCCGCGAGCGCTTTCCGGCCGGCGGTCCGCAACCGCTCGCCGCGATCCGCCGCTCACTGCCGCCAGAGTCTCGCGCTCGCAATTCGCGCTCCCTCGACCAGGGCGGCAAGCTTGAGGTATGCAATGTCCGGCTCCACGGGGCCGAAGCCGGCGAAGGTTCCGTAGCCGCAGTCGCTGCCACCGATCACACGCTCCCGCCCGACGAGACATGCGAGCCGCTCGAGTCGCTCCGCGACGAGCAGCGGATGCTCGACGTAGTTGGTGGTCGAGCTGATGACTCCGGGAATCAGAACCTTCTCCTCGGGAAGCTTCACGTCCTTGAAAACGGCCCACTCGTGGGCATGGCGGGGATTCGCGGCCTCGAAGAGCAGCGCCTGCGGCTTGGCCCGCAGCACCACCGGAAGCAACCGCGCGAGAGCAATGTCGTGATGATGCGGCCCCTCGTAATTTCCCCAGCAGACATGCATGCGCACGCGGTCCGCCGGCACGTTCCTCAATGCGTGATTGAGCACCTCAATGTGCCTCGCGGCGAGAGCGGTGAATTCCTCCTCGGTGCGGTCGCGATACATGGTATGCCGACCCATGCCGAGATCGGGCGCATCGATCTGCAGCAGCAAGCCGGCGGCGACGATCGCTTCGTACTCGCTGCGCAGCGCCTCGGCCAGCGCCTCGAGGTACTGATCCTGGGTGGGATAGAAATCGTTGGGCTGAAACAAGGCGACGACGCCCGGAGAGGCGGCGTTCATGAATGCCTCGAGCGGCGAGGCGGCGGCGGCGGCCGCCTCGAGGTTCTCGAGATCGGCCGCGAGCGGCCGCGTGTCCTTCACGCCGACCGGTCCAACGCAGCGCGGCCGGCGGTATTTCGCGGTCGCGCCCCGCTCCGCGAGCTTCCTCAGGAGACCCGGAAATTCGACCAGATCCTGTCCGGGCTCGCGCGCGGTGTCGCCGTCGAAACCGGAGAACCGCTCCGACACGTAGGTCGCATAGCTGATCTTGCCCATCTCGCCGTCGCTGACGATGTCGATGCCGACATCGACCTGGCGTTGCACGACCGCCTTCACCGCGTTGCCGATGACGGCCGCCGCCCCGGGCTCATCCGGCTTGCCGGCGGCCCGCGCAAAGAGCACATTTGTCACGGCCTGGCTGCGCGGCAGGCTGCCGACGTGAGTCGTCAGAAAGCGATCGGCGCTTCGGCGCATCAGGTGCCTTCGGGCCGATAGGTATTGTTGGAGGTATGGTCGCCCGCGAGCCAGCGCTTGAGGTCCTTGTGAGCGTTGGCGCGCCGGGTGCGCGCGATCTCATCCGCCCTCGGGTCATCACGCGTGAACTCCAGAATGAGCCCGTTGGGGTCGGTGACGTACACCGAGCGGCAATAGCCGTGCTCGAGCACGAAGGTCCTCGGCGGCGTGTAGCTGTTCTCCTCCAGCCGCCGCTCGATCTCCGCCTGAGTGTCGCCGTCGACGTTCAGGGCGATGTGATGAAACGGCGAGAAGGGCATCTCCGGACCGAACTGCTTGTCGTCCTCGGGCTTCGCGAACTTGAAGAATGCCAACGCCCCGCCGTCCCCGATCCCGAAGAACAGATGGCAATACACGCGCTCGGCTCCGAAGAGCTGATCGATCTCGCACCAGGTGGCCATCAGCGGTAAACCGATCACGTCCTCGTAGAACCTGCGCGTGGCCTCGAGATCGTGCGTGACGTAGGCGTTGTGATGCAGGCGGGAAGGCAGCTTTGCGAGGATGGCCATGGTAGCTCCAGATCAGAAGCGATACTCGAAATCGAGCCCGTAGCGGCGCGGCAGGGCCCGCCAGAGGAACCCTCCTGGGGAGAATTCCGCATTGTAGATCGTATTGGTGAGGTTCTTCGACCAGGCGGTGAGCGTCCAAGGTCCGCTCTGCAGGCTGAGGTCCAGGTTGACGAGCGAGATGGGGTCGCGCGAGGTCGAGTTCTGCGGGTCCCACCACGTGCGCCCGATGTTCTGAAAGTCGAGGCGCGCCGTCCCTTTGAGTCCGTTCATGAGCGGATGCACGTACATCGCGCCCGCATTGACCGTGTCGCGCGAGACGAGTGGCGCCTGATTCCCGAGCACGGTGGGGTCGGCCATCTTGGTGATCTGGCTGCCGGTGTAGCCATAGCCGGCATAAAGCTGCAGATGTTCGCTCGGATAGGCCGTGATCTGGAACTCCGCCCCCTTGTAGGTCGCATTCAGATTGCCGAGGTCCTGGGTGGAGTTCTCGGACAGGTATACGAAGAAATAGCCGTTATCCGAGTGGGTGTGAAACACATCCGCATCGACGCTCAAGCGATGATCGAGCATGTCTCCCTTCACGCCGAGCTCGTAGGTATCGGCGATCTCGGCGTTGAACGTGTCGTTCACGCCCTTGATGCCGTTCGCGACGGCGACGCTGCCAACCCCCGTCTGGTTGAATCCGCCGCTGCGAAAGCCGCGGCTCCAGTCGGTATAGAGCGTCCAGTTCTCGCTCGGCTGGTAGCGCAGCGTGAACTTCGGCTGCCACGCGCCCCAGGTTTCCGTGCGCACTTCGCCCGTGTAAGCGGTCGGGTCTAGGACCTGCGCCAGGAAGTACGGCGGCGTGCGGGTGGTGTCGCTCACCTTGTCCTGGTCGTAGCGCAGCGCCGCATCGACTTCCCAGCGACTGGTCAGCTTGTAGGTGGCATCACCGTAGCCCGCCCAGGCGTTGCTCTTCTGACCATCCGCCAGGAACGTGACACTCGTATTGGTTGCAAAGGGATTGGTCGGATCGACGATCGGAGTCTCGTAAACGGCGGGAACGCCGAGGCCGCGATCGACGATGTTGCCGGTGGAGATGAAACGCTCCTTGTGCAGGAAATAAAGCCCCGCGATCCACGTGAATCGCTCGCGCGAGGGCGAGGTGAAGCGCAGGTCCTGGCTCCACGTGCGCACGCGGATGAACTGGCTCTGGCTCTCATCGAATGGCCCGCCGAGCGCCGCCGGGATGGTGGCGAAGAAATCATTGTAGGCAACCGACGTATTGATCGGCCGGAAGTCATACGCATCCCCCGTGTCGATCTCCTTCGTCTGGTCGTAGTCGGTGATCGAGGTGAAAGTTCCGTATCCACCCGGACGGTAGTCGAGCTTCAGCGGTATGTCGATGATGTCGCGGTTATCCGTGCCCTCGTTGTTGACCTGGATCGGGCTCGTGATGTCATTCGCGTTGGCTGGGGTGGTGAAGCTGGAGAACACGTTCGCTTCGTCACTGCGCGGTATCACATAGTAGTAGGCTGTGGTCTGTACCCGATCGTAGAAGGGGCGCAGATCGGCGCTGAAGGCATCGTTCGGTTGCCAAAGCAGTCTGAAGGTGCCCGAGTAGTCGCGGTACGGGTCGGCCTTGCGGTCGAGGTAGACGTTCTGCAGGTATCCATCCGTGTTGTAGAAGTTCAGGCTGGCCCGGTACTTGAGCGTGCCGGATGAGTCGAGCGGAGCGCTCATCGTGCCTCTGGCGCGCTCCGATGGCCCGTTGCCCGCGCCGACCGTCATGTCGCCTTCGAAGTGATCGGAGGGGGGAGCCGTCGTGATGATGATCGCCCCACCGATGGCGTCGCGGCCGTAGAGAGCTCCCTGCGGCCCCTTCAACACCTCGATCTGCTGGACATTGTAGAGCTCGGTGGCGAACTCTTCCGGGTCCGTCTCCTCGACGCCATCGACGATCACGGCGACCGAGGGCTCGCTGTTACGGGCCTGGGAGATGCCACGGATGGTGACGAAGGCATTGCCGACGTTCTGCGTCTGCACCAGGGTCATGTTCGGCACCATCGCGATGAAGTCGCGCGGGCTCGTGATGTTGGCCGATTTGATCGTCTGTGGCGTGAACACGCTCGCGGTCATCGGCAGATTGCGGAAGAGCTCCGGTCGCTTGCGCGCCGTCACGATCACCTCCTGGAGGGTCGCGATGGACTGCGCGGCGGCGGGAATGGTGATCAGCGGCGAGAGCCCCATGGTCAGCGCGGCCAACCATCCTGCATGAGATGTGCGCACGTTGTTATCCCCCTTTGCGGATTCCGATATTGGGTTGCGCCCGTCCTCAGCTTCGGAGGGGCCATTTGACGCCGCGTCCCAGCGCCTCGCGGATCTGTGCGCCGTGCTCATCGAGGAGCGGCGCCGCGTGGACGCCGCTCGCGCGCCCGCCCGCGAATCTGACGGGCGGCCGCACGGCGCGCTCACCGCCATGTGCCGCCGCGACCGGCACGATGAGCCCCAAATGCGCCACCTGAGGGTCGGCCACGACCTCATCGATACCGTTGATCGGCGCATGCGGCACATCGTGGCGGCGCAACCTCTCGGCCCAGTGCGCCAGATCCTTCGCCGCAAAGCGGCTCATGAGCTCCGCGCGCAGCGTTTCGTAGTTGCCGATGCGGGCCTGGCGCGTGTGGAAGCGCGGATCGCGCGCGAGCTGCGGGTCGTCCAGCGCCGCGATGAGGCCGGTCCAGAACTTCTCGAGCGAGGAAAGATGCAGGACGATCAGCCGCCCATCGGCGGTCTTCAGGATGTAGGCCTGCGCGAGGCGCGGTCGGTCATCCGAGCGTGGCACCGTTCCGAGGGCGAAGTAGGCCGCGAAGGGCTCTACCGCGAAATGCGTCATCGCCTCGAGCATCGACACCTCGATGAGCGTGCCGCCGCCGGTGCGCGCGCGTTGCACCAGTGCACCGAGAATTCCGTACGCGGCATAGATGCCGGTGATGGCGTCCGCGAGCGCCGGTCCGAGAAACTGCGGATCGCGCGGATCGACCACCACGCTCAGAAAGCCGCTGAGCGCCTGCGCCACCGAGTCGTAGCTCGGCCGCTCGGCATAGGGCCCATCGCGGCCGAAGCCGCTGATCGCGCAGTAGACCAGCCGCGGATTCAATCCCCGCAGGCGCTCGGGGCCCGAGCCCAAGCGCTCGGCAGTGCCGGGCCTGAAGTTCTGGATGAAGACGTCCGCTTCACGAACGAGGCCCTCGAACAACGCCCGATCGGACTCGCGCTTGAGATCGAGCGCGAGCCCGCGCTTGTTGCGGTTGTAGGCCTGGAAATGCGGCGAGTAGCTCCCGCCCTGATAGCTGCGGTAAGGATCCCCCTCCGGGCTCTCGACCTTGATGACATCGGCGCCGAGGTCCGCGAGCATCATTCCCGCGCACGGGCCGGTGATGAACGTGCCCTGCTCGATCACGCGGATCCCGTCGAGAACTGCGCCGGGCCCCGCCCGCTGTTGGTTCGGCAGGCTCATGGCTTCGGCTTCGATCCCGGCGGCGCATCGCCGTCATAGCCGATCGCCTCGGCGGCGGCATCCGACATGGCGAACCCGATCGGCCGGATCTGCTCCTCGAGGAGGTGCCCAATGAGACCGGCGGTGCGCGCGAGCAACGGCACTCCCTTGAGCGCGAGCAGCGGATAGCCGGCGTCGAGGAGCACCGCCGGTATCGCGCCGGAAACGTTCAGCGTGAGCGGCTTGCCGATCAGCTCGGGAAGCACGCGTTGGACGGCGCGCGCAGCGTGCGCGTACATGCCGGCGGTCCCAACCTCTTGCGCGATCGCAAGCAGCCGCTCCGCTCTGGGATCGGAGTGCTTGTGCAGCGGATGACCGAAGCCCGGGATCGCACGTCGCTCCGCGCGGTATTCGCGCACCAACGCGCCGGCCGCGGCCTCGACTGTCTGGCCATCGCCGGCCCGCCGGGCGATTTCCGCAAAGAAGCGCCCAGCCGCCTCAGCCGATCCGAGCACCACCGAGCCGCAGCCGAGGAGCCCCGCGGCTACGGCCCCCTGCAGCGCCTCGGGCGCGGCGGCGAGCGTCATTCGGCTTGCCTGCACACTCGGCACCAGTCCGTGCTCGGCGATGGCGACGAGCGTCGCATCGAGGATGCGGCTCTGCGCCGGCGTCGGGGTCGCGCCCGTCACCAGCAGCCAGAAATAGTCGGTGAAGTCGATGCTGCCGATGAGGTCCCGCACGAGGTCGCGGCCGCGCACGAAGATCGCCTCGTCCGTGGAGCCGCAGATGGCAGTGGCCTGGTGCGATGGCGGACCGATCTTCATGTTTTCGTATAGCGAAATCCACTTCGTTATACGAATAGATCGTGAACCGGCGCCGCGCGGCCGTCAAGCCCCGAGGCTCCGGCGCGGGCATCCCGCGGTGGCGGCGCCTCTTCCGTCCTTTCGCATACCGAAATAGACTTCCCGTCATGGCACGCAAAGCTCCCCCAAGCCGCCGCGAAGCGATGGGCGGCCTCGCCAAGGGCATCGCAGTCATTCGCGCCTTCACGCGCGAGCATCCCGCTCCAAGCCTGAGCGACATCGCGCGCACCGCCGCCGTTCCCGCCGCGACCGCGCGCCGGTGCCTCCTCACCCTCGAGGATCTCGGGTACGTGACCCGTCACGGGCGCAGCTTCCTGCTGCGGCCGAAAGTCCTCGAGCTCGGCGCCGCCTATCTCGACTCGATGGACATCGAGCACCTCACGAAGAACCACCTCGAGGAGCTGGCGCGCAAAACCGGCGATTCGGCGGCGATGTCCGTGCTCGACGGCAACGATATCGTTTACGTGGCGCGTGCCTCGGTCCGAACTCTGCTTCGGCTCGAGGCGCATGTCGGCAGCCGCTTTCCAGCCCACGCGACCTCGATGGGGCGCGTGCTGCTCGCCGGCCTGAGCCCCGAGCGCCTGCAGCACTACTTCGAGACCGCCAGACTCGAAGCGCTGACGGATCGCACGGTCTGCGATCGATCCGAGCTGCGAGCGCTCATCGACGAGTGCCGCCGCTGCGGCTACGCGGCGGTCGCCGACGAGCTCGCGTATGGCGTCGTTGCCCTCGCCGTGCCGGTCCTGGATCAGTCCGGCAGAGTCGTCGCCGCGCTCAACACCTCGAGCCACTCGGGAAGGATCACCCGCGCGAAGCTCGTGCGCGAACGCCTCGGCATGCTTCGGCAGCTCAGCCGCCGGATCTCGGCCGACCTGCGGGCGATCCCGGGACTTTCACTGAGCGCGCAGGTCTGACCGGGCCGTCAGGGGCGACCGTCACGGGCCGGCTGTCACTTGACGCTGCCGCGCCCCGCCTCTAACCTCATAGCGAAAACTATTTCGCTATTCGAATGCGCGAATGCCGGCATCGTCGGCCACTCCGGATCTTTACCTGCCTGTCGCAGAGGCGCTGCTGCGTTACCGCGACGAGGGTCAGGGGCCCGCCGTGTTGCTCATTCACGGCTGGACGCTCGACCTCGATATGTGGGAGCCGCAAGTCGCGGCGCTCGGCGATGACTTCCGCTTCATCCGCTTCGACCGGCGCGGCTTCGGCCTCTCCTTCGGACGCGCCTCTCGCGGCGCGGATGCGCAGGATGCGCTGCGCCTCTGCGACCAACTTCGCATCGAGCGGTTCGCCTGCGTCGGGATGTCACAAGGCGCTCGCGTCGCTCTGCGCTTGTGCCGCCTCGTTCCCGCGCGGCTTTCCTGCGTCGTTCTCGACGGGCCGCCGCGCACGCTCGCCGAAGAATGTGCCGAGGCAGGCGAGGACCTGCCACTGAGCGAGTATCGCAGTCTCATGGTCCGCGGCGACATCGAGAGCTTCCGCCGTCTCTGGGCGGCCCATCCCCTCATGCAGCTGGAAACGCCTTCGGCCGACGCACACGCCCTCCTCGCGCGCATGACGGCCGGCTATGACGGCCGGGACCTGCTGCCGGAGCTGCCTGCACCCGAGGCTGATCGGGAGCCGCTCATAGACTCATCGCTGAGAACGCCCGCCCTGATCATGACGGGTGAGCACGATCTCCCGGCCCGGGTGCGGGCCGCGGATGCGCTCGCCTCGGCGCTGCCCGGCGCGCGGCGCGCGATCATCAATTGCGCGCGGCACCTGCCCAACCTTGACAATCCCTCCGCGTACAACGCCGCCCTGCGGGGGTTTCTCGTGCGCCATGCCGCCTCAATACCCTAGGAGAAGCACTCATGCCGAACGTCCTCGTCGTCTACTACAGCAGCTACGGCCATCTCGAGATGATGGCGCAGGCGCAGGCCGAAGGTGCGCGCAAGATCTCCGGTGCCACAGTCGAGGTCAAGCGCGTACCCGAGATCGTGCCGCTCGAGATCTGTAGGGCCTCGGGCTTTCGCCTCGAGCAGTCCGCTCCGCTCGCCGAGCCGGCCGAGCTCGAGCGCTACGACGCAATCCTCTTCGGCACCCCGACGCGCTTCGGCAACATGGCGGCGCAGA
This sequence comes from Steroidobacteraceae bacterium, assembly GCA_050739115.1. GTDB lineage: Bacteria > Pseudomonadota > Gammaproteobacteria > Steroidobacterales > Steroidobacteraceae > 13-2-20CM-66-19. The sequence continues at coordinate 21,947 of JBOIAQ010000020.1, read as the reverse complement.
TGCGCAACTTCCTCGACCAGACCGGTCCGCTCTGGACCCGGGGCGCCCTGGTCGGGAAAGTCGGTAGTGTCTTCTGCGCCACCGCCAGCCAACATGGAGGCCAGGAAACGACGCTCACCTCCTTTCACCTGACCCTCCTGCACCACGGCATGATCATCGTGGGCCTACCCTACACGTTCAAGGACCTGACGACCCTGCGGGAAGTGACCGGCGGCACGCCCTACGGCGCGAGCTGCGTTACCGGGGTGGGCGCCGAGATGCGCATGCCCACCGCGCTCGAGCTCGAGATGTGTCGATTCCAGGGTGAGCACGTGACGCGAATCGCCGCGAAACTGGCCGCGGCCTGACGCAGGCGCTCGAGGCGATAGCCTTCGCCGTTGAGACGCGGGTCGCTTGATTGGTACCAAAGTACCATGGTACCTTACGTTCATGAAAGCCATTACGCGTGTGCAGACCGGCGTGCGCTTGGAGAGCCGGCTGGTCAAGGTGCTGAAGGCGCTGGCGAGCGAGCTGGATCTGTCGCTCGGAGATCTGCTCGAGGGGATCGCCCTGCACGCATTCGAGGGCAAGGCCCCTTTCTCGGCCGCGACGCTCAAGAAGATAAAAGCGCTGAGGAGCGTTTACGGATTGGACCTGACCGCCGAGGATTCCCACCAGCTGCGGGAGGCAGAAGGAGGATGATCGAGAGTTGCCCGGATCTCGAGCGGTTCATGCGCGGCGAGGTGGAGGTCGCCGTATTTCCTCACCGCGAGCATGCATCGCATTCCTCTCCCTGATCGCCGAGCGAATCGACTCCGGCCGCTACGCGGATTTCGACTCATTCGCACGCCACAATGCCGACCTGCTCGAGAAGTCCGCGCTCGCGCGGTGGTATCCCTCTGCGCGACTGACAACGGAGGCCGCACGGCGCATTTTCCTTCTCCCGGAGCCCCCCCGATGAGCGCCGAGCGGAACCGGGTATCGAGGCCGGCCGAAAACCTGGGAAATCCGCGTGGGAACTGCGCGCTAGCCGAACCGGTAGCTGGAAAGAGTGATCGTGCCCAGGAAGTCCTCCTGACTGTAGATCACCCGTCCGGGCTCCTCTTCGGCCGCTCCAACCACCACGTGCAGCGGCATGAGGTGCTCCTCCCGCGGGTGCGCCTCGCGGGCAGCCGGAGCGCGCGCCCACTCGAGCAGGCGCTCCGAGCGTTGCGCCGGGGTGGCATCGAGGAGCGTGTCGCGAAGCCACGCATCGAACTGCCCCGAGTCCTGCCGGCGGCCGCGGCGCTCGAAGAAACGACGCAGGTTGTGATAGCTGCTGCCGCTGCCGATGATGAGAATTCCTTCATCCCTGAGCGGCGCCAACGCCCGGCCGAGCTTCAAGTGTGCTTCCGGATCGTAATCGGCCCGAAGCGACACCTGAAGGACCGGCACGTCCGCTTCCGGGTAGCAAACCGCGAGGAGCGAATAGGTGCCATGATCGAAGCCCCGCCCGGGATCCAGGTGCGCAGCGAGCTTCGCCTGTTGGATGAGCGCGAGCGCCCGGCCCGCGGTGCGCGGCGAGCCGAGCGCGGGATAGCGGATGCGATATAACTCCTCGGGAAATCCGCCAAAGTCGTAGATCATGCCCGGTGCCGCCGCGCCCATGACCGCAAAGTCCCGCTCTTCCCAGTGGCCCGAGATGACGAGGATCGCTTGCGGCTTCTGCGGGAGCTGCCGCGGGAGCTCGCGCAGAGACTCTTCCAGCTTCTTGTGGGAAAGGCGCGCCTCCCCGCTCATGTAGGGCCAGGGACCGCCACCGTGCGTCAGATAGAAAGTCGGGAATCTCCCGCTCACGAGGCTCGTCTCCCGAGCGCATCCAGCAGCAAGCGCGCGAACTCGGGGCCTTTGCCCGCCTCTTCGTGCTTGAAGTACACGAAGACCTCGCGGCAGCGCGCGGTCTTCTCCTCGATCGTCCGCGCCCATTGCTCGAGGTCGCGCGCCGTGTAGCCCTCGTCCCGCAAGCGGAAATATCCGTAATCCGCGGTGACCTCGACCGGTGTCGTCATCTTTTCACTGTCGGCGACGCAGAGCGTGAGATTCCTCGCCCGCAAGCGCTCGAATACCTCCTCGTCGTGCCACGAGGGGTGCCGAAACTCGAACGCGGCACGAGTATCGGAGGGCAATGTCTCGAGAAAGGCATCGAGCACCGCCAGGTCCTTCTTGAAGAAGGGCGGCAGCTGAAAGAGCAGCATTCCGAGTTTCGCGCCGAGCGTCCCGGCGGTGTCGAGGAAGTAACGGAGCGGCTGCGCGCAGTCGCGCAGCCGTGCCTCGTGCGTGATCCGCTTGGGCGCCTTCAGGGTGAATTTGAAATGCGGCGGAGTCTGCCGGCTCCACCCCGCGAGAATCGATGGCGTGGGCGAGCGATAGAAGGTGTAATTGATCTCGACGGTCGCGAGCCTCTCCGCGTAATACGGCAGCATCTTCGTCGTGGCGAGCTTCTCCGGATAGAAGCTTCCCCGCCATTCGGGGTAGTTATATCCGGACGTTCCGACCCAAAGACCCAAGGCGCCTCACTCCCGCGGCTCAATGGTCGTTCCGCGTCACGAGCCGCCGGTACTGCCCGAGATGGCGGATCGCATGTTGGGTCTTGCCCGCCGACTCGTAGAGGCGTGCCAGGTTGTAGTGGCAATCGGCGAAGTTCGGATCTTCCGAGATGGCGGCATGGTAGGCATCGAGAGCCGCCGCCTTCTCTCCCAGATCCTCGAGCGCGACCCCAAGATTGAACAGCAGCAGCGAATCGACGCCGCACTGCTCGAGCGCCCGCCGATACACCTTCTCGGCGGCACGGGTGTCGCCCCTCTCGTGCAGCAGTCTTCCCCAGTTGAGCCACGCCGCCGAACTGGCGGGGTCGGCTTCGGCGCTGCGCGCGTAAGCATCGATGGCCGCGACCGGGTTGGTGCCCTCGAGGCGCAGGGCCGCGGAGAACCATTCATCCGCCCCGGTGGCGCCGCCACCGGCTGCCTCGGTATCGGCTGGCGTGACGCGCCTCCGCGGCCGGTGCTCGATCACCTGGAGCGCACCGTTTTGCACACTGACATCGAGTCCGAGCAGATACTGGCCGTCGTCGGCCTGCCAGTGGTTGGCTCCCTCGCGCACCACCACGCGGTCGGCCACCGCGCAGATCGCGAGGCCCGAGAGCGGCACCGTCTCCGGCAGACGCTGCCGAAGCTGCCCGAGCGAGCGGCGGATTCTCCGGCGCGGGATATTGGCCTGCACGAGCGCGCGGGCCGCGCGCAGGATGATCAGGTCCTGGAAGGAGAAGAGATACTGGCGCCGCGGGCCGCGCGCGGGACGGACGAAGCCGAGCTTCACGAGCCCCTGCAGGGTGCTGCGCGGCAGCTGCAGGACCCGCTCCACGTCCCGCATGCTGTATAGGTTCATCGGGGGGGACGCCCGCTAGCGCTTGCCCGCCTTGCGTGAGGGCTTGGCCGGCTGCGGCGCCTCGGCGCGCTTCGGCGCCCGGCGCGGACCCAACTGAGTGGTCGAAGCGCGCGCCGCGTCGGCCTTCTCGAGACTCGCGCGCAGCGCCTCCATGAGGTCGATCACCTTGCCGCCACGCTCGGCCGGGAAGTCGGATACGGAAATCTGATGGCCTTCGACCTTCTTCTCGATCGCCGCCTGAATGCGCGCCCTCAGCTCGTCGGTGTAGGCGGTGGGCTCGAACCTCTCCGAGGCCTGCTGGTTGATGAGTTGTTGCGCGAGAGTGAGCTCCGCCGCTTTCACGTCCTGCTTCGGAATTTCGATCTCGCTCGCCGGCCGAACGTCGGCGGCAAAATGCAACTGCTGCAGGGTCAGCATGTCACCGACGGGCCGCAGCATGACGAGGTACGCTTTACCGCGCGCTGCCCAGCGCCCGACCGCGCATCGCTGGGCCTGCTTCAACGCCTCGGTGAGCAGCGCATACGGCTTCGCGCCGCCCTTGTCGGGTGCGAGGTAGTAAGTCCTGTCGAAGTACACCGGATCGACGGACTCGACGGGAACGAATTCCGAGATCTCGATCGCGTGGGTGCCCGCTTCCTCCAGAGCCTTGATCTCCTCCGGCTCGAAGGTGACGTACTGGTCCTTGGCGAACTCGTAACCCTTCACCATGTCGTCGCGCTCGACGATGGAGCCGTCCTTGAGGCATACGTACTGTTGCCTTAGGCGCGATCCGCAGCCCTTGTGCAGCAAGTTGAAAGAGATGGCGTTCGCCGACTGTGTCGCGCTATAGAGCTTGACCGGTATCGCGACGAGCCCGAACGAGATGGTGACGGATCCAATCGACCGTGCGGCCATGGTTGCCTCCGGGGCGAGAGCCCCGCCTACCGGGTGGTTGTTGCCAAGATACGTGCCAGATTCTGCTTGGTCGAAAGCCAATCATGCCACCGGTCACCCGTCCTTTCCAAGCGGGTTATCACGCTTCCCAGGGTAAAGTCCCCGGGCGTGGCCCGTTCCAGCTCATCCCAGGTGAGGGGCATGGAGATGGGCGCCCCGGGACTGCCGCGGGGGGAGTAGGCGGCGGCCAGGGTCTTGCCGCGCACGTTCATGTTGTAATCGATGAAGATCTTACCGGTGCGCTTGCCCACGGACCACTCGACCGTGACCTCCTTGGGATGGTCCTTGAGCACGTGCCGGCCCACCATCTCGCAGATCTGGCGTACAGTGTCAAAAGTCACGCTGCGCTCGATCGGCACGAAGAGGTGCAGGCCGGTCTTGCCCGAGGTCTTCACGATCGCGCGCAGACCCATCTCCTGAAGCAGCGCGCGCAGCCAGAACGCGACCTTCTTCCCGGTCGCAAAGCCTTTATCGTTGAGCTCGGGCTCCGCCCCCTTCTCCTCCTTGCCCGAGTAGATGTAGGGGTCGATGTCGAAGACCAGGAAGTCGGGGTAATTCAACGCCGAGTGCTCGAGGGCCTCCCGGGAGCTCGCGTAATCGCTGCCGGCCCCAACCGCAGCGAGCGCAGGATCGGGCGCGTCCGCCTCACGGTTGACGCGCGAATGCCAGACGTGGAACTCGAGGGTGCCGTTCTGACCCAACCAGAGCAGTGTCGGCAGGTTGTTGACGAGAATGTAGCGGTCGTTCTCACCCCGGTGTTCCGAGAAAATGGCGACCGTCTCGATGAACTCGGGCAACTCCTGCTCCCAGTGCTTCTGATAGAAGCGCTCGCCGTGAATGCCCGCCGGCATGCGAATCATGGTGAGCGGCCGGTCCTTGAGATGCGGCAACATGAAGCGCGACACGGCGGCAAGATAACGAAGAAGCATGCGCTTCGTGATCGCCGCGTGGCCTCCCGGAGCCTCGGGCCAGTACACCCGATCGAGATTCGTGAGCCGAAGCCGCTCGCCGCCAACGGTCAGATCCCCCCGCGCGCCGGTGCCGGCCAGCTGCTGCAATACGGCATCGACCTCGTCGAGGCTCGCAGGTGCTCGCGGAGCGTCGCCCGGCATCGCCTGCGCCGGCCTGACGATCGACCGCGGCGGAACATCGTCCCTCAGGCGCAGGAATACCGGCGCGCGCAGCAGGCCCGCCGGCGTCCAATCGAGAAACGAGACTTCGGCGACGAGCCGCGGCTCGAGCCAGGTCGTCGGCCGATGTAGCGGCGGCTTGTGGGCGAACGGCGGCCGCCTGCGCGTCAACCCGCGAGTGCGTCGCCTCAGCTCCGCGACGGCGGCATCATCGAGTCCGGAGCCGACGTGACCTGCGTACTCGAGAGTGTCCCCTTCCCAGTATCCGAGGAGCAGCGCACCGAGCGGCTCGCGTGATCCCTTGCCCCGGGTCCACCCGCCGATGACGAATTCCGCCGATCGGACCGGTTTCACCTTCTGCCAAGCGGTGGAACGCTGCCCCGGCTGATAGCGGCTGTCGCGACGCTTGGCAACGACGCCTTCGTAACCGCCGCCGATAGCGGCCGCGTAGAGCGTCTCGGCGTCGGGGCTCGCGTGAATGAGTTGGATATGAGCGGAGGGCAGGAGACACTGCGCCAGATACCGCCGCCGGTCTTCATAAGGCGCGGATCGCGTGTTGATGCCGGCGAAATGCAACAGGTCGAAGCACACCAGAACCGCCGGGGTCTCGCGCTGTGCCTGCGCAACATCCTCGCGGCCTCGTCGCTGCGCCCGATTCTGCAGCGCGTTGAATGACGGCCGCCCCCCCGCACCCAAGGCCACGATCTCGCCGTCGAGGATCATGCGATCGGCGCCTGGCGTGGCGAGCTCGGAGACGATTTCGGGAAATTGCGTGGTGAGGTCGATGCCCCGCCGGGAACGCAGTCGCACGGCCGTGCCCGCGACGAAAGCGATCACTCGGTAGCCATCGAGCTTGGGCTCGAAAAGCCAGGCAGGATCCGACCGCGCGGCTTCGACCGTCATGGCGAGCATGGGAGCGAGCGACTCAGGCATGGCCTCCGCCGGTCCGACCGGCGCGAGCCGCGCCGCAGCGCGCCTCGGCGGCGAGGCTCCGGTCGCCAAGTCATCGAGCGATACGCCCGAGAGCACGGAGCGCTCTTGCAGGAGGATGTTCTCCTCCCGGGCGAACGGGTCCTTGTGCTTGATCAGCAGCCACTGCGCGGCCGTCGAGGTTCTCACCAGCGCGAACGAGCCTTTGAGCTTCTCCCCGCGCAAAGAGAAACTGAGCTTGCCCTGCTCGAGCGCAAGCCGCACGCGCCGCTCCGACTCCGTGCGGTCAGCGAAGGCGTATTGCCGATCCTCGTCCGGCGAATAGACGCCGCAATCCCATACGATCACCCGGCCGGCGCCGTATTCCCTGGCGGGTATCACGCCTTCGAAGGAGGCGTAGTCGAAAGGATGATCCTCCACCGCGACCGCCATCCGCTTATCGCGGGGATCGAGCGATGGCCCCTTCGGGACCGCCCAGGACTTGAGCACGCCATCCAGCTCGAGGCGAAAGTCGTAGTGCAGTCGCCGTGCCGCGTGTTTCTGCACCACGAAGAGCAGAGGCCCGCCGCGCTCGGGGGCGGGCACCGGACCCGGCTCCGGTGTGCGTGCGAATTTGCGCTTGGCGGCGTAAGGACCGAGCTGACGCTCCGCCGGCTCCGCGGGTAGTCCGCGGCGGCTCTTCTCAGGAGCCCCGCGCACGGGCCCGCGACTTGCCACCTTCCCCCGCTCTCCTCAGCGGCGTCGCCGCGCGGGTGTTTCCCGCAACATGATCACCGAGGTCGGCGGAACCTGGAAGGTCAGGCTGTGCGTGGTTACCGGCAAATCCTTGTGCCGCCAAAGATCCCGGAATCTCAGCGGCAGATAACCCGGCAGATGAAGCGCCGACCAATCGAGCGTGATGGGCAGCGGTTGCTCGCCCCGGTTGAGCAGCACGACAGCCTCGCTCCCGCCCTTCAACGGTCGCACCCAGATCTCCGCGTCCCCATCCTTCCACACCCTCTGGCCCTCTATCCCGAGCGCATCCTGGTCGATGGCGATGACTTCACGGTTGGTGAGAGTGGTGCGGGTCGCCGCGCTCATCTGCCGAAGATCGTTGCCGGCGATCAGCGGTGCAGCGAGTATCGCCCACAGACTGAACTGCGCCCGGTACTGCGCATCGGTCATCCCTCCATTACCGATCTCGAGCATGTCGGGATCGTTCCAATGACCGGGTCCTGCGTACGCGGCCAGACCTACCTGCAGGTCGAGAATGTCGAGCACGCTGAGAGAGCCGCCACGATGGCCTGACCAGCCGTCCCGGATGTCCTGTGTCGTTCGCCAGAGGTTGCCGCCCGACTTCGCGCCCCAGAGCCACGGGTCATACCATCCCCAGTTGCAAATGCTGAAGACGATCGGCCGACCGGTCGCTCGCAACGCATCGCTCATCGTTGCATAAGCGGAGCGGGCATCGAGCCCGCCGACATTGCACCAGTCGTACTTCAGGTAGTCGACTCCCCAGCGGGCGTATTGCAGCGCGTCCTGGTACTCGTGCCCGCGGCTGCCCGGCCGCATCTGGCAGGTGTGATCGCCGACGTCGGAATAAATCCCGAACTTCAGACCCTTCCCGTGCACGTAGTCCGCCACGACCTTCATTCCCTGCGGAAACCGCTGCGGGTCCGGCACGATGTTGCCGTTGGCATCGCGGGCAACCTGCCAGCAGTCATCGATGATCACGTAGCGATAGCCCGCGTCCTTCATTCCCGAGGCGAGCATCGCATCGGCCTCGCCCTCGATCAGCGAGGCGCTCACGTTGCAGCCGAAATGATTCCAGCTGTTCCAGCCCATGGGCGGAGTCAGGGCCAGCCCGTTGGGAGGTCGCGCGAAGAAATGCAGCGGCTCGGCGAGCGCCGCCGGCGTTCGCGCGAGGCCGAGAGCGATCAGGGCAACAAAGATATGACGGCTGGCATGCATGATGTTGACCATGACGATAGAGCGCATTGGCCCAACTGGCCCGTGAAGAAGCGGGCCAAGGCGGCTCCTTGGCCCGCGCAAAGCGCGGCACGCGCCAAGCTACTGGAAGTCCTGTCCGAACTCGATGCCGAAGGTCCGCGGCTGCGCCGCCACGACGTACACCTGACTGTCGGTACTCGGGTTGCTCTCCGTGTAGCGTGAGAACTCGGCCCGGCGGTTCATGAGGTTGCTGATGAAGAGGTCCGCGCGCATGCCGTTCGCGCTGTCGGCACCCAACTTCAGATTGATGAGCGCGTAAGCCGGCATGTTGCCGTATACCCCATCCTGTGCCGTGAGCAGCACGGGCGAGGTCTGCGTCTGGTACATCGCGGAAAGCTGGCCGTACGGCTTCCAGTCACCGGTGGTCGCAAACGAGTATCGCGCCACGAGGTTGCCCTTGAACTTCGGCGTGACCGGCAGGTTGGTTCCAGCCGGAGCCTCCACGGGTGGTAACGGCGTACACTGAGGAGTCCCGGGGATGCAGCCGTAGTAGTTCTGGGTCAGAATCGGATTCATCAGGGTGAAATTGGCGCTGAGCAGCAGACTGCTCACCGGCAACCAATCGAGGCTCGACTCGATGCCCTTGATGCGCGCGTTGCCGCCGTTTCGGATGATCGTGACGCTGTTCTCACCGAGGAACGAGAACTGGAAGTTGTTCCAGTTCTCCCAGAAGAGCGCCCCATTCCAGCGCAGCGTGTTACCGAGCCACTGGGTCTTCCAGCCTACCTCGTAATTCTTCAGGAAATCGGCCGCATACGGGATGTCTCCCCCGACGCGATTGACGCCGCCCGGGCGAAAGCCCTCGGAGTAGGTCGCGTAGACCATCTTGGTCGGTGTGATGTTGTAGGTCAGGTTGACTCGGGGAACGTGACCGGTGGCACTGGTCTCGGCATTCAAGTCGGTGCAGGGCGAGTTCTTGACGATCGCGGGGACGCCCGGAAAGCACGATGGCGTACCCGTGCTCGAGTACGCCGGATAATTGAAGCCGTAGAAGCCGAGCAGCGAGTTATCGTATTTGTAGAAGCGCACCCCGCCGGTGAGCGACAGCTGGTGGGTGATATCCCAGGTGGCCTGGGCGAACGCCGCCCTGTCGCGATCGACGCGCTGCTCGTCGGTGAGCCAGATGGCGTTGGGGAATCCGGGAATCGAGTTGGCGTACGAGAACCCGTTGGGATTGCCGCCGTTGACGTTGGTCCAGCCGTAGCCCGGCATGGTGTAGAGCTGCCAGATGTTGTGCATCTGGCGCTCGAGGAACACGCCGGCCGTCCCGTGCACCGGTAGATCGATCGGCGTCGTGACACGAAACTCCTGGCTCCACATCTCGAAGTCGCCGCCTCCGACCACGAACTGCTGCGGCATGATCGGCTTACCGTTGTTACCGAGGTAGTACAAGGAGCCGTAGCTCGTGGTCTTGTCGTAGAACTCACCGTAGTCGGCATAGTCGGCGACCGAGTGCTGGGCGCGCTTGACGTAGCCGCCGGTGTAGACGATGTCGAGGTTGCTGACCTTGCCCTCGACCGTGAGGGTGCTCTGCGTCCAGTCGTCGCGGGTCGTGTCCGGCCCGAACTGCACGATCTTAAGATCGCCCACCACCGGGTCGTAGCCGAAGGGACCGCCGCTCTTTTGCGATTGTCCCTGGAAAGTGGGCGTGATCGTCCAGTTATCTCCCAGGTCGAACCTGAGCTCGACGCGCCCGCCGTAGGTGTCGACGGTGTTGTAGTTGCTGGCGCGCCAGGGCGCGTTGGTGATCGAGCCCGCGCCGAGCGGCGCTCCAGTGGCGCATTGGCCGGTACCGCCCCCGGGGCCGACGCCGCTCGCGGAAAGCGCCCAGCTGGGAAATGACCGCACCCCGTTGAAGATGCAGCCGTTCGCATCCGTACCGGCGACGTTGCTGATGTAGCCGCCGTCGTGCTCCTGCCAAGCCACGAGGCGGATGGCCGCCTTGTCCGTGATCGGCACGTTGACGAAGCCCTCGACGGTGTCGCCCGGCCCGCCGTTCTGTACCCTATTGGCCTGAATGTCGTAGCCGGCGGCAAACTTCGAGGGATCCGGCTTGTTGGTGATCATGCGCACCGTGCCGGCCTCGGAGCTCGCGCCGAAGAGCGTTCCCTGAGGACCTTCCAGCACCTCGATACGGTTGATGTCGTAGAGGTGAAGCGGCAGCGCGCCCGTGATGGTGGTCACCGGCTGCTCATCCAGATACACGCCGACGCTTGGCTCGGAGCCGGAGTGGTTGCCATCGCCGCCGCTCACCACGCCACGGATATAGATGAGCGATTCGCCGGGCTCGCCATTGCCCCCTTCGCCCTGGCTGCGCACGTAGGAGATGGCCGGTGCGAACTCGACGTAGTCATCGAGATTCACGATATTGAGCTGCCGCATCTTCTTGGCGTCGAACACTTCGACGCTGATCGGCACGCTTTGCAGATTCTCCTGCACCTTCTGCGCGGTGACCACGATCGTCTGCAGCTGGTCCGCGCCGCCCGAGGCCTGCTGCGCCCGCGCGGCGGGGATGGCGGCGATGAGCGCGGAGGCCAGAGGCACGCCGCGGCGGACGATGATGCCGAGCGTTCTCGCCCGCTCGCGTGACAGCTTTCTACGTCGACTACGCGTCATGGTGGTCTCCCCGTACCCCGGACTATTGATTGGCTAAGATAACTCGGTCCCGGCCGGTTCGAAGGCCGGAACACTCGGATATTCGGTCAGGACCTCTCCCAAAGCACGCTCGAGCGGCGCGAGCCAGGGCTCGTAGTGATGCCACTGCTCGATCCCGTCGCGGAAGATCGGCTGACGGACCTGCTCGGAGCTGGCGGTCCGCACCGCTCGCTCGTTCTCATGGAACCGCAGGCACCTGGCATCGAACGGCAACCGACAGGCCTCGAGCAGCCGGCGCACTTCGACCTCGGTGTCCGCGACGACATTCTCGTAAAATACGCGAGTGATCTTGCCCGGCAGGACTTCGTCGAAATGCGCCATCAGCTCGACGTAATCGCGATAATAGCGTCCGAGGTCCTCGAGTCCGTAGCTGAACCACTGGCCGCGCGCGAAGTGCTGCTTGAAGCAGGAGAAGCAGCAGCCGAGCGGGTGGCGGCGCGCATCGATGATCGGGGCATTCGGCAGGATGAGATGAATGAGGCCGACATACATGAAGTTGTTCGGCATCTTGTCGATGAAGAACGGCGCCTCGGTCTTGCGCATGATGCGGGTCTCGGCGAGATAGCCCTCGCCCAAGGCTCGCAGCTCATCGCGGCCGAGCGCAGCGAGCCTCTTTAGAAAGGTTCCCTCCTCCCCCTGCTTGGGGCCGGCGAGCTTGCGCGCGATGTTCGGCAGCTGCGGCAGCTCCATCGTTCCCTCGACGAGGGGATGGCTCGCGAGGATCTGCTCGATGAGCGTCGAGCCGGCACGCGGCAGGCCCACGATGAAGATCGGATCGCGTGCCGGGACGCCCGCGCCGGCTCGCTCGGCGAAGAACTCTCCGGTGAAGAGCCGCTTGGAGCGGCGCACGAAGCGCGACATCTCTTCTCGATCGTGACCGTGCTGCTTGCGGCGCAGGGCGTTACCCGCGGCGTAGTGAGTGAAGGACTCCTCGTAGGACGCCGCATCCTCGAGCGCCTTGCCGAGCGCGAACTCGAAGTGCAGCCGATCGTCCTCGGACAGATCGGTGCGCGCGAGCGCCTGGCGAATGGCGAGCAGATCCGCGCCGCTGAAGCGGAAAGTCTTGAGATTCGCGAGACTCCACCAGGCCTCCCCCAAAATCGGCTCCATGGACAATGCGCGCCGGTAGGCCGCGATGCTCTCCGGCACCCTGCCGGTCGTACGCAGCGCGTGGCCGTAGCTCGTCCAGAGCCTCGGTTGCTGCGGGTAGTTCTGCAACACGGATTCGTACGCCGCTATGCAGTCCGCATAGTCGCCGAGATTGGCGGAAGTGGCCGCCTGGAGGCTGCGGTAACTGGGATTGTGCGGCTCTTTCGCCAAGAGCCGGGCGCACTGTGCGAGAGCCTCGGCGCTCCTGCCCTGCCGGTTGAGCACCGTCGCGTAGTTGTGCCGGGCCGCATCGAAGCTCGGCGCGAGCTCGAGGCAGCGCTCGAGGAGCCGCTGCGCATCCGTGTAGCGCAGCAGCCGCGCCGCCACTTCCGCCAGCATGCGCAGTGCCGCCACATCGTTCGGGTGTTGGTCGAGGTGCGCCCGCAACAGCGCCTCGGCCTCCGGAATCCGGTGGTCGCACAGGGCCGCGGCAGCGCCGAGCAGCCGCGGGTCCCGCGTCGCCGCTTTGATGTAGCGGGCATACGCCCGGTCGGCACTTTCCGCATCGCCGCGGGCACGAAGTTGGTCCGCCAGAGCGAGCCACGCGTCGGGCAGGCCAGGCCGCAGCGACACGGCGCGAGTCAGCGCGTCGATCGATCCCTCCACATCCCCGATCGCGGCGCGCGCCAAACCCAGGATCAGCATGGCCTCGGGTTGTCGCGGAACGACCTTGAGAATTTCGTGGGCCTGCTCGGCCGCTGCCGCCGGTTTCACGGCGAGCAGGCGGGATGCGTGCGTCAATGCAACGTCGAGTGTCCCGACAGGCTCTGCGGGGGTGCTCAAGATGCGCCTAATGTGCCCGAACCGAAGCTTTTTTGAAAGGTGGCGCCGCAGCCGGATGAGCGTTGCTCATGTGCAACGTGCCCCGGATCAGGCCGCCCGATGCAGTCGCCTGCGCCGAAAGTCCGTAAGGATCTCCCGCGCCGCGTTGTGGCCCGGCGCACCGGTGACTCCCCCGCCGGGGTGCGTCCCGGCTCCGCACATATAAAGCCCCGGCAACGGCCCGCGATAGTTGCCGTATCCCAGCATCGGCCTCGCGGACAACATCTGATCGAGCTGGAGCTTGCCGTGGAAGATGTCCCCGCCCACGAGGCCGAAGGTCCGCTCCAAATCGAGCGGGCTCATGATCTGACGTCCGAGGACGCAAGCCTTGAAGTTCGGCGCGAAGCGGCTGACCGTCTCGATCATGAGATCGGCGACGCTCTCACGATGCGCATCCCACGACTCTCCGTTGGGAAGCTGCGGCGCGACATGCTGGCAAAAGAGGCTCGCCACGTGCTTTCCGGGTGGTGCGAGGCTGTCATCGAGGGTCGAGGGGATGACCATCTCCACGATCGGCTGCCGCGACCAGCCGTGCGCGCGGGCATCGAAGTACGCGCGTTCCATGTAGCTCAAGGAAGGCGCGAGAATGATGCCCGCGGTGTGATGATCGGCCGGCGCGTTCCCCGGCAGACAGGTGAAGTCCGGCAGCTCGCTAAGCGCCACGTTCATGCGGAAAGTCCCCGAGCCGCAGCGCCACTGCGCGATGCGCTCGCGGAACTCCTGCGGCAGGGCCTCAGGCTCGATGAGCCTCAAGTAAAGGAGTTTGGGGTTGAGATTGGAGACGACCGCCGCGGCACGGAACGTCTCCCCCGCCTCGGTGACCACCCCGACGGCGCGTCCCCGCTCCACGATGACCTCACGCACCGCGCTGCCCACGCGGATGTCGGCGCCACGGGCCGCGGCCGATCTCGCCATGGCCTGGGTGATCGCACCCATGCCGCCGATCGCGTGGCCCCAGGCGCCCTTCTTGCCGTTCACCTCGCCGAAGCAGTGGTGAAGCAGGACATACGCAGTCCCCGGACTGAATGGGCTGGCATAGTGTCCGACGATGCCATCGAACCCATAGAGCGCCTTGATCGGATCGCTCTCGAACCACTCATCGAGATAATCGCCCGCCGAGGCGGCGAAGAGCTTGAGGAGCTCGCGACGCAGGCTCATGTCGAGTTTGCCGAGCCGCGATCCCAAACGACCGGCGCGCAGCAGCTCTGGAAGCGCCGCGGACCAGCTGCCCTCGACCACATTCGGGGGTGTTTCGAGCACCAGGGTGCGCAGCACGTCCGCGATCGCCTCGAGCCTCTCGCCGTAGCGCTCCAGACGCCCGGCATCCGTCGCCGAGAACTTCGCGACCTCCGCGTGCGTGTGCGCGCCTCCGGCCGCAAGGTAGCGCCCGTCCTCGGTCGGCAGGAAGTTGGCCAGCCGACGCTCGACGATGCGCAGGCCGTGCTTCGCAAGCTCCAAGTCGCGGATCACCTTGGGATTGAGCAGCGAGACCGTGTAGGAGGCGACGGAATTGCGAAATCCCGGATGAAACTCCTCGGTCACGGCCGCTCCGCCTACGACCCCACGGCGCTCGAGCACGGTCACCTTGAGTCCCGCCCCGGCGAGATAAGCGGCGCACACCAAACCGTTGTGGCCGCCGCCGATGACGAGGACGTCCCGCGTCTCAGCGCTCATGACGCGTGAGACTCCAACCTCGACCCGGGGCGCGCGGCTCGCGGCTCTCGGGAATCAGCGCTCGCATGCGTCGCGCAAAGCTCTTCAGACACACCTCGCTCTCACCCAGTGGCCCCGCCGTGTAGGCGGCCGATGCCATGCCGGCCTGCACGCGCTCGATGAGCCTCCGGTCCTCGAGGCTCACCTGACGATTGATGCGCCAGTTGAGATAGCGCGCCGCGCGCATTTCCCTGCGCGCATCCGGGTGAACGTAAGCAATCTCGCGGATCAGGGTCTCGGTGGGAGAGATGGGCAGGAACTGCATGAAATCGATCTGGTCCGGATAGACATCGAACGCCACGTTCGGCCAGAGCTTGAAGTAAGTCCACAGCCGCTGCCGCTCTTCGGGCAGGTGCGCCACTCGCGGCAGCAGCGTCTGATAGAGTCGCTCCGACCGGTTGGCCGACGGGATATCGCGCAGCCGTCCCCACATCTTGTCGATCCAGGGCCGGGCCTCGATGCCGTAGCTCGCGCCAAAGAGGCGCGTGAGCCCCGGATGAGCGACCGGAATGTGCAACCCGTCGGAGTAGTTGTCGCCGATGTTCTTCCAGTTGACGCTCCGCGGCCGAAACGTCACCCGCCCCTGCGGTACGAGTTCCTCGAGCCGGTAGGCCGCGAGCTCTTCCGTATAGGGTGCGGCCATCTCGCGCACACTCGGCAGGCCGGGAGCGAGGCGCACGAAAATGAAGCCCATGAAGATCTCGTGCTCGAGCGGCGCCAACCCGTGCCGCTCGCGATCGAGTCCCGTGAAATCACTGCGCTGCGGCACCGTGAGGAGGCGCCCGTCGAGACCGTACGTCCAGGCGTGATACGGGCAGGTGATCCGACGGCCGCAGTGACCCTTCGACTCATCGAGCAACCGGGCGGCGCGGTGGCGGCAGGCATTGTGAAAGCTACGCACCTGCCCGTCCTCGCCGCGCAGCACGATGATGCTCTGGCCGAGGAACTCGAGGGAGTGGTAATCGCCCGCGCGCGGCACGTCGTTCAAGTGACAGACGACCTGCCAGCTTGGGCGGAAGATGAGCTCCTTCTCGAGCTCGAAGAATTCCGGGTCGCGATAGATCCACGCCGGCAGGCTGACTGCCTCGTCAGTCATCGCCGGAACGACCTCGATCGCACGCGCACTCATGGCTCGAGCCCCACTCATTGCTATTGTACAACCGTATAGCAGCGTGCGCCGAGGCGGTCAAGAGGCTATGATCGCGGCGGATGGTCAAAGAACGTCGAGCCACAGAGCGTCGGACACCGAAGTTTCGCCGCGCACCGCCGACCGTGCGCCGCGAGGCGCTCATCGAGGCGACGCTCGTCTGCCTGCGCCGGCACGGCCATGAGGGGGCCTCGGCGAGGCGTATCGCCGCCGAAGCGGGGGTTTCGCCCGGGCTCATCAACCATCATTTTCCGAGTGTTTCGGCCCTGGTCGCCGCCTGCTACGAGACGCTCGCGATGTCGCTCCTGCGCTCGATCCAGCAACACGCGCGCGCGACGGATGCCACACCGCGCGAGCGCCTGCGGCGCTTCTTCGAGGCCTCCTTCGCCCCTGCGCTGCTCGAGCCCGGGCTCTTCAATGCCTGGCTCGTCTTCTGGAGCATGATCGCGCACGATGCGGCGGTCCGTGCCGTGCAGGAGCGCACCTATGGCGCCTACCGGCGCGCGCTCGAATCCCTCCTCCGGCAGCTTCGCGGGAGCGAAGGCGTGCCCGCCTTTCGGCTCCGACCCGCCGGGATTGCGCTTGCGTCGTTGCTCGATGGATTGTGGATCGAGGCGAGCATGAACCCCGGCGCCTTCAGACCGGCCGAGGCCGTGGCGCTCTGCGAGGACTGGACCTACGCCCTCTGCGGCGGCGCCTTCCCGAGCCTGCTCGCCGGACGCCGATCGTCGTCGGGGCGGCCGGGTCCCCGGAACCTGCCCGCGAGCGCGGCGTTGGATCGCTGACCCCCGGAATCTATTCCGGTGGAATCTGCGACGTGGCCATCGCCTGCCCGGATTGCGGTACCTTGCTCGGAATTCCGCCGCTGCCCCGGCGCAGCACGGCATTCTGCGTGCGCTGTCGGGCCACTCTCGAGTTCACGAGCGGGCGCAGCATCAACGCCGCGCTCGCCTGCTCGCTGGCGACGCTCCTCCTCCTGATACCCGTCAACCGTCTGCCGCTGCTCGAGGTCAACCTGTGGCGCGCGCAGTCCGAGCTCGTGATCGCGGCCGCATTCGGTGATCTCGCAGCACGGGGGTGGGTTCTCCTCGGGGGGCCCGCCACGCTCTTCGTGGTGGTCCTGCCCTTCGTGCGTTTCGGTCTGCTCTCGGTGGTGCTCGGCGCGCTGCGACTCGAGCGCCGTCCAACCTGGTTGGGTCCCGCGTTTCGCTGGGCGATGTGGCTCGATCGCTGGGCGATGATGGATGTCTTCCTGGTCGCGGTGGCGGTCGGATATTACTACCTCGCCATCGTCGAGCATCTGAACATGACCATCGAGCCCGGAGGCGAATGTCTCGCGGCGGCCGGGATCATGTCGATGCTGACCCGGACCGCGTTGGACCGGCGGACCGTCTGGCGCGCCATCGCCGGGGAATCCGAACGGAGCCGGGACGGCCGCACGAGAGGCTGTAGAGCCTGCGGCCTCATTCAGCCACCCTCGCGCGAGGGTGCGCCGTGCCCGCGTTGTGCGGCGCCGGTGCTCGTGCGCAAGCGCGATTCCGTGGCGTGGACGGCGGCGCTGCTCGCGGCCGCCTTCCTACTGCTCTTTCCGGGCAACATCCTGCCGATGAACGCCTCCGATCTGCTGCGAACGCACGAGTCATACACCAACTTCGGCTACGTGGTGCAGCTCTGGAGTCTCGGGCTCTGGCCGCTTGCCGTCCTGACTTTCTGGACCAGCATTCTGACGCCCGCCATCCTGATAGGCGCGCTCGGCTGGTGCGTGCTTTCGGTGTGGCGGCGCTCGAGCCGCCGTCTGATCTGGAAGACGGCGGTGTTTCGCATCGTGACGGAGTCCGGACGGTGGTCCATGACCGGCCCGCTCTCGGTCGCATTCTTCGTCCCGCTGCTCGATTTCGGTACTCTCGGCTCCGAGACCGTAAGCTGGGGAGCGACCGCGTTCATCGGCATGGGCGTGCTCCTGATGGCGGCTTCGCTCACCTTCGATCCGCGCCTGATGTGGGATGCGGGAGAGCCTGCTGTCATGAGCTCGCGGGCGCAGGCTCGCCGCGGTCGAACGCGCGCTGCCAGTGCCTGCGACGAAGCTGAGCCCGCGCCGGGCTCACGGGCGTCGGGCTTACTGAGAGAGAAGCCGCGACGCCCGCGTCAGGGCCGCGACGATGCCCGTGCGTGAGTTGGCGCCCCGCTCCTGCAGGATCTCCCGCAGCCGCTCGAGCGGTTGCGGCTGACAGCAGTAGTACCCCTGCCACTGATCGCACTCCAGGGAGCGGATGCGTTCGAGCTGCTCCCGCGTCTCGACGCCCTCCGCCACGACCTGCAGCCCCACGCTGTGCGCGAGCGAGACGATCGCCCGAATGATCGACTCATCGGTGTCGTTGCCGGTGAGATCGCGCACGAAGCTGCGGTCGATTTTCAGCTTGTCGATCGGCAACCGCCGCAGATAACTCAGGCTGGAGTATCCGGTGCCGAAGTCATCGATCGCAATGGTGATGCCGAGCGCGCGCAGCTCCTTGAGCGCCGCCGCCGATCTGTCCGGATCGAGCATCAGGGTGCTCTCGGTGAGCTCGAGCTCGAGGATGTTCGCATCGAGTCCGGTGCCATCCAACGCCGAGAGGATGGTGTCGAGAACGTTCTGATGGCGAAACTGCATCGCCGACAGGTTGATCGCGATGCGCACACCCGACTCGGTCACGGGCAGCCACGCCGGCGCCTGCCGACAGACCTCGTGCAGCACCCACTCTCCGAGCGGAATGATGAGTCCGGTCTGTTCCGCGAGCGGAATGAACGAGCCCGGGGTGATGAGCCCCTTGACCGGATGCCGCCAGCGCAGCAGCGCTTCGACCGCTACGACTCTGCCGCTGCGCAGCGAGAGCTCAGGTTGATAGTGGATCTCGAACTCCTTGGCGGCCAGCGCGCGGCGCAGCTCGTTCTCGAGCGCGAGCCGCTCCTGCATCGAATCGGACATGGTCGGCTCGAAGAACAACACCTGGCCGCCACCGCTGCGCTTCGCCGCCACCATCGCGGCCTCGGCATGGGCGAGCAGGTCGTCCCCGCGCTTCGCATCGTCCGGGCAGATGCTCACCCCGACGCTGAGCCGCGGGCGGATCTCCTCGCCGTTCACGATGAGCGGCTGCTCGAGGGCGGAAAGCATCGCCGAAGTCACCGCGTGCGCTTCCATGCGCGCAGACACGCTCCCGATGAGGAGCGCGAAGGAATCCCCGCCCACGCGGGCGAGGGTGTGCGCGTGCCACAGGGTCGATTCCAGCCGATGGGCGATTTCCGCCAGCACGCCTTCGCCGACGCCGTGGCCGAAAGAATGATTGACCGCGCTGAAGCGGTCGAGGTCGATCGCCGCGAGGGCGATCGTGCCGCCTGCGTGATGACCGCTCGTCAGCGCATGCGACAACCGTTCCTGCAGCAGGTTACGGTTCGGCAGTCCGGTGAGCGGATCGTGTGTGGCGATGTGATGCAACCGTGCTTGCGCCTCATCGAGATCGTGGCGGCTTCGTCGCGCGTACTTCCGCAGCTTACAGCAGCCGATCCAGCGGCCGATCGCGAAACCGGCGCCGGCAGTCAGAAGCGCAGCGGCGAGCGCTACTGCCAACGAGGGATCGGCAACGGGGAGGGTCATTGCGCGGATGAGTGGCGAAAACTGCGGCTGAGCAAACCACTCTACGGGCCGGCGCGGCCGGCCGGCATCCGGAAAACAAGGTAGCCGCGGCAGGGAAATTCCGTAGCCGCGTGTTCTGGAATGGATATTCCATGCCCGCGCGTAGCCCGACGGCCCGGCCCGCGCCCTACGCCTCGATGATACCGTTCCTGATGGCATAGCGCACGAGGTCGGCGAGCGAGCCGAAACCGGTCTTGCGCATGATGTTACCGCGGTGCGTCTCCGCCGTCTTGACGCTGATTCCGAGCACCTTGGCCACCTCCTTGTTGCTCTTGCCCTCGGCGAGGAGCTGCACGATCTCGAGCTCGCGCGCCGAGAGCAGGGGCGTGGCGGTCACCTCACCGGCGGGAGTGCGCAGATAGCCATCGAGCACGATGCGCGCCACCTTGGAGGTGAAGAACGGCCTGCCGTCGAGGAGCGCCTCCAGGGCCGCGATGAGTGTGCGTCCCGCATCGGACTTGAGGACGTAGCCCTGGGCGCCGGCGGCGAGCACCTCGCGTACGAGCTGTTGCGACTCGTGCATGGTCAGGATGAGGATGCGGGCGGCGGGATCCGCGGCGAGAATCCTGCGCGTGGCCGAGAGCCCGTTGAGCTCGGGCATGGTGAGATCGAGCACGATGAGATCGGGCTTGAGGCGCAATGCCAGCTCGACCGCCTCGCGTCCGTTGGCCGCTTCCGCCACCACCGTCCAGGCGGGGTCGTGAGCGAGCTGCGCCGAGAGCCCTCGCCTGATGAGCTCGTGATCGTCCGCAATGAGTATTCGGACGGGCTTCACGACTGCACGAGGAGCGCGGGGTCCGGGCCGGAAATCGGATCCGACGCGCGCCGAAGCGGCAGAGATGCGCGAATCAGCGTTCCGCTCGAGGTCGACTCGATCACAAACGACCCTCCGAGCTCGCGAATGCGCTCGCGCATCCCCATCACGCCAACTCCAACGCCGCCGCCGTCGTGGTCCGCGGCGCTCGACGGGAAGATACCCCGCCCGCCATCCTCGATCTCGAGCACGAGCTCGCCGATCCGCGCTCGCAGTCGAATCGCGACCCAGGGGCTCGATGAGTGCCGATGCACGTTGGTTAGCGACTCCTGGGCAACCCTGAAGAACGCAAGCTCCTCTTCCGCCGGCAGGCGCTGCAGATCCTGCGGCAGCTGCAGCCGCACCTCGAGTCCGCTGCGCGCCCGCAACCCATCGGCGAGCCAGCGCAGCGCGCTCAACAGTCCGAGCTCATCAAGCAGGGGTGGATGCAGCAGATAGGAGGCGGTTCTGATCTCGGCCGAGCACTGGGCGGCGAGCCGGATGCACTCCTCGAGCCGCTCTCCGGTCGCTGCCGGGAGCGACGTCGCCTGCCTCTTCAGCTCGGACAAGCCGATCTCGAGCGCTGCGAGTGTCTGCCCCGTCGAATCGTGCAGATCACGCCCGATTCGCCGACGCTCCTCATCCTGCAGCCGCATCAGCTCCGCGGAGAGATGACGCAGATCCTCCTCGGCGCGCTTGCGCAGGGTCACATCGTGCACCACCGCGAGCGCGAGCGTCGTATCACCGGTGCTGAGACTCGATAGATTCACCTCGGCCGCGAAGGTCTCGCCGCTGTCGATGCGCTTGTGGAGCCACTCGAAGGTACTGCCCCCCTCGCGCAGCGCATTGGCGATACGCTCGATCGCCAGCTCCCTGGAGGAGCCGCCGCCCGGCTGCCACGCCGGCGAGAGCTGCCACGGGGTCAGTCCGATCGCGTCCTGCTCGCTTGCCAGCCCGAACATCGAGGCCACGGTGCGATTGGCGTCGACGAAGCGGTCGCCCTCGAGGAGAA
Source organism: Steroidobacteraceae bacterium (assembly GCA_050739115.1). Lineage (GTDB taxonomy): Bacteria > Pseudomonadota > Gammaproteobacteria > Steroidobacterales > Steroidobacteraceae > 13-2-20CM-66-19. Next base: position 602 of record JBOIAQ010000020.1, on the reverse strand, counting down.
AGACGCTGAACTGCGCATTGTTGAACAGGGTCCGGTAGTCGCGCTCGCGGGCCCTCAGGGCGCGGACGTAGTGAGCGAGAAACCCCGTCATGATGAGCACGAGCGCGCTGAATGCGACGGCCGCGCCGATATCGGCCTCGCGCCGGCCGCGCCAGCCGGCGAGGACGGAATCGCGATCCTCCCCCGCCACCGCGTAAATCGGAAATCCGCTGATCGGATCGTAAGCGTAGATCATCTGCCTGCGGGTGAGCGCCCCGTAGCCCTCGGCGATGCCGCCGCGACCCGATTGAATCGATCGGCGGAACATGATGTTCCGCGCAACACTGCGCCCGACGAAGGCGTTGCTGGAGTTGCTCCACACGAGCGCCAGCACCGTTCCATCGGTTGCAACCAGGCCGACGCCGCTCCACCGACCGCCGAGCCGACGGAAGCTGCGCTCGAATTCGGTGAGGGTGAAAAGAGCCCCCGCCCAGCCGACAGCACCCCGGCCGAAGCTCGTCCGGCGCGCCACCGGAATCAGCGTCCGGCCGGCATTTTCCGGATCGGGAATCGGTGCGCCCACCCAGGTGCCCATGGCCGCGCCAGCCTGGCTCAGCCAGGCT
>JBOIAQ010000019.1:0-65483 GCA_050739115.1 Steroidobacteraceae bacterium | reverse complement strand
GACTGGCAAGCCGCTGCGGTAGAAAATCCCGCCAAAGCCGCCAGACCATCATCCGCCGAGTGCCTCATCGCGCGGACGAATTTGATACGGTTCAACGAACATGAGATGTTATTTTTGCGTGGTCCCTTAGGCACCCCGGCGAGGTTCTTCAGCATCGCCACTTCGACCTCACCGTTGGGGAGAGCCGCCACGCTCGACTGGGTGAGCGCGTTCAGGAGCCCGAGCGCACTTTCGATCCTGCGCGAGGTGAGGTACCAGCCGGCCACCCTTGCCGCATCGGGCTTGGGATTCGCGACCGTCGGCTCGATGGGGGGCGTGTACGGGTAGTAGCGGTCGAGGAAGGCGCGGAAGATCCCGGTGCGCACCTCCTCGGCGGCGCCCCCCGTCCCGAGACTGTTCAGAGAGATGAAAAGTCCGACATCCTTGTCGAGGAGCAGGTGCAGATCGCTATGGAAATAGTTGGTATCACCAGCATGACCGATGATCCGCAGGCCGTTGCGGTTCTCCTGGTAGAAGCCGAGATCGAATCCATTCATCCCCGGCGCCATGCGCGACTGTGGCGTATGCATCAGCTCCGTGGTGGCGGGACTCAAGATCGAGGCGCCGTCGTAGCTCCCGCCCTGAAGCTGCGCGATCATGAAATGCGCCATGTCGGTCGCGGTGGAGGACAGTGAGCCGGCGGGCGCGACCTCGACGTATTCGAAGGGGCCGGGCTTCTGGTCCGTGGCCGTCAGATAACCTTTCGACATGTGCTTGGCGAGAGCCGCCGGCAGCGGCTGCTCGAAGGTGGAATGATCCATGCCGAGCGGCTGGAAGATGTGCTGCGCGACGTACTCAGCGAACGGCTCGCCGGATATCCGCTGCACGATGTAGCCCGCCAGCATCGCGCCGTAGTTGGAATAGGCCACGATCTTGCCGGGCGGAAAGATCTCCGCCGGAATGTGCTTGACGAGGTATTCCCGGTAGGGCACGAGCTGCCGAGCGGACGTGAAGAAGCTCCCGGAGAAGGTGTCTTCGAAGCCCGGAGTATGGGTCATCAGGTTGCGCAGCGTGATGGGCCCGTATTTCTCCGGGATCTTGAAGTCGAGATAGTCATTGATGTCGCGGTCGAGATCGAGCTTGCCGGCCTGCACGAGCTGCATGACGGCCGTCCAGGTGAAGGTCTTCGAGACCGAGCCGGGGCGAAAAAGCGTCTGGTCCGCGATCACGGGTGCGCGGGTCTTCACGTCCGCATAGCCATACCCTTGGGCGAAGATGATCTGCCCGTTGGCGACCACGGCGACCGTGGCGCCCGCGATGTTGCCGCGACGGATGGCGTAGGGAAGGATGCCGTCGAGGAATGCCGCGACGTCAGTGGGCGTCAGCTCGTGCGTGCCGCTGCCGGCCGGCGGCAACCCGGGCGCCGCGGCGCCCTGGGTGCTCGGAGCGGCCGGAGGCGTCTGCGGCGCGAGTCGATTGGGTGGGGACGCCGCCGTGCGTGCATCGGTCACCCCGGCCAAGAGCAGGAGCGTCGCGAGGAGCGCCGCGCCGGCGGCGGTCATTTTGGGCGGCCAGTTGCCGCTGATGGAATTCCGCTTCACTCGCCACCTCCTGAGTCAGTTGCTTTTCGTTGGCGTCAACGGCTCACCCCAGACATCCGGGCAATGCACGGTACCTCCCCGGTACAGAGCGGCGGGCCGGCGGTCTTCGGCGAGAAACATCGCCCCATCGAGATCGACCGGATCACAGTGCGCGCCGGCAAGACACGCCGGCGCCATCGCGAGCGAAGTACCCTCCATGCAGCCGACCATGGGCTTCATGCCGAGCCGGCGGATCTCCGCCACCATCTCCAGTGCTTCGGTGAGACCACCGCACTTGTCGAGGTTGATGTTGACCACATCGAACAGGCCGACCGCGTTCGGCAGGTCGCGCATGCTCTGTACGCTCTCATCGGCCGCGAGCGGAATCGGTGAATCGAAGCCGACGAGCTCGCGCTCGCAGCCGACCCGGACCGGCTGCTCGATGAGCTCCACATCCGCTTCGAGCAGCGCCGGAAGCACGGCACGGAGCGACACCGCGTCATAGGCCTGATTGGCATCGACCTGTATCCAGGCATCCGGCCGCGCGGCGCGCACCGCGCGCAGCCGGGCGACGTCGTCCTCTCCCGTCAGCTTGAGTTTGAGGCGCTTCGCGCCCCGGTACGAAGCGGCGGTGCGCGCCATCGCCTCGGCCGTGTCGGCGCCGACGGTGTAGGTCGTCGCGAGCGGCTTCGGCGCTTCGAGCCCCGCGATCCGCCAGGCCGGAACACCGGATCTTCGCGCCTCGAGCTCCCAGAGTGCGCAATCGAACGCATTCCGCGCCCCTCCCGGGGGCAACAGCGACCGTAGGGACTCGCGCGTGACACCCCGCTCGAGCATGGGTCTGATCGCCTCGAGCTGTTGGGCCATGCTCTGCGGATTCTCGCCCCGATAGTGAACGCCCGCCGCCTCTCCCCGGCCGCAAATGCCGTCCTCCGTCAGGGTCACGACCATGACATCCGACTCCGTGAAGGTGTAGCCGGTGATCCGGAAAGGAGCCCGCAGGGGCCAACGCTCGGTGTCGATATAAATGTGCATCACGCGTGTCGAGTCCGAACGCGGCGTCGACACCCCCTTAGTTGCAGTGTTCGCCAAATCTAGCTCCAGATTTCCAAAATCGCAACTTTTTTCCATACGGGATATGTACAAATATCGCCCGCTGGATTTAAATGGATGCTATGGGCGCAAGAGCAGCGAGGACGGCAGAGGCGGCCGGCAACGGACGGGTGACCGCGCACCCCGGAGCGGCGCTGAAAGCACTGCGTACGCAGCGCGGTTGGACTCTCGCTGAGGTGAGTCGGCGCACGGGCCTGCCGGTCTCGACACTTTCCAAGATCGAGAACGAGCGCATCTCACTCACCTACGACAAGCTCGCTCTCCTCAGCGCGAGCCTGGGTGTCGACATCTCGCAGCTTTTCGCACCGCCGCTGGGCCTTATGCGGGGCGCGTTCATCGGCCGGCGCAGCTACACGCCCGTCGGGCGGGGCCAGGTCATCGAGACCGGCGTCTACGGTCACACCTACCCGGCGGCCGATTTCCTCAACAAGCGCTTCATTCCGATCGTCGCGGAGCTGCGCGCGCGTTCGCTCGAGGAGTTCGGTGAGCTCATCCGCCACCCGGGCGAGGAATATGCCTACGTGCTGGAAGGCACCGTGCTCTTTCACACCGAGCTCTACGCACCGCTCACCATGCGCAAGGGCGATTCGATCTATTTCGACAGCGGCATGGGCCACGCCTATCTCGCGGCCGAGCCTGGTGCCTGCCGGGTGCTCTCGATCTGCTCGGGGCCGGAATCGCAACTGAAGGAAGCGATGCAGCGCGAAAGCCCCACCAAGCCGCCGACAGCGCCCGTCCGCCGCGCCGGCTAACCGCGCCCGAGCGGATCGGCGACGCGCGGAAAGAAGCGCTGATCACGCTTTTTGCGGTAGTCGATGGCGGCGAAATCCATCTGCAGAGCGCCGGGAGTCGCCACCGGGATGAGCTCGTCGGCAATGGGTGCGAAGTTCGCCTGGAAGTGCCAGCTCGATTTCACCGCGATGATGCGCCGCGAGGCGAGATCGATGCCGAGCCCGGTGAAGGCATCCGGCGAGAGGGTCTGGGTGCGCACGCTCATGACCACCACGTCGATGCCGCCGATTTCCAGCCACACGGAATCGCCCATCGGACAGCGGCCGGGACCCAGGTCCTGCTGGCTGTGGTCGGCAACGAACGCCCTCACGGTGGCCACGACGTCCATCGGATCACCCGAGGCCGCACCGCACTTGCCGCCCAGGCGCAGGGGCAGCGTCGCGCCGACGCCAGCCTCGGCGCAAATTCTCACCGTCACCGGGTCCCAGATGCTTCCGTAGGCCGCCCTCTTCACGCCGGACTGCAGCATGGCTCGCAGCAGCGACACGTTATCGCTCGGCGCGCCGCCACCGGAGTTATCGGCGGTGTCCGCGAGCACGACGACACCCCCGTGTGCTCGCGCCCGAGCGAGCGCGGCGGCAATGTCCGGGTAACGGGGCAGAAGCGTCTCGCGCTCATCGTAAATCGCGTGGCCGATCTCGGCCGCCACTGATTCGGCGAGGCCGGCATCGCCATCGGCTATGACCAACACCTTGGAGCCGGTCTCCGGCGTGTCTCCCCAGGGAAAGCCGTGTCCGAAGCTGACCGAGAGGACCCCCGCCCGGCTCTCGGCCTCCTTCATGCGCCGCACGAGAGCCGCCATCGGCTCCTTCGTGGTCGGATAAAAGCCCACCATGCGGCAGTCGAAGAGATGCGTGACCGGGCGGCATCGGCTCATGGCCGCTCCTGTCAGGATCGCGTAGAGCTCGCGGCCGCGCTCGCGATAATCGACGTGCGGATACTCCTTGATGAGCACGATGGCATCGGCTGCGCCGATCATCTGCGGCGTCAAATGACAATGTGGATCGAGCAGCGCGCCGATCTTCGCGTTGGGGCCGAGAATGGCGCGAGCCCTGCCGAGGATGTCGCCTTCGCAGTCATCACAGCCTGCGGACACCATGGCCCCATGCAGGAAGAAGAGCGCCACGTCGAAGGGTCCCTGCGCCTGCAGCGGCGCGAGCATCTCGTCGCGATACGCCTCGTACACCGACTGCAGCGTGGGCCCCGAGGGCTGCGCGTGAGCGAAAAAGCCTTCCACGAACTCATGGCCATCCCGGCGCGCGAGCTCCTTCCAGACTCCGGCGAGCACGCCAGTCTCATCGTCCCGGCCGCGCGTGGTGGCGTCGCCGCGGAACGGTCCTATTTCCGAGAATCCGCGCCTGCCGGTCGGCCAGGGGGCGAAGGTATTGGTCTCGGTGACGAGTCCCGCCGTGAAAAGGCGCATGTCTTTCTCCAAATTTTCTAGTTGAGAAAAAACTTTCTATACGCTAAAACTGCTGCCACTTCAATCCTGACGGGAGTCGCGAGCCCATGGATGCCCACGGCGGTCACGAGAGCGCCTATCCCCGGCCGGCCACGGCCTGGTGGGGTGTCGCGCTCTTCACCTTCGGGGCCATCCTCTCCTACACCGACCGGCAGATCCTCGCCATTCTGGTCGATCCCATCCGGGCGAGTCTCCATCTCACCGATACGCAGCTGAGCCTGCTGCAGGGCGCGGCCTTCGCCGTGCTCTACTCGGTCCTCGGACTGCCGCTCGGACGGGTTGCCGACCTCGTGCCACGCCGGGCGCTCCTCGCACTCGCCATCGCGGTTTGGAGCGTCGGCACGGCGGCCTGCGGCCTCGCGCACTCCTTCGACGGCCTCCTCGGCGCGCGGCTCCTGGTCGCCGTCGGCGAGACGGCGCTCGCGCCCGCCGCCATCTCGATGATCGGCGAGTATTTCCCGCCCGATCGGCGCGGCACGGCCATGGGCGTCTTTCTGACCGGCATCGTGGTCGGCGCCGGGGCGGCCATCGGCATCGGCGGCGGCCTGCTGCAACTCGCCGAGGCGCACTCGCTGCGCGCACTGCCGGTACTCGGCGCCTTTTCACCGTGGCGGACGGTGCTCCTCGTCGCCGGCATCGCCGGATTCGTGATGTCCGCCGCCATGCTCACCCTGCACGAGCCCGCGGGCCGCAGCTTCTCACCGAGTGTCTTGCGCGCGCGCCTCTTCGGGCTCGGCGAGATCGCGCGCGCCTTCCGCGACCACGCGGCCATCCTCGTGCCGCTGTACGGGGCGCTCGCCTTCTGGTCGATCGTCGACAACGCCCTGCTCTCCTGGACTCCCGCCCTGCTGATGCGCCGCTTCGCGTGGTCGCCGGGAGAGGTCGGCGCTCGCCTCGGAGCGCTCGCCATCCTCGCGGGTCTCGTCGGCACGCCCGCGGGCGGACTCATCTCGGACCGGGTGACCGCACGCTGGGGAGTGCGCGCGCGCTTTCCGCTGCTGCTGGTCGTGGCCGCCGGCGGCATTCTCGGCATTCCCGTCGGCATTCTCGGCACGGGGGATGGGGCTCTGGCGAGCGCCTGCTGTTGGATATTCCTCTCCTCCGCGATCGGCACCATCAGCATCGCGACCATACTCGATCTGCTGCCGCAAGAAGGTCGCGGCTTCGGCACCTCCACCATCGCCTTCACCAACATCATCGTGGGACTCGGGCTCGGCCCCACGCTGGTTGCGCTTGTGACCGACCGCGTCTTCCACGACTCCCAGGCGGTCGGCTACGCCATGAGCTGCGTCATTGCGCCATCGGTCCTCATCGCAGTCCTGCTCTACGCCCTCGCCATGTTGCGTGCGAGCCAGCTGCGCGCCCCATCACAGAGCCTTCCATGATCCGCTCGCAACCTGACATCCTGGTCATCGGCGGCGGAATCGCGGGCGCGTCGGCGGCGGCCGAGCTCGCCCGCACTCACCGGGTGGTGGTGCTCGAGGGAGAGGCGGCGCCGGGCTATCACTCGACCGGTCGTTCCGCGGCGGTGTTCTCCGAGACGTATGGCAATCGAGCGGTTCGCACGCTGACACGGGCGAGCCGCGACCTCTTTCATCACCCGCCGGCGCAGTTCAGCCCCTATCCCCTGCTCAAGCGCCGCAGTTGGCTGCACGTGGCATCCGAAGCTCAGGCGTCCGCCCTGGAAAGCTTTCTCGCAATGGAAGATGTGGCGCGGCGCGTCAACCGCATCGGGCCGCCGGAGGTTCTGGCCCTCTGCCCGCTTCTCAAGCCGGAAACGGCCGCCGCAGGAGGCGCATACGAGAGGGACGCCGCCGACATCGACGTGGATGCGCTTCATCAGGGGTATCTGCGGCTGCTGCGCCAGCGCGGGGGCACGGTAGTCACCGATGCACAGGTCACGGCCCTCGCGCGCAGCGGCGGGAAATGGCTTCTGGAGAGCACGGCGGGGGCCTTTCAGGCGGCCGTCGTCATCAACGCCGCCGGCGCCTGGGCCGATGCAGTGGCGGTGTTGGCCGGCATCGAGCCGATGCGGATTCAGGCCTGCCGGCGCACCGCCGTGCTGGTCGAGCTCGCGGGCGAGCCGATCTCGGACGCATGGCCGTTGACCATCGACATCGAAGAGGCCTACTACTTCAAACCCGACGCCGGTCTCCTCCTCATCTCGCCGGCGGATGAGACTCCGGTCGAACCCTGCGACGTGCAGCCGGAGGAGCTCGAGGTCGCGATCGCCATCGACCGCGTGGAAAAAGCGACACGCGCGAGGATCGCGCGCGTGCGCCGCAAGTGGGCGGGGCTGCGGTCGTTCACACCCGACCGATCACCGGTCATCGGCTTCGATGAGGCCGCGCCCGGATTCTTCTGGCTCGCCGGCCAGGGCGGCTACGGCATCCAGACGGCACCGGCCGCGGCCGCCCTGACCGCGGCCCTGGTGCGCGATGAAGCGAGGCCGCCGGAGCTGGTGAGCTTCGATCCAGTCGAGGTCTCGCCGTCGCGCTTCACGGGATCTCGACACCCTCCGACGGATCCGCGCTCTTGACCCGCGCCATGTCGGAGCACTGATATGAGCACCGAACAGGGTGACGACGCGTCCGTCACGGACTTTGGCTACCGGCAGGAGCTGAAGCGCTCGCTGTCTCTGCGCGATCTACTGGTCTACGGTTTAGTGCTGATTTCGCCCACGGCGGTGTTCCCGACCTTCGGCATCATCTACAACGCCAGCGCCGGAATGGTCCCGCTGGTGTATGTCATCGGACTCGTGGCGATGTTCTTCACCGCGCTCAGCTACATGGCGATGTCGCGCGAATTTCCGCTGGCGGGTTCCGCATACGCCTACACTCGCGGAACGTTTGGCGAAAATGCGGGCTTCATCGCGGGGTGGGCCGTCGTGCTCGATTATCTGCTGAGCCCGGCTCTGATTTACATCGGGGCAGCGGTGGCGATCGATGCGGTCGTTCCGGGGCTGCCGCTCGAAGTGTGGGGGATCGGACTGCTGGTGATGAACACCGTAATCAATCTGCGGGGCATCGATTCCATCACACGCGCCAACTCCGGGCTGCTGCTGCTGCAACTGGCAGCACTCGCCCTGTTCCTGATCTTCGCGACTGTCGCGGTCTTCAAGGGCACGGGGGGCGCGCACCTTTCGATCCAGCCATTTTTCAATGCCAACCGCATCGCACCCGAGGTGGTGCTCGGTGCCGTATCCATAGGAGTGCTGAATTATCTTGGATTCGATGCGATCTCGACGCTGGCCGAGGAGGCACGGGGTGGCCCTTCGCTCGTTGCCAAGGCAACACTGCTGACGCTGCTCGTGACCGCGGTGCTGTTCATCGCGCAAAGCTACCTCGCGTCGCTGTTCGTTCTCAAGCAGACCGCGTTCGCGTCCGGAACGCCGAGCTATGCGGCCTTCTATACCATCGCCGGGAGCATCGGCGGCGCATGGTTCAAGGGGGTGCTGTCCATCGCCGGCATGTTTCTGGCCGGGATCGCCTCAGCGCTCACCTCGCAGGCGGCAATCTCGCGACTCCTTTTCAGCATGGCACGCGATGGGCGTCTGCCACGCTCGTTCGCTCACGTCGAGCCTCGAAGGCAGGTGCCGGACCGTGCCACCTTGCTGGTGGCCGCCGTCACCGTCGCGCTGATTCTCTTCTTCTCGCATCGACTGGAATTGCTGCTCAGCATCGTCAGTTTTGGAGCGATGACGGCTTTCCTGTTCGTGCACGCTTCGGTCGTCGGGCACTTTCTGTGGCGCAAGGGGAGCCGCGATTGGCTCCGGCATCTGATTGCGCCGCTCCTCGGGTCCGTCATCATTGCGTTTGTGATGGTCGACATGAGCACCAACGCCAAGCGCGTCGGGCTGAGCTGGCTAGCGGCGGGTGTCGTGATCGTGCTCGTGCGGAAGGTTCTCCGGGCGGGTAAATCATCCTTGCTCAGGAAGGGGACCTCGAACTAGCCCCTTCTCATTCCGAACCCGGTACCGCAACCACACCGCGCCGCCGTCCAGCACCTCGCAGCTCGCGAGCGACATCTCCGCGATGGGCGCCCGCAGGTTTGCCTCCTCAGCGCTCGAGTCAAAAACGCTCGGCGCGCCCTTCGCCCCATCGACCGCCGGGCAGATCGCGAGGCTGATCTCATCGACGAGGCCCGCGCGCAGAAACGAGCCGTTGCTGCCGCCACCACCCTCGATCAGCAATCGCTTGACGCCGAGCTCGCGATCGAGGAACTCGAGCGCGGACCTGAGATCCAGCTCCTTCTCGCCGGCGAAGAAGTAGGAAACCCCGTCTTGGCGCAAGCCCGCGAGATGCGCATCGGAGACCTGCTCGGTCAACACGACGACGATCGGGTCACCGCCGATCTCCGATCGGCCCCAGGCGATCTTTCCATGCGCATCGAGCACCACTCCATACGTGCCGGCGCTGAAATTGGCACCGGATTTCGGAGTACCGAGCACGATGCGGTCGGCGTCGCGACGTACGAGCCAGGGCTCTCGCGGGCAGGTCCGGTCCGCCTGAGTCTCGTAGGCTCGCGATCGCGCGAACTCCTGTCCGGTCACCCGGCCCACGAGCCACGCATCGCCACCCAGTTGGATATGCAGACGCTCGAAGAGATCGCCACCGTCGCGAGTGTGCGGACGCCAGCGGCCGTGCAGGATGCGTCCGTCGACGCTCGCCACCATATGGCAGATGACGTACGGTTTCATCTGACCCCCCAGCGGGCCGCATGCGCCCAGGCCGGCAGCCGCACTTCGGATTCGAGCTCCAACTTCGCGGAAGACTCGCCGACCCACACTCGGTACGTGCCCGCGGGTCGTTGCCAGCGATCGTGCGCCTCATCGAACACCGCGAGCAGCCGCGGGTCGACCCGGATCGATACCGCTGCGGAGGCTCCCGCGGCCAACGCAATCTTCGACCAGCCGCCAAGCCGGCGCGGCGCCTCCCAACCGCCCGAGCTCGGCCCCACGTACACCTGCGGCACAGCCGCCCCCGGCTGCCTGCCGACATTGGTCACGATGAACGAGACCGTCAGCTGCCCGTCCACCGCTCGCGCGTTCAGCTCGCTGCAGCGAAAGCGCGTGTAGGCAAGCCCGTACCCGAATGGAAACAACGGCTTCAGCCCCCGCTCCTGGAACCACTTGTATCCGACCGCGGCGCCTTCCCGGTAATCGATTGAAAACGGTTGACCATCCGGAATCCCCGTTCCCGGCAGGAGCGGATGCGGCAACTGCCCGAGCGAGGCGGGGAAGGTCACCGGCAGGCGGCCCGATGGGTCTACCGCGCCGAAGAGCACCTTGGCGATCGCCGGGCCGCCACCGCTGCCCGGATACCAGGCCTCGAGCACCGCGGCCACCTTGCCGAGCCACGGCATCAACACCGGGCCGTTGGTTTCGAGTACGACGATGGTGCGCGGATTGGCCGCCGCGACGGCGGCAATCAGTCGGTTCTGACTCCCATCCAGAGTCAGTGACACGTCCTGACTCTCCGCCGCCCATTGGGTCGCGAAGACGATCACCCGATCGGCGCGCGCGGACTCCCGGGCCGCCGCCGCAATGTCGCCTCCGTCCAGATACCGGATGTTCGCCTGCGGTGCCACTCCCATGATGGCTCCGAGCGGGGCTGATGGCAGATAGACCACAGGACCGGGCCAACCCGTCGGCTGCAGCCCGGGCACGGCGTTCCCTCCCAGCGGAAATACCGTCGAGGAGCCGCCGCCGGAAAGCACGCCGCGATCGGCATGCCCGCCGATGATCAGCAGTTGCTGCACGCTGCGCGCGAGCGGCAGGATGCCGTGCGCGTTCTTGAGGAGCACGATGCTCTCTTCCTCATCCGCCTCGGCAACGCGTCTGTCGGCGGCGAAGTCGATGCCGACATCAGGTTTGCCAACGGGGTGATCCACGACCCCGTCGGCGAACATCGAGCGCAGAATGCGGCGCGCCATCTCATCCAGTCGCGCCGGAGGCACTCTTCCCGAGGCAAGCGCCGCACGCAGTGCCGCGCCGAAATACGGCGTCTTGTCGAACGTATACGCCGACTCCTGGTCGAGTCCGGCAAGAGCCGATCTCACCGTGCTGTGCACGGCGCCCCAATCGGACATGACATACCCGGGGAAACCCCAATCGCGATCGAGCACTTGGCCGAGGAGCCAGCGGTTCTCGCAGGCATATGAGCCATTCACTTTGTTGTAGGCGCACATCACCGCTCCGGGATGGCCCTGCTCGATCGCCAGCTCGAAGGCCAGCAGGTCCGAGTCCCGGGCCGCCGCCTCGGAAATGTCGGCGCTCAGCACCGTACGGCCGGTTTCCTGGTCGTTGAGCGCATAGTGCTTCACCACCGCGATGACATGTTGCGACTGGATGCCGCGGATCTGCGCGCCGGCGATCGTTCCGGCGAGCCATGGATCCTCTCCCGCGTACTCGAAGCTGCGTCCTCCACGCACCTCCCGCACGAGATCCATTCCGGGGCCGAGGAGAACGTTGAAGCCCGAGGCACGTGCCTCACCGCCGATCATGGCCCCGCACCTTTGCGCGAGTCGCGCGTTCCACGTCGCAGCGGTCGCCAACCCGGAGGGCAGCGACGTGCGCTCACGATACGCATCGGGCGAGGAGTGCTGCGTGGCCACGCCGAGACCGGCGTCCGTGAGCCACTGCGGCGGCAGCCCCAGTCGCGGGATGCCCGGGACGTAGCCGGCGGAGCCCATCCGCGCCCCGGGCGGCGGTGTGTACTGTGCGCCGGGTTTCGAGTCCGGGCTCTCGGACGCGAAGTACCCGAACACGAGCGATAGTTTCTCCTGGCGAGTCATCGCCTTCAGCGCCAGCTCCGCCCGCGTGTCAGGCGACAGGCTCGGATCGAGCCAGGGGCGAAGGGCGCCTGCATCCGCCGCGGCGGCGCGCGCGGGCAGCGCAGCCAGGAGGAGGATCAGAGTGAAGAAGGTAGCTCTCGCGCGGACCATTACGCCTCATGACGAGTCGGGGATCCGAAGATATGGTAGCTTGAACAGACAACCGAGAGCGAACCCGTGGCGAACACGCTGATTCACGAGACCAGGCGCCTGCAGTTTCCGCTCGACACCCTCGTCGATGCCCTGATCGAGCTCGAAGACAAGCAGGGCCATTGGCCGGCGAAGGCGACTGTGGTCGGAGCGAGCATCGACCACTCGACGCCCACCGACAATGACCGCGTGACCCTGTCGATTCACCGGCCGGAAAGCGGCAAAGTCATCGAGCGCAGATACTCGCTCCCCATGATCGCCGCCGCCATCGTCAACTACTGTCTGACCGTGCGGGTACCGATGCCGCGCAACTCGACGAAGAGCATCGAGGTCCTGCCGGATAGCGTTGTGTTGGTGTTGGAGAACACCGTCATGCTGCAGAGTCGACACGAGGAGCTTTCCACCCTGCCCGCGGGCAGCGTGCCGCCGCCCGCCAGCCTCGCGCCGCCGCCGGACACCCCGCCGCCGCCGGCCGGTGCCACACCGGCGCCTGACACTCCGCCGCCGGCCGATTCGCCCGCTGATGATGCCCTGAGAGGACAGAAATCCGGCACCTGAGCAGCGCTCAGCCCGCGCTCGCCCGCCGGATGCGATCCAGGGCGGCGATGAGGTGATGAAACGCTTCCAACAGCGGAAGCGATAGTCCGAGATCCATGGCCTTGCGGACGGCATAACCGAAGGTCTCCTCGACCTCGAGCGGCCGGCCGGACTCGAGGTCCTGAAGCGCCGACATGCGATGGTTGGGCGCCCGCCGCCGCATGTCATCGCCCATCCTGCGGACCGTCTCGATCGCCTCCCGCTCCGGCACGTCGAGCAGCATGCCCAACGGCAGCGCCGCGGCGCCCTCGGTGAGGGTGATGCCCTGCGCTCTCGCCAGCGAAGCGGCCTCGCGAACCAGCCGCACCAGCACCCAGGCACTATCCGGATCCGCCAGATAGCTCCAGGTCACCGATCGCGTAGTGACCGCCATGCTGACCAGCGCGAGCCAGACGGTGAATTTGCTCCACTCCATCGAGATGATGTCGGCGACGGCAGTGGAGCGAACGCCGGCGCGATCGATCATCGCCGCGATTCGCCGCGCGCGCTCGCTGATGCCGCCCGCGAGCTCCCCGAGCGGCAGGTTCGCGTTGCGCGTGAACAGCACTTCGCCCGAGGTCAGCAACTCACCGCTCGTATCCGCGAGCGCACCCAGCACGCGCTCGGCACCGAAGGCCTGCGCCAGTAGCTCGTTCTTGAGGACGCCATTCTGAATGGACAACGCCGCGCCGATTTCGACATGCTCCAGGCTCGCGAGCGCAGCTCGGGTGCCGTGGGTCTTGACCGCCACGATGAGCGTCTCGGCAGACTGAAGTTGGGATGGGTCGGTGACTACCGGCACCCGCGCCGAGAACTCCGCCAGCCCGCGGATTCGCAGGCCTTCCCGCGCCACCGCGCGGGCGCGATCGCCGCGCGCGACGACGATCACCGAGTGGCCCGCGCGCGCGAGATGCGCAGCCAGGATGGAGCCGATGGCACCGGCGCCGAGAACCGCGATTTCAGCTCGACTCATGCTCGGGGACCGAAGCGCGCCCGGTGCGCGGCCATGGCGGCGACGAAGCGATCGATGTCCTCCTCGGTGTTGTAGCCGTGGATCGTGGCGCGGATGTTGCCGTCCCTGAAGGATGTCACGATGTCCTCATCCAGGAGCCGCGCGAACAATGCCGCCGCATCGCGCGACGGCACCGCTACCATCGGACCTCGGCGCGCATCATCCGCCGGAGTGATCGACGGCCAGCCGATGGCGGTCAGTCCCGCCATGCATCGCCGCGTCAGCGTCCGCACCCGTTCCTCGAGCGCATCGGTTCCGGTCTCGAGAATGATCTTCAGCCCCGCCTCCGCCGCATAGCAGTTGACGACCGGCGGCGTACCGGCCTCGAAGCGCCGGGCGCTGAGGGACGGGCGATTCGCCCGAATATTCATTGCCCCGATCTCCTGCTGCGCGAACCAGCCGGAGTTGCTCGGCACGAGCTCGCGGATCAGCTCCGAGCGCACGTAGAGAAAGCCGATGCCCGCGGTCCCTAGCAGGTACTTGAGCATGCCGCCGACTGCGAAATCAACCCCGAGCGCTCTCGCATCGACCGTCATGGCGCCGATCGACTGGTAGCAATCCACCATGAGGCGAGCGCCCCGCTCGTGCGCCAGGCGCGCGATACCGGCGATATCGAGCCGCGCGCCGTTACGGTAGCAGACCTGCGTCACGGCGACGAGCTGCGTGCGCTCATCGATGAGGGCGGCGAAATTCTCGGGCGGAATGTAGCCGTCGGCCGCGGGCGGTACGTGCACGACCTCCGCTCCGAGCCTCTCTTGCGCATGCCAGATCTGCGCGTTGGTCGGAAACTCGAAGTCGCTCACGACGACTTTCCTGCGTGCGCCGGTGAAATCCAGCGCGCTCGCAAGCGCGTTGATGCCGGCCGAGGCCGAGGCGGTGACCGCTATCTCATCGGGCGTCACCCGCAGCACCTGCGCCATGGCGGCCCGCACCGCCTCGTTCTTCATGACCCAGAGATCCCAGTTCGCCCCCACCGCCAGCCGCTCGTCCAGGTAGGCGTTGAATGCATCGCGGACACTGTCGGCCAGGGCGCAGTACGAGCCGCTGTTGAGATACGTCTTGCGCTCGAGCACGGGAAACCTGCGCCGCAGCGCCTGGAAGTCGATCGACATCAACACTCCTTGCGGGTTCGCGATGTGACGAAATAAGCGAGCGATATCAGCACCATCCACGGTGCTCCGTAGAGCCATGAGACCTCGAGGTTGCGGTCGAGACCCATGGTCACGAGCACCGCGGCCAGAATCGCGAGCCCCGCGTACTGGATCCACGGAAAAAGCGGCATGCGCACCGGTAACGTGGCAAGCGGACGCCGGCGACGGAAGCTCAGGTGGCTGACGAGGATGAAGATCCACACGATGATCATGGCGAAGAGCGCCACGCCGAGCAGATCCGCGTAGGCATCGGGCGTGAAGGTCGAGGCACCGGCGGCAATGAGTACGCACACCCCCGAGACGAGGATGGCCGCCACGGGGCTTCCCGTCTCGCTCAGGGTGCCGAGGCCTCGCGGCGCATGCCCGCCGCGGGAGAGCGAGAAGAGCATGCGCGAGCACAGGTAGACGTCGGTATTCATGCTCGAGAGGGCCGCGCTCACCACCACGAAGTTCATGATGCCGGCCGCGTCTCTGACCCCGGAGTGCGCGAGAACCGTGACGAACGGGCTCTGCGCGACGACCCTCGCGGCGGTCTCGGTCCAGGGAGCGATGGTGACGATGACGGCGATGGCGAGCACATAAAAGAGAAACAGACGCAACAGCATCGTGCGCAGCGCCGCCGGGATCGCCACCTCGGGATTGCGGGTCTCACCGGAGGTGACCGCGATCACCTCGATACCGACAAAGGAGAAGATGCCGACCGCGACGGCCATCCAAAGTCCCGCCACGCCCTTGGGCAGGAATCCTCCCGGCAAGCCCGTCAGATTGTGCAGGCCGACGGCAGGACGGCCCAGGCCCACGATGCTGGCGATGCCGAGAATGATGAAGATGACGATCGCGGCCACCTTGATCATGGCCAGCCACGACTCCACGGTGCCGAAGTTGGCGACGGAGCGGGAGTTCAAGTAAAGCAAGACGATACAGAAGCCGAGCGCCCAGGCCCACACCGGCACTCCGGGGAACCAGTACTGCATGTAGAGGCCGGCGGCGACCGACTCGCCGCCGACGGCAATGACCTGCGCGATCCAATAGGTATAGCGCACCACGAAACCCGCCCAGGGATTGAGGTACATCTCGGCGTAAGTGCCGAACGAGCCGGCGGTCGGGTGCACGACCGCCATCTCCGAAAGGCTGAAAATCATGACGAGCGCGACGAACCCCGCAATCGCGTAACTCACGATGACCGCAGGGCCCGCGTAGCCCACCGCCAGCCCGCTGCCCAAAAAGAGTCCCGTGCCGATCGCACCGCCCAAGCCGATCATGACGACCTGCGCCTTTCCCAGATGGCGTCTCAGGCCGCTTTCGCGCTCGCTCAATGTATCGTTGCTCGCGCTTCGCATCATCCCTCGTCGAGTGCCTCTCGAGTGCGTGGCCGATCCGCCGCGGTGGCCGCTAATCGTAGTAGGCGATGCTGGGATTGTCTCCGGGACAGATCACGCCGACAACGAACATGCCTTCGGCGGAGGTCGTCTCGAGGGAGTGGAGCTGCTTGCGCGGCAGGAAGATCGCCTCGCCCGCCTGCACCCTCGCCTTGCATTCCTCGGTCCAGATGCAACCTTCCCCGGAGAGTACGATCAGGGCTTCCTCGTAGAGATGCCGGTGCGGCGCGGCCTTCGAGCGCGGAATGTGTCCGATGAACTGCGTGATGATGCGCGATCCGATGCGCTTATCCACGAGGACCTGAAAGTAGCGCGGTCCCATGAGCGTACGCTGCCGGGGATCCACCGAGACCACTCGCTCCGGGAAGCCGGCATCGAAGTTCTCCGGCATCACCGCGGGCCATTCGAGGACGCCCGCGGGCGAGGCGAGCGCGAACACGCGCAGGGCCTCCTCACCCGCGGGAACGAGCTGCAGGGCTTCACCCGGCCGGACATACATGCCATCGAGGGGTTTCACCTCGAATGCTCGGCCTGAGATAACCGCCCGTCCGCTGCCGGCCACGACGAAGAGGATCATGTCGCGGTTGCCCGGAGAGAGGACCGGCGATGCGCCCGCCTGCGCCTCGAGAAGAATCTGTGTCTGAAAGCGTGCGCCGAGCGCGGGAGTCACGAGATAACAGTACCGCAAGTGCCCGCGCGCAACCAGGGATGCAAGAGCCGGCGTCACGACATAACAGCCGCCGTTCAACCACCGCCGCGGGCCGTCCTGCTCGGTGACGAGCGGAATGCGGCAGTTGGCGGGACTCTGCGGGTCATCGAGCGGCGAGCCATCCGGAAGATTGGTGTGGGCGCCATCGCAGAACGGCGCATCGCAGCTTTGCTTGCAGCCGCAGAGCAGCACCTCCTCGCTAGCGGTCGCGACGATCTTGCGCGGCGTCAATCCCGTGCCCTTGTGCGAGCCATCGCAAAACGGCTGGGTGGCGGAGCGCCCGCAGGCGCACCAGAAGTAGGTGCGTCCGCTCTCGAGCCTGACCAGACAGGGCTTGGGCTGCGCAACGAGCGGTACGGACATCTCTATGAGCTCTCCACGGAGTCTGTCAACGCGGCGGCATGCTGACCCGAGGGGCGAGTGGGCTGCCGGGCGACCACGATGCAGTGTCCGGCGGCAGGCCCGCCCGCCGCAACCGGGCATCGAACCGCGCCAGCTCGTTGCTCCTGATCCGTGCGCTGTCGGCGCGGATCACAGCGCTGCGCCTCGCGAGATCCCGCGCCTCCGCTTCGGCGGCCGCGGTCACCGGCGGCTCCTGGTCCACGAGGGAGATCAGATTGAGCACGGGCGTACTGAGCAGCCGGCTCGGGAAGGAGACGTAGTCCTGCACCCCATGCGGCAGTTCCGGCTGCGGAACCTGATCTTCCCAGCGGGCGATCCGCGCGATGAGCGCACGGCCCGAGCGCTCGATGTTGCCGGCGTCGCGTCTTCCAGCCGCCTGCCGCATCAATATCTGCGCCCGCTGCGCGATGGCGCGCATGTCATTCGTGGAGCGATGGATGTCATCGACCATGGCGCGCAGGTGCGCGAGCAGCTGTTGCTGCGAAGCCCATTGCGCGGCCGTGACCGGCCGATGGCGCGGGTCGTTGCGCACTTCGAGAGTTCGGCTCTGGGATCGACCTGCGTAGGTCAGACGCACCGTGTAAACACCGGGCGCGACCCTATAGGGCACCTGGCTCACGAAGCGGATCGTATCGGCCACCGGAGTGTACGGGCCGACGCGTAGATCCCAGACATATGCGTTCATGCCGGCCTTGGCGGGAAGCGGCGGCGCCGGCGGCAGCTTCATGACGCCCTTCACGAGACTGCGGGCCTCGTGCCTCACCGGTTCGCTCGTGAACCTGCGGATGAGCTGCCCGCCGCTGTCGAGGATCTCGAGCACCAGCGGGCCGGAATGACTGGCGCGCACGGCGGGGAGCTCGTAACGAATGATGGCGCCCGCTTGGGGATTCCGGCCCATGCCCGGAGCGCCGCCGTTTTGATCCAGGAGGTAAGCCGGGCGGGGCTCGAACAGCCAGGTGCCGGCGTTGACCACCTGGACGCTTTGGGCAGCGAGCTGCTCGAGCGAGCTCAGGTCATCCAGGATCCAGAACGCGCGGCCCTGGGTGGAGGCGATGAGATCGCCGTCGTGGATCTTGAGGTCGGTAACCGGCACCCGGGGAAAGTTGAGTTGGAACGGCTGCCAGCGCTCGCCATCATCGAAGGAGATGAACATGCCGTTTTCGGTACCGGCGTAGAGGAGCCCCGCCTGGGACGGGTCTTCGCGCACCACGCGCACGAACACGCCGGGAGGGAAGCCCGCGGCGATGCTGCGCCAGGTTCGACCATAATCGTCGGTGCGATAGAGCATCGGTGAGAAATCGCCGAACTTGTAGCGAGTCACCGCAAGATACGCCCTGGCAGGATCATGCGGCGAAGGCTCGATCGACTCGACCTCCGCATCGTTCATCCCACGCGGGCTGACATCCGTCCAATGCGCGCCGTCATCCCGCGTCAGATGCACCAGGCCGTCATCGGAGCCCACCCAGAGGGTACCGGCCGCGAGCGGCGATTCTGCGATGTAGGTAATGGTGTCGTAGGTCTCACCGCCCGCGCCCTCGATGCTGATGGGGCCGCCATCGGTACCCTCCTTCGCCGGCTGATGGCGGGTCAGATCGGGACTGATCACCTGCCAGTGCGTGCCGCGATCGGTGGATTCGAAGACGACCTGGGCGCCGTAGTAGATCGCCTTCGGATCGTGCGCCGAGACGAGGAGCGGTGCGGTCCAGTTCGAGCGATATTTCAACTCGCGCGGCGGTCGAAACGCGGCGAAGTAGTCATAGGGCGAGATCTGGCGAACCTCGCCATCCGCGGCGTCGTATTCGGTGACGTCCCCGAGAATGCCCGTGGCATAGACGACGGAGGGATCGTGCGCATCGGCGCCGATCCAGGCGCTCTCGCCGCCTCCCACCTCGTGCCAATCCTGCCGTCCGATGCCCCGATGCGAGGTGCTGCTCGCGATGGCCATCGTTCCCCAGTCCTGCTGGCCTCCATAGACCCAGTAGGGAAAGCGATCGTCGGCAAACACCCGGTAGAACTGCCCCGTCGGCTGGTTGAAGTCGCTCGACCAGGTCTCACCACCATCGAGCGTGACGACGCCGCCGCCGTCGTTGCCCTCCACCATGATCCGGTCGTTGCGCGGATCGATCCAGAGGTCGTGATTGTCGCCATGCGGCGTGCGCACCTCATGGAATGTCGTGCCGCCGTCGGTGGATTTCACCATCGAGCTTGCGAGCACGTAGACGGTGTTCTGGTGCTGCGGATCGGCGTAGATCCGCGTGTAGTACCAGCCGCGGTCGCGAATGCCGGGATCGCGATTACATCGCCGCCAGGTCAGCCCCGCGTCATCGGAGCGGAACACTCCGCCATGGACCGCCTCGATCATGGCATAGACCCGATTGGGGTCTACGGGAGAGACCGAAACACCGGTGTTGCCCATGAGGGCCGGCAATCCCTGGCGCAGGCGATGCCAGGTATCGCCGCCGTCGGTCGATTTCCACAGGCCGCTGCCGGGGCCGCCGCTACGGATATTCCACGGCCGACGCCGATGGTCCCAGAGCGCCGCGTAGAGGATTCGCGGATCCCTCGGATCGATGCTGAGATCGTGTGCGCCCGTCGTCGGATTGACGAACAGCACCCGGCTCCACGTCTTACCGCCATCGCGCGAGCGATAAACGCCGCGCTCGCGGCTCGGCACCCAAGGGTTGCCCTGCGCGGCGACATAGACGATGTCGGGATTCTCGGGATCGACCCCGATGGCGGCGATCTGCAGCGTATCGGCGAGACCGAGATGTACCCACGTCTTGCCGGCGTCCGTGGATTTGTAGACACCGTCGCCCGGGGAGGTCGTCTGATTCCGAATGGACGCTTCGCCGGTTCCGACGTAGATCACGTTGGGATCGGAGGGCGCGACCGCGATCGCCCCGATCCCACCGACATCGAGGAAGCCGTCGGAAACGTTGTGCCAGGAGGTGCCCGCATCGGTGGTCTTCCACACACCACCGCCGGAACTGCCGATATAGAAGGTCGCCGGCTGATCCGGCACTCCGGCCACCGCCGTGGTCCGTCCCGCCCGGAAGGGACCGATGTTGCGCCATTCGAGTGCCTGGTAGAGCGCAGGATCGATCTCATGACTGGAAACGCCACTTGCGGGGGCCGCAACCGCGGCCGCGGCCGTCGCAAGTGCCAACAGCCCGGCGGCTGCGCACGAGAGCGCCTGAAACCCTCGACTCATTCGGACCCCCACGCCGGTCAGGTTGTTGATGCCGAGACGGATTGCCGCAACCCGAGGTCGGCGCCGGCGGCGAGCGCGGCGAGTTCCTGTGCCAGCGCCTTGCCCTCCTCATCGGCGAGCGCAGCCTCGTGCAGCCTTGCCATCACCGCCGCGCCATCCGCTCGCGCGGCGAGCGTATCGAGCTGCGAGGTCAGCGTCGAAAAGCTCTTCCATCCCCGCTCGTGCGTCTCACCGTAGCCCTTGATGAGGCGTTGAGCCCGCGCGAGCTCCACCGCAAGCTCATAGTGCGCCGGCACCAGCCGCGCGATGCGGCCGAGCCAGTCCTCGATGCGGGCGTTCTCCTCGCGGTAGCGCAGAGTGCCCCGCCGCCAGCGCTTCATGCCCGCAAGGATGTAAAGCAGCAGAAAACCGCCGATGGTACGGGTTCGGACTCGTTTGCCGCGCGTCCACCGGCCGAGCATGCGGGTGGCGCCGGGCGAGCGTAGCACCCGGGCACCGAGCGCCGCCGGCAGGGTGCCGGCGATCTCCGCGACACGGGGCTTCATGAACTCGGTGATGCCGAAGAGCTGGCCGGGCTCGGCGCGGATCTCCTCGCGCACGCGCGCGAACCGCATCGTGCGAGTCTTCAGATCCGCGACGCGGATCGTGTCCTCGAACGTCATCCAAAGCGCAAGACTCCTGGCAACCGCGGCGCTGAGTGCCCGCCCGTTGCGGCCGGCACCGTCAGCGGCAGCCTCCAGAGTGCTGATGCGCTCCAGGCGAGTGAGATACAGAGCCGCATAGGCCGGGTCCTGATAGTCGATCGTCCGGCGCACGCCCTCGAGCGCCAACGCCCGCACCCCTTCCGGCAGCCGCCGCACGCGCTCGAGCAGCGGCTGCAGCCCAGGCGAGCGAGCCTGTGTAGGAATGGCAGCGGAATGCTCGAGCGAGTCGCCCGCGGTAAGATCCGGAGCGACGGCCTCACCACTCGCCGCTCGCGCGCAGGCATCGGCGAAGGCCGCGAGATTCGTGGCGACCGAGATGCCGCTCCTCTTGATGGCCGCCTCGAACGCCTGCCGCTCGAACGGCAACACGGCGCTGCCACAGATTGCGCCGAGCAGCACGGAGCTGATGACGCTGTGATGCTGCGTCGCGATCGCCTCCATGTCGAAGAGGATGAGCCGGCGGGCGTGGTTGCGCGCGAGCTCGATGAGGCCGGCGGAATCTGCGGCGCCCTCGCCCATCGCAATCTTCTCGTAGATGGAGTAAGAGCGATGGCTGGAGGCGATGAGCGTGGTCTTCTGCGGATCCACGAGCCCACGCTGGACCGCCCGGCCCGCCTCCGCCAGCTCCGAGGCCACGACGCAATCGACATCTCCCGACACGGGCATCAGCGCCATGATCGGCTCGCGCCCGAGCCGCTCCGCCTCGGCGCGCGGGAAGAATTCCAGATAATAAATCGTCGCTCCGGTTCGCTGCGCGACACCCGGAACGGAGGTCGACTGCACGAGATAGCCGGCGGCCTCGGCGATCCCGATGAGCCATTCAGTGAGCACGCCACCGCCCTCACCGCCGAGCGCCGCGACACAGAGCTTGATTGGCCGTTGCATCAAAGGGCGTAGCGCAGGCGCTTGCGGTCGCTGCGCCGCTGCAGGGCACCGATCGCGGCGGCGCGCAGGCGCGCCAACGCCCGATCCCACCATGAGGGATTGTAGAGAAGCTCCGCCCGATAGAACGAAGGACAGAGCACCGCGGCATGGGCGACTTCGCCGCACACGCCGCAGCCGACACAGCTGTTGTCCACATGAGCGACGGGGTCGGTGCGCAGCGGATCGGGATTCCTCTTCACCGTCAGGGACGGACAGCCCGAGAGGCGGATGCAGGAATGATCGCCGGTACAGGTATCGGGATCGACGCCGAAGCGCTCGCGAACCACCCGCTTGCCCTCCCCGATCGCCCGCTTCATCTGCGGGCGCACCCGCCGCTGGCGGTTGAGCTGACACTCCCCCTCCGCGACGATGACCTTGGGACCGCGGAAGGAGGTCGTCAGCGCCTCGCGCAGCACCTTCAGCGTCCCCTCCATGTCGTACGTACGGGTATGCCGCACCCACTTGGCGCCCACACCGCGTACGGCGTCGACGATCGAGTTGTTCCCCTGCCGATGCACGTTCGGGGAGCGCGAAGAGGGAATGTCCTGCCCGCCGGTGGCCGCGGAGTAGTTGTTGTCGATGATCACCGTGAGGCCATCGTGCCGGTTGAATACGGCATTGCCGATGCCGCTCGTGAGTCCGTTGTGCCAGAACCCGCCATCGCCCATGACCGCGACCGGACGGCGGCCATCGCCGCTGTGAAAAGCGGACGCGCCCGCCGCTCCCAGTCCGTAGCCCATGATGCTGTTGCCCATGTTGAAAGGCGGCAGCGTCGCGAAGGAGTGGCAGCCGATATCCGCGCTGATGTGCAGCGGCCCGATCTCGCGCTGCAGCAGCTTCATGGCGGCGAAGAACGGCCGCTCCGGGCAGCCCGTGCAAAGCCCGGAGGGGCGCGGCGGAACCAGGGTCGCGAGCTGCGCTGCGGGCACGAGCGGTACTTCTCTCACTGGGGCGCTGTCCGCGTGGCGGCGAAGTCCGGGCGCCCACTGATCGATGAACTCCCGGATGCCTTTGCGCAGAACATCGACGGTGTATTCCCCGTGCATGGGCAGCACGCCCTTGCCGAGAAGCGGCGTCTGGACATCGCGCTTGCGCAGAATCTGACTCGCCGCCTGCTCGATGAACTCCGGCTGGCCCTCCTCCACCACCAGCACCGCCCGCTTCCCCGCGCAGAAACGCGCCCATTCGTCGGGCACGAGCGGATAGGTGGCGTTGAGCACGTAAAGCGGGATGCGGCTCGTCCCGAAGCCATCGGCGCAGTCGAGCAGTTCCAGCGCGCGCAACACGTTGTTGTAGAGGCCGCCCTGCAGCGCGATGCCGAGGTCGCTCGCATCGCCGTCGTAGAAGCCGTTCAGCCCCCGCTCGGCCACGAAGCGCACGGCGGCGGGAAAGCGCTCCTCGATCTTCTCCCGCTCCTGCGCGTATGTGGAGGGCGGCAGGATGATCCTGCCGTAGTCCCGCGAGGGCGATTGCAATGCGTCCGCAGCGGAGAACGACGGCCGCCGGTTATCCTTCGCCGTGAAGCGCCCGTACACATGGCAGGCGCGGATGCGAAGCATCAACATGACCGGCGTGTGGCTCGCCTCGGAGAGCTCGAACCCCTGCTCCACGGCCCGCACGATCTCGGGCAGATGCGGCCGCGGATCGAGGAGCCACATCTGCGATTTCATGGCGAAGGCGTGGGTGCGCTCCTGCATGATGCTCGCGCCTTCGCCGTAATCCTCACCCACGATGATGAGTGCGCCACCCATCACTCCCGCGGACGCGAGGTTGGCGAGCGCATCGGAGGCGACGTTGGTGCCGACCGTGGACTTCCAGGTGACCGCACCGCGCAGCGGATAGTTGATGGAGGCCGCGAGCATGGCCGCGGCCGTGGCTTCGGAGGCGCTGGCCTCGAAGTGCACACCGAGCTCGGTCAGGATCTCCTCGGCGTCGGAGAGGACGTCCATGAGGTGCGAGATCGGCGCTCCCTGGTAGCCGCCGACATAGGCCACCCCCGACTGCAGCAGCGCCTTGGTGACGGCGAGAATGCCCTCGCCGCGGAACTCCGCGCCGGCGCCGAGCCGCAGCGACTGGACTTCTTTGGCGAAGGAGCGCTCGGCCATGTGTCTTTATATATTAGCGGCGTTTACGCCGGAACGAGCGCCAGTACGCGCAGCGGACTACCCGAACCGTTGACGATCTTGAGCGGTGGCGCGATCACGACGGCGCCGGTGGGCGGCAACTGATCGAGATTCGTGAGGCTTGCGAGGCCAAAGCGGTTCGAGCCGTGCATCAGCGTATGGCAGGGGAACATCGGCTCGAAGGTCGCCGCCTGTCCGGCATCGGTGCCTACCGTCTCCACCCCGACACCCAGAATGTCGCGCTCGCGCGCGAGGAACGGAACGCACTGGGGATGGAAGCCCGGGGTATGCGGCCCGTCCTTGCCGATGTTGAGAAATTCCTTGGCCGTGCGTCGCTTCGACCAATCCGTACGCACCAGCACCCAGGCGTGCGCGGGAATGCGGCCGTGCCGCTGTTCCCAGTCCTCGAGCACCGCCTGGGTGAGCAGGAAATCCGCGTTTTCGGCTGTCTGCCGCGATACGTCGATCACGCAGGCGGGGCCGATGAACCGATCGACGGCTATGTTGTGGGTGGCGTTGTTCGGATAGTCCTTGCCGGTCACCCAGTGCACCGGGGCGTCGAAGTGCGTACCGGTGTGCTCCCCGCAGGCGATATTGTTCCAATACCAGGCGGGCCCGCGCTCATCGTAGTGGGAGATCTCCTCGAGCGCGAACGACTTCGACGGCGCGAACTGCGGCGGCAACTGGATCGTGGCCGTCGCGGGTTCCAAGGGCACCGTGAGGTCCACCACGCGGATACCACCGCCGACGATGCCTTGGATCAAGCGGGCGAGGATCTCGGACTGCGAGGCGCGGGCCGATGTGCTGCTCATGGTCTCAATTTCCCGTTGGGCCGCATGAAGGACCGATCTAATACTTGACATCTCAAGTATATCGCAATATAACACAGCCCCGATGCAAGCGATACAGGCTTAAGGGCGTGCCGCGATGAAGCGAATCGTCTGCCTCGGCGGCGGCCCGGCGGGCCTTTACACCGCGATCCTGCTGCGTAAGGCGCTTCCCGCCGCCCGCATCGAGGTCTACGAGCGCAACCGGCCGGATGACACCTTTGGCTGGGGCGTCGTCTTTTCGGACCAGACGCTGGAGAATTTCCGCGCTGCCGATGAGCGCTCGCATGCCGCCATCGTCGGCAGCTTCCACCATTGGGACGACATCGACATCCACTTTGGCGGCCGGCGCTTCGTGAGCGGCGGCCACGGGTTCTGTGGTATCAGCCGCAAGCACCTGCTGAGCCTTCTGCAGGAGCGCGCCGCGGAGCTCGGGGTGCGGCAGTACTTCGAGCGCGAGATGCTATCGGAAGCCGGACTCGAGGATGCCGACCTCATCGTCGCGGCGGACGGCGCCAACAGCAGGACCCGCGAGCGGCACCAGGCCATCCTCGAACCGGAGCTCGGCCGCCGCAAGTGCCGCTACATCTGGCTCGGGACCACCCGCTCCTTCAAGGCATTCACCTTTGCATTCGAGCGCACCGAGCACGGCTGGTTTCAGATCCATGCGTACCAGTTCAGCCGCGATCTCTCCACCGTGATCGTCGAGACGCGCGAGGAGACGTGGAAGGCGCACGGTCTCGACCGACTCGACACGGCAGGCTCGATCGCCTTCTGCGAAGAGCTCTTCGGCCGCTATCTCGATGGGCATAGCCTTAAGAGCAACGCCAATCACCTGCGCGGCTCCGCCTGGCTCAATTTCAATCGCGTCCATTGCCGGCGCTGGCACGATGACAAGGTGGTGCTGATCGGCGATGCCGCCCATACGGCGCACTTCTCGATCGGCTCCGGCACCAAGCTCGCCATGGAGGATGCGATCTCACTCACCCGCCACGTGGCGGGCGACTCGCCTCTCGATGCCGCGCTCGAGGCCTACCATGCGGAGCGTAGCCTCGAGGTGTTGAAACTGCAGAGCGCGGCCCGTAACCGCATGGAGTGGTTCGAGAACGTCGAGCGCTACACTCATCTGCCGCCCGAGCAGTTCGCCTACAGCCTCCTCACCGGAAGCCAACGGATCGGGCATGAGAACCTGAAGCTCCGGGATGCGAATTTCGTCGAGAGCTACGAGGGCTGGCTCGCGCATCGCAATGACGTCGGGGAAGCGCGGCCGCCGATGTTCCTGCCGTTCAAACTTCGCGCACTCACCCTCGCCAACCGGGTCGTGGTCTCTCCCATGGCGCAATACTGCGCGACGGACGGCATGCCGGATGACTGGCATCTCGTGCACTACGGCCACCGGGCGTTAGGCGGCGCCGGGCTCATCTACACGGAGATGACCTGCGTCTCTGCCGAAGGCCGCATCTCTCCCGGATGCACGGGGCTGTGGAACGAGGCGCAACGCGACGCCTGGCGGCGGATCGTGGAGTTCGTCCACTCACGGACCCCTGCGAAGTTCTGTCTGCAGCTCGGACACTCCGGCCGCAAGGGCTCGACCCAGCTCGGTTGGGAGAAGATGGATCATCCGCTCGCCAGGGACAACTGGCCGATCCTCGCCCCCTCGCCCCTGCCCTACATGCCCGGCATCAGTCAGACCCCGATCGAGATGACGCGGGAGCAGATGCGCGAGGTCACATCGCAATTCGTGCGCGCTGCGCGGCTGGGACTCGAGGCAGGCTTCGACATGCTGGAACTGCACATGGCCCATGGCTACCTCCTCGCCTCCTTCCTCTCGCCGCTCACCAACCGCCGCGCCGATGAGTTCGGCGGCGATGTTCGCGCTCGCCTGCGTTTCCCGCTCGAGGTCCTGAGCGCCGTACGCGCCCAATGGCCGGCGGACAAACCGCTCTCGGTACGCATTTCCGCGACAGACTGGGCCGAAGGCGGTCTCGCCGAAGCGGATCTGCTCGTCATCGTCCGCGCTTTCCACGAGGCGGGGACCGATCTCATCGATGTCTCCACCGGCCAGACCGTGCCCTGGCAGAAGCCCGTGTATGGCCGCATGTGGCAGACGCCCTTCGCCGACGAGATCCGCAACGAGATCGGCATCGCGACCATGGCAGTCGGCAACATCTACGAGGCGGACCATGTCAACTCGATCATCGCCTCGGGTCGCGCCGACCTCTGCGCGCTCGCGCGTCCGCATCTCGCCAACCCGGCCTGGACGCTCGAGGCCGCCGCGCGCCTCGGCTACGGCGCGCAATGGTGGCCGAAACAATACCTGTCGGGCCGGCAGCAGCTCGAGCGCAACCTGCAACGCGCCGCTCAAATGCAGGCGACCTCCGCGCCCTCCGCCAAACCCGTGAGCGAAACCAATGAATGAGAGCACTGCGACACTTTCGGGGCGGCACGCGCTCGTCACCGGCGCAAGCCGCGGCATCGGCGCCAACATCGCCGCGGCGCTCGCCGCCGACGGTGCGAAGGTCTCCCTGATCGGACGGGACGCGGCACGGTTGGCGGAAATCTGCGCGCAGCTCGGAAGCGCGGATCGCGCCCTGCCGATCGTGGCGGACGTCACCCAAGCGGATTCGGTTCGAGAAGCCTTCGCGAAGGCACGGCGGCAGCTCGGCCCGATACACATCCTGGTGAACAACGCCGGCCAGGCGGTGAGCGCAAAATTCACCGAGATCGATGAATCCCTGTGGAACAAGATCATCGGCGTGAACCTGACCGGCACCTATCTGTGCACGCGGGAAGCGGTTCCCGACATGCTGCAGGCCGGTTTCGGCCGGATCGTCAACATTGCAAGCGTCGCGGGACTCAGGGGCGCGCCTTATATATCGGCCTATGCGACCTCGAAGCACGCCGTCATCGGGCTCACGCGCTCGCTCGCGCTGGAATATGCGACGCGGAACATCACGGTGAACGCCGTGTGCCCCGGCTACACCGACACCGACATGGTGAAGCAGGCGATCGGCAACATCATGAGGAAGACCGGCCGCAGCGAGAGCGAAGCACTGGCTACCCTGACCACCACCAACCCGCAGCGGCGCCTCATCACCCCTGCGGAGGTCAGCAATGCCGTCCTCTGGCTCTGCCGCCCGGGCGCGGAAGGTGTGACCGGCCAGAGCATCGTGATCGGCGGCGGAGAGGGCAGCTGATGCCGGTCTCAATCGATGCGGAGACGCGCGTCCACGATGATCATCATGTGTCGTTGCGCCTGTGGCTGCGGCTACTCTCCTGCACCAACCAGATCGAGAGCCGGGTGCGCCAGAATCTGCAGTCGAGCTTCGACACGACGCTGCCGCGCTTCGACCTCATGGCACAGCTCGAACGCGCGGCGCAGGGCCTGAAGATGAGCGAGCTCTCCCAGCGCATGATGGTGACCGGCGGCAACGTCACCGGCATCACGGATGGCCTGGAGAAGGAAGGCCTCGTCGTACGGGAGGTCGACTCCGCCGATCGCCGCGTCTATCGCGTCAAGCTCACCGCCGAGGGTGAGCGCCAGTTCCGGCGCATGGCCGCCGAGCACGAGCGGTGGGTCGTCGATCTCTTCGGCGCCCTTCCGCAGCGACAGAAGAAACAGCTGATGGACCTCCTGGGTGAGCTCAAAGAGCAGCTGTCATGACCGCAAAGCCGCAATTCGATCCCGCGACCTACGCACCGCAACACTTCAAGTGGCGCCTGCAGGAACGTGTCGCCGTGGTGACGCTCGACCGCCCGGAACGCAAGAACCCGCTGACGTTCGATTCTTATGCGGAGCTGCGCGATCTCTTGCGCGCATTGACGGCGGCGCCCGCGGTGCGCGCGCTCGTCATCACCGGCGCCGGTGGCAACTTCTGCTCGGGCGGCGATGTGCACGAGATCATCGGTCCGCTGACGCGGCGGACCCCAGAGGGGCTGCTCGAGTTCACGCGCATGACAGGGGATGTGGTGAAGGCGATGCGCGCCTGCCCGCAGCCGATCGTCGCGGCGGTGGATGGAGTTTGCGCCGGCGCCGGCGCCATTCTCGCCATGGCCTCGGATTTCCGGCTCGGCACGCCGCGCGCCAAAACCGCGTTCCTCTTCACACGCGTGGGACTCGCCGGATGTGACATGGGCGCCTGCTCGATCCTGCCCCGGATCATCGGCCAGGGGCGCGCCTCGGAGCTTCTCTACACCGGCCGCTCGATGTCCGCCGAGGAAGGGCTCGCCTGGGGCTTTTTCAACCGGCTCACCGCCCCGGACTCCGTGTTGCCCGAGGCGGTCGCTCTTGCCGCGCAGATCGCCCAGGGCCCGGCGTTTGCGCATGCGATGACCAAGCGCATGTTGCACGCCGAGTGGCATCTGGCCATTGACGCGGCCATCGATGCCGAGGCCGAAGCGCAGGCCATCTGCATGCAGACCGAAGACTTCCGGCGCGCCTACCGTGCCTTCGTCGCGAAACAACAGCCGCGGTTCGAAGGAGATTGACCTTTGGCGTCATCGCACAGCTTCCTCGACTGGCCATTCTTCGCCGACAGTCATCGCGAGCTCGCCCGCCGCTTGCGCGAATGGGCGGCCGCGCGCTTCGCCGGCCCCGCGCCGGCCGAGGATCGCGAATCGGTCGATGAGGCGTGCCGCCGACTCGTGCGCGATCTCGGGCACGCGGGTTGGTGCCGATACTGCGTGGCCGCGGATGCGACGCCCAGCGCCGTGGGCGGCGGACGTGTCGATTTTGACGTGCGCGCCCTGGCGCTGATCCGCGAGACGCTGGCCCGATGCGATGCGCTCGCCGACTTCGCGTTCGCCATGCAGGGTCTCGGGAGCGGGGCGATCTCACTCGCCGGCTCGCCCGAGCTGCAGGCACGTTATCTTCCGCGCGTCGCCGCCGGCGAGGCCATTGCAGCCTTCGCACTCTCGGAGCCCGACGCCGGCTCCGATGTCGCGGCCCTTCGGTGTCGCGCCACTCGCGCTGCCGACGGGTACACGCTCGAGGGCGAAAAGACCTGGATCTCGAACGGCGGGATTGCGGATTTCTACTGCGTATTCGCACGCACGAGCGGTCCGGAAAAGCGCCCCGATGGCAGCACCGCCGCGGACGGCATCAGCGCCTTCGTCGTGGATGCGGCAACACCGGGGCTCTCGATCGCGCGGCGCATCGATACGATCTCGCCGCATCCGCTCGCGACGCTCGCTTTTCACGGCTGTCGCGTGCCGCTCGCGCAGCGGCTCGGCGCCGAAGGCGAGGGTTTCAAGATCGCCATGCGCACGCTCGATGTCTTCCGCACTTCGGTCGCCGCTGCAGCTGTCGGTTTCGCGCAACGTGCGCTCGATGAAGCGCTCGCGCACGCGTCAGCGAGGACGCTCTTCGGCAGGACGCTCGCGGACTTCCAACTCACCCAGGCGACCCTCGCCGAAATGGCGACCGGCATCGATGCCGCGCGGCTTCTCACCTATCGGGCGGCCTGGCTGCGTGACCTCGGCGAGCGGGCGACACGGGAAGTGGCGATGGCGAAGATGACGGCCACCGAGACCGCGCAGCAGGTCATCGATCGTGCCGTGCAGCTCTTCGGCGGCCGCGGGGTCGCGCGCGGAGAGGTGGTCGAGCGTCTGTATCGCGACATTCGCGCGCTGCGCATCTACGAAGGAGCCACTGAAGTGCAGAAACTGATCATCGGGCGCGATCTCATCCAGCGCGCCTCGGAGAAGCGAAATTGAGCCGGTCAGAAGCCCTGCAGCCCAAAGGCTGGCCGCGTCCCTCGGGCTACAGCAACGGCGTGCTGGCGCAGGGTCGTCAGGTCTTCATCGCCGGCCAAGTGGGCTGGAACCCGCTCAGCGGCCAGTTCGAGAGCGCGGCTCTCGTCGAGCAGGTGACCCAGGCCTTGAGGAATGTGCTCGCGGTACTCGCCCAGGCGGGCGGACGGCCGGAGCATATCGCACGGATGACCTGGTATCTCACCAGTCGCACCGAGTACCTCGCCCACCTCGAGCAGATCGGCGCGGCCTATCGCGAGGTGATGGGCAAGCACTTCCCGGCGATGACGGCCGTCGAGGTGACCGCGCTCATCGAGGTGCAAGCCAAGGTCGAAATTGAGGCCACGGCGGTGATCCCGTAAGCTAAAGCGCTGGATCCGGGCTCCTGCCCGGCCCAGCGCGTCTCGGCGAGTTGCCATGCCCCTGAACCCACTCGATCTTTACGATACCGCCGGTGCGCTCACCGAAGAGGAGCGCATGGTGCAGGACTCGGTCGCGAGGCTCGTCGACGAGAAGGTGCTGCCCATCATTCAGAAGTGCTTCGAGGAGCATCGCTTCCCGAGGGAGCTCATTCCCGAGCTGGCGGCGCTTGGCCTTCTCGGCTCATCGCTCAAGGGCTACGGTTGCGCGGATCTCAACGCGATCAGTTATGGGCTCATCTGTCAGGAGCTCGAGCGTGGAGACTCCGGCATCCGCAGCTTCGTCTCGGTGCAGTCCTCGCTCTGCATGTATCCGATCCATGCCTACGGCTCGGAAGAGCAAAAGGAAAAATATCTTCCCGGCATGGCGCGCGGGGAGCTCATCGGTTGCTTCGGGCTCACGGAGTCGCACGGCGGCTCCGACCCCGCCAACATGAAGACACATGCCAAGCGGCGCGGGCGCGACTGGGTGCTGAATGGCTCGAAGATGTGGATCACCAATGGCGCCATCGCCGATCTCGCCGTGGTGTGGGCGATGACCGAGGACGGAATCCGCGGCTTCATCGTCGAGCAGGGGACACCGGGGTTCGCGGCGCCGGAGATCGAGCGAAAATTCTCTCTGCGAGCCTCCGTCACTTCGGCGCTGTTCTTCGACAACGTGCTCGTTCCCGAGGGCAACGTGCTGCCCGGTGTCGCGGGCCTGAAGGGCCCCCTCTCCTGCCTCACGCAGGCCCGCTACGGAATCGCCTGGGGCGTGATCGGCGCGGCCCAAGCCTGCTTCGCGCAGCTTCTCGATTATTCGAAGAGCCGCATCCTCTTCTCACGGCCGCTCGCGGAGAATCAGGCCATTCAGATCCGCCTGGCCGACATGGCCCGCCGCATCACGACCGCGCAGCTGCTCGCGCTGCAACTCGGTCGCCTCAAGGATGAGGGCAGGATGCAGCCGCCTCAGATCTCACTCGCCAAGTGGAACAATTGCCGCATGGCTCTCGACATCGCGCGTGACTGCCGCGACATGCTGGGTGGCGCCGGCATCAGCGCCGAGTACGTCCCCATCCGCCACATGCTGAACCTCGAGAGCGTCATCACCTACGAGGGCACGGAGACCATCCATCAGCTCACGCTCGGCCGCGAGTTGACGGGCATCAACGCGTTCTGAGTTTGTACGCCGCCGCGGCGGCCAGCAGGTAGGAGACCCTGCCGGGGGTTTCCCAGTACTCCGCGCGCTCGAACACCGCGCGGAGAATCGACAAGCGCTGGTCCTCGAGGCCCGGCGGGGCTCATCTATGCGGACAGGGCGGCGCGAAGCGTCGCAAGATCATCGTGACGGGTGGCGATATCACGCCTATTCGCGGCTACGCGCAGGTCCCGCAGCACTTCGAGCGAGCGCAGCAGAACCGGCAACGGCGGCCCGCTCGCCGTAAGGCCCTGCGCCTGCTTCTCATCGAGTCTCGCGGCCGGCCGCTCGATGAAGCGCTTCACGAGCTCATCGTGGTGCTGCGCCGCCGTCCGTCCGAAGAGATCACAGACCTCGAGAAAGGCGCGCGCGTTGCGCTGGAACCAGTCGCTGCCGGGGTAGTCCGGCAGGAGCTCCAGCAACTCATCCAACAGGCTCCTGCGCCCCATGCAGTCCTTGAGCCGCGCCTGATCCGCCGGCAGCATGAAAAGCATCTTATCGACGAGTAGCTGCCCGTAGTAAGGGTCGTTGGCGCGGCAGAGCCCGAGGAGCAGATCGATCTCGTTGATCCCCGAGAAATCCCCCGCGTTGGCGCCGCGATACTCCTGTCGGCCGACCCGGTAGGGCTTGTAGTAGGGTCGTACGCAATAGAAGAACCGCTCGACATCGAGCCTCGCCATGAGCCGGCCGTTGGCCTGGATCACTTCCCGCAGCGCCTGCTTCGCCGCCTCGAACATCACATCGGCGACGGGGCTGGATACGCCGATGTGAACGATACTCGTCAGCGCATCCGCCGCGCGCTGCAGCGAGAGAATGCCGCGCGTATTCTCATCGATGAAGAGGATCTCGTCCTCGAGGGAGGTGAAGCTCTTGCGCAGGCCGGCGCGAGCGCGGTTGTGAATGGTCAGGTGGGCCGTTGCGAATCGTGGCGCCATTCCCAGCGAGGCGCCGCAATGGACGGCGAGCGAGGAGGCTTCCGGAAAGGGCGAGCGCTCCTCCCGCGCGGGATTCGTGAGCTCGTGCCGCCTCAAGGCGCCAAGGTACATGCCCACGTTGCCGAGCACGCCGAATGCGCTGTCGAAACCCTCTCCCGTGTTGCCTTCGGCGCGCAATGCGACGACGTACCTGTGCCCTTCATCGCGCAAGGCGTGCTTGATCGCATCGCCCGTGCCCATGACGCGCGATCGATCCTCCTGCGCGAAGTAGAGCTCCTCCAGCTCGGTGTTTATCTGCACGAAGGACGTTCGAATCCAGTGCTCGAAGGCTTCCGCGTTGTTGCTCATGGGCAGGGTCGACCCCGGTCGGGGCGTTCTCGATTCCAATGCCCATCATACAACGGCCCAGCTAGGCCGCCTTCACCAGCGCGAGGATGATCAGGATCACCCCGATGGCCACCAGCAGGTGAATGGCGCCGAAAGTGACCTTCACCGCGAGCCATAGCACCAGCCAGGCGATGATGAACACGATTCCGAGCAGCGAAAGGACGGCTGTCATCGAACTACCCCTGATCCTGCAAGACCTCTCCAGAAAAGCATCCGGTAGCGCAACGGTTCCGGATCGGCGCCGGCTGGCGGCTTGGCCGGAGCCGCCGACCCCCGCGGCTCATCCAGTACCCGTGCTTTCCGACAGCTGCATGGACAGGAGCCCCGCGCGCTTTTTACTCTGAGGAAATGCGAGAGCTGCACGACGTGAAGAAGCTCGACGATCGCTTCGGTCAGTTCCTGGTACGTGTCAGATGTCCCTCTTGTGGCGCCTCACGCGACATCACGGCGGAGGCGCTGGCGCGCCTGGTCGGCTGGTCGGTGAGTCTCGAGAGTCTGGCGCCGCGGCTTCGCTGCTCGAAGTGCGGCGCCAAGGGCGCCGCGACCGTGACCCCCGTCGGCCTGCCGCGGCCGCGGGGGTTTACCAGCAATCCTCACTGAGCTCGCCCGGGCGAGGCTTGTCGCGCGCTCCGTCAGCCTTCGGCGTGACGGGTGGCCTCGAAAAGGAACCATACGCGCCTTTCCGTCTCGTCGATCCAGTTCTCCAACAGGCTCGCCGTAGCCACGTCGCCGAGCTCATCGCAAACCCCGTGCAGCTCCCTCATGTAAACCGCGAGCTGCCTGTTGTCATCCCGCAGCTCGGCCAACATGTCCCTCGGGGTGACGAAGCTCGCGTCGTTGTCCTTCAAGCGCTGCAGCTTGGATATCTGACCTATCGACCTGAGCGTGCCACCACCGATTTTCCGGCCTCTCTCCGCGATGGGATCGGTCATCTCGTAGATCTGCGTCGCCTGCTCGTCCAACAGCAGGTGCCAGTCGCGAAAGTGCGGCCCCGACATGTGCCAGTGAAAGTTCTTCGTCTTGAGATAAAGAGCGAAGGTATCGGCGAGCAGCGTCGTGAGACCGGGTGGGATATCGCGGACTGCCTCCTGGGAAAGGCCCGACGGCGTATCCAGGGTGGCTGTCTTCTTCGCTTCGTTGACCATGGCGGGGCTCCTTTCGAATGGCAGGGCTGGCGCAGCGCCTGCAAGGGGTGCGGACCGAACCATGATATCGCCGCTCAGGGCGTCAGACGAGCGTCACAGTGCCGCTCGATGTACTGACGGTGGGTGGGGAGCGACAGCGCCGCCTGCTCCATGGCACGGCGCATCTCCGCCAGAATCCTCCCGGCATCCGCGCGACCGCGCAGATCGACCAGCGGGTGGTACCGTTCGGGCCAGACCTCCTGACCCACCAGCACGGCGAGCCAGTTGTTCTTCTGGAAGAGCTCGGAAGCGTCAAAGAGGATGCGACCGGCGTTGCGGAAGTGGTCCATCTTCAATTGCAGGGCTTCGGGAATCTGCATCGAGCGCGCGTACCGCCAGAGCGGCTCCTGCCGCTGCTGCGCGTGATAGTGCAGGATCAGGAAATCCCGTATCCGCTCGTATTCGAATCGGCTGGCGCGATTGAATTCCTGCGCCAGAATCGGGCTGCAGTCACGGTCCGGAAACATCGCCAGCAGCCGGGTGATCGCCGACTGGACGAGGTGGATCGAGGTCGATTCCAGCGGCTCGAGGAACCCGGCCGAGAGCCCGATCGCCACGCAGTTGCGTGACCAGAACTGCCGCCGGAGGCCGGCCGTGAAGCGAAGCGGCCGCGGGTCGCCCAGAGGCGGGCCGATCAGGTTGGCGAGGAGGATCTCGGTCGCCTCATCGTCGCTCATGTACTCGCTGCAGTAGACGTGCCCGTTGCCCATGCGATGCTGCAGTGGAATGCGCCACTGCCAGCCGGCCGGGCGCGCCGTCGCGCACGTGTGCGCCGGCAGGTCTTCGCCCAGCGCGCAGCCGACCGCCATGGCGCGGTCGCACGGCAGCCACTGTTGCCAGCTCTCGTAGCCCACCTGCAGCGCGGATTCGATCAGAAGACCGCGGAAACCCGAGCAGTCGATGAAGAAGTCCCCTTCGATGCACACCCCGCCCTCGAGCTCGAGCGCCTCGATGAATCCATCCTCGCCGCGCAGTCTCACGTTCACCACCTTGCCGTCGATGCGCCGTACCCCGCGCTTCCCGGCGTATTCGCGCAGGTGCTGACCGTAGAGCGAGGCATCGAAGTGGTAAGCGTAGTCGAAGCTCGACAACACCATGGCCGGGTCGGTGAGCGGGCGGCCGAAGCGGCCGGCGCGCGCCAGCACCCACGCCATGGCATGATCCTCGAGCGGCACCGAGCTCCCGCGGGCGCGCTCTCGCAGCCAGTATTGATGGAGCGATACCGAGTCAAATTCGTCGCCGATCCGGCCGAAGGGGTGGAAATAGCGATGTCCGGGCCGGATCCAATCGGTGAACGCGATGCCGAGCTTGAACGTGCCGCGGGTGGCCGCGATGAACGCATTCTCATCGAGCCCGAGCTGCCGGTTGAAATGCCGGATCGGCGGAATGGTCGCCTCGCCGACACCCACCGTGCCGATGGCCGTCGACTCGATGAGCTCGATCCGACAGCCGCCACGCGTGGCGTTGGCGAGCGCGGCGGCGGTCATCCAGCCCGCGGATCCGCCTCCGACGATGACGAGACGTCGAATGCGGCGGTCGGTATCGCTCATCGGACGTCACCTCATGAGGCGAGCAATTCCCGAAGCGCTGCGCCCGTCGCTGCCGCGGCCGGCCCCACGATGACGTGCACGGAGTCGCTCGCCGGGATCGCAACGCCGCGCAGGCCGAGCTTGCGGATCGCCGCGCTGTCGATCGCACGGGTGTTTGTCACCCCGATCCGAAGGCGCGATGAGGCCGGCTCGATGCTGCGCACGTTCGCGCGGCCGCCGAGCGCCGCCAGCAACCCCTGCAGAACCTCCTTTGCCGGTGCGGGTACGGCCGGAGCCGCCCTCGTCCCGGAAGGCGGCGGTGCAGGCACGGCGCGCGAGGCCGGAGCCGTCGGGCCCGCGCTCGGCATCGAGGCCATCGCCTCGCGGATCTCGCTTGCGAGCTGATCCGCCGTCGGACCGACTACCACCTGTAACGCGGTGGCCGAGGGTTTCACCACGCCCCGGGCCCCCAACCGCTTCAGGGCCTCGATGTCGACCGTCTGTTGCGTCCTGACGGTGAGCCGCAGGCGTGTCGTGCAGGCGGTGACGGACTCGAGATTGCCGGCGCCTCCAAGAGCCGTGATGTACGACCGCACACGATCGGCCGGAGCGGCCGTGGACGCCGCCGCCGCAGCGGCGGGGTCGATGTCCTCGCGGCCGGGCGTCTTCAGATCGAACCTGACGATGGTGAAACGAAACACGCCATAGTAGAGCCCGAAGTACACCGCC
Organism: Steroidobacteraceae bacterium; assembly: GCA_050739115.1. Classification (GTDB taxonomy): domain Bacteria; phylum Pseudomonadota; class Gammaproteobacteria; order Steroidobacterales; family Steroidobacteraceae; genus 13-2-20CM-66-19. Next base: position 28,444 of record JBOIAQ010000019.1, on the reverse strand, counting down.
CCCACCGGCAGCAGCAACAGCGGATGGGTGGCGAATTTGTAGTTGAGGATGTAATCGAAGAGCCCCGCCGAGAAGCCGAACCCGAGCCGCACATCGAGCGCGTTCATGATGACGAAAGCGAAGCCGGTGAGCAGCGCGTGCACGGCGTAGAGCGCCGGTGCCAGGAACATGAAGGAGAACTCGACCGGTTCGGTCACGCCGGTGAGGAACGAAGTCAGCGCGATCGACGCAAGGAGGCCGGCAACCGCCCGGCGCCTCTCAGGAAGCGCGGTGTGATACATCGCCAGGCATGCCGCCGGCAGGCCGAACATCATCACCGGAAAGAACCCCGCCATGAACCTGCCCGCGGTCGGGTCACCGGCGAAGAAGCGATTGAGATCGCCGGTGTGGCCGTGATAACTGCCCAATACGAACCAGGCGATACTGTTGATGACGTGATGCAGACCGGTGACGATGAGGATGCGGTTGAGCACCCCATAGGCAAAAAGTCCCCAGGGTCCCGCGGCGAGCACGACGCGGCTCAAGGTATCCATGCCCTGCTCGAGCCGCTGCCATTCGAGCCCAAAGAGGGCCGCGAGCCCGAGGGCCGCAACTCCGCTCACGATGGGTACGAACCGGCGGCCGCCGAAGAAGGCGAGATAGCTCGGTAGACTGATACGGTAGCAACGGTTGTAGAGCGCCCCGGCGAGCAGGCCGCAGAGAATACCGACCGGCACGGTGAGGGTCTTCAGTTCGTTCGACTTGAAGGCTTCGATCGCGAGGTCGTGAGCCTGCCCCGTGAGCGCCAGAAGCGCGGCAGGCGGAGTGATGAAAACCTCCGCGCCTCGGGTGGTGACGAGATACGCCACCACGGCCGCAAGGCCGGCGGCTCCGTGGTTCTCGCGCGCGATTCCGATCGCGACACCCACCGCGAAGAGCAGGCCGAGATTATCGAAGATCGCCTGCCCCGCCGCCCGCATGACCGGCAGGTTGAGCAGATCCGGCTGGCCGAAGCGAAGCAGCAGTGCTGCAACGGGCAGCACGGCGATCGGCAGCATCAGGGCGCCGCCGATTCGCTGCAGTTGGGCGAGGAATTGTTTCATAACTCCGTCCGGTTACACCGACTCAGACTCGCTCTCTGGCGCGACGAGCCCCACGGCGAGCGCCCGGACCGCCGCGGCGGAGCTCTGCTCGAGTGCCTGGCGCGCGATGCCGGCGCAGTCCGCCAGAGTCAGCTTGCGAATGAGCGCCTTCAATCGGGGAATGACCGAGGGCACGGCCGAGAGCTCATGCACCCCGAGCCCGATCAGGATCGGTGTCGCCACTGGATCGGAGGCCAAGCCGCCGCACACCGCCACCCGACGATCGTGCGCGTGCGCGGCTTCCGCGGTACGGGCGATCAGCCGCAGCACCGCCGGATGCAGGGCATCGAGGCGCGCGGCGAGCTCCGGATGGCCCCGGTCCATCGCGAGCGTGTACTGGGTGAGATCGTTGGTGCCGATCGAGAAGAAATCGGCTGCCTCGGCGATGGAGTCCGCCATCAGCGCGGAGGCCGGTGTCTCGATCATGACTCCGAGCTCGATCGGCTCGTGTCGGCCGAGCTCGACGCGTGCCTCCTCGATCATGACCCGCACGGAGCGGATCTCCGTCACGTCGGTGATCATGGGCAGAAGGATGCGGCACTGCTCGTAAGGCCGCACTCCCAGAATGGCGCGCAGCTGCTGGCGCAGCAGATCGGGCCGCCAGAGGCTCGTCCGCACGCCGCGCAAGCCGAGTGCCGGATTTTCCTCGGCGGGCATCGGCAGGTAGGGAATCGGCTTGTCACCGCCGATGTCGAGAGTTCGAACGGTGAGCGGCCTGCCGGTCAGAGCCTCCGCGAGCCGTTGGTACTCGGCACGCTGCTCGGCCTCGCTCGGGGGCGTCTCACGCTCGAGAAACAGGAACTCGGTCCGCAGCAGGCCGCAGCCTTCCGCGCCGTTGCGCGCGGCGGCCTGCGCGTCGGACAGCGATCCGACGTTGGCAAATACCTCGATGCGCGTGCGGTCGGCGGTGTAGCAGTCCGCTTGCGCGGCCTCGCGCTCTGCCGCGCGCCGCGCGGCCCGGCGCTCGAGCTGCCGGCGCGTCGCAGCGAGTCGTTCCGTTCCCGGATCGACGTGCAGCAGGCCGGCGTCCGCATCGAGCAGCAGCGCGGTTCCGTCGGCGATCCGCCTCACGGCGGGCCCGAGAGCCACCAGCGCCGGTATGCCCATCGCCGCCGCGAGAATCGACACGTGCGAGGTCGCGCCGCCCGCCGCAAGAGCAATGCCCGCGAGCCGCGAGGCATCCAGGGCGATGAGCTGCGACGGCAGCAGCTCCTCGGCGAGCACGATCGCATCGGCAGGCAACTGCTCAATTGCGCCGCCAATCTCACCGCTCATGGAAAGCAACACCTGCCTCTCGAGGTCGAGCAGGTCATCGACACGCTCGGCCATGCGCGGATCATCGAGTGCGCGCAGCGCCTCGATGCTGCCGCGGATCGCCTGCCGCCAGGCGAAAGCGGCACTCGCGCCCTCAGCGATGAGTGCCAGCGCCTTCTCGATGAGCTCCGGGTCCTCGAGCAGCTCGAGATGCGCTTCGATGATTTCACGCGCCGTTCCCGACGCTGACGCACGCGCCGCTTCCATCCGAGTCCGCACCTGAGCCCGGGCGCGGTCGAGCTGCAGACTCTCGTGCGCAAGCCCTGCGCCCATCCGGGTCACCTCGATCTCACGCACGGTGAGCCGCGCCGCCTGTCCGACCGCGAGCCCCCGACTGGCAATGACGCCAGGCAGCGCGGCGAGGGCGCCCGCGTCCAGGGCAGCAACGGCCGCCATCGGCCGCGCCGATGTTGGCTCGGAAAGAGCGCGTTGGATCGTCCCCGACAGGCCGCTTCCCGGCGCGCGCGCGCCGGCGAGGAGCGCCGCGACCGCCTCGATGGCGCGCTCCGCATCCCTGCCTATCGCGCGAACCTCGACGTCATCCCCCTTTCGAGCCCCGAGCTTCATCAACGCCACGGCGCTGCGTGCGTTGGCGGTGCGACCTTGCGCAGCCAGGTTGACTTCCCCTGCAAGCACCTTCAGCGCGTTGACGATCTGCGCGGCCGGCCGGGCGTGGATGCCATGCTCGAGCGCGACTCGCACCTGCCGCACCCTCCCCTGTCCGACCTCTTCACGCGCCTCGCCGGAAGCCGGCTCATGGGTGCCACTGCGCGGGCTGGCTTCCTCGATCGGAGCAATCTCCATGAGGACATCGCCCACCGCAAGCTCGCGATTCTCGAGGCGCCGTACCACGGCGAAACCGCCGCCGTCCATGACCAGAATCGGCGTGAGGAGGCTCTTCGCCCGCCGGACGATGAGCTCCAGATCGAAGGTGATGAGCCGCTCGCCCGCCACGACTCTCGCACCCGGCTGCACGTGCGCTTCGAAGCCCTCGCCTCCGAGCCCGACTGTATCGATGCCGATGTGCATGAGGATCTCCGCACCGCCGTTGCTGCGCAGCGTGACCGCATGCCTGGATTCAGGGAGGGCGATGATCTCGCCGTCGCAGGGGGCGTGCAGGGTCGCACCCGTCGGGTCCACGGCGAGCCCGTCGCCCAGCATGCGGCCGGCGAAGACCGGGTCCGGGATCTCATCGAGCGGCGTGCTCCAGCCTGAAAGCGGCGCGAGCACGATGAGACGGCGCGGCGGCTCAGTGGCGCGCATGCTGCGGCGAGCCTTGCGGCACGAGCCGCGAGACGAGCGCGTTCAACAGACAATTCCCCGGATCATCCTCGCCCAGCACCCAGATCATCACCCCGCGAAGGCGCGCCCGGCGAGCGAATTCGGCCTTGATGCCGAGCGAAATGGGGTCATCGTAGGTGAAGAAGATGTGCTGGCTGGCGTTGTACAGCCAGGGTGCCCGGGCCGTCACGCTCCAATGACGCACCCAGTCCGGGCTCGTGAGAAACTGCGATTCGATGCTCTTCCACGGTGTCTCCGCAAAGCCGCCGGTGTACTTCGAATACAAACCGCCATTGTGCGGCGAGACGCCCGTGAAGCCGCGCCCGTAGAAGGCGATACCCAACATGATCTTCCCGCGCGGGACGCCGTGGGACTCATAGTAGCGCACCGCGCTCGCCAGGTTGTCGCGAGAGCGCTGCGGCTCCGGCTCCGGGTCGCGCGGATCGGCACCGAGCGGGGTGTTGAACCCGCTCACCGGGCTGAAGATGTTGTTCATGTCATAAGTCATGACGTTCAGCCAGTCCACCGAGCGCGCCAGTGCCGCAAGATCATAGCTGTCGCTCACCGAGTAGGCGCCCCCCTGCTGCCAGGTCCCCGCCGGGGTGGCCACGGTGAGGAGATAATGGTGATGCGTCCTGCCGCCGAGTGCATCGAGTTGCCGGCGAAACTCCCGCACCAGCGCAGTGGCATCGGCCCTATCCTGCGGGCGAGAGCGGTTCATCCCGCCCTGCACCGGAAATTCCCAATCGATGTCTATGCCATCGAATCCCTGCGCCCGCACAAAAGCCTGAATGCAGCTGGCCACAAACCGGCGCCGGGTTTGCTCCGTGAGCGCGATGTCGGAGTATTGCGGCGCCGCATCCCAGCCGCCGATCGAAACGATGAGCTTGAGACTCGGATGCCGCCCGCGCAGCTTTCGCAGCGCGGCGAACGTCCCCGCCTGAGCGGCCGTCGGCGATGCGCATGAGCCGCCGTCGTTCGGCTCGCCGAAGGCGTAAATCAGATCGTTGATCCTCGCGGCGGGTATCTGCGCGATCGGCATGCCGCCATCGTAGTATGCGGCGATCTTCGGCACCGCCTGGGCCTGGACCGACAGTCCCAAGAGGCCGAGGAAAACTGCCGCTAGAATGCGCGACATCATGAGTCGAGGTCCGTCAGGCTCACACCGTGATGGCGCAACGCCTCAATCAGCGGCTCGAGGTGCGCCCGATAGTCGCGCCAGTGCGCGACCGATGATCGGTGGATCGGCCCGCGAATCTGCGCCGCGCTCTGGGTGAGGCAAACGGTAGTGTTCCTCTCGAGCTCCACCGCCGCGTCGCGCCATTCGAGGCCGCAGGCCGCCGCGAGCGGCGCTGCGGCTCGGATCGGATCGCTGACCAGATCCTCGTAGCCGATTTCATGGAGCGATTCGCCGAGCGCGTCGCGCCAATGCGCGAGCAGCCTCGAGTAGGCCGCGTGGTAGCGCGCCAGATCCTCAAAGTCATAGCTGAACTGATAGGCATCGCCGAATAGCGTCCGGTACATCGCAAAGCAGACATCGAGCGGCGAGCGATTGACGAGCACGAGCCGCGCTCGCGGCAAGGCACGATGGATTGCGCCGAGATGAAGGTAGTTGAGCGGCAACTTCTCGATGATGACCTCACGAATATCCCCGGCCGCGGCGAGCCGCGCATAGCCGGCCGCCACCGCTTGCCAGTCGAGCACGTCCGCTTGCGCGCAGACATCCAGAATACCCTGGCCCGCCGTGGCGTGCTTCGCGGGCGAAGCTGCCATGAGGGCACGCTCGAAGTTGTCGGTCTCGCCGTTCGAGCGCACACCGGGCAGGCCCGTCAGGATGCGCTCGAGCAGAGTCGTGCCCGAGCGCGGCAGACCCACGATGAAAACGAAGCGACTCGAGTCGACCCTGCCACTGGCGACTCCGGTGGCTCCCAGGGGGAACGCCTCGATGATGCGCTGGAGTTTGTGCTCCTCCGCCGCGACATCGTAGGCGAGCTGACGTCGGCGGACGCTCGCCGCCAGGGCAAACCACTTGAACGCCTCCTCGTATTGCCCGAGGTCATCGAGCTCCTTGCCGAGCGCATAGCCGAGAAGCACCCGGGCTTGGGTCTCGAGGCCGGACCGGGTGATCTCACGCCGCAACTGCGCCACGTGATTGGCGGCGGCTGTTTGCGTGCGCAGCTCGGAACGCAGCAGATAACCGCGATACTCGCGCGAATCGAAAGCGATCGCGCGATCGCAGGCCGCCTCGGCCTCGCCGAGCCGGCCGAAGGAGCGCTCGCTCGAGGCGAAGTTGTACCAATGCCGGGACACCTTCGGACCGAGCTCCACGGCGCGCCGGTAAAGGATATTGGCGCGCTCGTGACGCCCGAGGGCGAGTGCCACGTGCGCGAGCGAGTTATAGGCGTCCCCGGTCCCCGGATTGCCCCGGATTGCACTCTCGATCACGGCTTCCGCCTCCGCGGGCCGACCGAGCCTCAGCAGGATCATCGCCAGAACGCCGTGGCTCGGGGAGCAGGCCGTCTTCGCGGCAACCGCCTCCTCGGCGAACTTCAGGGCCTCCGCCAGGCGCCCGGCGCGCATCAAGCGGTAGGCCTCGGCATCGGGCGTGGCGGACGGGGTGCTCATCGAAAAGACTATACCGCTCACCCCAAGATCGGGAGAAGGGCGGCGACTGCGCCTCAAAGCGCACCGCGCCGCCCCCGATCGGCTGTCCCTGAGCTCAGAACTTGTAATTGGCGCTCAGATAATACTGCCGTCCGTTGTCATAGATCGCGACCGGCTCCGAGGGTGTTCACCCCGTATTCGTAGATGATCTTATTGGTGAGGTTCCGACCGCTCAAGGTCAACGACAGGGCGCTGGTGATGTTGTAGCTCATCTGAGCATTCAGGTTGTACCAGTTCGCCATGTACTGGGGCGAGCTCTCGCTGACCGCCGCATAGTAGTGGGAGCGATAGGTGTAATCGAGGTTCGCGCTGAGGGGTCCCCTCTGCCAGTACGCGCCGAGGTTATACGTGTACCTCGAGTCGCCGAGCACCGGGTTGCCATCGCCCGAGGTCCCGTTGGCCAGCGTGAAATTCGCGTTTACGCCGAAGCCCAGTGGGAGGGCCTGCTGCCAGGAAGCCGTTCCGCCCTTGATCTCCGCCGTCGTGTTGAAGGGCGAGGTGATCGTGAACACCGAGTAGACGGGGGCCGTCTTCGACAGGTTCATGTTCAGGTACGTGCCGGTACTGGTGCCAAAATCGACGTACGAGGACAGATCCATGTCGAAGAGCCCCACCTCGAACATGGACGCCGGGCCGTAGTAATACTCCAGGTCGGTACTGAAGACGGCGCCCTTGACCGGCTGGAGATTCGCGTTGCCGCCGTTGCCGGTAAGGTTCGTATCGGTGAGCTCAATACCGGTGCCGAGGGCGCTCGGGTCCGCGAGCGCCATGGTCTCCGCGGCCGCAAAGCGCGCCACGAGGTTCTGGGTCAGATCGAATTTCAGGTTCACGCTCGGCAGAACGTTGAAGTAGCGATTGTCGATCTCCGTCGGGGTAAAGGTCCCGAAGGCCGAGAAAGTCAACGGATTGGGGCGGCCTGGCAGATTCGCCGTCACCTCTTCCAGCGTGTTCACGATGCGCACACCGAAGTTGCCGCTCCAATGATCGCCGCCGACGTCTTCCATGACGTAGCCGGCGAGCTCGTTCTCCGCCGTACTGAAGGAGTCGAGCCAGTAGTAGCGTGCGCCTTTCGTGTTCGGTGTGAGCGCCGCCGCGTCATACGCCTCAATCTCGCTCTGCGAGTACTCGAAGATATTGCCGCCCCAGGGGCTGCTGCCGAGGCCCGACTGGAAATTGCTCGGGTATTCGCCGCAGCCGTAGGCGGGCAGATTGGACCAGCAGTAGGACGTGCAGCCGTCGTCGGCGGTGAACTGGCCGTCACGCGAGTGATGCGCGAAGCGCACGCCGAACTTCAACGCCTCGAGTGCGCCGGAGTCCTGCTTGAAGGTGCCGTCGAATTTGGCATAGGTCTCCTTGTCGACGGAATCGTCGATGTCGTTCCATGCCCAGCCCGTGCCCACGTTGTCGACGCCATTCGCTCCCGGATTGTTCGTCGGGGTACCGGGGAAGCTCACCGTCGCGAGATTGGTGTAGCCGTTGAACGTGTAGGAAGCCCCGTTGCCACCCGACCATTCGTAGGCCGGCGCATAGGTCGTGCGGCCGGACCCCAGGGTGGCGCCCAATTGACCGTCGAAAGTCAGGTTGTCGGTCGCATCGAAAGCCACATCGAGGTTGGCGAACGAGGAGTCCGAGGTCGTGCCGGGGCGCAGGATCTGATCGTAGACGATCGAGGCTGGCGCACCGGCCTCGGTCGGCCAGGTGCCGGAGACGATGGTGCCATTTTTAACGGTGAGGGCCGTCGGCACATAGGTGGGGCTGACGATATGGCTCCCCCAGAACATGTAGTTGCGGTTCTCGTTGCCGGCCTCCATGTACGAATAGAAGGCCGTGAGATCGATCGACAGGGCATCGCTCGGCTTCGCCTGGATATCGAGCAGGCCGCCTTCCTTGGTCTGGGTCTGCTGAAAGAGGGTCTGCCCGAGGAGGGTCGGGTAGAGGGCGTTAGCGGCATTAGGCAGCGAGGGATTCGCGACCTGCCACGCCGCGGCGGTGGCGGGCGACACGGGGGCATAGCCCAACTCCTCCTGAGCATCGCGCCGCAGATCCTCTTTCGAGTAGAAGCCCAGGGCGAGCACACCGAAGCTGCCGTCGTTCCAGTTCACCATCAACTGGGCGTCCGGGTCGGCTTTCGCCGGCAGATCGGAGTACTCCGCGCCGCCGTTCACGTAGCCGGAAAGTCCCTGCTTGAAATCGAGCGGATGTCGCGTCTGGATATCGACCGAGCCGGCCACGCCGCCTTCGATCATGTTCGCGCTCTGCGACAGATTGACGACCGTCTGGCCGACCATCTCGGAAGGCAACAGATCATAGCTCACGCTGCGTCCGACGGTCTCGTACTGGTCTTCGATGAACCAGTCACCGGATGAGACGAAATGGCCATCGATCGTGGTCTGCGTCAGGCTGTTGGGCGTGCCACGAAGACTGATACGGTCGTTCTCGGCGAAGGCGCCCTCGCCGGCTGTCGACGAAGAGGTGTCCACGCCCGGAAGCGTCTGGAGCACATCGGCAACGTTCTTGGCAGGCAACTTGCCGACGTCCTCGGCGGTTGCGACCTCCGTCATGTCCGTCGCTCGACGCTTGGCGGCTATCGACGCCTTGATGGAGTAGCGGACGCCGGTGACGACGACTTCCTGCAGAGACGCCGTGTCGTTATCCGTCTGGTTCGCATCGCTCGGCGCTGCGCTAGTCTGCTGTGCGAATGCGTTACCGCCGAACAGTGCAACCGCGACGGCGGTGCCGACCAACGTTGACCTTGAGATTCTCATGACTCTTCTCACCCCGATGGCTGTTGTCGTTACTCGGGACCGCCCGCACGGGAGGACCAGTTGAATGCCACTATAGTACCAATAGTACCAAAATGCTATCTCGTTAGAGACCAGTCGCATACACGATATATTTATGGCGTATATACATTGACTTATAGTTGACGCTCTTGATCGGATGGCACAAACTGGTCTTATATTGGTAGTATCACAGACCATTCGAAGCACACGCGCGGGAGAGAAGCTTTGACGCTGTCGCAGACCCTCGGCAAGTTGGATGGATCCAGCTCCCTGCCGCTTTACCTGCAGCTGCAGCGAGCGTTGCGACAGGCGATCGAGAGCCGGGTGCTCCGTCCCGACGACGCCCTGCCTCCCGAGCGTGATCTCGCCCACGACTTTCAGATCTCGCGCATCACCGTGCGCAAGGCGATCGATGGATTGATCAGCGAAGGGATGCTGGTCCGGCGCCAAGGCTCGGGGACTTTCGTCTCCGCTCGGGTAGAGAAGAACTTCTCGAAGCTGACTTCCTTCTCAGAGGACATGCGGGCCCGCGGTCGGACGCCCCGCAGCGTATGGCTCAAGAAATCCGCCGGCAGCGTCACACCGGAAGAAGCTCTGGCGCTGCGCTCGAGTCCCGGGACACCTGTCTTCCGCTTCCACCGGGTCCGTTTCGCGGACGATGCGCCGATGTGCGTCGAGTACGCGACGGTACTTGCCTCCTGCCTGCCCTCCCTGGATGCCGTCGAATCGTCCCTGTACGAAGCGCTGGAGCGCGCAAGTAACCGACCGACGCGCGCGCTGCAGAGGCTGCGGGCCGTGTTGTTCACGGCCGAGCAGGCCGAGCTCCTGCAGGCGAGCGAGAAGGACGCCGGGCTGCTCGTCGAGCGGCTGGGATTCCTCAAAGACGGCCGCGCGGTAGAGTTCACCCAATCCTACTTTCGCGGCGACATCTATGATTTTGTCGCCGAGCTGAGCATGTCCTCGTGAGCGCGCGCGAGATGTCGACCCGCATGTACCTCGAAGCCGGGCAGGCGGCGCAGGCGGTTCGGGACCAGCTCTTCTCGAACGCGGAGGAAATGGAGCGGCTCGGTGAGCGGCTGCGGCGGCTCGCGCCGCGCGCCGTCGTCACCTGCGCGCGTGGCAGCTCCGATCACGCCGCTACTTTCGCCAAGTATCTGATCGAGACGCGCTTGGGCGTACTCACCTCTTCCGCGGCACCCTCCGTCAGCTCCGTCTATGACACGCGTCCCGACCTCACCAACTCCGTGTGCATCGCCATTTCTCAGTCCGGTGCGAGCCCCGACCTCCTGGCGGCGGTCGGCAAGGCGCGCGAGGCCGGAGCGATGATCGTGGCCCTCGTCAACGCCAAAGACTCACCGCTTGCGGAGCGGTCCGATCACCTCGTACCTCTTTGCGCTGGCACCGAGACGAGCGTAGCCGCCACCAAATCCTTCATCGCCTCGCTGTCGGCGATCACTCATCTGGTGTCGTGCTGGGCGGAGGACCGCGAGCTTTCCGAGGAGATCCGCAAGGCGCCGAAGCACCTCGAGCGGGCCTGGAACCTCGATTGGAGCGCGGCAGTGGAGCGTTTGAAACCCGCCACGGACCTTTACGTCGTCGGACGCGGCATGGGGCTCGCAGTCGCGCAGGAAGCGGCGCTCAAGCTGAAAGAAACCTGCGGTCTGCATGCCGAGGCCGTGAGCGCCGCGGAGCTGCGTCACGGCCCGATGGCACTGGTCCGTCCCGGGTTTCCGGTGCTCCTCTTTTCCCAGAATGACGAAACCCGCGCCGGCGTCGAAGTACTCGCAGCCGAGCTCGCCGCGCGCAAGGCCGACGTCATGATCGCAGGCTCCCGCTGTCAGGGGGCCCTCAACCTGGCGTCCGAACCCGCACACCCGGTGATCGAGCCCATGCTGATCGCACAAACCTTCTATAGGATGGCGAACGCCCTGTCCCTTGCCCGCGGACTCGATCCGGATCACCCGCCCAACTTGAGAAAGGTAACCGAGACCGTTTGATGCCCATTGCGCTTCACAACGGGCGGGTGCTGCGCGAGCAGGCGCTCGTCGAAGGAGAGTGCGTGCTGCTCGAGGGCGGTCGCATACTCGACATCGTCCCCGAGGGTCACTCCAGCTGTCGCGGCGCGGCGCAGGTCGACCTCGGCGGCAACATGCTGCTGCCGGGCTTCATCGATTCGCAGGTGAATGGCGGCGGTGGAGTGCTCTTCAACGACTCGCCCAGTGTCGACTCGATCCGGCGGATCGGGCGCGCTCACCGGCGCTTCGGCACTACGGGCTTCCTGCCGACGCTCATCAGCGCCGATCTCGATGTCGTCGCCCGCGCCATCGCCGCGGTCCGCGGCGCCATCGAAGCTGGCGTACCGGGCGTGCTCGGCATCCACATCGAGGGCCCCTTCCTCAACGTCGAGCGCAAGGGCGTGCACGATCCGGCGAAGCTCCGCCAGCTCGACACCAGCGCCGTCGGACTGCTGAGCTCCCTCGGAATCGGCCGCACGCTGGTCACGCTCGCACCGGAGATGACCAAGCCGGAGATCATCGAGAATCTGGCCAGGGCCGGCGTCATCGTTTCCGCCGGGCACACCAACGCCACCTATGCGCAGGTCGTTGCTGCGCTGCACCACGGACTCACGGGCTTCACGCACCTCTTCAACGCCATGTCGCAGCTCACCGGTCGCAAGCCCGGGGTGGTCGGAGCGGCGCTCGAGAGCCAGGAGAGCTGGTGCGGGATCATCGTCGACGGCCAACACAGCTCCCCGGTCGTTCTGCGCCTGGCGCTGCGTTGCAAGCCATCCAGCCGCTTCATGCTGGTCACAGACGCCATGCCCAGTGTCGGTACCGACGCCCGCTCGTTCAAGCTTCAAGGTCGCGACATCATCGTCTCGGGTAACGTCTGCCTCGATGAGGACGGCCGCCTCGCCGGCTCCAACATAGACATGGCGAGCTGCGTGCGCAATGCCGTGTCCCTGCTGGGTCTGCCGCTGCCGGAGGCCGTGCGCATGGCAAGCCTCTATCCGGCCGAGTTCCTCGGTATGTCCCACGAGCTCGGGCGCATCGCGCCGGGCTACCGGGCCAATCTCGTGCTCGCCGACGATCGGCTCAACGTGCTCGACACTTGGATCGATGGTCAGAGAGCCGGCTAGTACAGGTATCCAGCCGGGAAAACACCACGAAGCATTCGCGAGGGCCGCCATGAACGTTCGCCTGGCTCTGATAATTGTGGAATGCGGGCTGCTTGCCGCCTGTGCGACGAGCACCCGCACGACATTCGCCACCTCGTCCTCGCCCGCTACCATCCAGGAACAGGCGATGCGTGACGGGCCGAGCACTTGGGGGGGAGCCATGCTGCTCCGCGCGGGCGACGCCGATATCGGCTACGCCATACGTCCCATCGGCCAGACTTTCACGGTCAATCCAGGCGCTACCGTGATCTGGGCGTGGTACTACGGGTCGCGAAAGGGACTCGACGGTTCCTACATTCAATCAGACCCGGTCGACATGCGCGTGACCCTCGCGCCCGCGGGGCGCTATGAGCTGATGGCGCAGGTCGGGGCCTATGAGCTGGCACAGACTCGAGCCGGTGTGGGGACGGTGAGATTCTCGCTCGTTGACCTGACATCCAACAAGGCGGTGGCGACCTCGCCTGAGAATCTGCTCCTGAAAGGACCTTCGCGCCTGGCGGGCACCGAATTCAAGGTGAGCCCGAGGATATGGGATGCTCTGGCCTCGGCTCAGAGTTGTTGCGCCGGTATGCAGGCGTTCCGCTTTCAACCGCTTCCCGTCGACGGCTATCTGGATCAACGCATCGACACCGACAGTCAGGCTTTCGCGTTCAAGACGGGTAAAAGCTACTTTCTCGCCTACCAGCTGCCAAGAAGCGACAGGACGACGAGCATCGAGGTCGATAGCTGGGTGCATGACACGGTGTTCTTCCCGCGCGTTCTGCTCCTCGACAAATCCTTTGCCGCTGTCGGATTCGTGGGTGCGCCCGCGGTGCATTTCGTGCCCGCGGGTCCCGTCGAGTCGGATCATTACGAGGCCGATTGCTCGATCGGACCGGGCAATCCAGCGCGCTATCTGATCATCCTCACGACCGATACCGATCTCGGCAGCGTGCTGGAATTATCAGCAAACGTAAGCTTTACCCAGGGACCCGGCGGCGGCGCTGCCCCTGCTGCGAACAGCGATCAAGCGGTATTGGGCGCCGGAACAGGAGCTTCCGGTTCACCCACGGATCTGCCGCCCTCGGCGCACGACGCCCGTGCGGTTACCACGACTTTGGCCGGAGCCACGGTCGCACACGATTTCGCACCGACCGGCAGACTGACGATCTCGGTCTCTCATAGATGACTGCAGCCGCGTGAATGGCCGAATCATGAGCGGCGCTCGCACGAGATGACTTAAGAGCCGTCTAGGCGCGCAGCTTGCTTCCCGGTCGGCAACGACCCGCTTGGGTGCGGCGCGCTGGGGCGCAGGCTTGACGGCGGGCAGCAGGAGACCGACCGATGACCCATCTCGAGCAGATCCAGGCACTTCGCGAACGCGCACGCCAGCACATCGCCCAGGGGGCGATCACCCCGGACTACCAGCTCGATCGCGAGCGGTCGATCCGACTGCTCAACGAGGCGCTCGCCACCGAGCTCGTCTGCACGCTGCGCTATCAGTTCCATTACTTCATGGCGACCGGCATCCACTCGCAGGCCGTCAAGGAGGAGTTCAAGGAGCACGCGCGCGAGGAGCAGGAGCACGCCGAGCGCATCGCCGAGCGCATCAAGCAGCTCGGCGGTAAGCCGCAGATGAACCCGGCGACGCTGACGGACCTGAGCCACAGCGAGTACCGCGAAGGCAACACGCTGGCCGACATGATTCGCGAGGACCTCATCGCCGAGCGCATCGCCGTCGAGAGCTATCGGGAAATGATCCGCTACTTCGGCGAGCGCGACCCGACGACACGCATCATGATGGAGGAGATTCTCGCCAAGGAAGAAGAGCACGCCGATGAGCTCGCCGACCTGCTCTTCGCAGTCGAACCCTCCACGGGTGAGGGCGCGAGGCCGCTTTATTTCGCGGATGAGGTTCGTGGCGCCAAGAGCACGGACCGCGAAGGCTCACCCGGCCGCGGCGGCGGGGCGTCCCAGAAGCCAAGCTGAACCCCGACGAGGCGCCTCCGAGCCGAGGCGCCCCTCGCAACGGGCAGGTGCGTTAGCGGCTCAACCGACCCGGCGAAACCGCTCCCGCCGCCCGTAGCGCTCGGCCATCTTCTCGAGCGGCAGCGGCCGGATGCGCGAGGCGTTGCCGGCGCAGCCAAACGCCTCGAAGCGCGCCCTGCAGATCTCGCGCGCCGCCACGGTCGCGGCCTTGAGGAACCTGCGGGGATCGAAGTCGGCGGGGTTGGCGGCGAGCGAGCGCCGCACCGCGGCCGTCATCGCGATGCGGATGTCGGTGTCGATGTTGACCTTGCGAACGCCGTGGCGGATGCCTTCCTGGATCTCATCGACCGGGACGCCATAGGTCTCGGGGATCTCGCCGCCATACTGACGCAGCAATGCCAACCCTTCCTGGGGCACGGACGAGGAGCCGTGCATGACCAGATGCGTGTCGGGAATCGCGCGATGGATCTGCTCGATGCGGGCGATTGCCAGCACTTCCCGTGTCGGCTTATGGGCGAATTTGTAGGCGCCGTGGGAAGTGCCGATCGCAATCGCGAGCGCATCGACTCCGGTGCGCTCGACGAATTCGACACATTGGGTCGGGTCGGTCAGCAACTGCTCCCGGGTGAGCGTTCCCTCCGCGCCCACACCGTCCTCCTCCCCCGCCTGGCCGGACTCGAGCGAGCCCAGGCAACCGAGCTCTCCCTCGACCGAGACGCCCACCGCGTGCGCCATGTCGGCCACGCGGGCGGTCACCTCGACGTTGTACTCATAGGGCGCCGGTGTTTTCATGTCCTCCCGCAGCGATCCGTCCATCATCACACTGGTGAAGCCCGAGCGGATGGACGCCTGACACACCGCCGGGCTCGCACCATGGTCCTGATGCATCACGAGCGGAAGGTGCGACCATGTCTCGACTGCCGCCTGCGCGATGTGGCGCAGGAAGGCCTCGCCGGCGTAACCGCGCGCACCGGCAGAGGCCTGCAGGATCACCGGACTGTCGCTATCGGCCGCCGCCTGCATGATCGCCTGGACCTGTTCCATGTTGTTGATGTTGAATGCCGGAACGGCGTAGCCGAATTCGGCCGCATGATCGAGCAGCTGTCGAAGCGAGATGAGTGCCATGCCGTTCTCCCCAAGTGACCAGTCCACGCATCGAGCATCACGCGGCTCGCCCACGATCGTGCGCGAGCGAGTCCTTGCGCCGTTCCATCAACCTCCAGATCATCGGAGTGAAGATGAGCTGCATGGCGAGATCCATCTTTCCGCCCGGGCAGACGATGGTGTTGGGCCGGGACATGAAGGAGTCGTGCAGCATCGAGAGCAGGTAGGCAAAGTCGATCCCGCGCGGGTTCGCAAAGCGAATGACGAGAAACGACTCGTCCGGAGTCGGAATGAACCGGGCGATGAAGGGATTCGAGGTGTCGACGACCGGAACCCGCTGGAAGTTGATGTGCGTGCGCGAGAACTGCGGACAGATGCAGCTCAGATAGTCCGGCATGCGGCGCAGAATCGTATCGGTGACCGCCTCCGCGGAGTACCCGCGCGTCGACTTGTCCCGATGCAGCTTCTGGATCCACTCCAGATTGATGACGGGAGTGACGCCGATGAGCAGATCGACGTGCCGCGCGACATCGACCTCATCGGTCACCACCGCTCCGTGCAACCCTTCATAGAAGAGCAGATCCGTATCGCCGGGCAGATCCTCCCACTCGGTGAACGTGCCGGCCTTCTGACCATGGCGCGCCGCCTCGGCATCGTCGTGCAGGTACTTGCGTGCTTTCCCCGCCCCGGAGTCCGCATAACCGCGGAACAGATCCTCGAGCTCCGCAAACAGGTTGGTCTGCGGGCCAAAGTGGCTCAACCGGTGATCCCCGCGTGCGAGCGCCTGCGCGAGCTGCTCCTTCATCCCCGCACGGTCGTAGCGATGGAAGCTGTCGCCTTCGATGAAGGCCGCCTTGATGTGCTCGCGGCGGAAGATCTGCTCGAAAGTCTTGCTCACCGAAGTGGTGCCGGCTCCCGAGGAGCCGGTAACTGCGATGATCGGGTGGCGCGCGGACAACGGGTATCGCTCGGTCAGATGTGCTGGGTGAAGAGGCCGCGCGTGGCGAACAACGGCACGTCGAGCTCGAATTCATTGTGGTCGCGATGATAACGCTCAATGCGCTCGACCTCCGAGCGCGCGCCGAACACGAAGCTGACACGCTGGTGCGGACTCTCGGGAACGACATCGAGAATGGGCCCGTGCCCGGTGCTCGCCCGCCCGCCCGCCTGCTCGATGAGATAGCCGATGGGATTGGCCTCGTAAAGCAGCCGCAGCCGCCCGGGCTTGGCCGGATCCTTGCGGTCGCGCGGATACATGAACACCCCGCCGCGCATGAGGATCCGGTGCGTCTCCGCCACGAGCGATGCGATCCAGCGCATGTTGAAGTCCTTGCCGCGCGGGCCGCTCTGTCCCGCCACGCACTCGTTCACGTACCGCCGCACGGCCGGTTCCCAGTGACGGGAGTTGGATGCGTTGATCGCGAACTCCGAGGTCGTCTCAGGCACCCGCAGGTTCGGATGCGTCAACATGAATTCGCCGATCTCCCGATCGAGCGTGAAGCCGTTGACGCCGCGCCCCGTCGAGAGCACCAGCATGGTCGCTGGCCCATAGATCGCATATCCCGCGCACACCTGCGCGTTGCCCGGCTGCAGGAAATCCGCCGCGGTCGGCTCACCGATCCCCTGCGGACACCTCAACACGGAGAAAATGCTGCCGACCGAGACGTTGACGTCGATGTTGGACGAGCCGTCCAGCGGGTCGAAGAGGAGCAGATAGCGCCCGCGCGGATAGGCTTCCGGTATGGAGTACGGCTCCTCCTGCTCCTCCGAGAGCATGCCCGCGAGCTGTCCGCCCCACTCGTTGGTGCGCACGAAGATCTCGTTCGCGAGCACATCGAGCTTCATCTGCGTCTCGCCCTGGACGTTGATGGTTCCCGCATTCCCGAGCGCATTCGCCAGCGCCCCTTTGCCGAGCAGGGCGGCAATGCGCTTGCACGCCAGACGCACATCGTTGACGAGCGCCGTGAAACTGCCGGTCGGCCCGACGACGCCGGCGGCCGCGTTGAGCCGGCGCTGCTCCTCGATGAGAAAGCGCGTGATGGTGCCGGTATTGAACATGTTGCTGCCGGTCACGGTCGCCCTCCCTTGAGGACGCGACTCGCCCGAATGTCGGACTCTTCGATGGTCTCCAGCTCCTGCCGTGAGATCGCCGCGCCTTTGCGCTCGAACAGGCGGCTCGCCTGCCGCAGCCGCGCCCGATCGAGCGCATTCCTGATCGACCTTGCATTGGCGAAGTGCGGCTGCGGCCGCCGCTTCTCGATGTACTCCCGCAACGCCTCGTCCGCCTTCGCGCTCAACCGATACTGCATCTGCCCGAGCATCAGCCTCGCGATCGCGAGCAGCTCCTGCGGGCTGTAGTCCGGAAAGTCGATGTGATGTGCGATGCGCGAGGACAGCCCCGGATTGCTGCGGAAGAAGGTCTCCATCCGGTCCTTGTAGCCCGCCAGAATGACGACCAGGTCGTCACGCTGGTTCTCCATCACCTGCAGGAGGATCTCGATCGCCTCCTGGCCGTAGTCGCGCTCGTTCTCCGGACGATAGAGGTAGTACGCCTCGTCGATGAACAGCACCCCACCCATCGCCCGCTTCAGCACCTCGCGTGTCTTCGGCGCGGTATGACCGATGTACTGCCCCACGAGGTCATCGCGCGTCACCGCCACCAGGTGGCCTTTGCGCACGTAGCCGAGGCGATGGAGGATCTCCGCCATACGCATCGCCACCGTGGTCTTGCCGGTGCCCGGATTGCCGGTAAAGGACATGTGCAGCGCCGGCGGACCGGAGCAGAGCCCCACCGCCCGCCGCAGCTTGTCGATGAGCAGCAGCGCCGCGACGTCGCGTATGCGGCTCTTGACCGGCGCCAGCCCTACGAGCTCGCGCTCGAGGCTATCCAGCACCTCCCCGACGTGCGAATCGCGGTAGGCCGCCTCGAGGTCGAGGGGCGCATCGCCCGGCATGGTATCGGCTCTCGCGTTCATGACGGCTCAATACCGCTCCCCCTCGGGGCGCTCCGTCGCGTACGCGCGCGTCGTGTAACGGACGCTGCGACCCGGCCCCTCCTCGCGCACGAGCGCGAATCCCGGCTCGGCGGCGGGGCGGCCGACGATGAACGACAGCCGCAGCGACTCCCGCCTGCGGCTCGAATCGAAGGCGTTCAGCTTGATGTAGTGCTCGGGAAAGGTCCTGCGGCAGGCATTCACCTCCGTCATGACACCCGCCGCATCGCGGATGTCGAACATCGGATTACCGAACATCTCCCAGTAGGTGTTGCGCGGATGCGGATCGTCGGTGTATTCGACGGACACCGCCCAGCCGTTGTCGAGGCAGTACTCGATCTGCCTCGCGATCTGCGCGTCCGTGAGGTCGGGCAGGAAGGAAAAGGTGCCTTGCGTAATTCTCATGGCTGGCTCCTCAGGCGACGGCCGCCGTGGGCACGAAATCGGGTGTGTCGGTGCTTGCGTAGTTGAAGGTCACTTCGCCCCAGACATCGAGCGCAGCTCTGAGAGGCGCGCAGTCCTTCGCAGCCGCGGCGAGAATCTGCGGCCCTTCGTTCCAGATGTCCCTGCCCTCGTTGCGCGCCAGCACCATCGCCTCGAGCGCCACGCGGTTGGCCGTCGCCCCGGCGGCGATGCCCATCGGATGACCGATGGTGCCGCCGCCGAACTGCAGCACCACATCCTCGCCGAGATAGTGCAGCAGCTGGTGCATCTGGCCGGCATGAATGCCGCCGGAGGCGACCGGCATCACGCCGTTCAGCCCCGCCCAGTCCTGCTCGAAGAAAATGCCGCGCTGCAGATCCTGCGGGTTGTGCCCTTCGCGCAGCACGTTGTAAAAACCCTGCACGGAGTTGGGATCGCCTTCGAGTTTGCCCACGACCGTGCCGGCGTGGATGTGATCGACACCCGCGAGCCGCATCCACTTCGAGATCACCCGGAAAGAGACGCCGTGGCTCTTCTGGCGCGTGTAGGTGGAGTGACCCGCCCGGTGCAGGTGCAGAATCATGTCGTTGCGACGCGCCCAACGCGACATCGACTGGATGGCGGTGTAGCCGATCACGAGATCGATCATGACGACGATCGAGCCCAGTTCCTTGGCGAATTCCGCCCGCTCGTACATGTCCTCCATGGTTCCGGCAGTGACGTTGAGGTAGTGCCCCTTGACCTCGCCGGTCGCGGCCTGCGCGCGGTTGATCGCCTCCATGCAGTAGAGGAAGCGGTCACGCCAGTGCATGAACGGCTGCGAGTTGATGTTCTCGTCGTCCTTGGTGAAGTCGAGGCCGCCCTTCAGCGCCTCATACACCACCCGGCCGTAGTTCTTGCCGGAGAGCCCGAGTTTGGGTTTCACGGTCGCCCCGAGGAGCGGGCGGCCGAACTTGTCGAGCCGCTCGCGCTCGACCACGATCCCGGTCGGCGGCCCCGCGAAGGTCTTCACGTAGGCGGCAGGGAAGCGCATGTCCTCGAGGCGCAGGGCCTTGAGCGGCTTGAAGCCGAAGACGTTGCCGATGATCGAGGCGGTCAGGTTCGCGACCGAGCCCGGCTCGAACAGGTCGAGGTCGTAGGCGATGTAGGCGAAATACTGTCCCGGGGAGCCGGGCACCGGATCGACCCGATAGGCCTTCGCCCGGTACCGGTCGCAGGCCGTGAGGCGGTCGGTCCACACCACGGTCCAGGTGGCCGTGGAAGACTCGCCCGCGACGGCCGCGGCGGCCTCCTCGGGCTCCACCCCCTCCTGCGGCGTGATGCGAAAGAGCGCCAGCACATCGGTAGGCGCCGGCGAGTAGTCCGGATTCCAGTAGCCCATCTGGGCGTACTTCAGCACCCCCGGCCGGTAGCGCGCGGCGCCAGTCTTGGCCCGCTTCTGCTCGTCCGCGGCAACTACTCTGTCGTTCATGACTCTGTCGTTCATGACTCTGTCGTTCATGACTCTGTCGTTCATGGCTCTGTCGTTCATGGCCGAACTCTCCGCCCGCTTCTCACCCATGGCGCCATCGTGGGACTTGATTATTATTAGGTCTAGTTAGATATTGTTCTTCTCTATATAAGTAGATCTTATGAATGCGTAACGTCACCCTGCGCCAGATACGGGTGTTCGCCGCGGTGGCCCGGAATCTGTCCTTCACGCGCGCCGCGCAGGAGCTGCATCTGACGCAGCCCGCGGTCTCCCAACAGGTGAGCCTGCTCGAGGAGGAAATCGGCATGCCGCTCTTCGAGCACCTCGGCCGCAGGATCCGCCTGGCTCCAGCGGGCACGGAGCTGCTGCGCTATGCGACCCAGGTGACGGAGCTGCTGCGCGAAGCCGGCGAGACGCTGGCGGCGATGAAGGGGCTGAAACGCGGTGAGCTGAAGCTCGGAGCCGTGAGCACCGCCAAGTACTTCGCCCCGGCACTCCTCTCGGCGTTTACTCCGGCCTACCCGGAGGTGGTCATCAAATTCACGGTCGCCAACCGCGAGGAGATCGTGCGACTCCTCGGCGCCAACGAGCTCGACCTCGTCATCATGGGCCGTCCGCCGCGCGAGCTCGACACCACCGCGGAGCCCTTCGCGCGCCACCCCCTCGTGATCATCGCCTCCATCGACCATCCGCTCGCCCGTCGGCGCCGCATCCCGCTCAAGTCCCTGGCGCGGGAGAGCTTCATCATCCGCGAGCAGGGCTCGGGCACCCGGGCGTCGATGGAGCACGTCTTTCGCGAGCGCGGTGTGCCGTTTCGTGCCTCGATGGAGATGAGCAGCAACGAGACCATCAAGCAGGCGGTGATGGTCGGGATGGGCCTGAGCTTCATCTCCTCACATACCATCGGGCTGGAGGCGCAGACCGGCAAGCTCGCCATCCTCGATGTCGTGGGCCTGCCGGTCGTGCGCGACTGGTACGTCATTCACCTGCGCGAGAAGATCCTCTCGCCGATCGCCTCGGCCTTCCGCGCCTATCTTCTGGAAAATGGCGCCCGCGTCATCCTCGAGACCCTCGGCGATGTCACCCAGGCATCGCGCGCCCCGGACGCGGGCCCGCGACGAAGGCCTCCGCGGGTCGCCGCCACCCGAGGCGGCTGATCCGATACGCTCAGTGCACGATGCGGCCGGTCTCCTCCACCTTATCCGCATCCACCGTCGGCACGTCCGCCCACGGCGACAACACCACCTTGATACAGCTGTCCTGCTTGTCGCGGAACATGCGGTAGGCGCGCGGCGCATCCTCCAGGCGCAGTCGATGCGTGACCACGAAGCCCGGATCGATCGATCCTTTCTCGATGAGCTCGAGCAACGGCCTCATGTATCGTTGAACGTGCGTCTGACCGGATCTTATCGTCAGGGCCTTGTTGACTACGGCGCCGAACGGAACCTTGTCGAGAAAGCCGCCGTAGACGCCCGGAATCGATACCGTGCCGCCATTGCGGCAGGCGGTGAGCGCCTGGCGCAGCGCCGCTGGCCGGTCCGATTCGAGCATGAGCGCCCGCTTCAGCCGGTCGTAGCCACCGAATGCGCCCTGGGAGTGAGCTTCTAGCCCCACGGCATCGATGCATGCGTCGGGCCCGCGCCCGCCGGTCATGACTTCCAACGCCTCGGCAACATCCACCTGCTCGTAATTCAGCGTCTCGGCCCCGGCCCACTGGCTCGCCTTGCGCAGCCGCGCCGGGAAGCGATCGATGGCGATCACGCGCTGCGCGCCTAGAAGCCGGGCGCTCTTGATCGCGAACAGGCCCACCGGCCCGCAGCCCCACACCGCCACGGTGTCGCCCTCGCGAATCCCGCACTGCTCGGCCGCCATGTAGCCCGTCGGGAAGATGTCCGAGAGAAAGAGTACCTGCTCGTCGCTCAGGTCCTGCGGAACTTTGATGGGACCTACATCGGCGAAGGGAATGCGCGCGTACTGCGCCTGGCCGCCGGCGTAGCCGCCGAGCAGATGCGAGTAGCCGAAGAGTCCCGCCGGCGAGTGCCCCCAGAGCTTCTCGGCGAGCCAAGCGTTGGGGTTGGAGTTCTCGCAGAGCGAGTGCATCTGCTGCTGACAGAAGAAACAGGCGCCGCAGGCAATCGGGAACGGGTTCACCACCCGGTCACCGACCTTGAGATTCCGCACTTCGGAACCGACCTCGACCACCTCGCCCATGAACTCGTGGCCGAGGATATCCCCGGGGAGCATACCGGGGATGTAACCGTCGTAGATATGGAGGTCGGAGCCGCAGATCGCGGTCGTGGTGATGCGCACGATGGCATCACGGGGATTGAGGATCTTCGGGTCCGGAACAGTCTCGACCCGTAACTCCTCACGGCCATACCAGACATTCGCTTTCATGTCGTTAGCCCCCACTGTTGGGTGACACGCCCGAAGAGACTGCGCCGCCCTGTTGGCTGACCGCGCGTGGTCGCGATCTCGCCCGTCTCCATCACCTGTTTGAAACGCCGCAGGTCCTCGCGGATGCGCGACTGCGGATCATGACCCAGGAGCTTCACCAGCCCGGCGCCGAGCGTGCCGCCGAAAGGGCTGTAGTGCAGGCTCACCCGGACGATCGTGCCGCGCCCCGCGGGAGCGGCCTCGAATTTGACCGAGCCGGCGTGCGCGGCTCCGGAGTCTTGGAGCGTCCGCCAGGCGATCTCCTCGCCCGGGCGCTCGGCGGTGATCTCCGAGGTCCACTCGAGGCGCATGCCGAGCGGACCCTTGGTCATCCAGTGCGAGCGCCGCTCATCGAGCGAGCGCACGGACTCGAGGGTCTGCATGAAGCGCGGCAGATTCTCCAAGCTGCGCCAGAAGCGGTAGCACTCCTCGGGAGATTTGCTCACCGCGATGCTGCGCTCGAGATAGATGTCGGCCCGCCCGGCAACTCCCGGGGCGACCTGCCCGGTCCTGCTGCCCGCGAGCCGAAGCGCCGCCAGCACATCGAGCACAGTCACACCCGCTACTGCGGCGAGCGCGACGGCAGCCCGGCCCCGCCTGCCCCGCCCCGCGAGCGCGACCGACAAGGCCGCGAGATCGAAGGTGTCTCCGACCACACGCGACCACAGCCACGGCGCGCGATCGCGTTGCGTGAGGATGCCGATCCCGGTCGTCAGCTCCCGTATTCCAACCAGGCGCATGACGGTCGGACTGCGCGATCCCGACAGCCAGCAGACCAGGCGCGGCGCGGCGACGGCCGCGGTTCCGAGCGCGATGCCGAGCCAACCGAGACCGCGCTCGAGCGCATCCGCCGCGCGTGGCGCATCGATTGCGTGTTGCAGCCCGCGATGCGCGAACCGTGCGCCCGGCCCTGTCTCGAAAGTACCCGAATGCTCGAGTCGACTTCGCCGCAAGCTCTGCTGTGTGACGTCGGTTGCCATGAGTTCTCTCCAGTGAGGAAGCGCCCCGCCACCCGGGCGCGCTCCCTAAGAAGCCAGGAGAGACCTGCCGGTTCCGAGCGCCGGCGCCGATTCGATCAGCCGCGTGAGAATCCGAAGCGGCGTCCGCTTCGCGAACCGAAGCTGCGGCCGGAGGGGCGCGGCTGGCGGGCGGCCGGGTGTTTCGCCTGCGACGCCAGCGCCGGCGGCGCGGCAGGCCGATGTGCCGGCCGCTCCTCGGCGGCCACGGTGAACTCGGGATTTGCGACGACCGGCAGCGGGCGGCGCAGCAGCCGCTCGATGTCCTTCAGCATCCCCGCCTCTTCCGCCGCGACCAGCGAGATCGCACAGCCCGCGCCACCCGCACGGGCGGTGCGTCCGATGCGATGCACGTAGTCCTCGGGCACATTCGGCAGCTCGTAATTGACGACGAAGGGTAATTCCTTGATGTCGAGACCGCGCGCCGCCACCTCGGTGGCGATGAGCGCTGTCGTCTTGCCGGCCTTGAACTCAGTGAGCGCGCGCACGCGCGCGTTCTGGCTCTTGTTGCCGTGAATGGCTGCCGTCGCGATTCCCGCTCCGGCAAGCTGCTCGGCCAGTCGGTTGGCGCCATGCTTGGTGCGCGTGAAGACCAGCGCCTGGTGCCAGCCCCCGTCGCGGATCAAATGCGCGAGCAGATGACGCTTCTGCTCCCGCGGCACACGATACACCCGCTGCTCCACGCGATCGGCCGCGGCGTTGCGCGGCGCCACCTCCAGAGTCACCGGATCGCGCAGCAGGCGTGTCGCGAGGTCGCGGATCTCATCGGAGTAGGTCGCGGAGAACATCAGGTTCTGCCGCCGATCCGGCAGGAGCTTCAGAACCTGGCGGATGGCATGGATGAAGCCCATGTCGAGCATCCGGTCCGCCTCATCGAGCACGAAGTGCCGCACCGCACGCAAATCCAGAGCACGCTGACCCGCCAGATCGAGTAGCCTTCCAGGCGTTGCGACCAGAAGATCACACCCGGCACGCAAGGCATCGATCTGCGGCTTCGTACTGACGCCGCCGAAGACGACGCAGATGCGGGCCTTCATGTGCCGACCATACCGATGGGCGCTTTCGGCGACCTGGGCGGCCAGCTCGCGGGTTGGGGTGAGCACGAGCGCTCGGGGTGCGCAGCCCGCGGGGGCCTGGGCCAGCGCCTGCAGCACCGGCAGCACGAAGGCCGCTGTCTTGCCGGTGCCGGTCTGGGCACCGGCAAGCACGTCGCGGCCGGCAATGACGGCCGGGATCGCCCGCAGCTGAATCGGGGTCGGGGTCTCGTAGCCCTGTTCGGCGACGGCGCGCGACAGCTCGGGCGCGAGCCCGAGTTCCGTGAAGGACATGTATCGGGGAACCTCTGTGTTGACTGGCGAACGAGGAGCCGCTTGGTCCCTGGGAGCGTCGCCATTGGGAGCAGGGGCCGGGTTTGGCCGCTGCGGGATGCGGCGCGGACTCTACCGGCTTTCCGGCCGCGCGTCGAGGCCCGAGAATGGCTAAACTATCGGTTTTACCGGCAATGTGAACGGAAGGACGGCCGGCACCTCTAACCAAGCCATGCGGGTCCCACGGCACGCGCGCCTGCGGTCCCGGCGTTGAGGACGTGCCCATCCATCCCGTCTGACAGGGGGAGCTTTTGATGATTCTCGACTGCGCTCGCGCAAGAACGGGCGCTCTCGGCGCTCTGCGCCTCTGGATCCTCGGCCTCGGTGCGGCGCTCGCGGCGGTGCTCGGGGGCTGCAGCACCAATACGAACGTCAGCAACGGCACGCCCGTGGTCACCGTCCATGCCGACGCGGCCGGGGATTTCTCGACTTATGTGGTTGGCATAACTCTTTACAGCCTCACCCGCAGCGATGGCTACATCGCGTACCCGGCCGGCTATACCGCCGAGGAATTCGCCGACCTCACCCAGCGGGTCGATCTCACCGAGTTGCTGAATGCCGTGGGAATCCCATCGGGCACCTATAAGTCGCTCGTGATCGGCATCGACTACTCGGAGCCGATAGTTTACGTCAGAGGGCAGACGACCGGGGCGACGGTGCTCAACACGAGCCAGGACAATCCGGGCATCGTCTACATCACCGTCACTCTGGATCCGGCACACCCGCTGGTCGTCGGCCTGAACAAGTCGACGCCCTTCGCCCTCGACTTCGATCTGGCTGCCTCGAACCACGTCATCAATGGCACTAGCGTCATCGTCAAGCCGTTCGTGGTTGCCACCGCGACGCCCACGGATACCGAGCCGGTCCGAGCGCGCGGTCTATTCGTGATCTCGAATCCGAGCGCCGGCAACTTCATCGAGGACCTGAGGCCGTTCGAGGACAACATTTACTCGACGGTCGGTGCCCTGACGGTCAATACGACGGCAACAACCTACTTCAACATCAACGGCACCGTTTACACGGGCGCGGCCGGGCTTGCCGCGCTGGTCGGGCTCAGCCCGAGCACGCCGATGGTCGTGGAGGGCACCCTGGGCGACATGTCGACCATCACGCCGGGATTCACCGCGACTCAGGTCTATGCGGGTGATGTGGTCTCGAACGGTGTATTCGAGCACGTGGAGGGCGTCGTCTCGGCCGTAAGCGGCAACACCCTCACGGTGCTCGGTGCCACCTACCTTTATTACGAGGGTTACTGCATCAGCAATCTGTGCTTCGACTGGTACCCGAGCGCCACCATCGACGTGAGCCCTTCGATCCCGGTCACGGAGGACGACATGCCCGGAACATTTTCCACTCACTCGATCTCCGTCGGCTCGCAGATCGATGCCATTGGTCTCGGTACCGTGAGCAGCAGCAACGCGCTCACGCTCGATGCCACCAGCGGCATCGTGCGCCTGCAGTCCACCCCGATCTGGGGCACGCTCGACTCCGGCGCTGTGGGCTCAGCCAACATCAACCTCCTCTCGATAGGACAGTTCGCCGCGAGTGACTTCACCTTCGCGGGCACGGGGTCAACGGCGGCGACCTATCGCGTCAACACCGGGACAGTGGACGAGAGCGCCACCCCCATCGGCACGCTGCTGCGGGCCGACGGCTTCGCCACCCCGTACGGCTCCGTGCCGCCGGACTTCACCGCGACCGACATGACGCCGGACAGCTCTGAGCCCGCCGACCTCATCGTCGAGTGGAAGGGAGTCACTGGCACCACTACCCCGTTCCTCTCTTATGACAGCTTGACCCTGACGCTGAATCTCACCGACGAGACCACCGCGGACGTCGTGGTCGGACCACGCACCACCAATCTCACGGGAGCGCCCGCCATCACGATTTCGGGCGCCACTCAGTTCGCGATTGGCAACGCCACCAACGGCATCTCGGTGTACAGCACCCCGAGCGCCTTCGTGGACGGTCTCGGTGCAACCTTGAACGGCTCAACGTCGGTGTTCCGCGTCGTCGCCATCGGCACATTCGATTCAGCAACCAACACGTTCACCGCATCGCGAGTCGATGTTGCCCTCGAGTAATCCGGCATGCCCTGGAAGCGGCGCCCGTTCAGCGGGCGCGACGGCGCCCGCGCGCTGAACATCGCCGACCTGCGCGCGCTCGCGCGCCGGCGCGTGCCGGGGTTTGTGTTCGAATACCTCGAGGGGGGAGGCGAGGACGAGGCGACGCTGCGACGCAACCGCGATGCGTTCGCCGCGCTGCGCTTCGTGCCGCGCACGCTCATCGACACCTCGGCAAGGAGCCTCGAGACCTCGGTCCTCGGCCGGCCGTCCGCCGCGCCGCTCGTCATCGCGCCGACCGGCTTGAACGGCATGTTGCACCCCGAGGGCGATCTCGCCCTCGCCCGCGCGGCCGCCGCCTTCGGCATTCCCTACACGCTGAGCACTCTCTCGACGACCCGGCTCGAGGAGGTCGCGGCCGAAGCGGCCGGGCGGCTCTGGATGCAGCTTTACGTCATGAAGAATCGCGCGATCGCGGAGGACATCATGACCCGGGCGGCCGCCGCCGGTTATGAGGCGCTGGTATTTACCTCGGACGCCAACGTCTTCGGCAACCGGGAATGGGACCAACGCAGCTACGTCAGGCCCGGCAAGCCGCGAGCGACTGCGGCGCTCGATGCGCTGCGCCACCCGCGCTGGCTCTTCGAGGTGCTGCTGCGCCAGGGTGGGCCGCGATTCCGCAATATCGAGGCGTTTCTGCCGGCCGGGGCGGCGAGCGCGGTCGGCGGCAGCACCGTCGTTCCGCAGATGTTCGCGCCCACGATCACGTGGACGGACATCGACTGGATCCGCCGCCACTGGCCCGGGAAGCTCCTCGTCAAAGGCGTGCTGGCTCTCGAGGACGCTCGGCGCGCCCTCGATGCCGGCTGCGACGGGATCGTGCTCAGCAACCATGGAGGCCGGCAGCTCGATCACTGCGTGGCGCCGATCGAGGTGCTCGGTGAGATCGCCGCGGCGGTCGGCAACCGCCTCACAATCGTCATCGATAGCGGCTTTCGTCGCGGCAACGACATCGCCAAGGCGCTCGCCTTGGGGGCGCACACGGTGATGATCGGGCGTGCGACGCTCTACGGCCTCGCCGCTGGCGGCGAGCATGGGGTGCGCCGCGCTCTCGACATGCTCGCTGTCGAGCTCGATCGGGTGCTCGGTCAGCTCGGCTGCCGCAAGGTGAGCGATCTCGCTCCGCACCTGTTGAGGCCGTGCCACTGAGCATCCCGGGTGGCCGAGTCCCGACCCGCGCACCCCAGCGCGGGCGCGGGGGG
>JBOIAQ010000018.1:0-66387 GCA_050739115.1 Steroidobacteraceae bacterium | reverse complement strand
CGATCGCAATAAGCCGAAGAGGATCTGCGCAGCGGTCACGATCCGTGATGGATCACGGGGCCGCTCCATCAGCGAGCGTGATCAAGAATCCGCCCTGGCCCATCAAATAAGGTGGCTGTGCTCACCTGCCGCCGGCGTCACGTCCTCTCATCATCTCATCCAACCCCGTCTGCTGCGTTCCACAAAACCTCTCGGGCGATTCCGGAGCCGCGCTGTTGACGCGGCTCCATGGCGTAACGTGAGCGTTGACCTGCTTTCCCGGATGCTGTTTCCAGCCCATACCGGGAAACCGCTCTTGGGGAGCGGACGGCGTTGCACCGTGCCCGTCCTGCTGGACAGCTTGTGGGAGAGACCCACGGGGAAGCTCCTGATGCCCTCTGGCCTGCCAACGGTCAGAATCAGGAGGGCGCCTGAAAGCAAGGGATGCAGCCGCGATACGGCGGCATACCCGAGCGGCTTACGCATGGGCGCCTGAAGGGCTCGCCTGGAACGGCGATGGGAGGAGGAAGGAGCTCGGTGGCTCTTGTGAGTATCGGCCAGACCCCGTGTCCCCCTTGGGTGAGGGACGGCCGCGGAAGATAGGGTCACGCGCGGCCTGGGCACGACGATACGCACGTCGTCAGCGTCGGTGATTGCTTCACCGCTCGGTCGGTGGAATCTTGCCGCAGCCGGTGGCAAATGTCGAGCCAATGTTGAAGCAGCCCGCCGTGTTAGTTTCAACTTTTGCGTCATCCCTCCGAAATAGTTGAAACTCTGCGCCAGCACCAACTGCCTCAAGGAGTTGCGGCAGTCCTCGGCGCACTCTCTTTTGGCTCGGTCGCCAAAAGAGAGTGCGCTTGGCTCAGCACGCGGAATGACTGCCACATTGGCAGCGCCGCCGACATCACTGGCGCAGAGGCGTCCTCGCCGACGGCGAGCACGTCCATGCAGCCATGGAGGTCCTGCCGGACGCGAGCGTGCGGGTTCCAGCGCTCGATGACCTGCACCAGCGGGTGGCCGGCCTCGCGGAGGGGCGCTGAGGGCTCATGCGAATTCCTTCTGGCGAGTTCGCTTCTGGCATGGACAACCCTATATTTTGTGGACACAATAATTGCCGTGAGGATCGAGTACGACCCGGCCAAGGATGCGAGCAATCGTGCCCAGCACGGGATCTCGCTCGCCGCGGCCGAGAGGCTCGATTGGGATGCGATGCTGATGCAAGTTGATGACGCCGAGAATTACGGCGAGGAGCGCTGGATCGGCATTGCGCCGAAAGGCAACGGGCTCTACACGACCGTCTACACCGTCCGCGGCGAGGACATCATGCGCATCGTCAGCCTGCGCCGCGCTACCAATGCAGAGATTGAACGCTATGAACGCCAAGGCCAACCGCAAGGGAAAATTCAAGCGAAACAGCGCCGCCGAAGAGGCCCGCATTCAAGCCGGCATAAAAGCCGACCCTGACACCCGGGAGCTGACGGCGAAGGACTTCGCCGAGATGATTCCGTTCCGCGAGATGATGAAGCGGCGCGGCCGGCCGAAGGCTGCCGTACACAAGCGCCATGTGAACCTCCGCCTCGATCTCGAGATCGTCGAGTTCTTCCAGCGTGGCGGCCGAGGCTGGCAGACGCGCGTGAACGCGGCGCTACGCGCGTACATGAAGCGCTCGAGCAGCCGCCAGACGCACGGATAAGCCCCAGGGGCTCAGAAGATCGGACGGCATTCCACTCCCAAACGGGGTAGGTATCTTCATGTGGCGCCGGGATCGATCCAGCTCCGCGGCAGCGGACGCTTCTTCCCTCGGCGCCCTAGCGGCAGGCGCGCTCGGGTCGCGCGCGGGATTCATGCGCACCGCCGGCCCCGGCGCGCCCACTCGCCAAACCTCTTCATCACTTTCGCCGTGTGGCAGGCCTTCGCAGAATCCTCGGCCGGCGCAGGCTAGCCTTGGGGTATGTATCAGGGTATCTTCGGGAGCGCTGGGCCGGAAAATGATGCGATTTCAGCCAATTATGATGGAACCGCGATCCCCTTCCGCTCCACCATTTCTTCAAGAATCGCTGCGATCAAGCTCCCCGGAGAGCTCATGCTGGCAATTGGCGCGCGGGCGCCCGAATTCACCCTCACGGATGCGGACGGTCAGATGACCTCGCTCAGCAATCTGCTGCGAGATGGGCCGCTCGTCCTCTACTTCTATCCGGCCGATTTCACGCCGGGCTGCAAGCGCGAGGCCTGCCGGATCCGCGATCTGCACTCGGATGTCGAGAGCGCGGGACTCGTGGTCGCGGGCGTCAGCCCCCAGAGCCCTGAGAGCCACCGCGCCTTTCGCGAGAAGTACAAACTCCCCTTCACTCTTCTGGCGGACGTCGATCGCTTCGTCATCAAGATGTATGGCGTGCAGGGACCTCTCGGGCTCGGCGTGCGTCGCGCGACCTTTCTCATCGATCAGGCGCGACATATCCTGGACGCCGTTTTGGCCGACTTTCGCATCGGGCAGCACGAGGCCTTCGTGCGTAAGGCCATCGCCCTGAGCGTGCATTCCCGCTGAGGGGGCGGGGCCCGACCAGAGCCTCGCTCAAAAATCGAGCCGCAAGACGCTCGCCGGACCGTAGCTCGGGACCGTCACCACCCAAGCCGTGCGCTGCCCTTGGGACGGCTTCACTTCCTGTCCGCTGAGGACCTCGATGAGACCCGGAATGATCGCCTTCGGGCAGACGACGAGCACGTTATCGCCGGCATGCTCACCCATGATCTGTCCGGCGATCTGATCGGCATTGGTGCTCGTGAGCACTACCGGCTGCTTGCCGAGGGATTGCGCGAGCGGGGCGGCGGTCTGCTTCGCTCGACGGGTGGCGCTCACGTAGATGGCGCTGAGTCCGTCCGGAGCGTTTGCCTCGGTGAACTGCTGCGCAAGCTCCTGGG
Source organism: Steroidobacteraceae bacterium (assembly GCA_050739115.1). GTDB lineage: Bacteria > Pseudomonadota > Gammaproteobacteria > Steroidobacterales > Steroidobacteraceae > 13-2-20CM-66-19. Next base: position 63,489 of record JBOIAQ010000018.1, on the reverse strand, counting down.
CCTGCTGTTCCCCGGCGGCCGAAAGCGGCGGATCATCGATGGTGCCAAGCACTCTGCTCGCGGGCGCCACGATCACCACGATGGTATTGGTCGCCGAGGCATGCAGTCCGAGCGCCACTCCGATCACCGCCAGCACCCCCAGCAGAATGATCCAGACCGGGGCGAGAAAGGGACGGCGGCGGCGGGTAATGGCGGGAGGGCCCATGGGGGGAAAGACGTTCCGAGGTACGCAAAGGATGCTCCAAGTCACCTATGGTAGCGACGTGTCGGGTCACAGGGGAAACGTGGACCGCATCACAATTCCCGTCGGGCCGCGCCCGGGCGATCCCGATGCGCCGGGCTCCACAGATTTTTCCCTGTGAAATCTGTAGCATCCGCGCCAATCGCCAGACCGGGGAGCCCTTGGGGGGCGTCAATGCGCACGGGCGGGCAGACTACCGTCATCAAGCGAGTTCTCGAGCGCCGCGCGCAGCGGCCTTCGGCCACTCAGGAAGACACCACCGCCACCATCGCCGTCATGCTGCGCGTGCTGCCGCCGCCGCGCGCGCTCGTGGCGATGGCCGACGCCGGGATTCGTTCGGACTTCGAGAGACGAATTCCGCCGGACATGCTCGATCTGGCGGCGGCCGCGGATGACGATGCGGCGCTCGTCAGTCTGGTGACCGAGTTCCGTTCCGTCGTCATGACGGACAGCCTGGAGCTCATCCGCAAGATCCGCTCGCAACAGTCCTCACGGACGCCTTACGTCGTCTACGTCACGCCACTCGATGAGTCCCGTGAGAGAGAGGCCGGACTCGCCGCCGGCGCCGACGACTGTCTGGGCCGTCGTGTCTCGGACCGGGAGCTGCACGCGCGACTCGGGGCGGCGCGCCGTATCGCGGAGCTCGAAGCCGTTCTGCGCATCGCACTCGTTGAGAATCGCAAACTCTCGACGACTGACGACCTGACCCGGGTCGCCAGCAGACGGTTCTTCAGTAAGCACTTCCCCCGCGAGGTGGAACGTGCGGCTCGATATGCACGCTCGCTCTCGCTCATCCTCTGCGATATCGACTACTTCAAGAACGCCAACGATACCCTCGGTCATGCCGGAGGTGATGAGATCCTCAAGCAGTTCGGCACACGTCTGCAGGAATCATTGCGCCGCGGCATCGACTGGGTGGCGCGTATTGGGGGCGAGGAGTTCGCCATCGTTCTGCCCGAGACCAGCTATGAGCAGGCGCTCGATGTCGCGCGCAAGTTGCGCGCGCACGTCGCCAATAAGTCCTTCAAGGTCCAGGCGCGCGACGTCGAGGTCACAGCGAGCTTTGGCCTCTGCGGGCTCGACCGCGTTCCGGTCGGCGAGCGCAAGCTAGCCGAGCAGATACTCAAGGTCGCCGACGCCGCCCTCTACCGCAGCAAGAATTCCGGCCGCAACCGCGTTACCGCCACGATGCTGCCCGCGCGCACGCGCTGAGCGGGGTAGCGCTACGCTGGCTGAGCCATGCCCTTGCCGCCGCGGCAGGTCGGCGCCCAGGCTAAAGGTGACAAGGCCGCGCCCCGCTAAAGGTGGCAAGGCCGCAGCCATTGTGTGAAACTGGTCTTCTCTCGCCACTCGCATTTGCCTATGGGGAAGACTGCCCGCGAAAAACGATCCGCCGGCACGCCACCGTCCGAGACGGCAGACGGTGCGGATGGCGCTGCGCCTAAATCGAGTTCCGGCGCAGCCGCGGCGGGTGAGCCGGAAGAGCCTCTCGAGCGCGCGAGGCTGCAGGCGGAGGTCGCGAGGCAGCGCGTCCGGATCGCCAAAGAGGAGCTCAAGCGGGCCCGCAAGCGGATGAAGGGAGCCAAGCGCGAGGCCAAGCGGGCGCGGAAACAGGCCGCCGTAGCTCGAAAAGTGTGGAAGAGAGCCCGCAAAGCGCATCGCGAGGATTCCGCTCCCGCCGCTTCCACCGGCACTAGGCGTACTCGCCCGTCCGCAGCACGGGCCTCGCCGCGCAAGAGCGCCACCTGGCGACGCGGCGCTCCCACAACCCCTTCACCGCAGAGCTGATGCATGCAAGAACAATACGCGTACCCGACCACACCGCCGCCGGGAAGAGACTCCGCACACCTGACCTGCCCTTCGAGCTCGCGCATGCTCGCGAGCTATCTTTCGGATATCGAGCTGCTCCTCGAGGAGCGGCGCTGGGAGCAGGCTCTGCGCGAAGCATTCGATCTGCCGCAGATCGCCGCGGCATTAAGCGATGCGCACATGCAGGGCTCGGCCGATCGCGTGCAGGCGTGGTGCGCGCAGTGGTTGCCACAGGGGGAAGAGTGCCCGGCGGCGGCCGAAGCCGACGCGGGCAGGATCATTCAGCTCGTCTGTGAGCGCGCTGAACGCGCGAATCTCGCCAACCAGTCGGTCCCCGCTTTGACACTGCGGCGACTGCGGCTGCATCGGCTGCAGCGTACGCGGCACCGTGGCTTCAAGGCGGGTCCGCTGGCGCTTCTCGGTCCGAAAGCTGCCGACGCGGTGCAGATTTGCACGACTCTCGTGCACGCAGCGCGCCGCTGGTATGCCCAGAGCGCCTGTCACGATGCGATCGTGCAGTCGAATCTCGCGCGGCTGGCCGTACTGAGGTAGCTCGAGCGTCAGCTCTCCGAAGATTTGAGCGCCATGCCGCCTGAGGCGACGAGCTTCAACTGCTCGTCACCCTCGAGGGCCTTGCGCAGCGCATCGAGCATCTGTTGATCGATGCGCGCAGCCTTCTCCGTCACGACCGGATAGCGCACCGCGCATTCGAGGCCGTTGTCCGTCAGCCGCAGCCGAACCTCCGGCGCCGGCGCCACGGTCTCGAACTCGATGAAACGCTGCGCGATGACGTGCTGGCGTTGGATGGCCGAGCGGTAGGTCTCATACACCCTGTCGGCCGCGGCTTGGAGACTGCCGTAGGCCTTCTCGAAGTCCGCCGTGGCGACGATGGTGAGCGTCACGCTGTGCCAGAGGTACTCCGCGCCCGGAATCTGTTTGAAGAGCGCCGTCGGCTGAAAGAGCACCGCGTTCGACAGCACCACCATGCGGCCGGTCGAATGCAGATCCGGGCCGACGAGCTCCATCAGGTAGACCCTGAGGAGCGAGATATCGACCACACGTCCCGTCACCCCGGAGATGGTCACGCGATCCCCCACGCGCACCCCATACCGCCCGATGAGGAAGAAGTAAGCCACCACCGCCAGGATGACGTTCTGTAGCGCCACCGCGAGACCCGCGGTCAACAGCCCGGCGTAGGTGGCGATGGAGCCGACCTGCGAGACGAGGTTGAATATGATCACGAGGATGAGAGCCATGCCGAGGACGATGCGTCTCAGCATGAGGAACGGTCGCCGGCGCCTCGCGTCCGCGAGATAGCGGAACGTGACTCGCCGCCAGATCTCCGCGATGATGAGGACGGCGGCGACCCACGCCAGCAGGATGCCGATACGTATGCCGAGATAACGCGCCGCGCTCGACTCCTGCGCGGCCAGTGTGTTCCTCCAGTCCTCGAGGGTCGTTTGCGCTTTACTCAGCATCAGCGCCTGCTCGGCAAGCGGAATGATGGCGCTCGAGAGCTCCCGCAGCTCACCCGTAGCCGCCTCGATCGTCGGCCGCTGCGTCGCCAATTGCGTCGTGCTGCCGGTGGCGATCGATGCCATTCCACTGCCGACGAGCCGGCGTACGGTGGCGAGAAGCCGCGAGCGGGTGGCCGTCACCTGGCCCTCGAGGGTGGTCGTGTCGTTGATGGCGCCCTGAACCTGCACCCGATTGTCATGCAGCGCGTACCATTGCCCGATGAGAGGCACGATGCCGGCTGACTGAGGTTGGAAGTTGGTCGGGGTGGATTTCGACACCGAGGTCGGTGCCGCATGCCCGCCCGTTGCCGGAACTGCCGCGGCCGACCCGCCCTCACCCGTCGAGAGCTCCGGAATCGAGCTTTCGAGCGCCTTGAGCTGAGCTCGCAGACCTTTGGGGGACTTCCCCTGCCGCGCGATGGCGCTCTCCTGGAAGCGGCGGAGCTGATCGACGTTGGACCCGATCTGCCGCACGAGCTGTAGCGCGGCGACGAGACCTGCGCGCTGGGCGGCAATCGCCGCACGTGCATTCGCGCCCCTCGTGCGGCTCAGCCGCGCCTCGATGGCGGCGATCTCGGCTTTGAGGGTCGCCTCTTGCGCCGACAGATGCGCCGCCTCTTGAGCGAGCCTCGCCGGCAGAGTCGGGGCGGTGGACTGCGCCGCGGCCTTGCCGCCGCCGCTCGGGACGCTCGCGCTCTGCGCCTGGGCCTGCCGCCCCAGGATGTCCTCCGCCGCTTTGCCGAACTCGAAGGCCTTGCTGACCGTTGTAAGAGCCTGCTGCTGCAACTCGCCGCGAGCCAGCGGGCCCACGCCCTGAAGGCTGATCTGCTCCACGGCGGCGAGGGCGTGATACCAAGTGACGCTGCGGCGCACCTGTGTCAGCACTTCGTCCGCGGTGAGCGGCAATAGCGGGGGCGGGTTCGTGACGGGTTGCGCGGCGGTCGGCGTCTGCTGCGCGGTCGCAGCGAGCGTCGACGGAACGGCGAGCGCAAGCACAACCCCAACAAGCGGCCCCGCCAACGGCCGGCATCGCGGGGCAATGCGGATCGGGCTCATGATCCAAGAATTCCCTGCCTGCGAGCGCGGGCACGGCACGCTAGAATTGATGCCCTACCGCGACTACACACGCCGCCTGAGCGGCCCGAGGCATGATGGGCGGATACACTGAGCTGAAGCTGTACATTGACGGCGAATGGATCGGCACGGGAAAGCGCCGAGCGCAGCGCGTCGTCAATCCCGCAACCGGCGATTCCCTCGGCGAGCTGCCTCTGGTCGATGGCGCCGACCTCGATCGCGCCCTGCAGGCCAGCGAACGCGCCTTCCGCGAATGGAAACGATCCACCCCCGAGGAGCGTGCCCGGGTGCTCAAAGGCGCCGCGCAACTGATGCGCGAGCGCGTGGAGCACATCGCCCGCGTGGCCACGATAGAGGAAGGCAAGCCGCTGCGCGAGACGCGGGCCGAGGCGAACGCCGTCGCCAACCTGTTCGAGTTCTACGGCGAGGAGTGCCGCAGAGCCTATGGCCGGGTGCTGGTACGCCCGACCGGAACCCGTTCCCTGGTCGTCAAGGAGCCGGTCGGCCCCGTCGCCGCCTTCGCGCCGTGGAACTTCCCAATCATCAATCCCGGTCGTAAGCTCGCCGCGCCCATCGGCGCCGGCTGCTCGGTGATTCTCAAGCCCGCCGAGGAGGCACCGGCCTCCGCGATCGAAGTGATACGCACTCTGGTCGATGCCGGCCTGCCCGCAGGCGTTGCACAGCTCATCTTCGGAGTCCCCGATGAAGTGTCGCGCCACCTGCTCGCCTCTCCCATCATCCGCAAGCTCTCGTTCACCGGCTCGACCGCGGTCGGCAAGCATCTGCTCGCGCTTGCCGCCGCCACCGTCAAGCGCACGACGATGGAGCTCGGCGGTCACGCCCCCGTCATCGTCTTCGACGATGCCGATCTCGAGCGCACTGTGGAGCTGCTCGCCACCGCGAAATTCCGCAACGCCGGCCAGGTATGTGTTTCGCCGACACGCTTTTACGTGCAACAAGGCATCTATGACCGCTTCGTCACCGCCTTCACCCAACGCACGCGCAAGGTGGAGGTGGGCGATGGCCTCATCGAGCGCCATCACATGGGGCCCATGGCCAATCCGCGCCGGCCGCAGGCGATGGAGGCGTTCATAGGCGATGCGGTGAGCCGCGGCGCGAAGCTGCGCGCCGGCGGTGAACGCCACGGGAAAGAGGGATTTTTCTATCAGCCGACCGTGCTCTCCGATGTGCCGTTGCAATCGCGCATCATGAACGAGGAGCCGTTCGGTCCGGTGGCGGTGATGGCGCCTTTCGCCACGCTCGATGAGGCCGTAGAGCACGCCAACCGTCTGCCTTACGGTCTCGCCGCATACGCCTTCACCGAGTCGGGCAAGCGCGCCATGCTGATCGGCGATGCGTTGGAAGCCGGAATGGTCGGCATCAACGCAGTCGCCATGGCATTCGCGGATGCGCCGTTCGGTGGCGTGAAGGAAAGTGGCCATGGATCGGAAGACGGACCCGAGGGTCTGGAGGATTGCCTCGTCACCAAGGCGATCCATCAAGCGTAGTTACGCTACGCTACAGGCGCGGCGTTGGCGGCGTCGCGTGCTCGTGCTCGTAGGCGCGTTGACACAACGCGCACCGGTTCGCTGTCGGATACGCTTCCAGGCGCTCGCGCTCGATCGGCTGAGCGCAGCTCACGCAGATGCCGTAGGTACGGAGGGCGATCCGCCTGAGCGCGCGTTCGATCGCGCGGATCTCCTCGACGTCGCGCGACACCTCGGCGAGATTGACATCGACGAGCAGGTCGGCGAGGGACTGGTCCTCGAGATCGCCGACGCGGCCCGCGATGTCCGCGTAGCCCTCGTGCTGCGAGCGCGCGAGCACGCTGCGGGTCTCGTCCCGCAGCTCGCGCCATCTGTCCTGCAGCTTGCGCTCGAAATGCGGGTACTCGCGCCTCGCCGCCTGCTCGGCTCGAGCGTAATCGTGTGTTTGTGAGGTCATACCGGGATTCAGCAACCGCAGTGCCTGAGCGGCGCACGTCTTGCTATCGCCCCTGTATGGCTCGCGGATATTCGGGAGCGAGAGGGCGCTTCGGCGGTCGCAGCTACGGTGGCTACGGCACGACGGGCGACTACGGCTACGGTGCTTCGGGACACGACGACCCGCTCACCGCAGGGGCGGGTCCGAGCCGCCATCCGATCGCCCCGCGCAGCATTCACCGCTCGGCCGAGGAGCTTTACGAGAATCTCTGCGAGGCGCTCGTGCATCGCGATGACCTCGACTCGAGCGAGATCGCCGTGGCCGCGACGCGGACAACCGGACTAAGGTCCGGAGGTCGCGTGGTATGATGTCGCGATGCCATCGTTCCCATCGGATCTGGGGTATCTCCTTCCCTGGCAGTTCTCCCCGACCGTCTTTCTCACATGCGCGATCGTCGTTGCCCTCTACGTGCGCGGGCTCCGCGCGCTGCGGCGCGGCGCGCATCGGGTTGGCTTCTGGCAGGCGTTCACGTTCTTTCTCGGCGTCGCCCTCAATTATGCGGTGCTGCAGACTTATGTCGATTTCCTGGCGCAGCACATGTTCTGGATCCATCGATTGCAGCACCTGATCCTGCACCACATCGGTCCAGTGCTCATCGTCCTCACGGCCCCCGGACCTGTGCTGCGCGCCGGCATTCCCGCCGGCCTGGCCGGGCGATTGCGGATCGGCGCGTGGATGCGGCGGCCGGTACAGCTCCTCTTCCGGGTCCTTCAGCATCCGCTCATCGCGCCGACGCTGTTCGTGGGACTGATATTCCTCTGGCTGACACCGTCGATTCATTTCACCGCGATGATCGATGGCAGGCGCTATCTGCTCATGAACTGGAGCATGCTCGCCGATGGTCTGCTTTTCTGGTGGCTGATGCTGGCACCACGCCAGACGCAAGGCAGCGCCGCGCTTGGCTATGGCACGCGTATCATCATCCTCACCATTGTCGCCGTGCCCCAGATCGCGCTCGGCGCCTACATCGCCCTCCATACGACGCCCTTGTACGATATCTACGCCGTCTGCGGCCGCGCCTGGGCCATCAGCCCGATCGAGGATCAGCAGATCGGCGGTCTCCTGACATGGATTCCCGCCGCCATGATGTCGCTCGTCGGGGTGTTGGTCGTGCTGCATCACATCCTGCATGATCCCGAGCCGACGGCTCGGCGGATGCGCGGACGCTTGGCGGCGGAAGGATCGGGAGCTCCAGCATGACGGAGATCGCTTCGGACCTTGCGCGGCGCCGCACGGCTCGTCTGCTCGCACCCTTCTGCACTCTCACGCTCGCCTGCGGACTGGTCTCGTGCGCGGGTAGCGGCCCGCCCTACGCCCTCAGGAACGTCACCGGTCTCGTGGCGCCCCTTGGCTTCCATCTGACCAACGGGGAAAACCAGGCGGTCACTGCCGAGGATTATCGGCACCACCTGGTGCTGCTCTACTTCGGCTACACCGATTGCCCCGATGAGTGTCCGACGACACTCGCCATGCTCGCCAATGCGCTTCGTAGCCTCGGACCCGAAGCGTCCCGGGTCCGGGTGCTGTTCGTCAGCGTCGATCCCAGGCGTGACACGACCACGGTGCTCAAGCGCTACGTCGGCAACTTCGGCCCCGATTTCGTCGGTCTTCGCGGCGACCAGGCGGAGCTCACCACGCTGAGCAAGCGCTACCGCATTGCCTATCACGACGAGAAGCCAGACAAGTACGGCAACTACGAGGTCGATCACAGCAGTGCGGTATTCATCTTCGATGGCGACGGCCGCGCACGCCTGCTCGCGCAGACGGACAACACGGCGCAGCAGGTCGCCTCGGATCTGCGCCGTTTGCTCGCCAACAGCTGACCGCAGTCCGTGCCGATGCGTATGCTCGCGACGCTCATCGCGTTGTTACTCCTCTCGCTCGCGGCGCCCCTTGCGGCCGGAGCCACCGACGCGGGAGTCACCTCCCCCGCGGGCCTCTGGCAGCCCCTGGACAGCTCCGGGAAGCCGGAGGGGCTGATTCGCATCTTCGAGGCCGGCGGTCTCTACTACGGTGAGATCGAGCCGAGATCTCCCGGCGATGACCGCAACGCCCGCTGCACGCGCTGCACCGACAAGCGGCACGATCAGCCGATCATCGGCCTGGTGATCATGCGTCACCTGAAACCTGAGAACGGCGAGTACGTCGGCGGCGATATCCTCGACCCCAACACCGGACACGTCTATGACTGCACGCTGCGGCTGACGGCCGGCGGCCGCCGCCTCGTCATGCGCGGCTTTCTCGGGATCTCACTCCTCGGACGCTCGCAGATCTGGCAGCGTGTTGGGGGCCGCGCGCGATAGCCGCGGGCGCGGTGCCGGCGCGCTCAGCGCGCGCCCGCCGCCTTCTTCAACGCCGTGGCCTTCGAGCTGATCACACCCATCAGGCTGTCCCAGGATCTGACGAAGGCATCCGCGCCCTCCTTTTGCAGCTTCGCGGCAAGCGCCATGAGGTCCACTCCCGCCTTGGTGAATTCCGCGAGCACCGCGTCGCTGTCACCTCCGTCGGCGCGGACCGCATCGCCCACCTTGCCGTGGTCGGCGAACGCCTTGAGCGTGTTCTCCGGCATGGTGTTGACGGTACAGGGCGCAACCAGACCCTCGACGTAGAGGACATCCGAAGCCTTCGGGTCCTTCGTCCCGGTGCTCGCGAAGAGCAGCCGCTGCGGTCTTGCCCCGGCGTTGAGCGCCCGCAGCCATCGCGGCGAGGTGAGCAGCTCGCAATAGGAGCGGTACGCGCGACGGCCGATCGCAAGTCCCAGCCGGTTGCGCAGCGCCGGCGGCACCTTGTCCGCCGTTGCGACATCCGAGCGGCTGAGGAAAATGGAAGCCACCGAGGTGACGTTGGGATTCAGGCCCGCGGCGATGCGGCGCTCGATGCCCCGCAGCCACGCGTCGGCCGCGGCAACGTACTGTTCGGGCGAGAAAAGCAGCGTCACGTTGATCGGAACGCCCGCGAAGATGGCCGACTCGATCGCCGGCAAACCCTCGCGCGTTCCCGGTATCTTGATGAAGAGGTTGGGACGGTCCGCGCGCCCATGAAGGTCCCGCGCCTCGGCGAGCGTGGAGTTGGTGTCATACGCGAGCCGGGGCGAGACCTCGAGCGAAACCCAGCCGTCGACGCCCGCGGTGCGCTCGTGCACAGCGCGGAAGAGATCGGCCGCGCGCACCAGATCCTCGAGCGCGAGCTCGAAGAAGAGCTTCTCCTCCGCGAGGCCCGCGGAGCCGAGTTTGCGGATGTCCTCATCGTAGGCCGAGCCGTGCTTCATCGCCTGATCGAAGATCGTCGGGTTCGAGGTCAGTCCCGTGATCGAGAGCTCATCGATATAGCGTTTGAGAGTCCCGCTCGAGAGGAGCTCGCGCGTGATGTTGTCGAGCCAAAGGCTCTGCCCTGCACGATTGAGTTCGGATGTCGCATTCATGATAACTCCTCACACGGATTTCAGCGCATCGCCGACGATCCGCTGCGCCTCCTCGACGAGGGTCGCGAGATGACGCTCGCTGCGGAAGCTCTCGGCATAAATCTTGTAGAGACTTTCGGTTCCGGACGGGCGGGCGGCGAACCAGCCGTTCGCGGCGACGATCTTCAGGCCGCCGAGCGGCGCACCATTGCCGGGCGCGCGCGTCAGTTTGCCCGTGATCGGCTCGCCCGCGAGCGTCGCGGCGCGAACCGACTCCGGCGAGAGGCTCGCGATGCGCGTCTTCTCTTCCGCGGTTGCCGGTGCATCGATCCGCGTGTACCAGGACGTACCAAGCTCGGCCGTCAGCTCACGGTAGTGCTCGCCCGGATCCTTGCCGGTGCGCGCGGTGATCTCCGCGGCAAGAAGTCCCATGATGAGTCCGTCCTTGTCCGTGGTCCAGACGGTGCCGTCCCGCCTGAGGAAGCTCGCGCCCGCGCTCTCCTCACCGCCGAAGCAGATCGAGCCCTCGAGCAGGCCGGGAGCGAGCCACTTGAACCCGACCGGCACTTCGCGCAGCGGTCGCCCGAGACGGGCCACCACGCGATCGATGAGCCCGCTCGAGACCAGAGTCTTGCCCACCGCCGCCGCCGCGCTCCAACCCGGACGGTGGGTGAGGAGGTAACGGATCGCCACTGCGAGGTAGTGGTTGGGGTTGAGGAGCCCCGCCGACGGGGTGACGATCCCATGTCGGTCGGCATCGGTGTCGTTGGCGAAAGCAACACGGTAGCGGTCCTTGAGCTGCAACAGACCGGCCATGGCATAGGGGCTCGAGCAGTCCATGCGAATCTTGCCGTCGTGATCGACCATCATGAAGGCGAAGGTGGGATCGACCTTCGGGTTGACGATGTGGATGTCGAGCCCATACGTCCTCTCGATCGGCTCCCAGTAGTGCACCGCGGCGCCGCCGAGCGGATCGACTCCTATGGAGACTCGCGCCGCTCGAATCACTTCCAGGTCGATCACGTGGATCAGGTCTTCCACGTAAGGGGCGATGAAGTCTACCGCGTGGGTGGTTGCGGCGCGCACGGCCGCCTCCGCGGGCACGCGCCGCACGCCGGTATTGCCGTCTCGCAGCAGTGCGTTCGCCCGCGTCTGGATCCAGCCCGTGACATCGCTATCGGCGGGTCCGCCGTTGGGCGGGTTGTACTTGAAGCCGCCATCTTCCGGAGGATTATGCGAGGGCGTGACGACGATGCCGTCAGCCAGGCGCTCGGCGCGACCGTGGTTATGCGCGAGAATCGCTCGCGATACCGCCGGGGTCGGCGTCACGCCGTCCGCGGGCTGGATCACGGTCTCGACCGCATTCGCCGCGAGCACTTCCAGCGCCGTTCGCTGCGCGGGTCCCGAGACGGCGTGCGTGTCGCGACCCATGTAGAGCGGCCCCGTGATCCCCTTGGCGCGGCGGTATTCGCAGATCGCCTGGGTGATGGCGAGGATGTGCGCTTCGTTGAACGATCCCTTGAGCGGCGAGCCGCGATGACCGCTGGTGCCGAAACTCACCAGCTCCACGGGATCGGCGGGATCGGGCCTGCGCGCGTAGAACTCGCCCTCGAGCCGCGTCGGATCGATCAGCAACGACTTCGGCGCCAGCTTGCCGGCGAGCGGGGATATGGCCATGGATCGGCATTATCGAGGCTCGCGCCCGTCCGATCCAGGGGACCCGGCGGCCTCGCCCCGCTTTCGAGCGCAGGTTAGACTGGCTGCGGCTGAAGCGGGGCACCGATTTCATGAAACTCTACTCCTGGAACGTCAACGGCATCCGCGCCGTGGTCAAGAAAGGCCTGTTCCAGCGCTTCGTGAAGGCGCACCGGCCCGATGTCCTGTGTCTCCAGGAGACCAAAGCCGAGCGCGGACAGATCGAGATCGACCTGCCGGACTATCACGAATACTGGAACTCCGCGCTGAAGAAAGGCTATTCGGGCACCGCCATTCTCTCGAGGCAAGAGCCGCTCTCGGTGGTCAACGGCTTTCCGAAGGCGTTCGCCAGGCGCTTCCAGTTCGCCGACGAGCTCGAGCGCGACAGCAGTGAGGAAGGTCGGGTCATCACTGCGGAGTTTCCCAAGCTCTATGTGGTGACGGTCTACACGCCGAATGCGAAGGACGATCTGAGCCGCTTGCCGTTGCGGCACAAGCACTGGGACCCGGCGTTCCTCGCCTACTGCCGTCAGCTCGAGAAGAAAAGGCCCGTGGTCTTCTGCGGCGATCTCAATGTGGCTCACACCGAGCTCGATCTCGCCAATCCCAAATCCAACCGCGGCAGGAAGGGATTCACCGACGAGGAGCGCGAAGGCTTCCAGAATCTCGTCGAAGCCGGATTCGTCGACACCCTGCGCCTCTTCAAGCAGGGCAGCGGTCATTACACCTGGTGGAGCCACTTCGCCAACTCACGGGCGCGCAACGTCGGATGGAGAATCGATTACTTTCTCGCTTCCCGAAGCCTCCAAAAAGCCGTGAAGGCGGCGCAGATTCATGCCGATGTGATGGGGAGCGATCACTGTCCCATCAGTCTGACGCTCGCGATCTGATATCGCGAGCGACCGTCAGAAAATGCTCGGCTTGCCGCCCCGCGCGAGGAACACGTTCATCAAATCGAGCTTGCCCGGCGGCAGGATCGGCTCCGGCGCCGGAGCAGGCTCGAGGACCATGATCTGCGGATCGGCTCCCTGCATGCGCGGCCAACGAGGAAGTCCACGGGCGTTGGGATCCCCGGTTTTGATGAAATCGATCCAATAACGCGACAAGGTCCGCGAGAGCGCCCGGTCGGTGCGGGTGAAATGCCGCTCCGGAGCCGCATCGAGGGTGCCAAACACGTAGGGCAGCTCGGAGGAGTGAAAGACACCCCAACGGCCCGACTCCGGGCCCGGCTCGAGGTGATCGAAGAGATAGCCGTACGCCGGACTGCTGGCGTGTGAGTTCCATCCGCGACTCCAGGCATAGAGCGCGGCGAGCCCAAGATCACGGTGCAACTGCCGCGCCGAGCGCGCGCGCTCGGTGCCCGTCCCCGCGGGGTACAGAGTCGCAAACCGCGGCGCCAGCGCGCCGAAAGTCTGCTTGAGAAGCGCTCTCCAGGCCGATCGAGTCATCGATCTTACGAGCGGCCCCGAGAATGCGGACGCATCATCGGCATCGATCCCGGCGAGAATGGGCACATCGGCGAACGCGCCGGGGATGAGGAGCGTCTCGGGCGGGGCCGGAAGCAGCACGCCGTCGATGATGGGGATGAGAAGCGGCCCCTTCAGACCGGGCGGCGCGTTCGCGGTCAGCTGCTGGGGTGTCAGCGCACGAAGCGCCGCGAGAGTCTTGGCGCCCTTGGAACGCGCCAACTTCTCGCCGGCTCGCTCCGCCTCTGCCAGAGAGGGGGGCGGCGCCGTGTCAGGCAGTCCGCTCTCGGTAATCGCGCGCCGGAAGAGTCCCGTGGCAAGCGGCGAGACGATGAGGTCGTGCACGGCCATGGCACCGGCGGATTGGCCACCGACGGTGATGGCATCCGGATTGCCTCCGAAGGCGGCGATGTTGCGATGCACCCATTGCAGCGCCGCAACCATGTCCTGCAACCCATAGTTTCCCGCAGGCTCGTGCTCGCGGGCCGCTTCGGCGGCGAGCTCCGGTGTCACGAAGAAACCGAACAGGCCCACCCGGTAGTTGATCGTGACCACGACGATACCCTGCGCGGCGAATTTCGCGCCGTCGTACACTGCCGCGGAGCCGGAGCCGGCGACGAAGCCGCCGCCCGGGATCCAGAGCAGCACCGGTAGTTGCCGGCGCACATCCGTGGTGGGCGTCCAGACGTTGAGATAAAGGCAGTCCTCACTGGCGCGCCCCTGAGGGACGTACTCGTGGGTCCACGGTCCGATACCGGCGGGAGTCATCACCTGCCAACAGCTTGGCGCGAATCTTTTTGCGGAGCGGATGCCCTCCCACCGAGGTGCCGATTGCGGCGCGTGCCAGCGATTGCGTCCGACCGGAGGCGCCGCGTACGGGATTCCGAGAAACGCATCTACCGCGCCGCGCTTCAGCCCGGCCAAGGTCCCCTGTGGAATGCGGACCACAGGGGCCGACGGAGCGGCGTGGCAGATTCCTGCGAGCAGAGAGGCCGACAGCACCGATGCTGCCAGTGCACTGCGCAATCGTTGCCTCAATATCGCCCCCGATGCAGCGGGATGAACTGGCCGACGATTATATCGGTCATCCGAAGGGCAGGATCGCCCGCAGGCGGGGATTGCGCAGCCACGCGGCACTGACACTCTTTTCGACAGCGCGACAGTTACTTTATTATACAAAGTACTTGACGATATGGAGTCTCGTGGCGGATCATCCGCTCGTCCAGGACGTTGAGCCGCTGACCTCGGACCTGTCGCGACCGAATCGCGCGCAACTCTCAGCGAGGCGCCGTCCCGGGTATCGTCCTTGGATCCTCATGAGCACGCAACAGACGCGTCAACATGGATTCAAGATGCGAGGACGAGAGCCCCGAGGGGGGGACCGAGATCCTGACACTGGCGTCATCGATGATGCAGTTACTGTGTAGAACCGCCAGGGCGCCGGCGCAGCGACCAAAGCGCAACGACCGGCCGAGCGGCGTGGCCGGCGCGGAGAATGTCATCTGCTCCTCCAGGGCCGCCAGCGTCTCCTCGGAAAGCCGCCAGTCGGAGCCGATATGCCAGGCAAATGCGGCGGATTGCGCATCGAGTATGGAGGCGATCACCCGCGGATCGACTCCCTCTCCGGTCGATGCCGGTTGGCAGTGCTCGCGTACCGCCCGAAACAGCACGATCTCCGCCAGTCCGCTGATGAGGCTCAGCAGCTCGGCCGCGAACGGGTTCGCCCGCTCCACCAAGGCGGCGTGAGCGATTGCCGCATGAGCCGAGCGCACCGCATGTTCCCAGACGAGCTCCGGAAACCGGGACGCCGCTCCGACGCCCGAGCTCTGAAATATCGGCTGCATCAGAGCCGCGGCCATGACCGAGCGAAGACCATCGCTTCCCAACGCTACGATCGCCCGTTCGATGGTTTCGATCGGTCGCGGAGTGATGCGATAAAAAGAGCTATTCGCGACCTTGAGGAGACTGCCGACCAGCGCCGGGTCGCGTGCGACGATGGCGACCAGCTGGCGCACGGGAACGTTCGTGTCGTTGATGGCGCGGATCAGCTGCGGCAGAAGATTGGGGCGCCGCGGGAAGTACTGTCTCTGGTTGGCCGGATCGCCGATCGCCGCGAGCGCGGTTGCCACGATACGCTCGTGCGCAGGATCCGGCTGCCCTCCCCCGGAAACGCCCAGCTCGAGCTGCCGAAGCCGGCGGAACACCTCGGTGCGATCGAGGAATTGTGCCGAATCCGCCTGCAATATCGGCGGCTCCGGTAGATGCCGCAGATCGGACGGCGCTTCGCTTTCGATCTCGGCTGATCCACCCACACGCGCGAGAGCCGCGGGTGTAAACCGGCGAAGCGCGGGCCACGCGGCGAATCCGCAGGCTGCAATGAGCAGCAATGACAGCAACCAGATCACGCTATCCCCGGCCGGCCTTCGAGGGTGCACATCGCTTCGGGCGGCCTATGGTTTTCGGCCGCGGCATCCAAAAGTCACCGCTCAACGGGCGGTTTTGTGATCCGCCGCACGCTCCCGGCAACCTTCCCCGCCCGCTCGGTAGCGGATCAGCCCCCGTCAGTGCTTGCGCTGCTCCTCGGCTTTGCGCAGGGCATCAGCATCGCGCTGATCCTGGTCGCCCGCCTTCGCCCGCGCCCGCGCTTTCTTCTCCTCGGGCGTCAGCTCATCGGAAGCCTCCGACGCAGAGCCTTCGAGCGGTTTGCCGCCCTGGGTCTTCTCCTCCACGAAGCGCTTCGTCTCCTCATCATAGCGGCGGGCGGATTCGTAATCGCCCTCACCCTGTACCTTGGATGTCATGCCATTACTCCCGTGGCTGGTCTCGTAAAGCGGATGGTGAGCAAGCGCCATTCCGCCCCGGTGTACCGCGATCGTCGCGCTTCTACGGTCGAGCCGCGCTACCCGCCGACCAGCTCCGGTGTCGGCCACACGCCCATGGCTCGCCGCGTGAAAGTGTGGACGAAGTTGCACTTGCGGCTATCACGTATACGACTCGAGGGCGGATATCCGGATCATCGTCTTACGGGAAATTCCATTCCAACAGGACTAAGAGGCGGCTATGCGGGCTTCGGACCCGGTGAGCGATCTGACGGAAGCCGATATAACCGCCACGCCACTGCGGAGAGGGTGGGATTCGAACCCACGATCGGGTTGCCCCGATGCCGGTTTTCAAGACCGGTGCATTCAACCGCTCTGCCACCTCTCCGGTATAGGGGAATCAGCGACTTGCGCGCATTTTATCAGGGCGCCCTGATCACTGCCGCTGCACTCAGTATCCTCGCTCGAGTCCGCGTGCAACATCAGCGCGCTCCTCCGTCGAGAGCGGCCATGTCTCATCGCAACTGACGCACATGACTTCGATGCCTGCACCGGCGCGTAGCAGCTCGGCAAGCTCCTCGCGCGTGTACGTGAGCGCGCGCTCCTGATGGCAGTTCGGACATTCGGATGAGATCGGGGCTTGGTCGCTCACCGGGTGTTCCTCGCGAGAGCTGCTTCAGGGAACTCGGCGGCGCAGATGCTACCAAAATGCGACCCGGCGGGTTCAACCGTCAACCGGTCTCAGCCGCTCCGGGCTCGCGCCCCTTACGCGGCGCAGGCAATATCCGTGGACCCCGCCCGTCGAGAGCATATGCCGACCGAAAGCGCTGCCGCCCGCTCCGCTCCCCTGCCCCTATCCGGCCGCGCCACCAGCAGGCGCCGGCGCCCGTTGCGCTTCGTTCGCAACATCGTCACGCTGATCGCGCTGCTGCACGTGTACGTGGGCGCGCGGCTGCTGCCCGCTCTACCGATCACGCTGCTCGGGCGCCTGCTTGGCGCTCTCGCGCTCTGCGCCTCCTTTGCGCTCATCATCGCGGGAGCGCGGGCACGCGGACGGCAGGAGAGTCCGCTCGCGGCAAACATCGCCTGGCTGGGCTCGCTCAACGGCGGCTTCTTCTCCTCGCTCGCCGTCCTCACCCTGACCCGGGATCTCTTTCTCGGGCCCGCCGTGCTTTTCGCCTCGCGCGGTGAGGCGGCCACGCTCGAGACAGCGTCGGCCATCGCCGTGCCGCTCCTCGCCGCGCTCGCCACGGTAATCGGTTTCATCGACGCCCGCCGGCGCCCGCGCGTGGTCGACGTGACGGTGCCACTGCCCGGCCTGCCGGCGGCGCTTCAGGGATTCACGATCGCGCAGATCAGCGATGTGCATATCGGCCCCACCATCACGCGGGACTTCGTGCGCCGCATCGTGGAGATCGTCAACTCCCTCGATGTCGATCTCGTCGCCATCACCGGCGACCTGGTGGACGGCTCGGTCGAGCAGCTTGCCGAGCACGTCGAGCCGCTCTCGCACCTGCATTCGCGCTACGGCGCTTACTTCGTCACGGGCAACCACGAATACTACTCCGGCGCCGCGGCGTGGATCGCCGAGCTTCGCCGCTTGGGTGTCCACGTCCTCCTCAACGAGCACGTGGTGTTGAGTCGTGGAGGCGCCTCGCTCCTCATCGCCGGGGTGACCGACTACAGCGCGCACCGGTTCGACCCGGCACACCGCAGCGACCCGAACACCGCCCTGAGCGGCGCACCGCCCGGAGTGCGGCCGCGCGTGCTGCTCGCGCATCAGCCGCGGACGGCTGCCGCGGCAGCCGATGCGGGATTCGACCTGCAACTCTCCGGCCATACGCATGGCGGCCAGTTCTGGCCTTGGAATCTTTTCGTGCGGCTGCAACAGCCCTTCACCGCCGGGCTCAACCGGTTAGGGGGACTCTGGATCTATACGAGCCGCGGCAGCGGTTACTGGGGACCACCCACGCGGTTGGGTGTGCCGTCTGAAATTGCCCGGGTGCGGCTGGTCCGGGCCCCAGACAGCTGAGACAATCGCGCAGTGTCCCTGATCGTTGCTATTGCCGATTACGCCGCGCGCTTCACGGTCAGGAGCGAGTCGGCCTTCGCTGCCGCGCGCCGATATCTGATCGAGGCCCTGGCCGGCGGCTTCGAGTCGCTCCGCGACCCGGAATGCGCCTCCCTCGTGGCTCCTCTGGTACCGGGCGCGGTGATGCCGGGCGGAGCGCGCGTCCCCGGTACCTCGCTCGAGCTCGATCCGGCCCAGGCCGCATTCTGCCTGGGCGTGATGCTCTGTAGCTCAACGGGTGAGGATTGGCTCGATTTGCCGTACGGTTGCGGGACCGCATCGCTCGCCGCCGTGCTCGCGATCGCTGACTATCTGGCGCGCAAGGCCAGCATGGAGGGCAAGGCTCCGCCGACCATACGCGACCTACTCGCCGCGAACATCAAGGCACTCGAAATCCAGTGCGTCCTTGCACCCATCAGCGGAGAGCCGAGTGGGTGGGCTGCGAGCCTCCGTCTCGCGCGGCTAGCCGCCGCGGCCGTGGCCGCGACGCAGCTCGGCGCCACGCAGCGACAGATCGTCACGGCTCTGAGTTATGTGTCCGTAGACGGTGGAGTGTCGACCAACGCCGAGGAGCCGCGACGGCGGGCGCGCAGGGATTGGATCCTGGCGGACGCGATGAGTCGTGCCGTGCGGCATGCGTGCCAGGCAGTGAGCTGCGAGCGCGCGAGCCCTGCGACGCCGATCGACTTGGAAATCCCGGAGCTCGTCGGCAGCTCTTTGGGTACGGCGTTCGGCACCGAGTTCATCGCTCGGCTCACCAACCGCGAAAGCCCGCAGGAGATTGCGCGGGTCGCGATGAGATTTCAGGCCGCCGTCGATCGTCACTTTCCGGTGCGTCAGGCCGAGCGTATCAAGGTCCTCTTCGCCAGCCCCCCGCGGCTCGATGATCTGCCGGTCAGCGAGCTGCTCGCGGCTCTGGTGACGAACGGTGCCAGATGAGGTCGGCGCGAAGTCGCCGTAGGCTTCGGGGTACTCTCGCTGCAGATGGGCGATGAGCCCTTCGCGCACGCAGCAGCGCAGATCCCACGCCTTGCCCGAGTCGATGGCGCTCACCAGAGCGCGGATCTGCATGGCGCGCTCGCTGGCGTCGACCACTTGCAGCTGCGCGAGCCGGCCGTCCCAGTCCGGTGCCTCCTTGCAGAGCCGCTCGAGTTCGGCCCGTAATGGCGCAAGCGCCGCAACGCCGGCCGCAATGCCGGCGATTCCGGCCGAGGCGAGCAGCCCCGCGCCCACTTCCCGGATACTCGGGAAGAGCATGAGCGCACAGGCGATGCCGATGATCAGGACGATCATCATCACCACACGAGCGAGCACGTGCGCGTGGGTCTGCAGGCGCCGCGAACAGACCAGTTGCAAACCGAAGAGGAGCAGCAGAAACCGGGTCGGCCGGGCGATGTACTGCACCACGGTCGAGGCATGTACGCTGAAGGCGAGCAGGCGCCGAACGATGGGAAGAAAGATGCCATGGAGCGCGAGCCCCGCGACCACGGCGGCCAGCGCGCCCAACCCGGTGGCGAGCCAGGGATTGGAACTGAGTTGCAGGTAGCTGCCCACGATCAAGCCGCTTTCAGCTTTACGTCAGTCCGCGGAAGCGCTCGCGTCGCTCATCGGGCGGCGGCGCGCGCGCCGCGCGAGATAGGCGAGGACCACGACGGCGAGTGAGATCAGGCTCACCTTCAGCTCTTCGGTGAGGGACGGCGTGAACGCCATGGCGACGAGGACCGCGGCCATGCCGGCGATGGCGGCATAACTCGCCCACGGGAAGAGCCACATCGTGAGCGCCGGTGGCGGGGCACCGGCGCGTTCGCGCGCCCGCCGCAGGCTCACCTGCGCGATGGCGACGAACATGTAGACGAACACCATGAGCGCGCCGGCGCCGTCGAGGAGGAAGGCGAACACGCGCTGCGGCGCGGCAGTGCTCGCCAGGATGCCGACGACCCCCGCGAGCGCGCAGAGGAGCACCGATTTCACCGGCACCCGCCGCCGGTTGAGTTGGATCAGCGCCTGCGGAGCATCACCGTGTCCGGCCAGCACGAAGAGCACGCGCGAGCAGACGTAGAAGGCGGAGTTCAGACACGAGAGCACCGCCGTCAGGACGATGAAGTCCATCGCCCGTCCGGCCCAGGCGAAATGCATCTGCAACAAGGCGCGGGTGAAGGGCGATTTACCGATCTCCACACTGTTCCACGGCACGATGGCGACGATGAAGAAGATCGAGCCCACGTAGAAGGTCAGGATTCGCACGATGATCGAGCTCGTGAGCTGCGCCACCGCCCGTGCCGGCTCGGCCGATTCGACCGCCGCGACCGTGATGATCTCCGCGCCGGTCAACTGGAAATAGACGGTGACCGCACCCGCGAGCACCGACACGGGGCCGTAGGGCATGAACCCCCCATGGCTCGTCAGGTTGGCGAAGGTGGGTCCATGGGGCGAGGTCCAGCCGAAGGCGTAGGCCGCCCCGATCGCGATGAAGGCGATGATGGCGGCGACCTTGATGGAGGAGAACCAGAACTCGAACTCTCCGTAAGACCGTGCCGACATGAGATTGACGGCGGTCATGGTCGCCATGAGCATGCACCCGAGCAGGCCCGCCGGCAGCGGGATGTACGCGTGCAGAATGTTGGCGCCGGCGATCGCCTCCACCGGCACCACGATCATCCAGAAGTACCAGTAGAGCCACCCGGTCACGAATCCCGCCCAGTGCCCGAGTCCCGCACGCGGGAAGTCCGCAAACGAATGCACGATGGGCAGGCTCATCGCCATCTCGCCGAGCATGCGCATGACGAGCAGCACCAGGGCGCCGGTGATGAGATAGCTCACCACGATCGCAGGTCCAATGGCGGCAATCGAGGCGCTGCTGCCGACGAAAAGCCCGGCGCCGATGATTCCTCCGATGGAGATCATCGTGAGATGCCTCGGCTTGAGCGATCGGCTGAGCTCCGCGGTCGCCATGTCCGCTGCCTTACGCCGTCAGCTTCTCGAGGTCGCCCATGTAGGGCCGCAGCGCCTGCGGCACGCTCACCGTGCCGTCGGCGTTCTGATAGTTCTCGAGCACCGCGACCAGCGTTCGCCCCACCGCGAGCCCGGAGCCGTTCAGGGTATGCACGGGCTCAGGCTTGCCGCCATCGGGATTGCGCCACCGCGCCTGCATGCGCCGCGCCTGAAACGCTTCGAAGTTGCTGCAGGAGGAGATCTCGCGGTAGCGACGCTGCGAGGGCAGCCAGACCTCGAGATCGTAGGTCTTGGCGCTGCTCGCGCTGATATCGCCGGCGCAGAGCGCAACCGTACGGTACGGCAGCTCCAGGCGTTTCAACACCTGCTCCGCGTTTCCGGTCAGCTGCTCGAGCGCGGCATAGGAGTCCGCCGGCCGCACGATCTGCACCAGCTCGACTTTGTCGAACTGATGGTTGCGGATCATGCCGCGCGTGTCCTTACCGGCGGCCCCGGCTTCGGAGCGGAAGCACGGGCTGTGACAGACGTACTTTAGCGGCAGCGCCTCGGCCGGCACGATCTGCTCGCGCACCAGATTGGTGACCGGTACCTCGGCGGTCGAGATGAGATAGAACGCGTGTTGAGTCGTGACCTCGCTCCTGCCGGTCACTTTGAAGAGATCCTCTTCGAACTTCGGCAGCTGGCCGGTGCCGAGCAGCGCCTGGCCCTGCACGAGGTACGGCACGTAGACCTCCGTGTAGCCGTGCTCTCTCGTATGCAGGTCGAGCATGAATTGCGCGAGCGCGCGATGCAGGCGCGACACCGGGCCGCGCAGCACCACGAACCGCGAGCCCGAAATGCGGGCGGCGGCCTCGAAGTCGACCCCGCCGAGCCCCTCCCCCACTTGCACGTGGTCCTTTGGCTCGAACTCGAATCGGCGCGGCTCGCCCCAGCGGCGCACCTCGCGGTTATCGGCCTCGCTGCGCCCATCAGGCACGGAGTCATGCAGCAGATTGGGCAGTCCCAGTTGCCAGCTCTCGAGCGCCACCTGGACGGCCGTCAGCTCGCGCTCCGCGGTCGCGAGCTCGCTCGTCAACGCCTCGCCGCGCGCCAGTGCCGCCGAGGCGTCCTCGCCGCGGGCCTTGGCCATGCCGACCGCCTTGGCGTTCGAATTGCGCTCCGCGCGCAGACGGTCCGACTCGACTTGCGCGCTCTTGCGCCGCTCTTCGAGGGCGCGCAAAGCGTTCACATCGAGCGCGTATCCGCGCCGCGCCAGATTGCGCGCGACCGTCTCGGGGTCGGAGCGCAGCAGCTTCGGCTCGATCATTTCGCGGGGTTCCTCAATCGCGCCAGCGCCTCCCCGATCTTGAGCTCGAGCCCGCGCGGCACGGGGCGGTAGTATCGCCGATCGGGCATCTCGTCCGGCAGATAACGCTCACCGGAGGCATAGGCATCCGGCTCATCGTGCACGTAGCGATAGCCTTCACCATAGCCGAGGTTTTTCATCAGTCGAGTCGGCGCATTGCGCAACCGCAGCGGCACATCGAGCGTGCCGTACTGCTCGACGTCGGCCATCGCTTCGCCCATCGCGAGGTACACCGCATTGCTCTTTGGCGCACAGGCGAGGTAGACCACCGCATTCACGATCGCCAACTCCCCTTCCGGCGAGCCCAGGCGATCGTAGGCCTCCCAGGCATCGAGCGTCAGCGCGAAGGCCCGCGGGTCGGCGATGCCGACGTCCTCCACCGCCATGCGTACCACGCGCCTCGCGATATAAAGCGGATCGCAGCCGCCATCGAGCATGCGACACAGCCAGTACAGCGCCGCGTCCGGATCCGTGCCGCGCACCGCTTTATGGAGCGCCGAGATCTGGTCGTAGAACTGGTCCCCCCCCTTGTCGAAGCGCCGTCGGCCCCCGCTCGCGACTTCCTGCGCAAGCGAGAGCGTGATGAGCCGCGCGCCGCCCTCGGTCGCTGCGATCAGGCCCGCTGCGAGCTCGAGCATGTTGAGGGCGCGCCGAGCATCGCCGTCCGCCGCCTTCGCGATCAACTCGAGCGCCGCCGGCTCGGCCGTGATGCCCTCGTTACCGAGTCCCCGTTCCCGATCCACCAGGGCAGAGCGCAGGAGCGATTCGATATCGAGCGGGTTGAGCGGCCGCAACACATATACGCGGGCGCGGGAAAGCAGCGCGCTCACGACCTCGAAGGACGGATTCTCGGTCGTCGCACCGACGAAGGTCAGCGTGCCGTCCTCGAGATACGGCAGGAAGGTGTCCTGCTGCGCCTTGTTGAATCGGTGCACCTCATCGAGAAAGAGCAGCGTCGGGCACCCGCTCGCGGCGCGCGCCTCGCGTGCGCTCTGCACCGCCGCGCGGATGTCCTTGACCCCGGCCATCACCGCCGAGAGTTGGATGAACTGCGCGCGGGCGCGCCTCGCGATGAGCCGCGCCAGGGTCGTTTTACCGGTGCCGGGGGGACCCCAGAGGATGAGCGAATGGAGCCGCCCCGCCTCGATGGCGGCTCGCAACGGTTTGCCGGGGCCGAGAAGATGCTGCTGGCCGACGATCTCGTCCAGCGATCGCGGCCGCATGCGATCGGCGAGCGGTCGCGAGGAATCGGGCGCGCTCGCCGCGGCCGGGCTCACTGGGCGGGCGTTCCGATCACGTCCGCTCCCGGAGGCGGTGTGAAAGCGAACTTCTGGGGCGACACGGGCACGTTGACCTCCACGTCCTTGAAGATGATGGTGACGGTCTGGCCGAGCTTGTCCTCGAGAATCATGCGCTGCAGGGTTCCTTTGGAGTCGAAACCGAAGAGCGCGTCATTGAAGTCCGCCTGGGCGCTGCGCGGCTCGACATACACCCACTCGAGGCCTTCACGCGTGCCGACGTTCTTCTCGGTGAAGTGTTTGCGCACATCGACCGTACCCGAAAGCAGCATTGCCGGTGTGGCGGAAAGCGCCGCCGTCATGGGCCTCACGGTGACCTGCTCGAGATCCCGATCGAAATACCAGAGATTGCGGCCGTCCGAGACCATGAGCTGGCCGCCCCGGGAAGCGCTTCCCGGCGCGCTCGCCGCGCTCGCGGGCGCACCCGCTGAGGCGGGCACGGGCTCGGGATGAATGTCCCAGCGGAATTTCCCCGGCCGCTCGACGATGAGCGTGCCCGAGGAGCGGCCGACCTCGGCGCCGTGGGAATCGGCCACCGTCTGCAAAAAAGCGACCCGCAGCGTCTTCAAGTGCTCGAGATAGCGATCGAGCGACGTTGGCGCCTGCGATGTCTGCGATTGCGTCGGCGCGCCCGCCGTCCCCGCGATCGCGGCCGGTGCGGCCGGCGCGAGGAGGATCGCCGGCGCGCTCGCCAGCGCGACCGCAATCGGGGCTCTTTTCCACATGGCGGGGCCTTTCAATGCTCGAGGCAATTCAATCTTCCGCCGGCGCGGGCGCCAGCACTTCACGTGAGCCGTTCGTCTGCAGCGGCCCGACGAGGCCCGCGATCTCCATCGCCTCGAGGAGGCGCGCGGCGCGGTTGTAGCCGATCTTGAGGCGCCGCTGTACGTACGAGATCGACGGCTTGCGCTCTGAGATCACGATTCTGACGGCCTCGTCATAGAGCGCATCCTGCTCCGCATCCTGCATCGCGCCGCCATTTCCTTCCTCTTCCTCGCCGGGCAGCCCTGGTATCGGCGCTCTGGGGCCGGAGAGCACTTCCTCGATGTAATCAGGTGGCGTCGAGGTCTTCAGCGCCTCGACGACCCGGTGGACCTCCTGGTCCGACACGAAAGCGCCATGGACACGCGTCGGCAAGGAGGTCCCCGCGGGCAGGTACAGCATGTCGCCATGGCCGAGCAACGTCTCCGCTCCCATCTGATCGAGAATGGTGCGCGAGTCCACCTTGGCCGACACCTGAAAGGCGATCCGGCAGGGAATGTTGGCCTTGATCAGCCCGGTGATGACATCCACCGAAGGGCGTTGCGTCGCGAGCACGAGGTGAATGCCGGACGCGCGCGCCTTCTGCGCGAGTCGCGCGATCAGCTCCTCCACTTTCTTGCCGACGATCATCATGAGATCGGCGAGCTCATCGATGACGACCACCACGTAGGGCAGCGGTACCAGGGGCTGGATCTGCCGCTGGTCGATGGTCGGATCGTTGGCGGCGCGCTGCAGCATCACGGGATCGAGAATCGGCTTGCCGGCATCGCTCGCCTCCTTCACGCGCCGGTTGAAGCCCGCGATGTTGCGCACCCCGAGAGCCGCCATCAACTGGTAGCGCCGCTCCATCTCCGCCACAGACCAGCGCAGCGCATTCGCCGCCTGCTTCATGTCCGTGACTACCGGGGCGAGCAAATGCGGGATCCCCTCGTACACCGAGAGCTCCAGCATCTTCGGATCGATCATGATGAGCCGCACGTGCTCGGCCGTCGACTTGTAAAGGAGCGAGAGCACCATCGCGTTGATGGCGACCGACTTGCCCGAGCCCGTGGTGCCGGCGATGAGCAGGTGCGGCATGCGCGCAAGGTCGGCGACCATGGCCTTGCCGCCGATGTCCTTGCCGAGGGCGAGCGCGATGGGCGAGTGCAGCTCGTCATAGGCCTTCGAGCGGATGATCTCCCCCAGGGTCACGATCTCGCGCCTCTCGTTCGCAATCTCGAGCCCCATGACGCTCTTGCCGGGGATCACCTCCACCACGCGCACGCTCAGCACCGAAAGCGCGCGCGCCAGGTCCTTTGAGAGGCTCGTGATCTGGCTCGCCTTCACGCCGGGCGCGGGTCGCAGCTCGAATCGCGTCACCACCGGGCCGGGTTGCACGGCGACGACCTCGGCATCGATCGCGAAGTCCTTGAGCTTCATCTCCACCAGCCGCGAAAGCGCCTCGAGCGCCTCCGCCGAGTAAAGCGGCTCGCGGGCCGGCGGATCATCGAGGAGCGAGAGCGGTGGCAGCTCGCCGGCCTTCGGCGGGTCGAAAAGCGGCACCTGCCGCTCCTTCTCCACGCGCTCGCTCTTCTGCACCACGGGCGCGGGGGGCTCGATCTTGGGCGGCGTGCGAGCGGCCACGCGCTTCTGTTCGCTCACCACGGAATCGCGCCTCGCCGCCCGTCGCTCCTTGCCCATCGCAACATCCTTCGCGCTGGCGCGGTGCTCGCGTAACCAGGAGATCGCCGCCCAACTCCAGTTTCCGAGCCGGTCCATGACGGTGAACCAGGAGACCTCGAACGAGAGCGACAACCCTGCCATCCACGCGGCCAACAGAAGGAGAGTCGCCCCGAGGAATCCGAGGTCGTCCTCGAGCCCGCGGCCGATCCCCCTACCGAGGACGCCTCCCGCCGTATAGTGCAGCTCGCCCGAATGCCAGTTCAGGGTCGCGAGCCCGCAGCTTGCGACAAGCAGAAGTGCGAATCCGCTCGCGCATACCACGGAGTTGATTCGAGAAGCGGGCTCGGCCGGCACGCGCCGGTGCACCATCCAGGCGCCCGCACCCAGCATCAGGGGCACGAGGTAAGCCGGACGGCCGAGCAGGAAGAAAAGCGCGTCGGCGAGCCAAGCGCCCACCAGCCCGATACGATTGTGCACGGCTGGGTTGTGCGCCGCAGGGCAGGCGCCTTGAACCGTGAAGCCGGGGTCGCACGGGTTATACGTGGCGAGTGCGATGAGCAACACGATCGCCATCACGCCGATGGCGATGACGGCACTCTCGCGCAGACCGCGCGCGACGGCGGCCGTGAAGCGGATGGGGCGCGCCTGCGCCTGCGATTCGGCCAATTCCTACGGCTCCGTGAATAGTGAAACGCGGACTATGATATTAAGCCATTGGCCATGCCAATGGCCGTTCGAGCCAATGGCCGTCTGTGCTACTGGCCGTCCTTGCCACTGGCCATCCATGGCGGCAGGGCTTGCTACTATGCCGGCCCGACCGCATTAAGCCGCAGGACCTGAAGATTCCGATGACCACCTCCCGGCACAGCCGACTCATCATCCTGGGCTCCGGCCCGGCGGGCTACAGCGCAGCGGTCTACGCCGCGCGGGCCAATCGCGCGCCGCTGCTCATCACCGGCGTCGAGACCGGCGGCCAGCTCATGACCACCACCGACGTGGACAACTGGCCGGGCGATATCGAAGGCCTGCAGGGCCCTGCGCTCATGGAGCGCATGCGCCGGCACGCGGAGCGCTTCAATGCCGAGATCGTGAACGATCACGTGCACTCTGCCGATCTGTCCGCGCGCCCCTTGCATCTGCGGGGCGATTCCGCCGTCTATACCTGCGACGCCCTCATCATCGCCACCGGCGCGACCGCCAAGTACCTGGGGCTGCCGTCCGAGGAGAAATTCCGCGGCCGCGGCGTGTCGGCCTGCGCCACCTGCGATGGGTTCTTCTTCCGCGGCCAGCGGGTCGCGGTGATCGGCGGAGGCAACACCGCCGTCGAGGAGGCACTTTATCTCTCGCACATTGCCGAGCACGTGACGCTGATCCATCGACGCGATCGCCTGCGGGCGGAGAAGATCCTGCAGGAGCGATTGTTTCGCGAGGTCGACGCGGGCAAGGCTTCGATCGTCTGGAACCACACCGTGGATGAGGTGTTGGGAGCCGATCAGGGCGTGAACGGCCTGCGGCTGAAGTCGCTGAAGAACGGCGAGACGCGACCGCTGTCAGTGTCCGGCCTCTTCGTGGCGATCGGCCACGAGCCGAACACTGGTGTGTTCGCCGGCCAGCTCGAGATGCGCAACGGCTATATCCGCGTGAGAAGCGGCACCGACGGGGATGCGACCGCGACCAGCGTCCCGGGTGTGTTTGCCGCGGGCGATGTGGCGGATCACGTCTACCGGCAGGCGATCACTTCCGCCGGCGCGGGCTGCATGGCGGCGCTCGATGCCGACCGCTATCTGGAGAGCGTGGAGACGCCAGTCCGCTAGCACGCAGGCGAGCACCGGCGCGAGGATGACGGCGAGGATCACGGCGAGGAGTACGGTGCGGGCGAAAATTCACTCGAGTATCGATGAAATCGATCCGCGTCAGTGGAACGCGCTGGCGGGAGCCGACTGCCCGTTCCTGCGCCACGAGTTCCTGGCGGCGCTCGAGCACACCGGCTGCGTGGGTGCCGGTACGGGCTGGGAGCCCTGCCCGCTCACCGTGATGGATGAATCGGGACTCGCGGCGGCCGCGCCGGCCTACGTCAAGACGCACTCCTATGGAGAGTTCGTCTTCGATTTTGCCTGGGCGCAGGCGTACGCGCGCTATGCGCGGCGCTATTACCCCAAGCTCACCGTCGCCGTGCCTTTCACTCCGGCCACGGGACCGCGCCTGCTCGCGCGCCCGGGGCTCGACCGCGCCGTCATGGCGACGCGACTGCTCGATGCCCTCGAGGCCCATGCGGCGAGCCGGGGTCTGTCCTCGGTCCATGCCCTCTTTCTCGATGAGTCGGCACGCGCCGCCTGTGAGCGGGCAGGCTGGCTGCTGCGGCGCGACTGTCAGTTCCACTGGAGCAATCGCGGCTATGAGAGCTTCGAGGGTTATCTCGAGACCTTCACGGCCGAGAAGCGCAAGAAGGCGCGCCGCGAGCGCCGTCGGGTCACCGAGGCCGGGATCCACTTCGAGACACGCTTTGGTGGCGAGCTCGACGAGCAGCTGCTCGGGAGCGTGTACGGCTTTCACCGCGACACGTTCTTGCGCCACGGCAACGAGCCCTATCTCACCCGTGAATTCTTCAGCGAAATTGCGCGCACGCTGGGGGATGCGCTCATGGTGAAGATCGCCATGCATCGGTCCCGGGAACGCGAGACGCCGGTTGCCGCCGCCATATTCTTCTGGTCACCCGAGGCGCTCTACGGGCGGTACTGGGGCGCGGCTGCGGACTATCACAGCCTGCATTTCGAGACCTGTTACCACCGGGGCATCGAGTTCTGCATCGAGCGCGGAATCAAGCGCTTCGAGCCCGGCACCCAGGGTGAGCACAAGGTGAGCCGCGGGTTCGAGCCGACGCTCACATGGTCGGCGCACTACATAGCGGATGCCGCCTTCCGCGGCGCGATCGGCGAGTACCTCGAGCGCGAAGGCGGCGCCATCGACGACTACGCCGCCGAAGTCCGAGAGCACGTGCCGTACCGCAAGGCGCCCGTCTGAAACGCCAGTGAAGACGATCACCTGGCTCTCGCCCAAAGATGCTCCGGAGTGGTTTCCACCGCCGGAGCAGGCGCTCGATGATCCCGCCGGCCTCCTGGCCGCGGGCGGTGATCTCTCGACCGCGAGGCTGCTTGCCGCCTACCGGCGCGGCATCTTTCCCTGGTACTCGCCGGGCCAACCGGTGCTCTGGTGGTCTCCGGATCCGCGCACCGTACTCTTCCCGGACGAATTCCGGATGAGCCGGAGCCTGGCCAAGACTCTGCGCAATGGTGGTTTCAGTCTGACGACGGATCAGGACTTCCAAGGGGTCATCGATGGTTGCGCTGCGCCCCGAGCCCATAGCCTCGGCACCTGGATCACTCCGGAGATGCGTGCGGGGTATCTCGAGCTCCATCACCTCGGCCATGCCCACAGCATCGAGGCGCGGCGCGGCGGGGAGCTCGTCGGCGGCCTTTACGGGGTGAGGCTCGGGGGGCTTTTCTTCGGTGAGTCGATGTTCAGCCGTGCCCGGGATGCCTCCAAAGTGGCGCTCGCGCATCTGGTGGCGCTGTGCCGGCGCAACAATATCGCCGTGATCGACTGCCAGCTCGCCTCCCGGCATCTGGCGAGCTTAGGCGCGCGCAGCATTCCTCGGGCGCAGTTCCAGGCGCTGCTCGGCGAATGGGTATCGCTCGATGTCGCCGAGTTGATCGGCTAAAAGACGGCTCCGGCGCGCAAATTGCAGACCTGCGGCCTTTGTGCTCCAATGCGCGCCCCCGAGACGATAAGGGCATTATGTCGAAAGAAGACGCGATCCAGATGGAGGGTGAGGTGGTGGAGACCCTACCCAACACCACCTTCCGCGTGAAGCTGAAGAACGGCCACGTGGTGACCGCGCACATTTCCGGCAAGATGCGGAAAAACTACATCCGTATCCTCACGGGGGACCAGGTCACGGTGGAAATGACGCCCTACGACCTGACCAAGGGCCGCATCATCTATCGCGGCAGATGAGCCCGCTTTTGGCGGCTCACTTGCTTTCGATCAGCTCCGGCTGATTGTTGGGGATGCATTCGAGCTCGAGTTTCGAGCCGTCCGCCGCAACCGATATCCGCACGTGCCCACCGCCCACCAGCCTGCCGAATAGCAGCTCCTCCGCCAGCGGCCGCTTGATGTGCTCCTGAATGGTCCGCGCCATGGGCCGCGCGCCCATCTTGGGGTCATAACCCTTCTCGGCGATCCAGCGGCGCGCCGCATCGTCGAGGGAGATGGTGACGCCCTTCTGCTCGAGCTGCATTTCCACTTCCACGACCATTTTGTCCACCACCCGCTCGATGGTGACCGGGTCGAGGCTCGCAAACTGGATCACCGCATCCAGCCGGTTGCGGAACTCCGGCGTGAAGGAGCGGCGGATCGCTTCCATCCCATCACTCGCGTGATCCGCGTGGGTGAAACCAATCGACGGCCGCGCCATCTCCTGGGCGCCGGCATTGGTCGTCATCACGATGATGACGTGGCGGAAGTCGGCCTTGCGGCCGTTGTTGTCGGTCAGCGTCCCGTGATCCATTACCTGTAGCAGCAGGTTGAAAACATCGGGGTGAGCTTTTTCGATCTCATCGAGCAGCAGCACGCAATGCGGATGCTTGGAGATCGCCTCGGTGAGAAGCCCTCCTTGATCGAAGCCGACGTAGCCCGGCGGCGCGCCGATCAGGCGCGAGACGGTGTGTCGCTCCATGTATTCGGACATGTCGAAGCGCAGGAACTCGACTCCCATGGCGATGGCGAGCTGGCGGGTGACCTCGGTCTTGCCCACGCCGGTCGGGCCCGAGAAGAGGAAGCTGCCGACGGGCTTGCGCTGATCGCCCAGGCCCGAGCGCGCCATCTTGATCGCCGCGCCCAATGCCTCGATGGCGCGGTCCTGGCCGAAGATGACGAGTTTGAGGCTTCGCTCCAGGTTTTTCAGGATCTCGCGGTCGGAGGTCGAGACGCTCTTCGCCGGGATGCGCGCCATGCGCGCCACCACATCCTCGACGTGACGGACTTCGACGACCGGCTCGCGCTCGGCGATCGGTTTCAGACGCTGCCGCGCCCCGGCCTCATCGACCACATCGATCGCCTTGTCCGGCATGTGCCGCTCGTTGATGTGGCGGGCCGCAAGCTCCGCCGCCGCCTTCAAGGCGTCGGCCGCGTAAGTGATGCCGTGGTGCTCCTCGAATCGCGCCTTGAGGCCCATCAGGATCTCGATCGTCTCCGCGATTGAGGGCTCGGTGACATCGATCTTCTGGAATCGGCGCGCGAGGGCGTGATCCTTCTCGAAGATGCCCCGATACTCCTGGTAGGTGGTGGATCCGATGCAGCGGATCTCGCCATTGGTCAGCACCGGCTTGATGAGGTTGGAAGCGTCCATGACGCCGCCCGAGGCGGCGCCGGCACCGATTACGGTGTGAATCTCGTCGATGAAGAGAATGGCGCCGGGCTGCTTCTTCAGCTCCGTAATGACGCCCTTCAGGCGCTTCTCGAAATCGCCGCGGTATTTGGTCCCCGCGATGAGCGCGCCCATGTCGAGTGCGTAAATCGTGCAGTCGGCGAGCACCTCGGGCACCTTGCCCTCGATGATGAGACGCGCGAGCCCCTCGGCGATCGCGGTCTTGCCGACGCCGGCCTCACCAACATACAGCGGGTTGTTCTTGCGGCGACGGCAGAGAATCTCGATCGTGCGCTCGATCTCGAGCTTGCGGCCGATGAGCGGATCGATGCGCCCTTCCTGGGCGAGGCGGTTCAGGTTGGTGGCGTACTTCTCGAGAGCGCTGCCGCCCTCGGGATCGCGTTCAACATCCGCCTGCGTCTCGTCCTTGTCGGTCTTCTCCTCGGCGATCTTCGAGAGGCCGTGAGAGATGTAGTTGACCACATCGAGACGCGTCACGTGCTGGCGATTGAGGAGGAACACGGCGTGACTCTGCTTCTCGCTGAAGATCGCCACCAGCACGTTCGCGACACCCACTTCCTTCTTGCCGCTCGATTGCACGTGAAAAACCGCGCGTTGCAACACCCGCTGGAAGCCGAGCGTCGGCTGCACTTCACGCTCCTCGCCCTCCTCGACGCGCGGCGTCGACTGCTCGATGTGCTCCTTCAGCTCGTGCTTGAGCTTGCCGAGCTCCGCGCCGCAGGCACGAAGGACCTCGCGCACCTTGGGCGTATCGAGAATGGCGAGCAGCAGATGTTCGACCGTCAGATATTCGTGACGCGCTTCCCGGGCCTGGTGGAAGGCGTCGTTCAGGCAATATTCAAGCTCGTTGGACAGCACTTTCGTTGAGCCTATGTTTAAAGTTCAAGCCTCTTCCAGCGTGCACATGAGCGGGTGCTGGTGGTCCCGCGCGTACGTGGTCACCTGTGCCACCTTAGTTTCCGCGATCTCGAACGTAAAGACCCCGCAGACACCCTTACCCTTCGTATGGACTTCGAGCATGATGCGCGTGGCCGTCGGCCGATCAAGGCCGAAGAACTTCTCGAGCACATCGACCACGAACTCCATCGGAGTGTAATCGTCGTTGAGCAGCACCACCTGATAGAGCGGCGGCTGCTTGACCTCGGGCCGCGCCTCCTCGACGAGAATGCCGGTATCGGGACGGGTCGGATGCGGATCGGGCATGCTGTCTTTATAGGGGTCGCGAATCGGCAACACAAGCCTGCGATGATGGACGCCTCTTAATCTTTGAGAAACAATCGCTTGAGAGCGCAACCGGGGGCGCCGTATGATTGCCCGGCTGAAGCGGCCGCACGAACTGCGCCGACCACGATCTATCGGGTGTTTGCCAGCGAATCCATGTCCCTGCGATGTCAATGAGCGCCGCCTCCTGGCTCCAAGCCATCCCGGTATCCGAGAAGTGGCGCGCCCTGTTCTTCACCCGCGGCCCGCGGGTGGCAACCTGGGCGCTCGCACTGGCTCTCGGTATCCAAGCCGCGATGATCCTCACGGACCTCGCGGGTGCCGATCGCGCGCCTTCGCCCGCCGTCATTGCCGCCGCTTCCCGCGCGCAGCGCGCGCCCGTCGACATCGCCGCCATCACCAATACACATCTTTTCGGCGTGGCGCCCACAGCGGCGGGCGCGGGGGATGCCAATGCGCCGCAGACGAATATGCCGCTGGTGCTCACAGGTGTGATCGCCGCCAATGATCCGCGCGACGGGCTCGCAATACTCGGGCCGAATGTCGCGACCACCAAGGTGTATGCGGTCGGGGACAGCATCCCCGGGGGCGCCCGGCTGCACGCGGTATTGTCCGACCATGTGCTGCTCGAGCGGGACGGACGCATCGAAGCTCTGGCGCTGCCGCACCAGCTCGCGGGTGGCAACGCTCCGCCGCCGAGCATTTCCGCCGCGCCCACACAGCCCGCGCTCGAGCGGATGCGTGAGCTCGTGAGCCGTAATCCTGGCATCATCGGCGATATCATGCGCCCGGAGCCGGTGTTCGCGGGCGGCAAGCAGCAGGGCTTCAGGGTCTATCCCGGGCGTGACCCGGAGGTATTCCTGCAATTGGGCCTGAGACCGGGCGATCTGGTGACGGCGATCGACGGGCAGCCGCTCAATGATGCGCAGGGCGAGCAGATCCTGCGTACGCTCGGCTCCTCAAGTGAGGCGCACGTCACGGTTCTGCGCAATGGACAGCAACAGGATCTCACTCTCGATCTGGCCGCTGTCGAACAGGAGGCGGAATCGCTCGCCGGGTCGCAAAATGGGATGTCCGCGCCGCCACCGCAGCGGAGCCTGCCGTTCGCTCCACCGTAGCGTGTCCCGTAAGGGGCCCATCAAGGGGGTTTGAGGTTAGTGAAAGGCCTTCGCACATTCGCCTGCTGCCTGGCTCTGCTCACGCCGACGCTCGCCTGCCTCGCGCAGGGGGCCGTGCAGCAGGCCGTGAGTATCACGCCGAACTTCAAGGACGCCGACATCACGCAGATCATCCAGGCGGTCGCCGCGGCGACCGGCAAGAGCTTCATCGTTGATCCGCGCGTACGCGCCCAGGTGACGATGTACTCCTCGGCGCCGATGTCCCCGCCCGCTTTCTATCAGGCGTTTCTTTCCATCCTCTCCGTCTACGGCTTCATCGCCGAGCCCTCGGGCAACAACATCGTCAAGATCGTGCCCGACGCACTCACGCGCTACGTGACCTCGAACAACCTCCCCGGCCGCGTGAGCTCGAGCTCGGACGAGATCGTCACCCAGGTCATCGCCGTCAAGAACGTGAGCGCGGCGGAACTGGTGCCGATCCTGCGGCCCATGATCCCGCAGCAGGGTGATCTCGCCGCCTACCCGCCATCCAACATTCTCATCATCACCGATACTGCGAGCAACGTGCACCGGCTGATCTCGATCATCCAGCGGATCGATCAGATCGGAAACCAGGACGTCGATGTGATGCCGCTGCAGAACGCTTCGGCCGAAGACGTGGTGCGCACGATTGATTCGCTCTACCAGGGCGCCGCGAACATGCAGGAAGGGCGCGCGCTCAAGGTGGTGGCCGACGACCGCACCAACAGCGTGCTCATCAGCGGTGATCCGGCGCAGCGCTTGCGCATCCGCGCACTGGTGGCGGAGCTCGACACGCCGCTGCAGTCGGGCGGCGACACCCGCGTGGTTTTCCTCCACTATGCCGACGCCACCAAGCTCGCTCCAAAGCTCAAGGAGCAGATGTCCGAGCTCGCGCAGATGGGCGCCGGCGAGAACACCGCCGCCAAGAACCCGACCGCGGCGGCGGAGAAGAACGCGCTCGTCTGGGCCGATAAGGAGAACAATGCGCTCATCATCACCGCCCCGCCCAAGCTGATGCGGACGGTCCTCGATATCGTGCAGTCGCTCGATCGTCGACAGCCTCAGGTGCTGGTGCAGGCGATCATCGCCGAGGTCGAGGTCAACAAGACCGAGGACCTCGGCGTCAACTGGGCGGCCTACTCGCAGAGCAACAAAGTGCCACTCGGCGGCTTCGTCGAGCCGGTGGGCGGTACGAGCATCGTCGATCTCATCAGCGCGGCGCAGAACCCGGCCACGCTCAGCACCTCGCTGCTCGAGGGCACGACCATCGGTGTCGGGACCATCTCCGCCGCCGGAGAATCGTTCGCGGCCATGATCCGCGCCCTGCAGGGCACGAGCGGCACCAACGTCGTCGCGACCCCCTCGGCCGTCACCGTCGATAACCAGGCGGCGACGCTCAAGGACGTCGAGGAGGTGCCGTTCGTTACCGGTCAATACACCAACGCTTCCACGGTAAGCAGCGGCACGGTCACTCCCTTCCAGACCGTGCAGCAGCAGGAGGTCGGCACCATCCTCAAGGTGACACCGACGATCTCCGCAGAGGGCAACGCCGTGATGTTGAAGATATCGGTGGAGAGCTCGAGCGTGCTGCCGAACTCGGTTTCCTCGGTGGACATCACCACGCTCAAGCGCAGCATTCAGACCAACGTACTGATCGAGAACGGCGGCGTCGTCGTGCTCGGCGGACTGATCTCGAACGAGCAGGATCGCAGCAACAACGGCGTTCCCTTCCTCTCCGACATCCCGCTGCTCGGCGAGCTCTTCAGAGCGCGCAACGACAGCGCGACCCGCGATAACCTGATGATCTTCATCAAGCCGACCATCATGACCGATCAGTCGGAAGCCGCCGAAAAGACCGGCGAGAGCTACGATTACATGTTGAACCAGGAGAGCTCGGTGGCTCCTGAGCGGTTCCCCAATATGCTGCGGGGCGAGCCGGCGCCGCGCCTGCCGCCCCTGCCGCCGCCGCCGCCGCCCGGCACGCTGTCGGCGCCGAGTCCGCTCGCTCCGAATGCCCCGGAGCAGAAGCCCAAGACCAAGGCCAAGAAACCGCCGGCGAGCAGCCAGGCGGCGCCGGCACAGACGCCACCGGGTCAGACGCCGGCGGCGCAACAAAGCCCGGCGAGCCCCCCGGACAAGTCGGGTAGCGGCGCCGCCCCGCCCAGTGGCGGCTACCCGTGAGCGCCGTGGAAGCCATGGACGAGCCGCAACAGCTTCAGGCCGCCTTGCCGCAGCGACGGCTGTCGTTCGCGTTCGCGAAGCGCCACGGGGTGCTCATCAGACAAGTGACCGACGGCGAGGCGGAATGCGTCTATCGGGAGCACGCCTCCCCGCTCGCCCTGGCGGAAGTGCGCCGGTTCATCGGGCTACCGGTGAGGCTCGAGCGCGTGCCGGAGGCGGAGTTCGATCTGCTCCTGCGCCAAGTCTATGAGGCGGGCTCGGACACCATGCAGGCGGTCGAGGGGTTGGATGACACCACCGACCTCGCCCATCTCGCGCAGGAGCTGCCGGAGCAGGCTGATCTTCTCGATAGCGATGACGATGCGCCGATCATCCGGCTGATCAACGCCGTGCTCACCCAGGCGGTGAAGGAGAACGCCTCCGATATTCACGTGGAGCCGTTCGAGAATCGTCTGGTGGTGCGCTTTCGCGTCGACGGCGTGCTGCGCGAGGTGCTGCAGTCGAAGCGCGCCGTGGCCCCGCTGGTCGTCTCCCGCATCAAAGTGATGTCGAAGCTCGATATCGCGGAGAAGCGTCTGCCCCAGGACGGACGCATCAGCCTGAAGATCGCGGGCCGCGCGGTGGACGTGCGCGTCTCGACCATCCCTTCAGGGCATGGCGAGCGCGTGGTGCTGCGTATCCTCGACAAGCAGGCGGGACGGCTGGACTTGAGCGCCCTCGGCATGGACCCGAAGACCGGGTCGCTCATCGATGAGCTCATCCACAAGCCCCACGGCATCATCCTCGTCACGGGGCCGACGGGCTCCGGCAAGACGACGACCCTCTATGCCGCCCTCGAGCGCCTCAACGACAACACCCAGAACATCATGACGGTCGAGGACCCGATCGAGTACTACATCGACGGCATCGGCCAGACGCAGGTCAATACCAAGGTGGAGATGACCTTCGCGCGGGGCCTGAGAGCCATCCTGCGCCAGGACCCCGACGTGGTCATGATCGGTGAGATTCGTGACCTCGAGACGGCGCAGATCGCCGTCCAGGCGAGCCTCACCGGACACCTGGTGCTCTCGACCCTGCATACCAACACCGCGGCCGGCGCGCTCACACGCCTGCGCGACATGGGCATCGAGCCCTTCCTGCTGTCCTCGAGCCTGATCGGCGTGCTCGCGCAGCGTCTGGTCCGCGTGCTGAACCCCGAGACCAAGCAACCCTTCCAGGCCGGCGAATACGAGCGGCGGCTCCTCAATCTCGGCCCCGAGGATCCCTCACCCGTGCTCTACCGCCCCGGACGCGATGCCATGGGAGGCTACCGCGGCCGCTCGGGCATTTACGAGCTCATCGTGGTGGATGACGCCATGCGGACCATGATCCACGATGGCCCCAGCGAGCAGGAGCTCGAGCGCCACGCGCGCCTCACGACCCCTTCCATCCGCGACGACGGCCGAGCCAGGATCCTGCGCGGTGAGACCACCATCGAGGAAGTGCTGCGGGTGACGCGCGAGGATTAGCATCCTGATGGGTGCATTCGAATACATCGCGCTCGACAACGCCGGCAAGGAGCGCAAGGGCGTTCTGGAGGGCGATACGCCGCGGCACATCCGTCAGCTGCTGCGCGAGCGCCAGCTCCTGCCGGTGACGGTGAGCGAAGTTGCGCAGAAGGAAGCCAGCCGGCAGCGATCGTTCAGTCTCAGCCGCCGTGTCTCGCCCGCTGACCTGTCGCTCTTCACCCGTCAGCTCGCCACGCTGGTGCGCGCGGGTCTGCCGCTCGAGGAATCGCTGCTCGCGGTCTCGCAGCAGACGGAAAAGCCGCGCGTGCAAAGCATCGTCCTCGGCGTGCGCTCGAAGGTGATGGAAGGACATACGCTCGCCGATGGCTTCACGGAGTTCCCGCGGGTGTTTCCGGAGATCTATCGCGCCACGGTCTCGGCCGGTGAGCAGGCCGGACACCTCGATAATGTGCTCGTGCGCCTCGCCGAGTACACCGAGAGCCGCGAGGAGATCCGGCAGAAGGTCCTCGCGGCGATGCTCTATCCGATCGTGCTCACGGTGATGTGCTTCATCATCGTCTCGGCCCTGCTCGTGTTCGTGGTCCCGAAGGTCGTCTCGGTTTTCGAGGCGAGCAAGGCGCAGCTGCCCGTCATGACGCGCATCCTCATCGGCACGAGCGGTTTCTTCCGGGCCTATGGCATCTGGCTCGTCATTCTCATCGTCATCGCCGTGATTGCCCTGCAGCGCTGGCTCCGCAACCCCGAGGCACGGCGGCGCTACCATCGCCTGCAGCTTCGCCTGCCGCTCATCGGCAAGCTCGCCCGCGGCTTCAATACCGCGCGCTTCACGCGCACCTTCAGCATTCTCTCGGCGAGCTCCGTGCCGGTGCTCGAGGCGATGCGCATCGCCGGAGAAGTCGTGACCAATCTCCCCATGCGCGATGCCGTCGTCGATGCGGCGGCGCGGGTACGCGAAGGAGCGCCCATCGGCCGCTCGCTTGCCGCGAGCAAGCTGTTTCCGCCCATGACCGTCCACCTCATCTCGAGCGGCGAGTCGAGCGGCGAGCTCGACTCCATGCTCGAGCAGGCCGCCGTGAGCCAGGAGCGCGAGCTCGATGGCATCCTGGCGGCCATGATGGGTCTCCTCGGCCCGCTCCTGATCGTAGTGATGGGCCTGTTCGTCATGGGCATCGTATTTGCCATGCTGCTGCCGATCTTTCAAATGAATGACCTGATTCACTGAAAGTCCCGTGAACCGCAAGTACATAAGCCGGCGAAGGCTGTCCTGCGCCGGCGGGTTCGAACGAGCTCGACGGCAGGGTGGCTTAAGCGCCACAGGCGGCTTTGGGCCAATGGGCGAAACCCCATTGCGGATGTCACGGAATGTGACTTAACTTTCGCGCGATCCGCAGGACTCCGGTGTCCCGCATGAGCGAGAAATCCGAATCGGACGAGTTCGAAGGCGAAGAAGACGACGAGCCGGTCGTTGAGGAAGGCGACGTCGATCTCGACCAGGTCATCAAGGACCTGGATCTCGCCAAGCGTCGCGGCCAACGCGTCGGCGATCCCGCGTGGCGTCGCCTCGAGCGCCTGCTCGAGGAGAAGCGTACGGCCGAGCTCACCAGCGACTTCGAGGATTACGACGTCGACCAGGAGGGCGAGGAGCCGGGAAAGCCACGGCGAAGGAAGAAGGGCTGAACTCAGTCAGCGATCCACCGGCACCGATCATTCGGATGGCGTTTCCGCCCGACGCCCCGGATCTGGCCTGCATGCATGTCGAATCGTGGCGGGAGACTTATCCCGGCCTCGTACCGGCCGCCATGCTGTCCTCACTGTCGGTGCAGGCGCGCACCGCGGCGTGGAGCCGCATACTCGGCGAGCCGTCGCGCGCAACGGCAGTATTCGTGGCCGAGCTCGGCGGCAGAATCATCGGCTTCGGCTCGTGCGGCCCGCAGCGCACTGAAGGGCTGAAGGCGAAACGCTACGACGGCGAGATCAGCGCCATCTATGTGCTGAAGGCGTTTCAACGCCGCGCGCTCGGGACCCGGCTTCTCTTCGCGATGGGCTCGAGTTTGAAGGCGAGCGACTTCGGGGCGATGAGCCTCTGGGTCTTGCGCGACAACGCACCTGCCCGGCGGTTCTACGAGCGCTACGGCGGTCAGGTCATTGCGGAAAGAGAAGATGTCCGGCCCGAGGGCGTTCTCCTCGAGGTCGCCTATGGATGGCCTGACCTCGCGGAGTTCGCTCGCCTCACCGGCGAGAGCGCTCATAGCAGCTCCTGAATTTCCGCTCTGGCGACCCGACGAACGATGGTCAGGTATCCGATGGTGACGGGGAGCTTTAAGCGCCGCGGTCGGACGCTTCCGAGCCGCACGGGCAACTTGCGGGCCCAGGCGCCTCGATCGTTGTTCCCGCGCTCGGCCGAGAAGCGAACACTCAGGCGGCGGGTGCTCGACAGAGTGCGCCTTGGGGTGTGAGGGCACGCGACGAATACACGTGATCGACCAGCCCCCACTCCTTGGCCTCCGCCGCGGTCATGAAGTGATCCCGGTCCAGCGTGCGCTCCACCTCCTCGTACGTGCGCCCGCAGTGCTTGGCGTAGAGCTCGTTGAGCCGGCGCTTGGTCTTCACGATGTCCTGGGCGTGCCGCTCGATATCGGAGACTACCCCTTGGTACCCCCCCGAGGGCTGATGCACGAGGATGCTGGCGTTGGGTAGCGCGATGCGCTGGCCGGCCGCACCCGCCATCAGCAGGAACGAGCCCATGGAATACGCAGTTCCCATGCAGACCGTTGCGACGGGACACTTAATCCATTGCATGGTGTCATAAATAGCGAGGCCGCTCGTTACCACGCCGCCCGGCGAGTTGATGTACATCGCCACCGGCTTGTCCGGATTCTCGGCCTCGAGAAACAGCAACTGCGCGTTTACGAGCGCCGCCATCGCATCATCGATCTGCCCGTTGACGAACACGATGCGGTCGCGCAGGAGTCGGGAAAAGATGTCGAAGGCCCTCTCCCCGCGCGCGGACTGCTCGATCACCATGGGCACGAGATTCGTGCTCACTACGCGGCCCGCCGCAGGTAAGGCTGCACGGCGCAGGAGAGTATCGGGGCGCGCCGCCGGCGTGCGCTCGTGATCGGCCTGACGCGGGCGGCGGTCGAAGCCGCCGTAACAATCCTGAACTCCCCGTGCGTGAGGCGAAGATGCGTTCCGCCTGCAGGGCCTGGAACGAGCTCGACCGTGACGATGGAATGGATCTCCCGGCCGTCCGAGTCGCCCGAGCCCCCCACCCCACTCTCCCGATCCCGCCACCGATAACGGAGCAGCCGATGCGGCTCGGCAGTGAGGATCGCGTAATCTTTGGAGCCAGCCCGGGTGGCGCTCTCACCCGTGCTCGAGGAATCCTCCGCCGCCAACCACGCCTCGAGCAGTTGCGGCTCCGTCAACGCGCGCCAGACCTTCTCTGGCGGCTCGTCGAAGTCGCACTCGAAAACCAGGGGGTCCGGAGAGTCCGATTGCGCCTTCATGACTCGATCTCCTTCAAGACGCGTCGCAGCTTCTGCAAACGCTCCGGCCAGAACTGCCGGTAACGATCCATCCAGCCTGCCAGGGGCTCGAGGCCTGTGGGATCCGAGCGGTAGTAGGCCCTACGCCCCTCTCGCCGCTCCCGCACCAGCCCCGCGCGCCGCAGCGTCGCCAGGTGCTGCGATATAGCGGGTTGCGATACCGGAAAGCCCGCCGTGA
This sequence comes from Steroidobacteraceae bacterium, assembly GCA_050739115.1. Lineage (GTDB taxonomy): Bacteria > Pseudomonadota > Gammaproteobacteria > Steroidobacterales > Steroidobacteraceae > 13-2-20CM-66-19. The sequence goes on along the minus strand of JBOIAQ010000018.1, from coordinate 22,174 downwards.
TCTCCGCCACGCTCATCTCCCGGCGGCAGAGTCTCTCGAAGACGGCGCGACGGGTCGGGTCCACCAGGGCTTGAAAAATCTGCGATTCGGCCATGCCGTATCATAAGTTACTGCTTATATGATGGCAAGCGTGTCCGACATCGCGCTCTGGATCGCCGTGTACGATGTCGCCGCCCTGGCGAAAGACCTGCGCGCCAACGATTCAGCAGTTCGAGCCATACCTGTTGGCCCCCGAGCCTTTCACTGTCGATCAGTGAAAATCGCGCGAGCGGGTGATCAGCTCGCCAAGTAGCGCTGAGCGGTCGATCAGACGGCGAGCCACGATGTGCATGACCCCTTCCTGGCGCTGCAGCTCGCCATGAACCTCGAGCAGTCGCGACTCCAGCAGGGGGCGTCGGTACTCCTCACCTATCCTTTCCCACACGATGATGTTCACCTGACCTGTCTCGTCCTCCAAGGTGAGGAAGGTCACTCCGCTTGCGGTGCCCGGACGCTGACGCATCAGAACGATGCCTGCGGTGCGTACCGGTTTGCCGTGCGCCATGGCATCCAGATCGCGTGCCCTGAGCAGATGCTTCGATTGCAGCGACTCGCGCAGCAGCGCGAGCGGATGACGACCCAAGGTAAGGCCGAGGGACGCGTAGTCGGCCACGATGCGTTCTCCTTCCGTGGGAGTCCTCAGGAGCGGGGTGGGCTCGTGAGTGCCTTCGTGCGGCTCATCGAGCAGAATCTCCTCGAGAGGCAGCGGCCGCTCCGTACCGGCGACTTCCCAGAAGGCCAGATGCCGGTTGCCGCTCAATGCGGCGAATGCGCCCGCGGCCGCCAGCGCTTCGAGGTCGCCCCGATCGAGCGCGGCACGGACCGCCAGGTCCTGAACGCCATCGAACGCTTGCCGGCGGCGAGCTTCGATGAGCCGGTCCGCGCCGTTGCCCGACAGCGCTTTCACCAGACGCAATCCCAACCGCAACGCCGGCTGACCATCCTCTTCCCTCCGCTCCAGCGTGCAATCCCACACACTCACACAGACATCGACCGGCCGCACCTCTACCCCGTGCGCCCGCGCATCCCGCACGAGCTGCGCCGGCGCGTAGAAACCCATCGGCTGGCTGTTGAGCAGCGCCGCCGTGAACGCCGCGGGCTCGTGATACTTGAGCCAGGCCGAGTCATACGCCAACAATGCGAAGCTGGCAGCATGCGCTTCCGGAAATCCGTACTCACCAAACCCTAACATCTGTTTGTAGACTCGCTGTGCGAATTCCTCCTCATAACCGCGTGCTTTCATGCCGCCGATGAGCCTGCCCTTGAAGTGCTCGATCCCGCCGCTTCGCTTCCATGCACCCATGGCGCGGCGCAGCGCATCCGCCTCCCCGGGCGTGAAGCCTGCGGCCGCGATGGCGAGCTGCATCACCTGCTCCTGAAAGATCGGCACGCCGAGGGTGCGCTTCAACACCCCTTCGACCTCGCGGCTGGGATAGCTCACCGGCTCGCCGGACTTCCGGCGCTTCAGGTACGGATGCACCATATCGCCCTGGATGGGACCGGGGCGGACGATGGCGATCTCGATGACGAGGTCGTAGTAGCAGCGCGGCTCGAGGCGCGGCAGCATCGCCATCTGCGCGCGTGACTCGATCTGGAAGACGCCGATGGTGTCGGCACCGCAGATCATCTCGTAGACCTCCGGCGCCTCCGCCGGCAGGCCTCCGAGCACATGCCGTGTGGCGCGGAAAGCGTTCACCAGATCGAATGATTTGCGCAGCGCGGTCAGCATGCCCAATGCCAGCAGATCGACCTTGAGCAGGCCGAGGTCGTTGAGATCGTCCTTGTCCCACTGCACCACCGTGCGTCCCTCCATGGTCGCGTTCTCAATGGGTACCAGCTCCTCGAGCGCTCCTTCCGAGATCACGAACCCACCGACATGTTGGGACAAGTGCCGCGGAAACCCCGGGAAGGCAACGAGCTCCTGAGCGAGGGGCAGCAGCCGCGCGAGCACGGAGCCGTCGGCATCGAAGCCCGCCTCGCGCAGCCGCGTGCGCATCGCCTCGCCCCCATCCCACCATTGCATGACCTTGGTGAGCCGAGCGCACTCCTCGGGACTCAGGCCGAAAACCTTGCCAAGGTCGCGCAGCGCGCTCCTCGGCCGGTACATCATCACGGTCGCGGCGATCGCCGCCCGATCGCGACCGTACTTCTCGTAAACGTACTGGATCACCTCCTCCCGCCGCTCGTGCTCGAAATCGATATCGATGTCGGGCGGCTCGTTGCGCTCGCGTGAGATGAAGCGCTCGAAGAGGAGTGATGCCCCGCGCAGCGGGTCGACGGAAGTCACCCCCAGGCAGTAACAGACGCGGGAGTTGGCGGCCGAGCCCCTGCCCTGGCACAGGATTCCCTCGCTGCGCGCGAAGGCGACGATGTCGTGCACCGTCAGAAAGTAAGGCTCGTAACGCAGATCCGCGATGAGAGTGAGCTCGTGCTCGATGGCTTTGCGCTCACTCTCCGGCACCCCCTGCGGCCATCGCCAGCGCGCCCCCGCCTCGGTCAGCTTGCGCAGATGGCTCGTCGGAGTCTCACCGGCGGGCACGAGCTCATGCGGATACTCGTACCGCAGCTCTTCCAGGCAGAAGGCGCATCGCCGCGCGATAGCCACCGTCTCCTCGAGCAGCTCGCGCGGATGGAGTTTCCCCAGCCGCTCGCGCTCGCGCAGATACCGTTCGCCGTTGGGGTAGAGCTTCCTGCCGGCTTCCCGGATGGGCACGTTGTGCCGGATCGCGGTGATCGCGTCCTGGAGCCTGCGGCGCGCGCGCACGTGCATGTGCACATCGCCGCTCGCCACCAGAGGAAGGTCGAAATCTCGGCCGGCACGCTGCAGGATCTCGAGGTGCTCGCGATCCCTTCCGTCGCGGAGCAACTCGACGGCAATCCACAACCTCTCGGCAAAGCGCTCCTTGAGCCAGCACGCCTCTTCGGCGAGTGGACGATCAGGCAGCCAGAGAATGAGACAGTGCTCGAGACCATTCTCCTCCAGATCCGCGCGTGTCAGTGCATAGCCGCCCTTCTCGGCGGCACGTCGGCCGCGGGTGATGAGCCGGCAGAGCCGGCCATAGCCGTGCCGATCGGTGGCGAGCACCACGAGCTTCAGCCCGCAGGTGAGGCGCAGCTCCGAGCCGATGATGAGCTTGAGCTGCTGCCCTTTCGCCGCCATGTGGGCACGCACCACACCGGCGACGGAGCACTCGTCCGTAATGGCAAGCGCCTCGTAGCCCAGCTCCGCTGCCTGTCCCACGAGCTCGTGCGGATGCGAAGCTCCGCGCAGAAACGTGAAGTTGCTCAGGCAGTGGAGCTCGGCGTAGCGCGTCGTAATGGCCGTCCCTGGGCGACTCAACCAAATACTCCATGGAGGAACCACCGGTGCGGCGGCTCGCGCTCGCGAAACACCCACAGACGAGCACCCCGGCCATCCACCACGGTGTAGTAGTCGCGCGCGACCTCCGCCCCATCCCACCAGCCGGTCTCGATCCGCTCCGCCGTGCCGAGCAACCGTAAAGGCCCCCGACGCCGCGGCAGTCCGTCACGCTCGTTGAGTTGCCGCGGTTTCGGCAAGAGCCACAGAGGGCGGCGGGATCTTCCCGGAGCACTTACCCTTGCGACAGAGGGACTGAGGGGGCGGATCGCCGTCCTGGCGATCCGCGTCCGGCCAGGATCATTTTGCAATCCGCTCCGAGCCGCCAAGGGAGTCATAACAGGCTCCCGCACCCCCCATGCCGCCTCCGGCCGATGATCTTCGATGGCTCGAAGCCCATGCACCGCCTCCGGTCCAAGCCGCGCTCGCAGCCGCTCGATGAGCTCCGGAGCCTGCGCGGCAGCGCTACCGCCCTGCTCGCCGGGCTGCCAGAGTCCTCCGGAGGACAGCATGCGCGCCACCAGCGGTCCCGAGCGCAGCTCACAGGCGCGCACCGGCTCCGGCAGGACGAGTGCGCTCAATCGCTCGCCCAACAGCGCGGCAAGCTGCGTCGGATCGGCAAGCGGTGCGGCAAGCCGCAGCACGCAGCGGGTGGATGGAACGGTGCGATGATGCAGCCGGCACTCGAGCGCCAGCACCCCGCACTGGCGTGCCTCGAGGAATTCCCCGAGCTCCTCGAGCAATGGCTCGAGCACCGCACCGAGAGCCGCATGACTTTCCAACTCATAGGTCAGCTCGCGACAGCGACGGAAACGCGCGCGCATCTCGAAGCGATCCTTGAGATCGCTCGTCCGCCCGGTCAGCCGATCGAGTATCAGAAGCAGAGCCGTGCCGAAGCGCCGTGCGAAGCCCGCGCGGGGCAGGCGCAACGCCTCACCGATGGTGCGCACGCCAACATGCGCCAGACGATCCAATGTGTCCTGCGGCCAACGCAGCAGCGCAAGCGGCAGGGGCGAGAGCTTGCCGATAAGCTGCGCCGGGTCCGGGATGAGGAGTCGAGCGCCTTCGCCGGTGCGGGTCTCGGCTCGCCCGGAACGCGCCACGGCCCGCGCCAGCACTAACGCGGCCAGGGGTGTCGGTGCGATCGCCAGCGTGCAGGGCATCCCGAGACGCGAGCACTCGGCCGCCATTTCCCGACTCAATCCCTCCACACCCCCGAAAAGATGCAGGCTTCCTTTCACCTCGAGCAGCAGACCGTCAGGCGGATCGAGACTGATCCTTGGAGTGAGCCGTTGAGCGCGGACGCCCAGACGCTCGAGGTCCCGTTGGGTAGGTTGAGAAGACGGTGTCGTCAGATGTAAGGCGAGCCATAGCTCCGCAGGAGCCATGATCGGCGCATCGACGCATCCGATGAGCGGACGGAGTAAATCGCCGGATCGCAGTGAAGTCGCCTGCTGCGGCGCCGGTGTGGATGAGCTCTGCGGTAAGGGAAGCTCGAGGGCTCTGCGGTGGCGCATGGCGCCTCAACATAAGGGGAGCTGGATCGTGCCCCGCGCGCCGCCCCGGCTCTTCAGCAGCGTGACCTTCGCCCCCTGCGCAGCAGGCTCTACGGCAACCCGTAAAGCCGCCGGCGAGGAATCCCGTGCCGCCTCTGGCGGCCGGAACACCACCCCGAGCGTGGCACCCCGCTGCGCCGCCAGATGCAACCGGCGGATCTGCCGCGGCAGTGCGCTTCGCAGCCAGGCCAGCACGATCTCGCATGTACCGGAGCGAAGCGTCTGCTCGAAAGCCCAGAGCGCGGATTTTCCCCCTGCGTCTTTCCTTTCAGCCCGCACCACGAGCATGCGCTCCAACGCCAGACCGCACTGCGCGAGCGCGGGGGCGAAAGGCTGCAGGGGCGGCGCAACCCACGCGCACCAGCGTGCCCCCGGCCGCCGCGTCACGGCCGCAAGAGCCGGCAATAGGAGCGACAGCTCCCCGGCCCCGAAGCAGGTCGGAAGAATCTCGATCAGTCCGGCTTGCGGCCAGCCGCCCCCGGGCAGACCTTCATCGAGCACCGGAAAGCCGGTGGGTAGCGTCTGCATGCGAGCGGCGCTGCGACCTCGCCAGATGGCAGGATGCTCGAGAAGATGGGAAAGCTCCCGAACTGACTTGGCTGCCGAGGTCGCCGGCGGCGACGTTCGAAGCGTATCTCTTTGCTCTCGATCGCTGGACATGGCAGCACGTGGGACATCAAATCAGACCGTGGGTCTTGCCCCTGCGCAGCACGCCGACCACGATGCCCTCGATGAGCAGCGGCTGCTCCTCCAGGTCCACCCGGATGGGCTCGAAGTCGCTGTTCTCCGGCAGCAGCCAGACGACCGAGCCTTCCTGGCGATAGCGCTTCACGGTGACCTCGTTCTCCAGGCGAGCCACCACGATCTGGCGGCTGCGCACCTCCGCCGTACGGTGGACGGCGACCAGGTCGCCATCGAGGATGCCGGCATCTTTCATGCTCATGCCGGTGACCTTGAGAAGGTAATGCGGCCGCGGCTGAAACAACCCCGGGTCGATCTGCAGGCGGGTTTCGAAATTCTCTTCCGAGAAGATCGGCTTGCCGGCGGCGACGCGCCCGATGAGCGGCAGGCCTATCTGCTCGCGGATGGTGTCTTTCAGCTGGATGCCGCGCGAAGCGCCCGGCACGAGCGCGATGACACCCTTGCGGGCGAGCGCCCGCAAATGATCCTCGGCGGCATTGGGAGACCTGAAACCGAGCTCGCGGGCGATCTCCGCCCGGGTGGGAGGCATCCCGGTATCGGCAATAAAGCGCTGGACGAGGCGCAGAATTTGCGTTTGGCGCGGGGTAAGGTCGGACATCTTGCGCTGCCTGTTCATTTATACACTACTGCGATTATATACAGATTCGGGCTGATGGCAAGAGGGCTCGCCACGGCTTTCGAGTCCGTGGTGGTGAACACGCAACGGCACGGACAAGCCGACCTGACAGCCACCCCATCCACCCGTCCGGCGATACGAGTGGACCTCCCTGACGCAGGCTCCTCAGCCGAATCGCAGCTCTACCGTCTTTCGTCTTCGCGTACAAACTGTCGCGAGTCAAAGACAGGAAAGCGCGTTTTAAGTTGCATTTCCGCCTCAAATTTGGTGCAGTTGCGTGCTGCGAAGGCGATGGAGCCCAGACCGGTCGCGGGCGTGGCCGCCGCCTTTGCGTTGCGTGTCTCAGGACCTCCCGAATCAACAACCCAGAAGGGGACTTGTATGAAGTGCGCGAGTGTTGTGAAGGTGGCTGCTGCCGCGGCAGTCGTGATCGGCCTTGTAGGTTGCCAGGACCTCAAGCCGATGCAGTCCGATATCGCGGATCTGAAGTCGCAGGTTGCCCAGCTGCAATCGCAGGTGGCGGCCGCGAAGAGCTCGGCGGACCAGGCGGCGAGCGCTGCCCAATCGGCCAGCCAGGCGGCCAGTGGTGCGCAGAGCACTGCGAACCAGGCGTTGGCTGCCGCTCAGGCCGCTCAGTCGGCGGTCGATGCAACCAACGAGAAGATCAACCGCATGTTCAAGCGGTCGATCTCGAAGTAAAGGGCGGTTTCCGTTCTTTAAAGAACGCCGCGCATCCGCGCGGCGTTTCTCTTTAATTAATAGCGGATCAACGCGGAGCCCCAGGTCACGCCGCCGCCAAAAGCCTCGAGCAGAATCAGATCACCGCGTTTGATCCGCCCGTCGCGCACTCCGACATCGAGGGCGAGCGGGACGGAGGCGGCGGACGTGTTGCCGTGGTCCTGCACGGTCGTGATGACGCGGTCCATGGACAGCTCGAGCTTGCGCGCCGTGGACTGAATGATGCGCATATTGGCCTGATGCGGCACCAGCCAATCGATGGCCGAGCGGTCGAGGGCATTGGCCGCGAGCGCCTCATCGATCGCGCGACCGAGCATGGTCACCGCGATCTTGAAAACCTCGCTCCCGGTCATGGTAATCGCTCCGCGGGCCTTCGCCGGATCGCCGCTGGCGGCGACCCCTCCGCGGCAGTAGAGAAGGTCCTTGTACGAGCCATCGGCGTGCAGGTGAGTCGAAAGAATCCCGGGCTCATCCGCCCTCTCGAGCACAACGGCGCCCGCTCCGTCGGCGAACAAAACCGCGGTGGAGCGATCGCTCCAGTCGGTGATGCGCGAGAGCGTCTCGGCCCCGATCACGAGCGCCCGGCGGGCATCGCCAAAGCGCACGAACTTGTCGGCGATCGAGAGCGCATACATGAACCCGCTGCAGGCGGTTTCCACGCTGAAGGCAGGCGCTCCCCGGCAGCCGAGCCGCGCCTGCAGCAGCGCGCCGCAGTTGGGAAACACCATGTCGGGTGTCGTCGTGCCGAAGGCGATGAAATCGACATCGGTCGGCTTCACGCCAGCGGCCTCCAGAGCGGCGCGCGCAGCGCGCTCGGCGAGATCCACCGTCGTCTCGCCGGCCGCGGCGATGTGCCGCCGTTCGATCCCGGTGCGCTCGCGAATCCATTCGTCGCTGGTGTCCATCATCTTCTCGAGATCGAAGTTCGTGAGAACCTTTTCCGGAAGATATGACCCTGTTCCCGCGATACGCGAATAATTCAAGTTGTCGAACCCTGTGATGAATCGGCTCCCTGTGCCGCGAGCGCCTGTGCAATATGCGCGGTCAATCCGCGACGCGCGGCGAGCGCAGCGGTGATGATCGCTCTGGCGAAGGCTACACCGTCGGCTCTGCCGTGGCTTTTTACCACGATGCCGGTCAGGCCGACCATGCAGGCGCCGTTATATTTGCGTGGATCGAGGCTTCTGGCCACCCTTCTCAGCACCGGACGGGCCGCGAGCCCTGCCAGCCGATCGAGCCAGGAGGCGCGAAATTCCCGGCGCATGCGATCGGCGATCAGGGCCGCGGCGCCTTCCATGGTCTTCAGGGCGACGTTGCCGGTGAATCCGTCGGTGACCACCACATCGACGTCGCCGGAGAAGATGTCGTCACCCTCGACGAATCCCACGTAGTTCAAGTGGCTCGTGGCGAGCAGGGCGTGCGCGGCCTGCACCACCTCATGTCCCTTGATGTCCTCCTCGCCGATATTGAGAAGACCGATTCGCGGGGAAGCGAGCCCGAACACAACGCGCGAGATGATGGCGCCCATGGCGGCGAACTGCCGCAGCTGCTCCGGTGTCGCCTTGGTGTTGGCGCCGAGATCGAGCATGTGGGTGTGGCCGTGCGCAGCGGGAATGGCCGAGATGATGGCGGCCCGCTCGACCCCGAGGAGCGTCTTCAGTACGAAATGCGCGATGGCATTCAGCGCGCCGGTATTGCCGGCGCTCACGCAGGCCGCCGCGCGTCCTTCCTTGACGAGGTCGATCGCAACCCGCATGGAGGAATCCTTCTTGCGTCGGATGGCCTCCCGCGGGCTGTCGCTCATCGCGACGACCTGGCTCGCCGGTACTACCTCGATGCGCTCGCGCAATGCGTGCGACTGCGTCGAGAGCCGCGCTTCGATGAGAGCGCCATCGCCGACCAGAAGTACGCGCAGATCCTGGTCCTCGCGTAGGGCGATGAGCGCGCCAGCGATGTACTCTTGCGGCGGATGATCGCCGCTCATCACGTCGATGGCGATGGGCAGCACGGTTGGCGCGGCGCGACGCTTGTCGGCGGGGCGCGCCTTATTCCTGTTCGTCCGCGTCGGCGGCCTTCTCGATCACGCGTCGGCCGCGGTAGAAGCCATCCGGGGTGATGCGATGCCGCAGGTGCGTCTCTCCGGACTGCGGATCGGTGGACAGCGCCGGCGCGGCGAGTCCGTCGTGAGAGCGATGCATGCCACGCCGCGAGGGCGTTTTGCGACTTTTCTGAACGGGCATAATGTCCTCGTGCGCTCGAAGCGCGCGCTAACTTGAAACAAACTTATAACTACTTGTGCCTCAACAGCTCGGCGAGCCCTGCAAAGGGCCGCTGGCTCACCTGCTCGGGCTCCGCACCGACGACGAGCGGCGCGAAAGCCGGCACGGCGCAGCCGCGCGGCTCCTCGTGCAGCGGCACGATCGGCAGCGCGAGCAGCAGTTCCTCCTCGACCAACTCACCGGCGCTGATACGGCCCTCGCGCGCGAGCACCGGCTCGAGCTCATCGGGGACCTCGGCGGCCTGCGCCTCCGCAGCGATCAGCGCCACACACGTCGTGCTGTCGATGGGAAGCTCCATCGACTGCATGCATCGCTGGCATTGCAGCGCGGCCACGCCCGCAAGCGACAACTCCGCCACGGCAAAGCCCGACTCCCGCCCGAAGCGCGCAGTACCGCGCACGCTTCCGCCAATACCTGCGATCCGCGATTTCAGCCGCGGCAGCTCGGCCAACGGAATATCAAGGCCGATCTCGGCTCCGCCGTGGGAGAGCCGATCGACGTCGAGCGGCTGAGACCAGGGCGGCGACATGGGCGGCGTATAATAGGTATCGTCCGCCGGCAAGTCAAAGATCGGTTGCGCGCGTTAAGTCGTTGATGCCCCAGCTCATTCTCGCCTCGACCTCCCGCTACCGGCACGCGCTGCTCGAGCGCCTCGGTATTCCCTTCACCGCGCTGGCCCCTGAGACAACGGAAGACACGCTTGCTGGAGAGCTACCCCCGGACCGGGCACTGCGGCTCTCGGTCGCCAAGGCCCAGGCCATCGCGACGCACCGGCCGGATGCCGTCGTGATCGGCAGTGACCAGGTGGCAGCCAGCGGCAACAGGATCCTCGACAAGCCGGGGAATGCCGCACGATGCCGCTCCCAACTGACTGCCGCGAGCGGCTCGAGCGCGCGCTTTCATACCGGGTGCGCGGTGATCGCGCCGCGAGCCGGCATACGGCTGCTGCACATCGATACCACGACCGTGTTCTTTCGCAGCCTGACCGGCCAGGAGATCGAGCGCTATGTCGAGCGCGAGCAGCCGCTCGACTGCGCGGGCGGATTCCGGGTCGAGGGTCTCGGCATCTCGCTCTTCGAGAGCATCGAGAGCCGTGATCCAACGGCGCTTATCGGTCTCCCGTTGATCTGGCTCGCCGCGGCGTTGAGGCGCGCAGGCTTCGCTATTCCATAGCCCGAGCAACGGCGGCTTTGGCCCGCTCATTCACTTGTTTTTCGACGGCAGGCGGTCGAGCACTGCAGAGAGCTCCAGGGGCAGCGGCGCGCTCGCGCTGAAGGGACCGCCCTCGTTGGGCCACTCGAAGCTCATGCTGTGGGCGTGCAGGAACATCCTGGTGAGCCCGAGGGCGCGCATTCGAGTGTTGAATTGGGCATCGCCATACTTCTCGTCACCCACCACGGGATGTCCCGTATAACTGGCGTGCACGCGGATCTGATGCGTGCGGCCGGTGTGCAGAGCCACCTCCATCAAAGTCGCCGACAGCCCCTCGGAAGCACGCGTGCCGAAGAACTGAATGGGTCGGAATTCGCTGACGGAGGGCTTTCCGGAGGCGTCCGCACGCACGGTACGCTCACCACCCACGCGGGCATCGGTGCGCAGCGGAACGTCGATGCGTTTGTGGCCCAGGGTCCATCTGCCGGCGAGCAGGACCAGATAACGCTTCTCACACTGCCCCTCCCGCAGCAGCGCGTGCACGGTCCGGAGTGTCGCGGCATCGCGCGCCACGAGAAGACACCCGCTCGTATCCCGGTCCAGGCGGTGCACCAGCTCGAGCGGCTCTCCGGGCTTGAGCGCCCGCAGCGCCTCGATCACCCCGAAGCTGATGCCGCTGCCGCCGTGGACTGCGATTCCGGCCGGTTTGTCGATAACCAGCAGTCGGTCCGTTTCCTTGAGGATGGCCCGCTCGAGGGCCTGCGCCATCGCCACGGGAGGACCCCGCTGCGCCCGCGCCGCGCCTTGCTCGGGCTGTTCCCAGACGGGAGGCACCCGCACCCGATCGTTGGCGTTCAGGCGCGTTTCCGGCCCGACCCGACGGCCGTTCACCCGCACCTCGCCGCGGCGAATGATGCGGAATATCCGCGTCCGCGGCACATCGCCGAGGCGCCGCGTGAGATATTTGTCCAGGCGCTGGCCGGCTTCGGGCGCCTCGACCTCGAAGTGCCGGACGCCATGGCCCCGCCCCCGGCTCTCGGACCCCGAGCCGCGGCTGAGCGGAGCGGTTTCGCCCCTGGAATCCGGGGAATCATCCTCTGGCACGTACACCTCGGCGTAAGACGCTGTTTCTACAGTGATCTTTGCAGTATACTCGGTGGCCGCGTCCCCGTTGGGCCGCGGCAATGGTTGGCGGCGCACCAGCGCCGCATGTTAGTTGGACCTCGACATAAGAGGCCATCGTATTGGGCCGACAAGATCGCGCAGCCGGCGTTGAACCCCGTTGCTCAGGGGTCCGCGGGCCGCGGCATCGGTTGAGAGCACCGAAGCTTTTCCGGCACCCCGCCCCAAGAAAGGCGGGCATCGACGACCGTATCGAGACTCGTGCGCAGCGCCAGCGTGCGCCGGGTGTGAGGAATCTTCGCCGCCGCGACGCTCTGGCGTTGCGGCCTCCCGCCTCCTTGCCGGCCCCTCATCTGATAGTAGGGGCACATGAAAAGAATGCTCGTGAATGCGACTCAGCAAGAAGAGTTGCGGGTCGCACTGGTTGACGGACAGAAGCTCTTCGACCTCAGTATCGAAATCCCATCTCGCGAACAGAAGAAAGCCAACGTCTACAAAGCCCGCATTTCGCGCATCGAGCCCTCGCTCGAGGCGTGCTTCGTCGACTACGGCGCTCCGCGCCATGGCTTTCTGCCGCTGAAGGAAGTCTCCCGCGAATATTTCCGCCAGCCCCCCCAGGCCGGTCGGATGAACATCCGCGAGCTGCTGGCCGAGGGCCAGGAGCTCATCGTTCAGGTCGAGAAGGAGGAACGCGGCAACAAAGGCGCGGCGCTCACGAGCTTCGTCAGCCTCGCCGGACGCTTTCTCGTGCTCATGCCGAATAATCCGCGCGCCGGAGGCGTGTCGCGCCGGATCGAGGGCGAGGATCGCGACCAGATGCGCGAGGTGATGAATCAGCTGAGGATTCCCGACGGCATGGGGGCGATCGTGCGCACGGCCGGTGTCGGCCGCAGCGTCGAGGAGTTGCAGTGGGACCTCGACAACCTCAACTCCCAGTGGGAACAGATCTCCGCCGCCGCCAAGGACCGATCCGCGCCCTTCCTCGTCTACCGGGAAAGCGATGCCGTCACGCGCGCCATGCGGGATTACCTGTCCGATGATATCGGCGAGGTGCAGGTCGATGATCAGGCGGCCTTCCAGAAGGCGCAGGAATACATGCAGCGCTTCATGCCCGCCGAGGCACAGCGGCGCCTCAAGCTCTACACGGACGACATTCCGCTCTTCACGCGCTATCAGATCGAGAGCCAGATCGAGTCCGCATACGCGCACAAGGTGCAGCTTCCCTCTGGGGGCAGCATCGTCATCGACTACACCGAAGCGCTGGTGTCGATCGACATCAACTCCGCCCGCGCGACCAAGGGCAGCGACATCGAGACCACCGCGCTCAATACCAATCTCGAAGCGGCGGATGAAATTGCGCGGCAGCTGCGCATCCGCGACATCGGTGGTCTCATCGTCATCGACTTCATCGACATGGAGTCGAGCAAGAACCAGCGCGACGTCGAAGACCGGCTGCGCGATGCGGTGAGGATGGACCGCGCGCGGATTCAGATCGGCAAGCTCTCGCGTTTCGGCCTGCTCGAGATGTCGCGCCAGCGGCTGCGGCCCTCGCTCGGGGAGTCGAGCCACAACGTTTGCCCGCGCTGCGTCGGCATCGGCAGCATCCGCAGTATCGAGTCGATGACGCTGGCGGTGCTGCGCCTCATCGGCGAGGAGCTGCGCAAGGACCGCACGGTGCGCGTGATCGCGCAGCTACCGGTGGAGGTGGCGACGTATCTCTTCAATGAGAAGCGCGAGTGGCTGCGTACCCTCGAGGATCGCAGCTCCACCGGGCTCGTCATCGTTCCGAACCCCAACATCCAGACTCCGGAATACTCCATCAGGCGTGTCAGGGACGATGAGGTCGATCTGCCGGAGAATCGACAGACGAGTTATCTCATGCCGACGGCTCCCGAGCCTGCCGAGCCCGGCAGCGCCCGCGACAAGCGGCCGCCGGCGGAGGTCCCCGCCGTCGCCGCGCTGCTACCGAGCACGCCGGCCCCCATCACCTTGCATCCGGTGCAGGAGACTGCGGCCGCGCCCGCCGCGCAAAGCGCCGCCGCCGAGCTCCCTAGCCGCGGCGGCCTGCGGGCCTGGTTCAAGAAGCTTTTCGCTGTCGAGTCCGCCGAGCCGCCGGCGATTTCCGAGCCGACGCAGCCTGTCGCAGCTCCGGCCGCAGGTCCGACGCATCGTTCGGCGAACGGTGGCGAAAGACGCCGCGACGGGCGGCGAGAGTATTCGCGTCAGCCTCGCCGCACCGAAGGCGGTCAGCGTCTCGGCCACGGTGATGGCCGCCGTGCCGAGGGACGCGGTCGCAATGGTCGCGATCGGGACGGCGACCCGCGCGACCACGAGAGGCGGCCGCGGGAACGGGACGCAGGCCCGCGACTTGCCGAGCCGACAGCTGCCGCGGGCACATCGACCGCCGAGCCGCGCACCGGCGTCGAGGCCGGTGCGCCTGTCGCCTCCAGCGAGCGCGGCGAGCGCGGTGAGCGGCGCGGGCGGCGCAGAGGCCGACGCGGCGGCCGACACGGTGGCGGCGGCTCGGGCCGGGAAGGTGGACTGCGCGAGTCAGCCAACCTGACGGCCGCACCAGCGGTGAGCCATGAGGGTGGCGGGATCGACTCCGCCACCGATGCGCACTCCAACGACACGCACGAGCAGCATCAGCAGCCGTCAACCGGGCGCGAGACATCCGCTGCACCCGAATGGCGAGAGCCGCGCGAGCCCCAAGAGGAGCCCGCGCGTCGCGAGGAGCCGGCGGCGCCGCTGGCGCACTTCGAGCCTTCGCCGCCGACGGAAAGCAACACGCCCCGGGAAAGCAAGCCTTACGTGGTGTGGTCGTCAGCGCCGCCCGACAAAGCCGCTTCGGGCAGCAGCCGCGGACCCGAAGAATAAGCGCATCCGGGTGGCTATACCGGCGCGCGGCGGGCGCCGGTCATGCCGCTCGCGACTCGCGGCGCAGGTGCTCGAGGAGCCCTCGCGATGCAGCCTCGATCAGATCCAACACGTCCTCGAAGCCGTTGGGACCACCGTAGTAGGGGTCCGGAACTTCGCTGATGCCGGCCTCGGGCGCGAATTCGAGGAACAGCCGCAGTCGCTCGCGGACGCTCGCCGGCGCGCGCCGCTCCAGCGCGCGCAGATTCTCCCGGTCCATGGCGAGGATGAGATCGAAGTGCTCGAAATCGTGCGGCTCGACGACCCGCGCGCGCAGCTCCGAGAGATCGTAACCACGCCGCGCCGCGGCCTGACGCGTACGCCGGTCGGGAAGCTCGCCGACGTGGTAGCCCGCAGTCCCGGCGGAATCGATTTCCAACACCAGGTCAGGCGCCTCACGCGCCGCCACGGCACGAAACACGACCTCGGCGGTCGGCGAACGGCAGATGTTGCCGAGACAGACGAAGAGTATTTTCACTCAAGCCCTTACATGTGGTAAGTTATTGATGTAAATAGAGTTTGTGTCCACGTGTATCTGAGCGTGTCCATCCGCGTGACGCCCTAAATTGTATCCAGGTGTATCCAGAAAAGCGGCAAATGTTAAGCGATCTCCGCATACGAAGCCTCAAACTCGTGGACCATGACCGCTGGATCAGTGACGGCAACAAGCTGTACCTGCGTGTTCGAAAAGCCGGGGCCAGAACCTGGGTGCTTCGCCGAGGCAACGAGGAAGGTGGCAACGTGACGCTCGGACACTGGCCAGCCATGAGTCTCGCCCAGGCACGAATCAAGGCCGGTGGGTTCACTGGCAAGATTCTGTGTGATCTTACCCTGAAGGAGCTTCTCGAGGAGTGGCATGCAGACACAGTGCAAAAGAGGTACCGCCGGCCTGCAGAGGTCGCCGCCTACTTTGCCCGCATGGAGTCCGCCCTGCTGGCGACCAAGCTGCGCGACCTTGAACGCGTGAACATTCGGTATTCGCTCCGCCGCTACGCGGATCAGCGCGGACCCGTCGGCGCCAATCGCCTCCTGTCCATCCTCAAAACGGCGCTGCGCTTCGCGCGCGATGCCGGCTACATCGAAGCATCCCCTATCGATGGCCTCTCACCCGAGCTCGTCGGCGGTCGAGAGCAGTCGCGGCACCGTGTTCTCACCGATGGGGAAATCCAGCGCCTCTGGCACGCACGGTCTCAGCACGTGCCGCTTCTTCGGTTCCTGCTACTGACCGGAGAACTCGACCGGCTCCTCGGCGGATCGCCTGCAGGAATGTGCCGGAAGATGCATTCGGGACAGAGTGCTGATCGTGGCGGCAGCAATGGACAAGCCCTCTCAAGGCTGTAACACCGGTTCGAATCCCGTAGGGAGCGCCAATAAATCAAAGAGTTACGAATACGCGCGACATGGCTGTAGGGCCTTCGGGCAGTTTTCGGCCAGTTCCGGATAGTCCCTTTCTAACTCCTCGTGAATCGCGCGCACGGCTGTAGCATGCTGACGCTTCGCTGCACCAGAGCCGTGGGTGCACGGCTGCATCTGCCGGAGAACCTGCCCCTGCCACAGGCCTCGAGCGGCGTGCTCGGCGACTGGTACGTGCAGCTGGTCCGCATCGGGCATGTGCAGCTCATTCTGGCGACAAGCGAGCGCTCGCTCCTCACAGTGCTACTGCCAGCGCGGGACCTCCGCAAAAACCTTGCTCAAAATATGCGCACGGCGGTAGCGGCGCTCCTCGAGGCACTTGATGTGTCGCCGGAGTCAGTCCGTCGAGAGATTGCCGCAATGGAACCCATCGCCTTCGGGTGTGCGGAAAACCGGAAGATTCTCGGATCGATGAACGATTTTGCGTTCCAAGCGAGGATCCAAGTGGCTGCGGGGGAAGCTGATCTGCTCGCGGTCGCGCGCCGTCTTGCCGAGACGCCGATGTCGGCAATCGGTCTACAAGAGCCGTCGCTCCCGACGCTCGCGCCGCGCACCCACGGCCGATGAAACACTGAAAAGGTCGTATGCGCGCTCCACGGCAGCCGTTCAGCGTCGCCGAAGCTACTCGCACTTCGTGCCCGAAGCGGCCAGTCGAGTCCTCGGATCGTGTTGGTTGCGAGACCGGAGAGGCGGACGTCCGAATGGCCGCTTCGCGGCATTCTGCCTGACAGTTGCTGCTTACCGGTACAAGCTCCCTTCTCGGCGACATGCTAAGGTCCGAGCAGCCGCCGGCTGCGCTGCGCCGCCGGCGTACGCAACCGAGGCCGCACCGCAACATCGGCGACCTTCACCTGCCTCATTGCAGACCGGACACCCGCTCTGTTCTACGCCTATACTGTGGACAGTCTCGTATCGTGTGGGCAACATGGCAGCAACATTACGTAGGCCGAAAGGCAATCAGAGGCGTCGAAACGACCCCGAGGGACTGCGTTCGCGCATCCTAGACCAAGCAGCAAAGCTCTTTCAGGAGCGCGGCTATCACTCGACGTCGATGCACGATCTGCTGCAGGCAACGGGGGTGTCCGCCGGAGCCTTGCACCATCATTTCCCAACCAAGAAATCCCTCGCTCTTGCCGTTCTCGCGGATCGCGTGAGGCCGGCGGTTCGCGAGGCTTGGATCGATCCGGTTCGCAAGGCGCCGGCGCTGGGAAAGGGCATCGCGGAGGTGTTTAGAAGCATCGTCGCGGGGATACGGACGCGGGGTTCCGTGCTGGGGTGCCCCTTGAACAACCTTGCACTGGAGCTCGCGCTAACGGACACCCATCTCCAACGAGGCGTCGAAAGCATCTTCGCAGAATGGCGGACCGCGCTCGCCGAGCGCATCGGCGCCACCCCGGGCGGGGCGCGGCTCGATGGAAAGAGTCGTGCGGCTGCCGCCAATTTTGTGATTTCGGTCTACTCCGGTGCGATGAACATGGCGAAGGCGACCCAGAGCGCGGCGCCGCTGGCCGATGCAGCGGGACTGCTCTCGCATTGGATGGATGAGCACCGCTTTGCCTTGTAGAGACCGCCACGCGAGCTGTGTGCGAGCAGGTTGTCTCGAGCCTCGGATATTCCCCCTTAGAGAGGGCCTGGGAGCTTGCCCAGTTCGCGGGTAAGGTTCCACGGCCTCAGCACACGCTCTCCGGTACGGCACTCGCTTGACAGCAACACGCTCGGAGCGCAAAGTTTAACAAACCGGTCAACCGGTCTGTTCTAAGACGACCGGCGTCGGTAATGTGGAAGGACGGTTCATGCTCAAACTCCTGCCCTACGCCGCCTGGCTTAGCGGTGTTCTCTCATGCCTACTGGTTACCGGGACAAGCGCGGCCAACGAGCCTGCAACGGCCCCCAATCGTGCGCCCGTCGATGCGCAGGCGCACGCTTTCGATTTCCTGATGGGCACCTGGACCGTGCAGAACACATTCCTCGCCAAGCGACTGCAACACTCGCGCGAGTGGCTAAAATTTCAAGCTATCGACGTCGAGCGTCCCCTGCGCACGGCGACTGGCAACCTCGAATACTACGCGACGACCCACTGGCCACATTTCATCGGCATGGGGCTCCGACTCTACGATCCACGTGCCCGCAAGTGGAGCATCTACTGGAGCGACAACCGCTTTAGTCGCGGCGTGCTGCAGCCGCCTGTCACGGGCTCCTTCCACGACCGTCGCGGCGTATTCGAAGGAGCCGATCACTTCAACGGCATTCCGATCATAGTGCGCTATACGTGGCGCAGCATCGATCACGACCACGCCCGCTGGACCCAGGCATTTTCCCGCGACAACGGCAGAACCTGGGAAACCAATTGGATCATGGAGTTCACTCGCACCTCGGAGAATGCCCATGCGTCGATCGCTACTCGCGCTCTGCACTCTGCTCATCACTAGCCCGCCGGCCCTCACGGCGGGAGTGCCTACGCCGGCGTGCATGAGCGACCGTGCAACGGGAGATAACGCACCGCAGTTCGGGCACTTCGATGTAATAGAGCTACGCCGGTATCCGGTCGCGCCCGGACAGCGCCGCACGTTCGCCAAATACTATGAATCGTGGTTTCCCGAGGCGTTCGAGCAGCTGGGATCGCTGATATTCGGGGAGTTCTTCGAGCGCGGTAGCAATAACTTCACTTGGATAAGAGGCTTCCATACTCCGGAAGCTCGCGCCATCGTCGACGCCGAGT
The DNA here is from genome assembly GCA_050739115.1 of Steroidobacteraceae bacterium. GTDB lineage: Bacteria > Pseudomonadota > Gammaproteobacteria > Steroidobacterales > Steroidobacteraceae > 13-2-20CM-66-19. The sequence goes on along the minus strand of JBOIAQ010000018.1, from coordinate 3,564 downwards.
TTTACTACGGACCTGTCTGGCGGGAGCATAGAGATTTGATCAATAGCCTCCTCCCCGGGGTTGACGACAACGTGCTGGAGCTGCACGCATTGAATGCGCAAACGGAGGTCCCCGCGTTGCCTGCGGTGAATCCGATCATCGAACCAAAGGGGGCTCAAGGTCTGCTGGTCGCAGAGATCTACGCTGTCAAAGCACGTGACCTGCAGGCCTTCTCCGAGCGCGCGCTGCGTGCGTTTTCGCGCGACGACGTCCGGGGCGTGAGGGGAGCTGGTGTTCTGGTGACCTTGGACGGGCCTAACAATTTCCCACTGCTTCCATTCAGAACCGACGGCCCGTACCTCGTGGCGCTCCACATCCTGCGCGATGAATCCGTCCTCAAGGACACTTTCGATCCGCTCCTGGTGCGCACGGAGCAGGAGCTGACGGCGACCGGCATGCTGCGGCGCGCCCCGGAAATTCTCGTGCTCGACCCCGCGAAACGGTCGCGTTTGCGGTGGCTGCCGGGATGCAAATGAGCGGCGCTCAGGGCTCCAGCCAGCCGGCGCCACGAGGAGCTCGAGAGTGAACCTGTGGGATGCAAATTGATAATCAAGCTGCGACCGGCACCTCGAACAAGCCTCGGCAATGCCGCTCCCCCAAGTAACTGGTGAGTTTGACGCGCGGGGCCGGCGGCCCGTGGGCGCGCTCTGCGGGTGTCGCGCCGTGCAGTGCGCGGTGACAACGAGCCTGATTGTAATAATTCTGGAAATCCGTCAGCTTCTGATGAAGATCAACGGAATTCCAGAAGAACGTGCGATCGAGGTATTCGCGCCGGATCGTCCCGATCAGTCGTTCGATGAATGGATGGGACATCGGGACATACGGCACGGATTTGATTTCCTCGACCTCGAGGATCCGCAGATTCGCGAGCCACCGGTGAAACCGAAAGAGAGGATCGTGGTCGGTGCTAATCCGCCTCGGAGGTCTCTTCCGGTGATGGCCTGGTTGAACAGGCGGCATAGAGACGGACCATCAACGTATTCACCGGCGATGCCAAATCCGACGATGCGGCGGGTGAACACATCCATGACCACGAGGACCCAATGGCTGCGAAGAAGAATCGACTCGCACCGAAACAGATCCGCGCTCCACAGCAGGGTGCGACGTCTCGCGAGTGTCATCTGAACAGGAGCGCGCACCGCCCGCCGCTCAGTCGCCCGATCCTTGCGCCGGCTGGTTGAAGCGATAGCTGAGGCGCAGGCCGAAGACGCGCGGCTCGTTGGTGGTCTCGCGCAGGTCGAAGTTGCCGGTGTTGCTGTAGACGATCGCGTTCTTGTCGGTGAGGTTGGTGCAGTAAAGCTCCGCCAGCCAGCGCTCGCTGTCAACCGGATGCATCCCAACGCGCAGGTTCATGATGGTGTACTGCGGCTGCAGGATGCGCGGCAGCCCGGAGTTGATGTCGTCGGGATTGAGACCGTTGTACATGTCACCCTTGTGGGCCATGTCGAACTGCAGGTAGCCGCGCAGCGTGCGCGCGAGCGGATACTCGTAGCGCGCGTTCCAGCTCCAGTTGAAGTAGGGCGCGAACGGCAGCCGCTCGCCGACATACCCGTCGTAGTTTGGACTGGAGGCGGCAACGACGCGCGCATCCGTGTAGTTGGCCGACGCCTGCAGCGACCAGTTGTCGTTGATCACGAAATCGACATTCGACTCGGCGCCATAGATGTGTGCCTCGCCGACGTTGATGTTGTAGCTCGAGGACGGGCAGACGGACGCGTCGTAGATGAGCGCCTGCAGGTTCTTCCAGTCCATGTAGTAGGCGGCGCCGTCCCACAGCAGGCGATGACCGAGGCTGGTCGTCTTCCACCCGAGCTCGTAGTTATTGAGCGTATCCGGATCGTACGTCTGGGTCACACCCGAGGCGTAGCAGCCGGAAGGGAGCCCGGAGTTCGAGCCGCCGGGGCGAAAGCCCTGGCTCCAGTCCGCGTACACCATCGCCTGGTGGGTGAGCTTGTAGCTCACGCCGGCCTTGCCGTCTACCTTGTGCGAGGTGGAGGTGAAGTAGCTCGGAGAGTTCGGCGCATAGGCGAGACCCAGAACCGGCGTATCGTAGCTCTCATTGTCGTGAAACTGCGATGCGCCGGCTTCCACGTTGAGCTTCTCGGTCACATCGAAGTTGATGTCGGCGAACTCGGTGGTTTCCAGCACGTCCGAAGTCTCGGAATACGTGTACCAGACTCCGGGCGGCAGCGTCCGCTGCGTGAGGCCGTAGTATTGCAGCTCGTACTGAAAGGCATCACCACTGTACTGCAGTCCCGGCATGTAGAAGGTGCTGCCGGAGTTGCGGTCGACGGTCTTCTCCCAGTAGAGGCCCCCGAGCCAGTGGAACCGGCCGCCCGGCTTGGAGACGAGCCGCAGCTCGTTCGACCACCGCTGCGGGTTGTCGTTGTAGGAGTAATACTGCAGAGCCGGGTTGCAGCCGGAGTAAGACGGGGAAGGCGAGCTCGGATTCAGTAGCGGGCTGTAGTACGGGTCGGTGAGGCAGGTGAACCCCTCCTGCGTGCCGCCGTTGTAGTTCTGCTCGTATTGCGAGTACTCATCGAATTGGCGCCGCTCCTGGTTCCAGTAGGTGCTGGCAAAGACCAGGTCGGCGATGCCGACGTCGCCGTCCACGTGGAAATCGACCATGTTCGTCTCGAACAGATTCGACTCCGGACCGAAGCGCGAAACGGTCCGCGGCGGCAACGTCGGATCCTCGTCCCAGGCCCCGCGCGTGTGCTGGCGCTGGAAGCCATAGGTGAGCAGCGCGCTCCACTGCTGGGCGAACTGCAGTTTGAGCGCCGCGCGCCCCCCCTCGACGTTCTCACGGTTGTAGTCTTTGCCCGCCCACGGTGCGTTGGTCGAGATCGCCCCGTTCACCCAGGTGCGTGTCGTCAGCGCGTTGTCGATGAACCCGCCCGCCGAATCGCTGAAGGCCGACACGCGCAGGCCGAGAACGCCTGCGATCAGCGGGAGGTTGAGGAACCCCTGGTAGCTCCAGTTCTGTTGCGCGCTCTGGATCTGACCGCCGTCGAAGTCGATGCCGGCGCTGAAGGCGTGCAGGTCCGGCTTGTTGGTGATGTAGCGTATCGCACCGGCCATCGCTTCAGCGCCGAAGGTCGTGCCCTGCGGGCCGTTCAGGATCTCGATGCGCTCGATGTCGTACAGGTGAAGATCGGGCTGCGCTCCGTCATCGCTCATCGACATGTCATCGACGAAGAAACCGGTCGAGGAGGTGTTGGCGTAATTGGGATTGCTGCCGTCCGAGACGCCGCGCATCACGAACAGCTGCGTCCCCGGGCCGGTGCTGATATAGGAAATAGACGGCACCTTCTGCAGGTAGTCGTCCATGGTGCTGATGGCGAGGTTCTTAAGGTCCTGCCGGCTGAAGACGTCGATGCTGATCGGCACGTCCTGCAGGTTCTCCTGGCGCTTGCGGGCGGTGACCACGATTTCCTGCAGCGTATCGACGGTCGCAGCGGCGTCGGCACCCGGTGCCGCGGCGTCCGCGTGGGCCGCTGGCACCGCGGCCGCGCCGGCGAGCAC
>JBOIAQ010000017.1:0-69669 GCA_050739115.1 Steroidobacteraceae bacterium | reverse complement strand
GGCTGTTCCGCCACCTCGTGCCGGCTCGGCCGCCCTTTGTGTATACGTAGGCCCCACTCGCAAGTCCGCAATCCCTCAGGGATTTACGCCTCAAGCTCGCCCGAACATCAGTAAACTCGCGCTAGTGCCGCGAAGAGGGCGTCTTTCCCTCGGATCTGCAGCAGTGGCGCGAGAGTGCGATGGCGGCGCTCTCGCAGCCCGCGGAAGCGCGGGCCACGGCGCAGGAGCCAGGATCGGCGGCGGATCAAGGAGCTGGAGAGGACCTGAGGCGCAGGGAGAAGGCGTTGGCGGAGACCACGGCACTTCTTGTTCTATCAAAAAAACTCGAGGCGATCTTCCCACCGGGCGGGGACGAATGATTTCCCTGGAAGATCGCCAACGCATCGCTCGATGGGTCGAAGAAGCGCACCGCGACGGAGCGCGGCTGCAGCGGGCGTGTGCGGAGGCTGGCATCATCGTGCGCACGCTGCAGCGCTGGAAGCGTGCCGAGGGGCTCGAGCACGGAGACCGCCGCCCCCAGGCCGTGCGGCCCGCACCTGCCCATGCGCTCAGCGAAGCCGAACGGCAGCAGATTCTGCGCACCGCCAATGAGCCGCGCTTTGCCGAACTGCCTCCGGCGCGCATCATGCCGCTGCTCGCCGACGAGGGCGTCTATGTCGCCAGCGAATCGAGTTTCAACCGCGTGCTGCGCGCCCACGGGCAAACCCGGCGGTGAGGGGAACGAGTGCTGATCGCGAAACAGCGACGGGATACGGTTGCGATCGGGGTCTGCATCGCCTCGGCGGCGGGCGCAGGCGTTGCGATCGTTCGCGGATGGGCCCACGCGCCAGTCGTCCTTCAGTGGACGGCTTGCGCCTGGGCACTCACGGGCATGTGGTTGGGACCGCGCCTCTCGCTCTTGCGGAAGACACCTGCGCAGATCTACGCGCAAGCCCGCGAGGGGTGTCTCGGGTCCCGGCTCGCGAGAAACATTTCCCTCGGGTCGGTCGTACTCTTCATCGCGGCGGCCGTGTGTTTCTTTAAATAGTGGAGTGTCCCTTGAGAGTCCGCTTACGCAGCCCTCCCCATCCCACTGCGGCTTAACTGAGTGCCATTCGTCTCCAGAGCGCATGCTGCGGCCGTCTGAATTCGGATCAAGCCCGTGCTGGAACCAATCTGGCAGCGCCAGGTTGGCCCTGCGCAGGTCATCCCAGGGAGAGCCGTAGACGATGTCGTGCTGCGAGATCGTACGAACGATGAGATCGATGTCCTGGACGGTGAATTTCCCAGTGACCTTGATGCGCTCGGCGTCGCTCGCGAATGTGGTCGCTGTAGCGTGCTTCGGACCGACCGATTCGTTTCCGCCACGTCCAAGCGACCAGATCCTTCTCAATGCCATAGCAATCATCGACCAGGCGGCCCTATTGGACGGCGTGCTCTGCCGGAGGGCGCTCGACGTCGTAGTCTTCGAGAGTGGTCGCGGGCTGTCGACGAGGGTCCAACACCGGCGATGGCGAATCCTTGAGAGCCAGGCGATATCGATATGCGAGTCGCAAGACGTTCCAGTCGTCGATCCTGTCCGGGAAGTACGCGCCCTCTGCGTCATAAGAGGAGGGTAGATACTGGTAGAGCGAATGCGCCTCGAGTTGAGCCAGTTTCGAAAGCGCACACTGGCCATCACGCGTCGGGTCGAGCACATCGACGCCGAGCAGCGCGAAACTGGTCGTAATCCGGGAGATCTGCTCGAGAACCCGCGGGAAGAGGTTCGCCAGGTCGTGATTGGGCCGACCCATGATCAGGAACAGTTTCGGATCTCGGCTGCGCAGCAGTTCCCTGAATCGCCTCACGCATCGCGTGAAATAAAGGTAATCCTCCTCCCGCGTCGGATCACGGTGCGCGAACACTGCCGCAATGCCGTACTTCTCGAGATAGAGCTGGTGCTCGGCACCTGGATTCCAACGGCCCTCAGTAATCGAGCGGTAGTAGCGACGGTCGAGAAAGGCCGAGAAGTCATCCGTGAGGCAGTCGATGAGCATCTGCGGTGAGGAGAAGATCCAGTCGAAAGGCAGCGAGTACCGCCTGAGTCCGTGAGTCCGCATGATGTTGCCGGGGAGGCAGAAGCTGCCGAGCGATGCGAGATGCGCGACCGGCCGGCCATCGATGAGCTCTGAACCCCGATCGGTCATCGACGAGTTAACGTAGGAGATGGCTAGCGCGCCTGCTCGCGCGTCGTATTCTGCCGAAGAGCGGAATGCCTCCAAGATTTTGGGCACGGCTCGTTCGGGGCCGATCCTTCGGATGAGGCTCTCGTAGGTCTGCATCCCATCGGGATCAGGTTCGCGTCCCAGAACGGCCTGGTAGAGGTTTCGTACCAAGCGCCGGATCCGGATTCGACGGATAATCTCCATGTGTGAGCGATCGAGACCCCGGGGAGTCATTATGTCACGTCGATACTATACCAGCGGGGCCGGCTGATGATGGGAGGGGAGTCCCACTCCGCATATGGCTGGAACCGCTCGCCCTGGCGTCAAGCTACCCTCGCGACACCATTTTCCGCCTCGGGCATCGGTTGCACTCAGGACGTGTAGCTCACGTTACCGTGAGTCCCGCCTCTCCAAATTCCTGGTGCATCGTGCGCCGCGCATCCGGCGGATCGGCCGAGGAGATCTCCGCAAACTGGACGCGTTACGTGCCCTCCGGCTCACTAGTACGGCGCTCAGCGTAGCTCTCGGCCATGAGATCGCCACTCCGCCGACAGGATATGGCCCAATCGCCGTGGCGCTGACACGGATGCGGATGTCTGCGGGGCGTGATGCCGCTGTAGCTGTAGTCGCTCATGCACCCGTTCACCGCGACATCGGAGTACGGCTGTATCGACCCACTGGCAAGCCCGGCAGATACCGATGCCAATACGTTTCCGATTGGGCAATGGGTCCAGCTGCTCGGAATGGGGCTCGAAAGCAAGTCGTTCCCCTGGACGGTGGCATCCTGCATCCCGGACACCACGATGCCGGCCGCGAAGTTGGTGCGGATGCCCGCGGTGGTGTTGCCGGTGGCCTGCGCGCCGTGACCGATGGAGCCTTGGGGGTACCAAGGCCGCGACCCCACCGCGAGCCCGATGATGAAGTGGGTGTTCGGACCGCTCCAGAGCGTATTGTCCGAAATCTCCGATCCCGTGAAGTCAGGCTGCCCAGCCGACCGGTTCTGTAGTGGATCGAATCCCAATGCTCCAAAAGCCGAGTTGCCGGCGCTCACCACCACGTTCCCCGAAACCACCGATTGCTGCCTCGCCGGATACGCGGTGAAGACGACGATCCCGACGTCGGTCGGATCGATGACCTGATTGTGCTCGACCAGGCTGTGCTCGCAGCCGATGCTGAGGCCGTCGGTCCATTCTCCGTTTGCATGGACGCTCGCATAGGCCGTCACGACATTGCCGGTGATGATGTTGCTCGCGCAGGGTCGGTGATCGAGCGCACCGTAGCTGTGCAGCGTCGACCATCCGAGAGAGCCGGACAGAAAGCTCGATTCGACGGTTGCCTGATTTCCACCATCGATCTCTACATCTATGGCCCCCGGGACGTACGCGCTTGCCGCCGAGCGCTCTCCATCGATCCAGAGGCTTCTCAGACTGCCGGAGCGACTGAGGCTCGCGTCGGCGTTGATTTCGATCATGGGCGCTGGAAATGGGGTCGCGCGGATCAGGCGCGCCATGAGCGCGTGATGGCGGGGATCAGGCAAGCCCTCGGTCGCAAGCGTGACCCCGGCTGGAATGATCAGAGACCGGTTCAGGTAGATGACCGACTGCTGGCGGAGGTAGACCGTTCCGCCCGCCCGAGCCTTGGCCAGCAAAGTCTGCAACTCAGCCTCATCGACGCCGCTTACGCCACCTGAGTGGCTCATTGGAATCGGAATGGCGAGCCCGGTGCCGAACGTTCCGAAGGAATACGACTCGCCGCTGCAGATGGCGGGAACGAGTCGCGCAAACTCCTTCGAATGAAAGAATGCCGCGCCGATGGCAGACAGACTCTGCGCGTGCTCGAGCGCGGAATACCAGGAGCGGTATCCGGCAGCATCCGGCTCGCGATTGAGAATCGCGCGATAGAGAATCAGGACCAGGGCCGCAGGGTCGTAGTGCAGCCCCAGGAATTCGGGCGATGACAGTACCGCGCTTCTCCGGGTCTCGAGCGTCTTGCGGCTACACCCGCTCCTCTGGAAGTACTTCACGGCCGCCAGCCAGCCCTGCGGATCCGGAGCGCGCCCGAGCGCTTCCGAGTACATCTTGGCGATGAATTGCGTGGGCACGGCGGCGCGAGTTGCGCTCGCACAGCCGATCAGGACGGAAAGGAGCAGCCCGGAGAGGACTATTCGGAGCACAGCCCTCTCAACCGAAGCCGAGCGCGCGCAGGAGCCTCTCGGCGAGCGACTGCGGCAACACCGACAGCAGGTAGAGCCCGAAGGCGAGCCACCCGGGAAAGGCGATGCGGGCGCGGTTGCGCTCGAGCCCCCGCCGGATGAGCGATGCCGCGCGATCAGCGGAGACGATGCCGGGCTTCGGGCCCGTGGTGCTCTCGGTCATCGCCGTTCGGACGAAGCCGGCGAGCACAACATTCACGGCGATCCTCTGCGGTGCCAGCCAGAGCCGCAGCGACTCCCCATAAGCCTTGAGCGCGGCCTTGGTGGCGCAGTAAAGCGGCGTCCTCGCAAGTCCATGCAGCGCCGCGAGCGAGCTTATGAGCGCGATCTGCCCGCTGCGCCGCCGTCTCATCGCCGGCAGCACGCCCGCCACGGTGGCAAGCGCTCCATCCAGATTCACGGCGAGAAGCTCGCGCGCAGCCGCCAAGGATTCGACCTGCTCGCCGTCGCCGATCCTTCGCGTGATACCCGCATTGACGATCGCGAGGTCGATGGCCTCCTGCTCGGAGATCACCCGAAGCTGCTCGAGAGCTGCCTGCCCATCGCGCAGATCAAAGCTCATGGGCAGCACGCGCGCGCCCCGCTCCTGGCATTCCGTGCAGATCGCCGCGAGGCGCGCCGGATCGCGACCGTGCAGGATGAGCGTTCTCCCCTCACCGGCGTAGCTGCGCGCGAGCGCGGCGCCGATGCCGCCGGTGGCGCCGGTGATGAGCACAGTGACCGGGTTCTTCCAGGCGGGCGCTCGGATCTTTGTGGCTCCCGGGCGATGCAGGGATCGCCTTGCTACCATTGTGCCCCATGGTCCGACCCGCTACCGCACTTCCCACCCCTCGCCTTTTCCGCCACCCCGACGGCATCACCGCCGTCGACACCGAGTACGTCCACCCAGGACACGCGGCGGCGCATATCGTTCAACAGGGCGAGCGGGCGGCATTCGTCGACGTCGGCACCAATGATTCGGTGCCGTATCTGCTCGCGGCATTGGACGCGCTCGGCATCGCGCGCGAGGCCGTCGACTACCTGCTGCTGACGCACGTGCATCTGGATCACGCGGGCGGCGCCGGGCGCCTCATGCAGGAGTTGCCCCATGCCACGGCGGTGCTCCATCCCCGCGGCGCGCCGCACATGATCGATCCGGCGAAGCTCATCCTGGGATCGCGGGCGGTGTACGGCGAGGCGCGCTTCCGCCAGCTATACGGCGACATCGTGCCCATCCCGGCGAAGCGGGTGCGCACCACGCAGGACGGGGAGCGGTTGAGTCTCGCGGGCCGGGAGTTCGAGATCCTCCACACCCCGGGCCATGCCCTGCATCATCATGTGTTCGTCGATCGGGCGCATTCCTGCATCTTCACCGGCGATACTTTCGGCATCTCCTATCGGGAGCTCGACTCCCCGCGCGGCGCGTTCATCGTTCCGACCACGACGCCGACGCAGTTCGATCCGGAGCAGCTGATCGCCTCCGTCGACCGGCTGCTCTCGTACTCGCCCGCGGCGATGTACCTCATGCACTTCAGCCGGGTAACGGACGTGCCGCGGCTGGGGGAGTCCCTCAAGGGACAGATCCGGGAGCTGACGCGTATCGCGGAGCGGTGCGCGGGCACCCCCGATCGCGCGGCGGCGATCCGCACCGCCATGGCCAACCTCTGGCGGGAGCTGGCCTCCCGGCACGGCTGCCCGCTGCCGGCGGAAGGAGTGCTCACGCTTCTCGAAGGTGACCTCGAGCTCAACACTCAGGGGCTCATTGCCTGGCTGGAGAGACGGCACGCCTGAATCCGCTCCGCCCCTGTGTCGGTGTTCGTCCGACGCCGCGTCGCGACAAAGAGGCGGCTTGATGCCACACCCCTTAAGCATCATTTAAGGGTCCCACGCGTATCCTCGGTCCCCTGAAGACCCCGGCAGAATCCGTGGGAGAGGTTGTCATGACAGTCAGGAACGTGGTTCGCAAACCGTTGATCGCGGGCGTGCTCGGCGTTGTGCTCGGCGCAGCGCCGTTCGCCGCCCTCTATTCCCTGGGCGCCGCGCCCACGGCGCACGCACAGGGCGCACCGCCGCCGGCGGCGGTGACCTCGGCCCAGCCGCGAGGCGGCGTGGCCGTGATGCTGCCCGACTTCACCACACTCGTGAACAAGTACGGACCGGCGGTCGTCAACATCCGAGTGATCGAAAAGACACCGGCACAGGAGGGTGGCGACAATAACCCCTTCGGCCCCAACAGTCCCTTCGCACCATTCTTCCGCGGCTTGCCCTTCCAGGCGCCTCGGGAGCAACCCGTGCGCGGTGAGGGCTCGGGTTTCGTCATCCGGCCTGACGGGGTCATCCTGACCAATGCGCACGTGGTCGAGGGCGCAAGCCGCATCACCGTCCAGTTGACCGACCGGCGCGAGTACCCCGCCAAAGTCATCGGTGAAGACAAGGTCTCCGATGTCGCGGTGATCAAGATCGCCGCCACCGGCCTGCCGACCGTGAACCTGGGCAATTCCAACACGCTGCAGGTCGGGCAATGGGTGCTCGCCATCGGTGCGCCGTTCGGGTTCGAGAACAGCGCCACGGCAGGTATCGTGAGCGCCAAGGGTCGCACGCTGGAGGATTCCGGCTATGTGCCCTTCATCCAGACCGACGTGCCCATCAACCCCGGCAACTCCGGCGGCCCGCTCTTCGACATGCAAGGGAAGGTGATCGGCATCAACTCCCAGATCTACAGCCGCACCGGCGGCTACATGGGCGTGTCCTTCTCGATCCCGATCAACGTCGCGATGCAGGTCGCGCACCAGCTCATCGCCACAGGCCACGTGAACCGCGGCTGGCTCGGAGTGACCATCCAGCCGGTCGACCAGGGCCTTGCGGATTCGTTCGGACTGCCCGAGCCGGAGGGCGCGCTGGTGTCGAGCCTGGAGGCGGGCGGCCCCGCGGCGCGCGCCGGTGTGAAGCCCGGTGACGTTATCCTCTCCTTGAATGGCCACGACATCCAGACCGAGAACCAGCTGCCCGTGCGGGTGGCGAGCCTGACGCCCGGCACGACCGCGCATCTCATCGTATGGCGCGACCACGGCAAGCATGACCTCGCGGTGAAGCTGGGCTCGATGGGCAACCAGACGGTCGCATCGGCCACGCAGCCGCAGAACCAGGGCGGCAGCCTCGGCCTTTCGGTGCGGCCGCTGACCCCGGATGAGCAGCAGCAGACCCACACGCACGGCGGCCTTCTCGTCCAGGGTGTGAGCGGTCCGGCGGAAGATGCCGGCATTGAGCCGGGGGACGTCGTGCTCGCGGCCAACGGCCAGCGGATCTCGAGCGTCGAGCAGCTACGCTCGGTCGTCGGAAAGTCGCACGGTCACGTCGCGCTGCTCATCCAGCACGGCAGCCAGCGGATCTTCGTGCCGGTGCAGGTGCGTTGAGCGAGCGGCCTGAGCCGCTCACTCACTTGCTTTCGGGCTGGTGGTCCGTCCAGCTGAAGAAAGGCCGGGACACCGTGTGGAGTCCCGGCTTCAGGCTACTGAAGTATTGAGCGATGACCCGGATCTCGGCCGGCTTCAGGGAAGCGGCCATGCCGTTCATGATCGGGTTCTTGCGATAGCCCGTCTGATATTCCTGAATCGCGCGCACGAGATAGCTGAAGTGCTGCCCGGCGAGTGACGGATAAGCCGGCGTCACGCCGATCCCGTCCCTGCCATGGCAGGAGGTGCAGAGGACCGCGGGCTGCGGGACCTGCGGCGCGCTGGCGCTGCTCGTGGCAACGAGCGGCTTGCCGGCCAGGTAGGCGGCGACGTCGGCCATGTCCTGGTCGGAGAGCGACAGCGCCTGCAGATGCATGGTGGGATACTGGCGCGCATCGCTACGATAGTCGTGCAGCGCAGAGTCCAGGTAGTCGGCGTGCTGGCCCGAGAGGCGCGGCACCGCGTAATCCGGATAGGCGTTGCGGTAGCCTTCGATGCCGTGACAGCCGAGGCAGGTGTAAGCGAGGATCCTACCGTGCTGCGGATTGCTCTTGAGCGGCGCTTGCTGCGCAAGGGCCGTTGCGGCCACGAGCGACCCCAGTAAACCCAACCAACGTCCCGCCATCGTGATCTCCGCTCCGGTGCGCAAAACAGCCGTGAATCTTATAGGACCCGCAGTATCGGATGCCAGCGCATCCGACAAGTCTCGCAGATGATCGGCCTCATCCAACGTGTCTCGCGGGCCGCCGTTACCACGGGAGCGCGGTGCGTGGGAGAGATCGGCCGCGGGACTCTCGCGCTGATCGGGGTGCGCCGCGGCGATGATCGCGCCGCGGCCGACCGCCTGCTCGAGCGACTGCTCGCGTACCGCATCTTCCCCGACGGCGAAGGACGGATGAACCGGTCGCTGCGGGAGATCGGCGGCGGACTGCTGCTCGTGCCGCAATTCACGCTGGCCGCTGATACTCATAAGGGCACCCGCGCCCGCTTTAGCGCCGCGGCCGCCCCAGAGGCGGCGCGGGAGCTCTTCGCGTACCTGCTCGCACGGGCGCGGGCCGCGCATTCACCGGTGGCCACGGGAGAGTTCGGCGCGGACATGCAGGTCGAGCTCATCAACGACGGGCCGGTCACCTTCTGGCTCGAGAGCTGAAGCCCACCAGGTCTAGGCCTGCTGGAGCGCAACCGTGACGGTAGGGCTTGGCGACTTTCGCCCAGTCCACAGAATCGCGAATTTTCTCGGCCCGAACGGGTCCTTTGTCCTATGATCCCCTCCCTATTATGTTCTCTCGCGCGCGGGCGCAGCGGAGTCCAAGCCTATGGAAATGAAGGAGCTGCTGATCATCCTGGTCGTGGTGCTCGTCGTCTTCGGTGCGAAGAAGCTCCGGAGCGTGGGTGAGGATCTGGGCCATGCCGTGCGTGGGTTCAAAAAAGCGATGAACGAGGGCGAGCAGGAGGAGACCGCCGCATCGCCGCGCCGACAGATTCGCTCGGATACCCCTGACGCCGAGTTTCCCGAGGCTAAAACCGCCCCGAAAGCCGAGGCGGCCGCCAAGACCGAGCGGAGCGCCTGAGCCTTCCCGTGACGGCGGGCAGAGGATCCGACGCGGCCCGGAGGCGCGCGAGCGCACTCCTGCGCTTCTCGCGAGTCTGAGGCGGCCCTGATGTTCGACATCGGCTTCTCCGAGATCCTGGTCATCTTCGTCCTGGCGCTCATCGTCCTGGGCCCGGAGAAACTGCCCCGCGTCGTACGCGAGGTCGGACGCTGGGTAGGTCGGGCGCGAACCATGGCCCGCCAGTTCCAGGAGCAGCTCGAGGAAGAGGTTGACGTCGACCGTACCCGGACGATTCGCCCGGGGCTGGTGCGTCCCGTAGGGGGCGTGCCGCCGGCAAACTCGGCGCCGCCGATACCCGAGCACACTGACCCAGTGTCGAGTCTCGCTGCCCCATGGCAGACTTCCACCGACCCGCTGGCCGACCCGCTGGCCGAAGCGGCCACTTCGAGTGGCGAGCCGCCACCCGAGCCCCTCACCCCGGGCACCCATGAGCGAGAAACCTGAGAAGCTCGCCGAAGGCACCCTGATCTCTCACCTGCTCGAGCTGCGCGACCGGCTGATCCGGGCACTGGTGGCGGTAGGGATCGTGTTCGTGCCCTGCGCGTTCTACGCCAACTCGCTCTTCACGTTCGCCTCGCAGCCGCTGCTGCAGCGGCTGCCGAAGGGCACGACTCTGATCGCGACCAGTGTCGCGGCACCTTTCACGACCCCCTTCAAGCTGTCCTTTTTCGTCGCGCTTTTCGTCGCGATGCCGTACGTCCTCTATCAGCTCTGGGCATTCGTCGCGCCGGGCCTTTATCGTCACGAGAAGCGCTTCGCGCTGCCGCTGCTCGCCTCTTCGATCCTGCTCTTCTATACGGGAATGGCCTTCGCCTACTTCTTCGTCTTTCCGGCGATGTTTCATTTCTTCGCGAGCACGACGCCCAAGGGCGTGACCATGATGACCGACATCTCGCAGTACCTGAATTTCGTGCTACTCATGTTCTTCGGCTTCGGCGCCGCTTTTGAGCTCCCCGTGGCGGTGGTGTTGCTGGTGCTCACCGGGCTGGTGGATCTCGACAAGCTGAAGAGCTATCGCGGCTACGTGCTCCTCGGCGTTTTCATCGTGGCGGCGTTCCTCACGCCTCCGGATGCGGTATCGCAGTCGCTGCTCGCCGTGCCGATGTATCTGCTTTTCGAAGGCGGACTGCTCATGGCGAGGGTCCTGCAGCGCTCGAAGCGTCAGCAGGCCGACGCCGAGCAGCCCCAGGCATCCTGACCGAGCGCGCCGCGGCGTGAGTCAGGTCATCCCCGATTCGGTGCCGCCGGGCACGGATCCGGCAGCGGCAGCTGACAGCGCCGCACAACCTGCGGCATTCCGTCATCCCCGGGGGCTCGCGACGCTCTTCTTCACGGAGATGTGGGAGCGGTTCACCTACTACGGCATCCAGTCGATCCTGATCCTGTTCCTGGTCGCCGCGAGCGGCCGGGGAGGACTCGGATTCAGCGATCAGACCGCGAGCGCCATCTGGGGTCTCTATGCGGGCGGCACCTACGTGCTATCGGTGGTCGGCGGCTGGATCGCGGACCGGCTGATCGGCGGTCAGCTCGCGGTGGCTTCCGGCGGCGTGCTGATCATGGCAGGCAACGCCCTGCTCGCGACCGGTGGCACCCGACTCTTCTTCCTCGGGCTGATCTTCAACGTCCTCGGCGTTGGCTTGCTCAAACCCAACGTGAGCGCCACGGTCGGCGAGCTGTATCCGGAAGGTGGCTCGCGCCGTGACGCCGCTTTTTCGATCTTCTACATCGGCATCAACATCGGATCACTCTTCGGACCGATGTTCGTACCTGTCGTGGCGCAGCACTACGGCTGGCATGCCGGCTTCGGACTGCCCGCGCTCGGAATGCTGTTCGGCGTGTTGCAGTTTCTCGCCACGCGCCGCTACCTGGGTCGCGCCGGTGCCGCCCCGGCGAGCACGCAGCGGCGCGCCTGGCTCGCGCTCTGCGCCTTCGTGGTCGTGATCGGCGCCCTCACGGCGCTGACACTCGGCGGTGTCGTCGCGGTCAACGCGGTCACCCTTTCCACCGCGGTGTCGGCGGTCGTCGGCATCCTGATGGCGGGATATCTGCTGTACATGGCTTCGGCGGACTCACCCGCGCGGAGCGCAGCCGGGTGTTCGCCGTGATGGCGCTGTTCGCGGCCTCCACGGTGTTCTGGATGGCCTACATGCAGATGTTTGATTCCTTCACCCTGTTCGCGCAGCGGTACACCGACCGCCACATCTTCGGCTGGAACATGCCGGCGGGAGACATGCAGACGGTCGATCCGTTCTTCATCATCGCGCTCGCGCCGGTGTTCGCGGCGCTGTGGGTGCGGCTCGGGGCGCGGAGCCGTGATCTTTCCTCGCCGGCGAAGTTCGCCTGGGGTCTGCTGCTGATGGCGGCGGCCATGCTCGTCATGTACGTGGCCGCCCTGCGGGTGATGCATGGCAGCGTCGTCTCGCCGCTGTGGCTCACGGGCACTTACCTGCTCACCGCCTGCGGCGAGCTTTGCCTCTCGCCGGTGGGACTCTCGTCCACCACCAAGCTGGCGCCGGCGCGCTTTGGCGGTCAGACCATGGGCCTGTGGTTCCTCACCATCGCACTCGGCAGTTTCCTGGCGGGCCAGCTCTCGGGAACCTACAACGCCCAGGATCTCGCGACGCTTCCTGCGCTGTACTTGAAGCTCTTCTGGTGGAGTGTCGTCGCCGGGGCCGTGATGCTGCTCATCACGCCGGCGGTCAAGCGGCTCATGGTGGGAGTGAGGTAGAGCAAACTCACGCGTCCCCGGCCCGCCGCTCCGCGGCTGCCTTCATCTCGCTACGCAAGCCGAGGGCGAATCCCGCCTCCGCGACGAGTAAGAGCGGCGCGACCAGAATCTGCGCGAGGTTGGTCAGCAGCGCCAGCGCCGCCGTGAGCGAAACGCCGAACGGGGGATCGAGCGCGAATCTCTCCCAGAGTGGCTCCTGTTGCGGAAAACTCAGGTCCTGCGCGGCCGACCAGAAAGCCTCGAAGGAGGTACTGACGGAGGGCGCATGAGTCGCGCGAGTGGTCGCGCTGACAAGCTGCGCGCAAAGCCACGTGGCGCCGAGGAGGAGCGCGCATCGCGCAAGGGCTTTGCGGGGCCGGACTATCCGCAACTCCTCGATTGCTCTCGTCTCGATAGAGTACAGTGTTTCGATGTCTGCCAGCGAACGCGATGTCGGTCTGGTACGCGCTCTCGGAACGTGGGGCCTCGCGGCGAGCGTCATCAGCATCATCGTCGGCGCCGGCATATTCGCGGTGCCCGGCAAGCTCGCCGCGTCCATTGGCGTGTACGCACCACTCGCTTTTCTCGGCTGCACGCTCGCCGTCGGGGCAGTCGGCATCTGCTTCGCCGAGGGCGGCAGCCGGATCCCGACGAGTGGCGGCGTCTACGGCTACATCGAAGTCTCCCTCGGACCGCTCGTCGGCTACGTCGCCGGCACGCTCAAGTGGTTTGGCAGCCTCATGTCCGGGGCCAGCGTGGCGGTGGCGCTGGCGGACGTCGCGGCAAGCATCACGCCGGCTCATTGGGTCGGTTGGGTCCATGCGGCCGTCATCGTGAGCTCGATCGGCTGCGTCGCGCTGATCAACGTGCGCGGGGTGCGCAGCGGCGCCCGGCTCATCGGTGTGGCGACGGCGCTGAAACTGGTGCCGCTCGTGATCTTCATCGTCGTCGGGGCAACCGCGATCCATCGCGCGAATTTCGCGGTACCGGTCAACCCGGTTACCGCGGCGCCCGGACGCGCGGTGATTCTCGCGCTCTTCGCCCTGATCGGCATGGAGACCGCGCTTTGCGCCAGCGGCGAGGTCGCCGAGCCGGCGCGCACCATTCCGCGCGCGCTGGCGCTCGGACTCGGCACCGTGGCGGTGCTCTACGTCTCGATCCAGGTGGTGGCGCAGGGCGTCCTCGGGCCGGCACTCGCTGCCTCGAGCGTGCCGCTCGCCGATGCGATGGCGCACTTTGGCGCGGGGCTGCGCAGCCTCATGCTCCTCGGTGCCGCCGTCTCCATGTTGGGTTGTATCGGCAGCGACATCCTCGGCAGTCCGCGCATGATGTTTGCCATCGCTCGTGATGGACTCCTGCCGCGGGTGCTTGCGCGGGTACATCCGCGCACCCATGTGCCGCATGTGGCGATTCTGACTTACGCCGTGGTGCAGATCGCGTTTGCCCTGAGCGGCACGTTCGCCGAGCTCGCCGTGCTCGCGACACTGACGGTCGCCGGCCTCTACATCACCGGATGTTTTGCCGCCTGGCGCCTGGCGCGCCGTGGGGTGGCGCTCGCGGGCACGCCGCTCAATTTCCGCTGGCTCGGGGCCGCAGCCGCCGTCGCGATCGGCGCCATGCTGCTCATCATCGCGCTCGCCTCCCGGAAGGAGATCACGGGGCTCATCGCACTGATCGCGATCAGCGCGGCGGCCTACCTGCTGCAGACCCGGCTCAGGCCTGCAGCGAGCGCTGGCGGCCGTAGTAGTTCGGGTAGTCGGCGCTCAACCCCTTGAAACGCCGGTGGATCCAGAGGTACTGATCGGGAACGGCGCGCACCTGCTCCTCGATGAGATGATGGAAGCGCTCGGCGTCGGCGAGCGGTGAGTCGCTCGGGAAATTCTCGAGCGGCGGGCGTATGACCGCGCGATACCCGCGGCGACCGGGCAGCCGCTCGACGAAATAGGGCAGCACGGCGGCGCCGGTCACCCGCGCGATGCGCGAAGTGGAGGTGTTGGTCGCGGCCGGGATGCCGAACATCGGCACCATCTCCGCGCCCTTCTTGCGGTAGCTCTGATCGGGCGCGTACCACACGATCTCGTTGTTCTTGAGCGCTGCGATCATGGCGCGAATGTCATCGTGCGGAATCGCATGACCGCCGTTTTTGCTGCGACAGCGCCCGAGTACGTAGGCGAGCGCTTGGTTCTTCGTTGGGCGGTAGAGAACGTTGATGGGCGTGACGGTGTCGAGGATCCTGCCGCCGATCTCGAGAGTGGTGAAATGAGCCGCGAGCAGGATGGCGCCACGCCCGCGGTCGAGGGTTTCCTGCAGGTGCTCGAAGCCCTCCAGCTCATACATTTTTTTGAGACGTCCCGCGGGACACCACCACGCCAGCGCGATCTCGAAGACGGCAATTCCGAGACTCGCAAAGTGACGGCGGAGCAGGTGCTCGCGCGCAGTGGGGTCGAGCTCCGGCAGGCACAGCTCGATGTTGCGGCGCGCGATCCGCACGAACCGCATCGGCAATCGCCGCAGGCCCGCGCCGACCTCTGCGCCGATGACGAGCAGCGCCGGGTAAGGCAGGAGTGAGAGCAGCCACAGGATGCCGAGCCCCAACCAGGTCGGCCAGTACCGCGGTGCGAGCAGGCGGCTCCAGCGTGTCGGGCACGTCGAGGCGCGCACCCGTGGGGCGGATGGTATGGACAAGGGACCCCCAGGGCCGCTATGTGATTGGCGTGCCCCGCTCAAATGAGCATACCGCGTTTTGGGAACGTGACGGGCTGGGGAATTTCGCCGCCCAACGCATAGACTTGCCGAATGAGCGCTCAGCCCCTCGCCAGCCGCACCATCGCCGTGCCCGAGAGTCGCGAGATCGAGGTATTCGCGGCGCTCCTCGAGCGGCGCGGTGCGCGCGTCATCCGCTGCCCGCTCGTGTCCATCCGCGATGCCCCCGATCCGGCGCCGGTACTTAAGTGGAGCCGGCGGCTCGCCGCGGGCGCGCTCGATGATCTCATCCTCCTCACAGGCGAGGGGCTGAGGCGCATCCTCGTCTGCATCGAGCGGCACGAGCCAACATTGCGGCCGCGGGTCGTCGAGGCGTTGGCACGGGTGCGCAAGATCACGCGCGGTCCCAAGCCCGCCAAGGCGCTGCGCGAGCTCGGACTCAGACCGGACATCAGCCCCGAGCGGCCGACCTCGGAGGGAATTATCGCGAGTCTGCGCGGCCTGAATCTGCGCCGCCGCCGCATGGGGGTGCAACTCTACGGCACCGAGCCCAACCGAGCGCTCGTCGATTTTCTCGAAGGTTCCGGCGCGGCGGTCTTCACCGTGGCACCGTACCTCTACGCCGATGCGGCTGACGAGCGGGCAGTGCTCAGCCTGGTCGAGGAGTTGCGCGCCCGCCGGATCGATGCCATCGCCTTCACGAGCTCGGCGCAGATCGAGCGGCTGATCACCGTCGCCTCGGAGGAGGCGCTCAGGGCGGCGCTCGCCAACACGTTGGTTGCCGCGGTCGGCCCCGTGGTGGCGGAGACGTTGCGCCGGCACGGGATCGTCGCGCGGGCGATGCCGGAGGAGTCCTTCTTCCTCAAGCCGCTGACGAGCGTGTTGGAAGAGGCGCTGGCAAGCGGCCCGCGGACCGCGGGGACGCCGCCAGGCGGCTGAGGTCTACTCCGAGGCGTCGTCCTCGACCACCGTGCCCTGATGGAAGACGATTTTCCACTCCCCGGATCGCCTCCTCCAGACACTCGCACGCCGGGTCTTACGGCGGCCCTGCAGCAGCGTATAGGTCAACAGGTATGTGTCGCCGCCCAGTTCCCGGCACGCGAAGTCGTTCGCTTCCCAGGTGTCCTCGAGCGCGAGATGGCTTGCAACCTGATGCCGATCCTCCAGCACATCGAGAACGTGATCGCGACTGTAACGGCGCCCGGACGCGCCGACTTCCCAGAAATCCGGCTCGGTCATGCTCTCGAAATCCGACCGGCTCGTGCCGAGCTCCGGGTGATGAAAGATCGGCTCGCGACTTCTAAGCTCCTGCAGGATCGCCCGCAGCTTCGGCTCGGTGGTCAACCACGGTTTCAAGTTCGACACCTCGTCGCGAGCATGGCGGCGACACTCAAGCCGCGGAGACCGGACGCTTGCGCCTCACCAACCCCGCCGCCACCGGAATCAGCGACACGACGATGATGATGATGGTCACCAGCCCGAAATTGCGCTTCACCAACGGCACGTTGCCGAAAAGATAGCCGCCCCAGAAAAAGAGCATCACCCAGGCGAAGCCGCCGAGAATGTTGTAGGCCTGGAAGCGCCCGTAGGGCATGCGACCGATGCCCGCGACGAAGGGCATACAGGTACGGATGATGGGGATGAAGCGCGAGAGCGCGATCGCCCGGCCGCCGTGGCGGCGGAAGAACTCCTCAGTGCGGCGCAGGTATTCGACCTTCAGCAGCCGGTATCGGCCACTGAAGGCGGGAGGTCCCACGAAGCGGCCGACGGCGTAGTTGACCGTGTTACCGAGCACCGCGGCGAGGCCGAGCACCAGGAAGACGACCGGCGCGTTAAGCGTGCCGCCGGCGTCCACGGCGGCGAGCGCCCCAACGCCGAAGAGGAGCGAATCCCCCGGCAGGAAGGGCGTGATGACGAGACCCGTCTCCGCGAAGATGACGGCGAAGAGGATCGGGTATATCCAGAGGTCGACGCGCGCGAGCAGCTCGACCAGGTGGCGGTCGAGGTGCAACACGAGATCAAGCAGCCATGAAAGCACGCTTCAAGGCTAGCAGGCTTTAAACCGCGGCGGGCTCGTTCGAAGCGCGAGCGCGCCGCGAAGTTTCGGCCCCGAAGCTCGATTAGGGCACGTAATCCGCGCTCGCAATGGCCGGTGGCAGGTTTCGCGCGATCGCCACGGTCTTCACGAGGTGCCCCGGTAGAGTGCCGCCGCGCACTTCGCCTTCCAGAGTGTTCAAGGCCAAGCGAACCTCGGCGTCGCGCGATTGCAAGGACGGCGCGCCCTTCGCCGTCATGAGGTCCGCGGCCGGCTGCTCCGGGCCATCCTCGACGATGTCCGGGATGATGCCCATGCCCTGCACGGAGCCGCCGGACGGGGTGAAGTAACGGGACGTGGTCAGCTTGACGGCGCCGCCGTACTCGAGCGGAATGACCGTCTGCACGGTACCCTTGCCATAGGTCTTATGCCCGATCAGCAGCGCGCGGCCGTGATCCTTGAGCGCCGCCGAAACGATCTCGGCAGCGGAGGCGGTCCCGCTATTGACCAGCACCACGATCGGCGCGCCGTTCATCAGGTCACCGGGCGTGGCATCCATCTCGAACCGCGCATCGGGGGTTCGGCCCTGGGCGGTGAGGATTATACCTTCGTTGAGAAAATCGTCGGCCACCGCGACGCCGGACTCGAGGACACCACCGGGATTGTCGCGCAGGTCGAGCACGAGCCCGCGTAGGTCCCCTTTATTGTCGCGCTGGAGCTTCGATATCGCAGCGCTCACTTCATCCGGCGTCGTGTCGCTGAATTCATCGATGCGCACGTAGCCATAACCGGACGCCAGGGTCTGATAGGTGACGCTGCGCACGTCGACGTTCGCCCGAGTCAGCGCGAAGCTCATCAGGCCGGGAGTGCCGACGCGGTGGACGGTGAGAGTCACGGTGCTTCCCAACACCCCCCGCATGTGCTCGATGGCGCCTGACGCGTTGGCGCCGACGAGTTTGCCGTCGATCGCGACGATCTCATCGCCCGCGCGCAAACCGGCGATATCGGCGGGCGAGCCCTGGATCGCTTGCAGGATCTTCACCGCGGGACCATCCGCGCTCACCTCGATGCCGACTCCCGGGTAGGAGCCCATGGTGCTCAGGCGCGTCTCCTCGAATTCCTCGCTGTCCAAATAGGCGGAATGCGGATCGAGCGAGGACACCATGCCGCGGATAGCGGCATCCATCAGCTTACGATCGCTCTCCTGATCGACATAGTCGTGCTTGATGTGCTCGTAGACCTCGGCGAAGAGGCGAGCCTGCTGCCAGGGAAGCGTCATCGTCTTGCCGGAGTCCTGCGCGCTCGCATCGCCGACAGAGGTCGGACCTGTCGACGCGGTCTGGACGACGGTCTCTGTCGTGTTGCCGTTCTTGGCCAGGACACCGCCGGCAAGAGCGACGGAAAAGCCCAAAATCGCCCCCATGACGAGAGCGCTCAACGTGCGCTTGCCGCTAGACATGTGATGAATCCCCCCGTGGGATCAAAGAGCCAAACGATGCTACGGCATGCCCCTACCGGTCAATGGCTGCCCGACCATCGGTGAGGATGGCCCGACCAATGCGTCAAAGTGGATAATCGACCGGGCTCGAGGCTCCTGATACGGCAGCAGCGGCGCGCGCAGGATCTTCTGATGCGGTGAGCTCCGCCAGCAGGTCATCGAACGGCCGCGGCTTCGCGATCGCATATCCCTGCCCGTAGTCGACTCCGAGGGTGGCGACCCGCGTGCGGATCTCCTCGGTTTCGACATATTCCGCGACCGTCGTGAGCGACATGGTGTGGGCGAGCTGCGCGATGGCGCGCACCATCGATTCGGCGCGCGGATCGCGCACCACATCGCGGACGAAGCTGCCATCGATCTTCAACATGGTCACCGGCAGCTGGCGCAGATACGAGAGCGAGGAGAACCCGGTCCCGAAATCATCGAGAGCGATGCCGCAGCCGAGCGCCCGGACCTTGTCCATGAGGGCGCTGGCGCGCGCGACGTTCGCGATGGTGGCGTTCTCGGTCAACTCGAAGCAGAAGAGCTCGGGCGGCAGTCCGCTCGAGACGATCCGCTTGATCAGGAAGTCCTCGAAACCCTCATCGTTGAGCGACTGGCCGGAGAAGTTGATTGCGAAAGTGAGCGGCACTTTCGAGAACGTCTGTGCATAGTCTTTCAGACGCTCGACGGTGCTCTCGATCACCCAGCGATCGATTCTCGGCATGAGCTGATAGCGGGTCGCGGCCGACATGAAGGTTTCCGGCCCCACCGCCGTGCCGTCCTCATCCACCATGCGCACCAGAAGTTCGTAGTGCGGCTTGAGCGCGGTATCACGGCCGAAAGGCAGGATGAGCTGCGCGTCGAGGCGCAACCGGCCGGAGCTGATCGCATCGTGGAGCTGGCCGGCGATGTTGATGTCGGCGAACCTGCGGACCAGGCTGACATCGTTCGTGCGATAGACCTCCACCCGGTTGCGGCCGCGATCCTTGGCGGCCTTGCAGGCGGTCTCCGCCGCGGCAAGCGAGTGCATCAACTCTCCCTCGTCGGTATCGAGGGTGGCCACACCGACGCTGATCGAGAGGCGCAACCGCGAGTTGCCATGCATGTTGCCCAACTGCTCGGCTCCCTCGCGCAGCGACCCGCCGAAGCGCTCGGCGTCATCGAGATGCCCGGGCAACAGCACCGAGAAGCGATCGCCCGAAATCCTGGCCGCGAACGCACCCGGTGGCAGGCGGCTGCGCAGCAGCTCGCCGAGCTGGGCGAGCACGCCATCGCCCACCCGCATGCCGAAGTTGTCGTTGATGACGTGCAGCTGGTCGACATCGATGTAAAGGGAGCACCAGCCCGAGGAGCGCTCTGTGCCGCCGACCACGGTGCGCACGCGATGCTCGAACGCGGGGCGGGTGTAAAGGCCGGTCAGCGAGTCGAAGCCGCCGCCATCGCCGCTCTTGCCGACCTTGTCGAGCTCGGCCACCGCGCGCTTGAGCTTGCCGAGGGTCAAGCGTGCAATGAGATCGCGGCGCAGACACTCGAGCGCCGGCTTCAGGATCGCATGGATGAAAGTGAAGCTGCGCGCCTCGGTCGCGCCTTCGCCCTTCGCCGTGCAAACGATTGCGACGATCGCCAGCGGGCGTCGCGAGCCATCGTTCATCCAAAAGAGGTACGCCGGCACGCTGTTCGCGAGCATGTGCAGATCGCCCGCGCTCTCTGCAGCCCCACCCGCGGCGGCCAGCGCGCTGCTCACGAGCGGCTCGAGCTCGATACCGGTCGGCGCATCGCTCGACCAGCGCAACCTTCCGCGCACATCGAAAATCGCGAGCCCGCGCACGCCCGGCAGCAGCGCGCGGCAGAGCTGCGAATAGGCCTCCAAACCGCCCCAGCGATCCGAGGCTTTGGCAGAGCCCTCCGACCCGTCTGCGCGGGTCTCGGGCGTCGTTTTCTTTTCCGGAGGCCGGCTCATGCCGCGGCGGCGATCTGCTGTGGAAATTGGCCGCCACTCTCGCTCCGAGGGGGTTGCGGGGCTTTGCGCAAGTTGGCGATTCGCGGAAAGAGGCCCCTCGCGGGCGATCAAAGCTTGATGCGCCTCACATCTGTTAATCCATTGGCCCGGCCTGATAACCGCCGTTAATCCCGCGGCCGTTTCCCGGGGCGCCTCCTCTCGCGCTAGCAGATCTCAGGGCGGAGCGGCCCTGGGCCGCTCCCTCCCTTGCTTTCGGGCTTTTATCTCACGATCAGTGCGCGAGCCACGCCCTGGGGTCGAGCGGCTTGCCTCCCTTGCGGATCTCGAAATAGAGCTCAGGCCGAGCGCTGCCGCCGCTGTCTCCGGCCTCGGCGATGGTCTGCCCGGCGGCGACGTGCTGGCCGACCGACTCGTACAGACGGTCATTGTGACCGTAGAGGCTCATGTAGCCGTCGCCATGGTCGATGATGATGAGCAGGCCGAGGCCCGCTAGCCAGTCCGCATAGATCACCCGGCCTTGCGACACCGCGTGCACGGGCGCATCGAGCTGTGTGGCGAAGAGATCTCCCTGCCACTTCAAGCCGCCGGCGCGCACTTCCCCGAAGCTCTCGAGGACTCTGCCCGCCACCGGCCGGGGAAGCCTGCCTCGCAGATGGGCGAAGGGCGAATTCCCGAGATTCTGCGGGGGCAGACTTGCCGTCGCGCGCTGCAGCTGCTCGAGCAGCGACTCGAGGCCACTTCGCTGTCGCCGCAGCCGCGCCAGCCGCTCGGCGCGGGTCTGCGTCTTGGCGGAGATGCTCGCCAGCACCTGCATTCGTTGCGAGCGTGCCTGCTCCAGGGTCGAAACCTGGGCCTGTTGCGCCTGCTGCAGGCTCGCGAGCTTCGCGTCCTGGGTCCGAAGTCGCCCATCGAGCTGACCGATCCGTTCCAGGTCCGCCTCAATCGCGTGGATCTTGAGTGCGCGCGCACGGCCGAAGTAGCTGTAGTAGACGAACATGCGGCCGGCCTGGGCCGGAGCGCCCTGATTGAGCAGGAGTTTCAGCGGCTCCTCCCGTCCGATGAGGTAGGCCGCCCGCAGTTGCCCGGCAAGCGCGCTGCGGTTCCTCGCCAGATCCGCCTCACCGGCGCGCCTCTGCGCCTCGAGCTGCGCCCTTTGGGCGGCACTGGCCTGGCGCTGCTGGCGCAGGTCCTCGAGCGTCGCCTGCGCCGCGCTCACGGATTTCTCCGTCACCCGCAGCTGGCGCGTAAGGCGGTCCCGCTCCGCCTGACCGCGGCTCACCTGGAGAGTGATGCGCGCAATCTGACCGCGCAGCGCCTCGAGCTGCGCCCGAGCCTCCCGCGCATCGATCCGGGAGCGTGCATGTGTGTGATGCCTCGCTGCCGCAGGTGCCGGGACGGCGGCGATAGCGCCCAGGAGGAGGATCGCGACCAGGCCCTGGATGCGGACGGCTTGCATATGAGCGCTATAATGCGCGCCCTTTTTACGGCTGGCGCGACCTTGCAGTGATGCCTTCTGCATGGACCTTCTCGTTCAATACATCCAGCTGAATCATTTGCTCGTCGCCGCGACGGTCGTGGTGCTCGTGCTCCTGATCGTGTTCGAGATACGCGCGCGCGCGGAAACTTTCGCGGCCGTCTCCCCGCAGGATGCCATTCGGCTCATGAACCGCGGGGCGGTAGTGATCGATCTGCGGCCGGTGGAGCAGTACGCCACCGGTCATCTCGCCGGTGCGCGCCGCATCGACGGCGAGCAGATCCTCAAGGCCGGCGAGATGTTGAAGAAATACAAGCAGCGGCCGCTCATCATCTATGACGAGTCCGGCTCGCTCGGCGGATCGGCCGCACGGCAGCTGAAGACGCTCGGGTTCACCCAGGCGTTCAACCTGCGCGGCGGGCTGGCGGCGTGGCGGTCGGACAACCTGCCGCTCGAGAAGGGCTCCAAGGCGAGTGCATGAGCGATCCGAAGGTAGTGATGTACGCCACGAGCTGGTGTCCCTATTGCGCACGCGCGCGGCAGCTGCTCGAGGCCAAGGGTGTCGCGCTCGAGGAGATCGACATCGAGACGAGGCCCGAGGCGCGCCAGGAGATGACGGCGCGCAGCGGTCGCGGCTCTGTGCCACAGATCTTCATCGCCGGGACACATGTCGGCGGGTGCGACAATCTCTTGGATCTGGAGGCCCGCGGGGGTCTCGACAAACTTTTGCAAACGGGAGTGACAGATGACGAATGAAGCTGCCGGTATCGCGCCGGCGCCTGAGGCCGGAAACGACGCGGTCCTCGCCCTGCAGAGCGTTTACCTGAAGGACTGCTCCTACGAGGCACCGAATGGCCCGCGGATCGATGGTAACTGGAATCCGCAGATCAACCTCGATCTGCACACCGGCGCCGCGAACCTGTCGCCGGATGTACGGGAGATCGTGCTGACCGTGACCGTCTCCGCGAAGCAGAACGAAAGCACCATCTTTCTGGTCGAGGTGAAGCAGGCAGGCATCTTCGTGATGCGCAACCTCACCGAAGAGGACGCCAAGCGCGCGGTCGGCAGCGTTTGCCCCGGAGTGCTCTTCCCCTACGCGCGCGCCGCGGTGTCGCACCTCGTGACCCAGGGTGGCTTCCCTCAGTTCCTGCTGCCGCCCGTCAACTTCGACGCGCTGTACGCAGCAAACCAGAATCGGCCGCCCGAGCAGACCAACTAGTTGAAGCGCTGGATCCGGGCTCGTGCCCGGCCCGGCGCGACCTGCGGCGGCGGGGCACATCCCGGTGCCTGGGACGCTCCCGCATGCCGCTTCATGATTCGAGGTCGACATGAGTCGCCGAGCAGCTGATCAGCAACGCCAGGGCGCGGGCGTCGTCGCCGGGACCGACTCACCCGTCGCGGTGCTGGGTGCGGGCTCCTGGGGAACGGCGCTCGCCATTCAGTTCGCGCGCAGCGGGCGCCCCACCCGGCTCTGGGGACGCGATCGCGCGGCTCTGGTGGCGTTCGCGCGCGCGCGGCGCAACGAGCGTTATCTTGCCGCGGGCGCCTTTCCACCGTCTCTTGCCGTCGAGCCGGAGCTGGCGGACGCGTTACACGCTGCCTGTGACGTGCTCATCGCCGTGCCGAGCCACGCTTTGCGGGCAATGCTGGGCGCGATTGCGTCGCTCCTCGCGCCGGAGATGCGTCTCGCCTGGGCGACCAAGGGATTCGAGCTTCCCTCGGGACTGCTGCCCCACCAGGTCGCGCGTGAGGTGTTGGGTCCCAAGCGGTCGGTAGCGGTGCTATCGGGACCGACTTTCGCGCGCGAGGTTGGGGCGGGGCTGCCCACGGCGATGACCATCGCGTCCTCCGATGCGGCGTTCGCAAAGGCGCTGGCGCAGGATCTTTCTTCGACGCAGTTCCGCGCCTACACCTCGACCGACATCATCGGCGTCGAGGTCGGTGGTGCCATCAAGAACGTGTTGGCCGTGGGCGCGGGTCTCTCGGACGGCCTCGGCTTCGGCGCCAACACGAGGGTGGCGCTGATCACGCGCGGCCTGGCGGAGATGATGCGGCTCGGCGTGGCGCTCGGGGCGCAGCGCGACACCTTCATGGGACTCGCGGGCCTGGGAGACCTGGTGCTCACCTGCACGGACGATCAGTCGCGCAACCGGCGGTTCGGTCTCGAGCTGGCAGCGGGCAAGTCGGCGGAGCAGGCGCTGGCGGACATCGATCAGGTGGTGGAGGGATACCCCGCCGCCAAGGCGCTGCATACCGTCGCCGCTCGCGCCGCAGTGGAGATGCCGCTCTGCGAAGGCGTCTACCAGGTGCTCTACCAGGGCGTACCGGCGCGCGATGCGGTGCGCGCGCTGATGACGCGGCCGATCAAATCGGAGACCGACTAGCACCCAGCGGAGCTGGGAAAGGCTGGCTGAGGTCGCGGCCAGCGACAGCTTTACGGACCGGCCTTGAATCCGTCCAATTCAGCGACGGGACGCGCGTGTCGACGCGCTACGAGCCGGGCCACTTCGCCGCCGCTCAGAACTGATGAAGGGCGCCGATCGCGGCGCCGACCACCGCCCCGATCACGAGCGCCGCGACCGGAGCGGCCGAGAGCCCATAGCCCAGCGACCGCTTCTTCGGATTCTTGACGTAGGACAAGAAATAAATGACGCGCCCGATGATGAAGAGGGCTCCGAGCGCCGCCGCGGCGTGCGCATTCACGTAATAGCCGAACATCCACATCCCCGGGATGAACATGACGAGCAGCTCCAGCGTGTTCATTTGGACGCGAAAGTAGCGCTCGAATATCTCGTTGCCGGTGGTTGCCGGCGCCGCGACCTTGTATTTCTCCCGCGCCATTCCGACCGCGGTCGCGAAGGCGAAGAACTGCAGCAGGGCAAGGGCGACGACGAGGCTAACGAGCGGCATGGGGGAGCTCCGTAAGCGCAACCTCTAGAATAGACCAGATCGGGGAAGCATCGAGTCTCGCCAACGATGCTCTGATGGCACAATTGGCGCCATGACCGACAAGACTCGAGGCTATGCCCACCGGATCGACCTCACCGCTGACGTGCAGGCGGTCTGGCGGACGCTGACCGATCCGGCTCTCCTTCGCACCTGGTGCTCGCCGAAAGCGGAAATCCGCGCCCGGGCCGGCGGGCTATTTCGAGCTTGCGTGGACCGCGTCACGGAGCTCGAGGCGCATATCGATGTCTGCGAGCCGGGACGGCGCCTGCGGCTCATTTACCTGCCGAGCAAGGCGCTCCCACCCACGGACAGTGCCCTCATCGACGACTTCATCCTGGAGCCGGCCAAAGGCGGCGGCACCATCCTGCGGCTGCTCGGTTCGGGAGTGCCGGGGGCTCCGGAGTGGGACGCGCAGTACCTGCGTCTGCGGGCGGGCTGGAAGGCGGCAATGACCCGGTTGAAGGCCCTGATGGAGATGGCCGCCAAGCGGGGGGCGAGTTGACCGGCTTCGTCATCCGCGCACTGATCAGCGCCATCGGGCTCTGGATCGCGACGCGCTGGGTCTCGGGGATCCGCATCGACACCGCCGGAGCGCTGGTGCTCGCGGGTCTGCTGCTCGGGGTCGTCAACGCGATCGTGCGGCCGATTCTGATCCTCCTGACGTTGCCAATCACCATACTCAGCCTCGGATTCTTCCTGCTCATCGTCAACACGGCGATGGTCGCGCTCGTCGCCTGGATGCTGCCGGGCTTTCATATCTACGGCGGCTTCCGGTCGGCGTTCGAGACCGCGCTCATCGTCTGGATCACGGGCTGGCTCGGCTCCTGGCTGATCGGCCCGCGCGGCAGAATCGACGTCCACGTGCGCAGGCTTTGACAAATGGCTACCGTCACGAACGCCCCGCCGGGCTCGCTTCACCTGAAGTTCTGCGGCCTCGACTTTGCCTCCCCCATCGTGCTGCTCTCGGGCTGCGTGGGCTTCGGCGAGGAGTACACGCGGATCGAGGGGTTCTCCAACCGGGACGCGGGCGCGATCGTCTTGAAGGGCACGACGCTCGCGCCGCGGCTCGGCAATCCGCCTCACCGCGTGTTCGAGACTCCCGCCGGCATGCTGAATGCCATCGGCCTGCAGAACCCGGGCGCGGAGCACGTCGTGCGCCGCATCCTGCCGGAGCTGGATTTCAGCGAGACACGCTTCATCGCCAACGTCTCCGGCTCCACCGTGGAGGAGTACGTCGAGGTCACGCGCCTCTTCGATCAGTCGCCCATCGATGCCATCGAGATCAACATCTCCTGCCCCAACGTGAAGGAAGGTGGCGTCGCATTCGGCAACTACCCGGACATGTCGGCGCAGGTGGTGCAGGCGTGCCGCCGCGTCACGAAGAAGCCGCTCATCACGAAGCTCTCGCCGAATCAGACCGACATCCGGGAGAACGCCCGGCGCTGCATCGAGGCGGGGACGGATGCGCTGTCGGTCATCAATACGGTAATGGGCATGGCGATCGATGCGCACACCCGCCGCCCGGTCATCGGCAACATCCAGGGAGGGTTGTCGGGACCGGCGATCAAGCCCATCGCCCTGCTGAAGGTGCACCAGGTCTACGAGGTGGCAAAGCCGCACGGCGTGCCCATCATCGGCCAGGGCGGCATCACGACCGCGACCGATGCGCTGGAGTTTCTGATCGTGGGCGCCACCGCGGTGGGCATCGGCACGGCGCTCTTCTACGATCCTTTCGTCTGCAAGAAGGTCAACGACGGCATCGCGGAGTATGTGCGCGCGAACGGGTTCGAGAGCATCACCGAGCTCATCGGGAGCCTGCGCACCGCGAAAGAGATCCAGGACGCGCCGGTCTCGGGCTGAGAGCTCGCCGCCTCCTTTGAACGCACTCGTTGTGGACCTATCAATAGCAATCGACGGCGAGCTAATCTGCGTCGGAAGCCCGTTAGTGGGATTGGGCATTGCAGGGATCACAGCGCCCCCCGCGGGTGTTGATCGCTAAGCGCCGCTCTCCTCGGATGCGTCGAGCTCCCCCTCCGCCATTCCGAGCTCCTTCAGCTTGCGGGTGAGCGTGTTGCGTCCCCAGCCGAGAAGCTTCGCGGCGTCCTGGCGATGGCCTTGGGTGCGCCTGAGCGCGGCACGGATGAGGATACGCTCCATCACGGGCAACGCGTGATCGAGGAGCGGTCGTTTGCCGCTTATCGCCTGCTGGTCGGCCCAGTTGGCGAGGGACTTCTCCCAGTCCGCGTCGTCGGTGACAACGCCGGCGGCGAGGATCTCGGGGGGCAGGTCCTCGACACGGATCTCGCTGCCCGGCGCGAGGACTGAGAGGCGGCGGCAGACATTCACCAGCTCGCGCACGTTGCCCGGCCAGCCGTAGGAGGACAGCTTGGCCTCCGCGTCCCTGGCGAGCGCCTTGCGCTCGACGCCGAGGTCGCGCGCGGCGACATCGAGGTAGTGCCGAAGGAGCTCCGGAATGTCTTCCGCGCGCGCCCGAAGCGGCGGCAGCTCGAGACGGATGACGTTGAGGCGGTGGTAAAGGTCCTCGCGAAAAAGCCCGCGGGCCACGCGCTGCTGCAGATTCTGGTGCGTCGCGGCGATGACGCGCACGTCCACGCGGATCGATGTCTGGCCGCCCACCCGATAGAACTCCCCCTCCGCCAACACGCGCAGCAGGCGGGTCTGTAACGGCGTCGACATGTCGCCGATCTCATCGAGAAACAACGTGCCGCCGTCGGCCTGCTCGAAGCGCCCGCGCCGCTGGGCGTCCGCCCCGGTGAACGAGCCCTTCTCATGGCCGAAGAGCTCGGACTCGAGAAGGTCCGCGGGAATCGCCGAGGTGTTGAGCGCTATGAAGGGTTTGCCGGCGCGTGGACTGTGATCGTGAAGGGCGCGGGCCACGAGCTCCTTGCCCGTGCCCGACTCTCCCGTGATGAGCACCGTGACACTGGAGCGTGACAGCCGGCCGATGCCGCGAAACACCTGTTGCATCGCGGGCGCGGTTCCGAGCAGCTCCGGGATCCGCGGCGTCGTGGCCGCTTCCGCCGAGTCCGGCGATACGCCGCTCGCGGCGCGCCTGACGAGCGCAACAGCCTGATCGATGTCGAAGGGCTTCGGCAGGTACTCGAAAGCGCCGCCCTCGTAAGCCGAAACGGCGCTGCCCAGATCCGAATGCGCGGTCATGACGATGACCGGCAGCGCGGGACGGGTGTCGCGAATGCGGCGCAGCAGCGAGAGTCCTGACTGGCCGGGCATGCGGATGTCGGTGATCAAGACATCCGGCGCCTCGCGTCGCAGCGCTTCGAGGGCGGGCTCCGCGGCCTCGAACGCGCGCGGGGCCATGCCCCCGTTGCGCAGCGCCCGTTCCAACACCCAACGGATGGAGGCATCGTCATCGACGAGCCAGACACGCAGCGCGCTGCCGTTCATGGAGACTCTCCCAGGGGCAGTAGCAGGGTGAACACGGTCCTGCCCGACTCGCTCTCGAATTCGACGAGGCCGCCGTTGCGCGAGACGAGCTCTTGAGCCATCGCGAGGCCGAGGCCGGTGCCGTTCGCACGCCCGGTGACCAGGGGATAAAAGATGCTCGAGCGCAGCTCCGCCGGAATTCCCGGTCCGTCATCCTCCACCTGCACGCTGGCAACCAGCCGATGCCGGGCCGAGCCGATGCTGACATTGGAAAGCGCCCGGGTGCGCAGCACGATATGCCCACGCGCACTCAACGCCTGCATGGCGTTGCGTGCCACGTTGAGCAGCGCCTGGATGATCTGATTGCGGTCGAGCATGGCGCTCGGCAGGCTCGGGTCGTAGTCGCGCTCGATGTGGATGGCGGCGGGCGCCTCCGCCCGCAGCAGGTGATAGACGTGCTCGCAGATCTCGTGCACGTTGATCAGCGATTTCTCCGACACCCGCTTGGGACCCGCCATGGAGTCGACGAGCGTGGTCAGTCGATCGGCCTCACCGATGATGACCTGCGTGTATTCCTTGAGCGTCGCACCCTGGAGCTCGCGCTCGAGAAGCTGGGCGGCCCCGCGCAGACCGCCCAGCGGATTTTTGATCTCGTGGGCGAGCTGCCGAATCATGAGCCGGCTGCCATCGAGCCGCGCGAGCAGGTCATTCTCCCGGGAAATGCGCTGCCGCTGGGTGGTGTCGGCGAGCTCGAGGAGCAGGTGGTTTCCCGTGATCTGACCCTCAAAGGGCGTGATGGTGATATCGAGGGTCCGGGATTCGCGGGTGCCGGCGGGCCGGATGGTGAGCTCGCGGTCCGCGATGCCCTCGCCGGTCTCGAGCGCGCGGCGGAGAATGGCCGGCAGGCCGTTGCCCTCGAGCAGGAAGTCGGAGAATGGCCGCCCGCGCGCCTGATTCAAACTGAAGGCGAGCAGGTCCTGGGCGGCGACATTGGCGTAGATCGCGCAAAGCTGCGCATCGAGAACGATGATGCCGGTCGAGAGCGCGTCGAGGAGTTCGGTGGGATCGAAATGCGACAGCGCCGAGGGCACGTGGTGCTCAGCGGCCACGAAGCCCTCCCTGTGCTTTTGCACTTCGCGGCGCATTCGTGCTCGGAGCAGCGGAGCTGCCGGCAGTTAATGCGGATGAACCGGGTTGTGCGGGTTCTGGACCGAGGGCTGATGTACGAAGAAGGTGACCGTGCTCGTCTCGCAAACGATCTGCCCGGTCGAGTCCTGTATCACCGCCTCGACGGAGTGCTGGCCCCGAAAGACCGGGAAGGTAAACGAGGTGCCGGAGCCCGAGATCTGCTTGCCATCGACGAAGAGACGCACTTGGTCGCCCGCACGCAGCGGCGGCGAGGTCTGCACCACCGCGGTCGCCTGGTGGACGTTCATCAGCATCTGCTGATCGGTGGGCTGGGTGATCTCGCAACTGTCGTAAGCGGGGCCGGAGGGTTGCGTCGCCTCGGCTGCGGGAGCGTAGGTGGAGGGCGGCACCGACGGCGCGGCAAAGGTCTGCGCCCCACTGATCTCCAACTTCTGCGCATTGGCATGCGGCTGGTCGCTGTAGTGGACGACGCCGTTCGCATCCACCCATTTGTAGACCGTCGTCCTGCCGCTGTCGGCCGCCAAGGCGGCGGCGCCGAGGAGGCCGAGGCACGCAATCCCTGCCACACCGGCCGCAATCCTGCGGACGGAAGCCGGCCGGATTAAGGTAAATCGGGTGTGACGCATAGGAGCCGAGGATAGCCCGATGTCGTGCCGAGGACAAAGGAACGCCGTACCAGAAAAAAAAGGGCCGCGCCAATGGCCATTGCGCTGCGCAATCCATGCGTCGCGCACGTCCCGGGTCCAACCGGGCCTGCCCGGGGCGGCCCTCTCGCTGCGCTGTCCCTGCTTCGCGAGAGCCCGGGGCGGACTCCTGTCCGCCCGCTCGTCGCTTGCGCGACTCGCCCCTGGCCGCCCGTTCGCCGCATGCGGCGAACCCCGGGCGGCAGGGCCCGTTCCCTGGGGTTGCCCGGTTCGAGGACACGGCAGCTGCCCTCGATATTGCACCGTGCTCACTCATCAGCAGCTGTAGTAGAGCTCCATCTCCACCGGGTGGGTCGCCATGCGGAAGCGCGTCATCTCCTGCATCTTCAGGCCGACGTAGGCGTCGATCACGTCGTTGGTGAATACCCCGCCGCGGGTCAGGAACTCGCGGTCCTTGTCGAGATAATCGATCGCCATGTCGAGCGAATGGCAGACCGTCGGGATGTGCTTGGCCTCCTCCGGCTCGAGGTCGTAAAGATCCTTGTCGGCGGGATCGCCGGGGTGGATTTTGTTCTGGATGCCATCGAGGCCGGCCATCATCATGGCCGCGAACGCGAAATACGGATTCGCGCTGGAGTCAGGGAAGCGCACCTCGATGCGGCGCGCCTTCGGATTCGACACCCACGGAATGCGAATGGAGGCCGAGCGGTTGCGCGCGGAGTACGCGAGCATCACGGGGGCCTCGAACCCGGGCACCAGGCGCTTGTAGCTGTTGGTGCCGGCGTTGGTGAAGGCGTTGAGCGCGCGCGCGTGCTTGATGATGCCGCCGATATAGTAGAGCGCGAGGTCCGAGAGGCCGCCGTACCTGTCGCCGGCAAAGAGTGCCTTGCCTTCCTTTTGCAGCGACTGGTGCACATGCATGCCACTGCCGTTGTCGCCGACGAGCGGCTTCGGCATGAAAGTGGCCGTCTTGCCGTAGCGGTGCGCGACATTGAGTACCGCATACTTCAGCAGCTGCACCTGGTCGGCCTTCTGCACGAGCGTGCCGGCGCCGATGCCGATCTCGCTCTGGCCGCCGGTGGCGACCTCGTGGTGGTGGACCTCCACCTTCAGGCCGAGCTCTTCGCAGGCGAGGCACATCGCCGAGCGGATGTCCTGAAAGGCGTCGACCGGAGGCACCGGGAAGTAGCCGCCCTTGATGCCGGGGCGGTGGCCGCGGTTACCGTCGGTGTACTCGGTACCCGAGCTCCAGGCGCCTTGCACGGAGTCGATGGCGTAGAAGCAGCCGCGCATGTCATTCCCATAGCGCACGCTGTCGAAAATGAAGAACTCGTTCTCCGGACCGAAAAGCGCGTAATCGGCGATGCCCGTGGACCTGAGGTAAGCCTCGGCGCGCTTGGTCAGGGAGCGCGGGTCACGCTCGTAGCCCTGCATGGTGGTCGGCTCGATGACATCGCAGCGGAGGTTGATCGTCGCATCCTCGAAGAACGGATCGATCACTGCGGTGTTCGCCTCCGGCATGAGGATCATGTCCGACTCGTTGATGCCCTTCCATCCGGCGATGGAGGAACCGTCGAACATCTTGCCGTCGCGGAACAGGTCCTCATCGACGAGCCGCGCGGGAATGGTTACGTGCTGCTCCTTGCCGCGCGTATCGGTGAACCTCAGGTCCGCGAACTTGATGTCTTTTTCTTTGATCAGCTTGAGCACATCGGTCGGTGTCATATCTCCTCCGGAGGAAAGGGGCGAGGCGCGAAGCGCCGAGCGCCCGCGCAGGAGGCCCGGGCTGGGTGCCCGCCGCCAGGGATGGCCCATGGCACGGCTCTCTCTCCGGGGCAGGTCACCTCGCAGAGGTCCTCGCTCGCGTGGCGCTTCGGTAGTGCAGCCGCTGTGCCAGTTTGAGCTGCCCGGTAGATCAAGGACTTAGCCGGTCGCCGGCCAGCAACGTGCACTCGTTTGGTGCGACAAGCGGTATTTTTGCACTTAAATGGTGCATCTGTCACGAACGGCTGGCTTGGACGTGACTGTTAGCCCAGTCGCGGCGCTTCGTTTTGGTGCATGCCGCTACGGGTGCCGCGATGGCGGTTTCGGCGGATAGGTCGTTTCCCGGCAGAAGCGCGCCTGCGGCGGTGGCTGCAAGCCCGGCAAAAGCGCGGTTTTTGCCGGGCTATACTCCCCGGCTCTTTTGCATCCCACCGCTAGTCCATGAGAACGGCCACGGCGCCCCGCACCTTCCAGGAGTTGATCTTCGCGCTGCAGCGTTACTGGTCCGACCGCGGCTGTGCGGTGCTACAGCCCTACGACATGGAGGTGGGAGCGGGCACGTTCCACACCGCCACCTTTCTCAGGTCCATCGGACCCGAGCCGTGGAGTGCCGCCTACGTGCAGCCTTCCCGCCGCCCGGCCGACGGCCGCTACGGCGAGAATCCCTTCCGGCTGCAACACTACTACCAGTTCCAGGTAGTCATAAAACCCTCGCCGCTCGACATCCTCGATGAGTATCTCGGGAGCCTGCGGGCGCTCGGCTTCGACCCCCTGGTACATGACGTGCGCTTCGTCGAGGACAACTGGGAGTCGCCGACGCTCGGCGCCTGGGGGCTGGGCTGGGAGGTGTGGTTGAACGGCATGGAGATCACCCAGTTCACCTACTTCCAACAGGTCGGCGGCCTCGATTGTCGGCCGGTCACCGGCGAGATCACCTATGGCCTCGAGCGACTCGCGATGTATCTGCAGGGAGTCGAGAGCATCTACGACATCGTCTGGACGGACGGTCCGCTCGGCAGAGTGACCTATGGGGACGTATTCCGACAGAACGAGATCGAGCAGTCGCGATACAACTTCGAGCGAGCCGACGTCGCGATGCTCCTACGGCACTTCGACGATCACGAGCGCTCCTGCAACGAGCTGCTGCGGGAAGGGCTGGCGCTGCCGGCCTATGAGCAGGTGTTGAAAGCTTCGCATACCTTCAATCTGCTCGATGCCCGCCGCGCAATCTCGGTGACCGAGCGACAGCGCTATATCCTGCGCATGCGCGCACTGGCAGGCGGCGTGGCGCGGACCTATTACGACGCTCGGCAGGCGCTCGGATTTCCGCTGCTCGCGCGGACGGCCAGAGGGACAGCCAGAGGGACAGCCAGAGGCACGCCGCTATGAGCTCCCAGAAGCGCGACTTCCTGATCGAGCTCGGCACCGAGGAGCTGCCGCCGAAAGCACTGCGCCTGCTCGAGCAGACCTTTGCGGGCGCGCTTGCCTCAGGGCTCGCCAAGGCGGGCCTCAAGCACGGGGAGCTGCGGTCCTTCGCGACGCCCCGGCGGCTGGCGGTCCTGGTCCGCGGCCTCGCGGCGCGGCAACCGGACCAGAGGATCGAGCGGCGCGGACCGCCCGTGAGCGCGGCGTTCGATGCGCAGGGTCTGCCGACGCGGGCCGCGCTGGCGTTTGCGGCGAGCTGCAAGGCCTCGGTGGAGGAGCTGCAGCGTCGCGAGGAGGGAAAGGGAACGTTCCTCTATTACGCGGGTGTCCGATCCGGCGCCGCTGCCGTGGAGCTGCTCGCCGGCCTGGTGCAAGGCGCGCTCGACGCGTTGCCGATCCCGCGGCGTATGCGCTGGGGCGCGGGCGAGGCGCAGTTCGTCCGCCCCGTCCACTGGATCGTGATGCTCTACGGCAAGGACGTCGTGCCGGCAACGTTGCTCGATACGCCATCCGGCAATCTGACTCGAGGTCATCGCTTTCACGCGCCGAAGCCGCTGTCGCTCTCGAGCCCGTCGGTCTACGAGCGCAAGCTCCGCGAGCAAGGATTCGTCGTCGCCGATTTCGAGGCGCGCAGGTCGCTGGTGCGCGGGCGGGTCGAATCCGCGGCAGCCGGGCTCGGCGGCCGGGCGCTGATGAGCGAGGCGTTACTCGATGAGGTCACCGCTCTGGTGGAATGGCCGGTGCCGCTCGCGGGCCGCTTCGATGAGCGTTTCCTGACCCTACCGCGCGAGGTGTTGATTTCCACCCTGGAGGATCACCAGCGCTACTTTCCGGTGGAGGACGCCGATGGACGGCTGCTGCCCTGCTTCATCGCGGTGGCCAACATCGAGAGCCTCGATCCCACGAAAGTGATCGAGGGAAATCAGCGTGTCGTGCGACCGCGGCTTGCGGATGCGGCATTCTTCTGGGAACAGGATCGCAAGTCCCCGCTCGCCGCGCGGGCGCAAGGCTTGGGCAAGGTCACCTTCCAGGCGAAGCTCGGCTCCCTCGGCGACAAAGCGCGGCGCGTCGGGATGCTGGCCGTGGAGATCGCGCAGGCGCGCGGGCCATCCGACGCTCCCAATCCCGAGGCGGTGAAGCGGGCACGGCGCGGGGCGGAGCTCTGCAAATGCGACCTACTCACGGCGATGGTCGGCGAGTTCCCGGAGCTGCAAGGCATCATGGGCACCTACTACGCCGTTGCCGACGGAGAAGACGCGGAGGTCGCCACGGCGATCCGCGAGCACTACCAACCGCGCAGCGCCGGCGACGAGCTGCCGGCCACGGGGACCGGCACCACGCTTGCGGTCGCCGACAAGCTGGATACCCTCGCTGGCATATTCGCCATCGGGGAGAGACCCACGGGAACGAAGGATCCGTTCGGGCTGCGCCGCGCGGCCATCGGCGTCGTGCGGATCGCAATCGAGAAGCAGCTCGATCTCGACCTGCCGCGACTCCTCGTGAGCGCCGTGACGCTTGCGGGAGCCGATATCGGCAAATCGGCTGCCGCGGCGGGAAGGACCGCTCCGGCGCCCGACATCGAGAGCGTGGCGGCGGAGGTCTACGACTATGTTCTCGAGCGGCTGCGAGCCTACTATCTCGAGAGGTCGCCGGCGGCGGCATCACCCGCGACGGCTGTTGGCGCGGCGCCGGAGGCGGCGATTACGGCCGAGATGTTCGATGCGGTGCTCGCGACCCGCCCTGCGTCGCCGCTCGATTTCGACGCGCGCCTCAAGGCGCTCAGCGCCTTCCTGACATTGCCCGAGGCATCGAGCCTGACCGCTGCCAACAAACGCGTCGCCAACATCCTGCGTAAGGCCGGAGAAGGCGCGCCGCCCGCCGTCGACGACAGCGCGCTCGAGGCGCCGGCGGAGCGGCATCTCTTCCAGGCCATGCGCGAGCGGCGGGACGCCGCTTCGGCCGCGACGGCCCGCAAGGACTACGCGAGCTCCCTCACCCTGCTCGCGCAGCTTCGCCCGGCGGTCGATGCCTTCTTCGACCAGGTGATGGTCATGGACGAGAATCCGAAGCTGCGTGCCAACCGGCTGGCGCTACTCGCGCAGATGCGTGAGCTCTTCGCGGGGGTCGCAGACCTCTCCCGCCTGCCGGGCTGAGCCGCCGCGCTCATGCAACTCCTCGGCTCGATCGTCTTCACGACGTTTTTCTTTCTCTGGACGTTCTGCTACGCCATCTTCTTCGTGCTCGCCTGTCTGCTGCTCCCCTTCCGACGGCGATTCCTGTTGGCGCGGCTCTGGGCGTGGGTGCTGTTGAAGGCGCTCAAGTGGACCTGCAGGCTCGACTTTCAGGTGGAAGGCTCGGCACGGCTGCCCGCGGGCAACCACATCGCGCTGTGGAAGCATTCCTCCTCCTGGGAGACGATCGCGATGGCTGTGGTTTTCCCGCGCCAGGTTTGGGTGCTGAAGCGCGAGTTGCTATGGATTCCGGTAGTCGGGTGGGGAATCCGCCAGCTGCACGCCATCGCCATCGACCGCCGGTCGGGGCACTCGGCGGTCTCTCAAGTCGTGGCGCAAGGGCGCCAGCGTCTTGCCGAAGGCGACTGGATCATCGTCTTTCCGGAAGGTACACGCATGCCGCCCGGAGAGACGCGCCGTTATGGCGTCAGCGGTACCCTGCTCGCGGCGGAGACGGGCAAGTTCATCGTCCCGGTCGCGCACAACGCCGGCCGTTACTGGCCGCGACGAGGCTGGCTCAAGAAGCCGGGAACCATCCGGGTCGTGATCGGCGAACCCGTCGCCCCGGGCGGCCGCGACGTTCGCGAAGTCAACCGTGAGATCCAGGCGTGGGTCGAGACCACGGTCGCAAGCCTGCAGGCGTAGCCCGATCCGGCCGCCGCCCGCGACGCGAGTCGGTCCGTGGGATCGACAATGATTCGACGTGCATGGAAGCTTCCGCGGCCCCGCGGT
The DNA here is from genome assembly GCA_050739115.1 of Steroidobacteraceae bacterium. Lineage (GTDB taxonomy): Bacteria > Pseudomonadota > Gammaproteobacteria > Steroidobacterales > Steroidobacteraceae > 13-2-20CM-66-19. The sequence continues at coordinate 33,572 of JBOIAQ010000017.1, read as the reverse complement.
GGTACCGTAAAGCGATGATGGAACCAGGGCGTCCCGAGCTTCCCGGCTTCTCCGGCACGGCGTTCCTGCTGGCCGATCCGGCGCGCGCCATGATGCTCACGGCGCTGCTCGACGGGCGCGCGTTGCCGGCGGGAGAGCTGGCGTACACGGCACGGGTCACCGCGCAGACCGCCAGCTCTCATCTCGCGAAGCTCCTGGCCGGCGGTCTGGTTGCGCTCGAGATCGCGGGGCGTCATCGGTACTACCGCTTGGCCGGCGCCCATGTCGCGCAGGCCCTGGAGCATCTGGCGGCGATCCGGCCGGAGACGCGGATCCGCAGCCGCGCCCTCAGCCCCGAGGCGCAGCGACTGCGATTCTGCCGCAGCTGTTACGACCATCTCGCCGGGCGGGTGGGTGTCGCCCTGACACGTGCGTTGGAGGATCGGCAGTATCTGCGGCCGACGCAGAACAAGCTGCTCGAAGTGACCCCCGCCGGCAGCGATTGGCTCGCGCGCCTCGGCGTCGACCTGCGCGGCATCAAGCCCTCGCGCGGCGGCCTGGCGCGGCAGTGCCTCGATTGGACCGAGCGGCAACACCATCTGGCGGGTCCGCTTGGCGTCGAGCTGATGAGCGTGCTCTGCGCCTCCGGCTGGCTACGGCGCGGCCGGGAGACTCGCGCCGTCGATGTGTTGCCGAAGGGGCGGCAGCAGCTGCGCGATCAGCTCGGGGTCGACGTCGATCACGTCGGCTGAGCCGGCATCCGGTAGGGGAGGATGGCGGCAAAGGCGCCGCCGTAGAGGAGCGCCGAGGCGAGAGTGAACGTCAGCAGGATCGCGACGCTCGCCGGCTCGTGCGGTTGGGAGATCGCACCGCCATGCATGCCGGCCGCGAGCAACAGGCTGAGGAGGAAGCCGCCGACCGCGAATCCCGTCTGCTGCACGAATACGAAGATGCCGAAAATGGCTCCCTCGCGCCGCTCACCCGTGCGTGCCTGATCAAGGTCGGCCGTGTCGGGCGCCATCGCGTTCGGCAGCAGGCGGGCACCGGTGTTGGACATACCGTAGAGCACCATGAAGAAGTACATGAGCTTGCCGGTGATGGAGCTCACCGGATAGAGAGTACCGATCGCCGCCGGGCTCTCGCCGAGTATCCGTGTCACATAGTAGACGAGCAGGGCGAGGACCTGGGCTCGAGGAGCCAGTGCAATTCGCTGATCCGGACTCAAGAGCCCCCCTGTGGCTTTCGGCCGCCGCTGAGCGTAGCATCGATATAGCTTCAACTGTGATCACACTACCGCGCTCACGTGCTGCACCCAATGGATGATTCGGAGCAGTGACTTGGATTTTTCGCTGGCATCGAGCCTCTCCTCGCTCATCCGGGAGCTGCAGCTTGCAGCCGCTGCGCGCCGGAGCGCGGGCGAAGATCGGATCCAGGTCCTGCTCAGCGAGGCGCTGAGCCTCCTCGGTCAGGCGTTCCCCGAAGCCGCGGAACGCGCGCGGCGGACTTCGAGCCGGCCGGCGCAGCTCGTCGCCGGATTCCTGAGGCTGGCCGAAGCCCACTGCCGCGACCGGTGGCGGCTCGCGGACTACGCCAAAGCTCTCCATGTGTCTTCAGGCCATCTGCGCGCGACCTGCGTCAGGGTCACGGGTGCCCCGCCGGTCCGATTGATTCACGAATGTCTCATCCGGGAAGCCAAGCGCCGTCTCATGGGCTCCTCGCTCTCGATCGGCGCCATCGCGCTAGAGCTCGGCTTCGAGGATGCGGCGTATTTCTCCCGTCTCTTTCACGCCAGGAGCGGCATGTCACCGCAACAGTACCGGCTGTCCTTCCGGCAGAATGCGCCCACCCAGTGAAGGGAACCTCCGCCATGCCACCGCCCGCTTCGACTGTCTCCCGCTCGCTCGAGCTGAAACCTCACACCAACTCTTTGCAGCCGGTCGCGCGCGATACGCTGCAGGAGCGGGTTTACCTGCGCATCCGTCAGGCGCTGATCCTTTCCGAGTTCAACCCGGGGCAGGTGCTGACCATTCGCGAGCTCGCGCAGAAGCTCGGCACCAGCATCATGCCGGTGCGCGAAGCGCTGCAGAAGCTGACCGTCGAACGTGTGTTGGAGCTCCTGCCTACTCGCTCGGTGCGCGTTCCGGTGCTGTCGGCGGAGGAATTCGCGGAGATCTGCGAGGCACGCATGCTGCTCGAGGGCCATATGGCGCGGCTCGCGGCCGAGCGTGCCGATGCGGACGATCTCGCGCGGATCGAGCAGGCGAGCCGCGCGTTCCTTTCCGCCAGGGTCCCGAGCGCGCCGACGGTCATCCAGCAGAGGAACCGGGAGTTTCACTTCGCGATTTACGAGGCGGCGCATCAGCCGACGATGTTGGAGCTGATCGAGCCGCTGTGGGTGCGCTGCGGCCCCTGCACGGTCGCACTCTTCGTCGACCTCGGGTCGGAAAAGATCAAGCGCGGCGCCACCACCCACCACCAACAGGCGCTCGAAGCGATTCGCGCGCGCCGGCCGGCGGCGGCGGAGGAGGCGATCGTCGCCGACATCCGCGCGACCAGCGAACGCTACCAGAAGTATCGGCGCGAGCACGCCGAGTTTTTCGGCGAAGGCCGCATCGGGAAAGCGGCCGAGCCTTAGCCGCTCACTCCCACTTGAGCGCGGTCAGCGGGTCATCCATTTGCGTGAGCGGACCGTGGCGACGGCGTACGGAAAAATCCAGAAGAGGGCGATGGCGGAATAGTAGGTATACAACACGCCGTAGAGGAAATTCATCGAGCGCTCGCTGCGCAGGAAGTAGAGCACGCTGAAGACCGACATCGCGCCCATGGTCGTCATCATCGGCACCGTGATGGTCGGATCCTGCATCACGAGGAGGGGCAGCAGACCGAGGCTGGAACACGACGCGGGGTAGCGGAGATTCGTGACCGCGCGATCGAACAAAGCCATGAGGCGCGTGGGCCAGGGTCGCTTCCAGACGATGCGGGTGAAGCGGATCTCCTCGCGGACGTAGGAGCGATCCCAGCGCAGCAGCATCTTGCAGAGCTTCGCATAGGAGATCGGCACCAGCGTGTGCACGACCGCGGTGCGCTGATAGACCGTGTCATAGCCGCTGTCGAGGAGGTAATTGGTCATGGCGCGGTCTTCGCCGAAAGTGCAGCGGGACCCGAGGAACTGCTGATTCTTCCAGCGATCGAGCACCCGGCGGACCCCCGCGGCGCGCAGGCCCGTGAGTGCGCCCGGACAGCAGTAGACGTTGCGATACACCGATTCCGTGGCGCGCAACATGTCGAAGGAAAGCATGTAACGGACGTGCAGCATCTGCGGGATGATGCCGTGGCGGCGGTTGTAGACCTCCACTCTCCCGGCCACCGCGCCGATCTTGGGATCGCGGAACGGGCCGGCGAGCGCGAGCAACGCGCCGCGCTCGATCACGCTGTCGGAATCGATCGTGACCAGGATCTCGCCGCGGGCGCGGCCGAAGCCCAGCGCCAGCGCTTCGCGCTTGCCGCGATTGCGATCCTGGCGCAGCGCGGTAACGAGTTCGGGATAACGCTCCGCGGCCTGAGAGATATAGCTCCAGGTGTCGTCCTTGCTGCCGTCGTCGATCACCAGAATCTCGAGCCGATCGTGCGGATAGTCGGCCTTGGCCGCCGACTCGATCGACTGCAGGACCATCGCACCTTCATTGTAGGCGGGGATGATGACGGTGAGGCTCGGCGCGGACTGACGCGTGGCCGCGGCTGCCGGCCGATAAAGGATCCAGAAGATCGTGCGGATGACGATGAGGAGGAAACCGAGTCCCAGCCAAAAGAGGCTCGGATAGGCGAGCAGGCGGATGCTGTGCTCCTTCACGGCCAACCTGAGGATGCGCAGTACCACGGCGTGGAACTGGTAATAGCCGAGGACGATGCAGCCGATGGCGACCAGGGCGTAGACGGCGTAGGTCCACAGCTCACCTGGCTGGCCCGACTGGCTCGAGTCCGCTTTCATGTTGGCCGGAGGCGGGGCCGCTAGTGCCGCGGCTCCGCTCGACATCACGCGCGCGCCTTCGAACATTCGCATCAGTGGCTTTTGCATCGTTCTTCCATCATGGGAGCGGCGGGCTTGCTGCCGCCGCGTATCGGTGACGGTCTCTGCGGGGCGGCGACGATGTTACCGCGCCGCTCTGTGAAGATTCCTGAAGATGAGTCATGACAACCGAAGCACCTGTTGCACGAGGACGACCTGGCCGCCACTCTACGGGGCAACGGTTGAACGCCTCATGAACCGGCGGGATGCTCCACGAACGCGATCTGCACTTCCTCGCCGATCACTCGCACCGGATAAGTTTTGAGCGGCACCACCGCCGGCGGCCCGAGCGCAGCTCCGCTGCGGCAGTCGAACGCTCCACCGTGCAACGGACAGATCAAGCGCGTCTTGCGCAGTCGTCCCTCACTCAGCCTGGCATAGGCATGCGTGCAGATATTGTCCACCGCGAACCACCCCTCGCGCGTATGGCAGAGGAGAATGTTGCGTGACCCGAGGTTGATTTCGAGCACGCCGCCCTTGCGTACGTCGCTGATGTGGGCGATCCGAATGAACGTGCTCTCGCTCATCGACTGAACGGATGATGGCACGGCATGGCCGTGAGAACCGACATTGTCGCACCCACGGGGTCGGGTTGCCGGCCGGAATCAGAAGCCCTTGATGCTCGCCACCTTGGCGCCATCGGGGCTACCGAGGCCGGTGCAGGCGTCCCAGCCGGGCGAGGCGGCGAAGCCGCCATTGTTACCTTGTGTGATGTCGCGCAACGCCGCGGGCTGGCCGTAAAGCGCCGGATTGACGAATCCGGCAGGGCGCCCGGAGAGCGCGTTGATGCGGGCGATGAGTCCCGCCCAGAGCGGAGCCACGGCGCTCGTGCCACCGATCACGGCGCTCGTGCCATCCACCAACACCCGATAACCGGTCTGCGGGTCCGCATCCCCCGATACATCGGGAACGCCGCGCTTTGCGAGCGGGCCGCGGCTCCCCTGCGCATCGGTCGTATCGAGACCCTGCTGCCAGGCCGGCAGGGCGAAGAAGGAGCTGACGCCGCCGCCGCCCGCACCGCTTTCCGGGCCGTCGTTCCACACGACCTCCTTCACGATGGTCGTGCCGTTCGTCTGCAGGCTGGTTCCCCCACAGGCGAGCGCGTGGGCACTGGACGCGGGGAAATCCACATGATTGCCGCCGTCACTCACGCCGTCGGTCGAGCCGCTGTCGCCAGCGGCAACACACACCGTGATGCCCATCACGGCCGCGGCTTGAAACGCCTGGTCCATGGCCGACATCGTCTGTTGGGTCCAGCTCGATTCGGGACCGCCCCAGCTGATCGAGACGACGGCCGGCGTGCGCACATCGTCGTGAATGGCGCTCGTCACCGCATCGAGAAAACCGGCGTCGGTGTTGGGCGCGAAGTACACCGCAATCGCCGCGGCCGGGGCGATCGCGCCGGCCACTTCTATATCCAACATCACCTCACCGTCCGGCCCATTCGGATCACCGCTCGGCTGATTGGTGCCGTGATCGACCGAGACAGCCGTGACGCCGGGCGCGGCGAGACCGAGCCCGGCGAAGTATGCCTGGATGTCCTGCGGTCGATAGCCGCCACCGAGCTCGATGATCGCGATGCATTCGCCCTTGCCGTCGCCGCGAGGGAAGTCGTAGAGCGCGGCGACCTGCACCGGCGTGAAGGACCTCGCTCCCGCGCGAGCCGGTCGCGACCGCCGCCGCGCCTTATCCACTTTCATGCGAAAATGCGGCCTCGCCTGCGGGCGATTGTCGAGACCCAGAACTGCCTCGATGATGCCGTTGAGCTCGACGGGCACGTGCACGGGGCCGGTCCTGCCGCGATAGGTTCCGCCGGGGTGCGAGTAGTGCTGCAGCTCGACGCCGAACGCATCGTTGAATTGCGCAACGGTACCGGCCAACACCAACGCGCGCCGCCCCGCGTGCTCCTCCACGACCGCGAGCCCATGCGCTTCGGCGAAATCCCTCACCGCGTCCAGATCCGCACGGCCCGCGCCGTGACGGCGCGCAAACTCGGTGCGCGAGAGATGCCCAGCGTGCTCGCCGTTCGCGAGCTTTTGCAGACGATCCTGCAGGCCTTGACTGTCAGCGGACCGAACGACCACGGTGGCTTCCAGCCGCTCGGCGGGGTCCGCGGGTCCGAGCGCTCGTGAATCCGGCAGCGGGCTTCGCTCGCTTCCCTTGAGTGGACGTCTCGCCATGGCGCCTCCCCGCCTGCGGATTCGCAGGAGCTTGGCGCTACCTTAGCGCCAAGGACGAGGCCCGGCCAGAAGTGTCGCCAGTGAGCAACGCGTTGCCTAGTGGTAGTGCTCGGCCAGATCCGCCACCGATTCCGCGAGGGCCAGGGACGCTGTCAGTCCCGGAGACTCGATTCCATAAAGGTTGACCAAGCCGCGCACTCCGTGCGCCTCCTCCGTTTGAATGAGAAAGTCCGTCGCGGCGCCGCCCGGGTTGCTCAACTTGGGACGGATACCGGCATAGCCGGGATGCAGCGAGCCCTCCGGCAGTCCGGGCCAGTAGCGACGGATGACCTGATAGAAGTGCTGCGCGCGCGCTGGATCGACCGTGTAGTCGAGCGTTTCGATCCACTCGACATCCGGTCCGAACCGCGCCCGCCCGGCGAGATCGAGGGTGAGGTGCACCCCGAGCCCGCCTGGTATCGGAGTTGGGTAGATGAGATGGCGGAAAGGCGCCTTTCCCTGCAACACGTAGTAGTTTCCTTTGGCGTAAAGCGACGGCGGAATGCTCTCGCGGGGCACGCCATCGATCCGGCCCGCGAGCGCCTGGGCGCAAAGGCCCGCACTGTTGACGACGAGCCGCGCGGCAAGCCCGACGGTCTCATCCGCTCCCGCTTCGAGAACGATGCACTCGCGCTCGCAGTGGCCGCGCCGCACGGGCGAATGAAACACGATCGTGCCGCCTGCGTCCTCGAGATCCGCCTGCAATGCCAGCATGAAGCCGTGGCTGTCGATGACGCCGGTCGAGGGCGAGAGCAACGCGGCGACGCAGCTCAGCGCCGGCTCGAGCGCCTGCGCCTCGGCGGCGGTCAGCCAATGCAGATCGGCCACGCCGTTCGTGCGCGCGGTCGATTCGATGCTCTCGAGCGCGCGCCGCTGCGACTCCTCGGCCGCGACGATGAGCTTGCCGTAGCGGCGATACTCGATGCCGCGCCGCTCGCAGTAGTCATAGAGCAGCCGCTTACCGGCAACACAGAGCCGCGCCTTCGCCGATCCTGGCGGGTAGTAGATGCCGGCGTGAATCACCTCGCTGTTGCGCGAACTCGTGCCCGTGCCCATCGCGCCCTCGGCCTCGAGCACCAGGGTCTCGCGGCCACGCAGCGCGAGCGCCCGCGCGACCGCAAGGCCAACCACGCCCGCTCCGATGACCACGCAATCGACTTTCTCCGTCATCTTGCAGCAGCGGTTCCGCTAAGGCGCTCCAGGCGGTCGACGAAGGCCCAGTGTAGATGATTGTGCCGTCAACGCATTCATGCTCTCTATATGATCCCGGTTTGTCATGGGTGAGATGCGGATGACCTCGAGCGAGGTTTGGACGGCGGAAAGTCGCCACGTGGTGATTGCGAGCTTCCTCGGATGGATGCTCGATGCGTTCGATTTCTTTCTCGTCGTATTCGTGCTCCGCCACCTCGCGAGCGATTTCCATACCACCCTCACGGCGGTGACGTTGGGCATCAGCCTCACTCTGGCGATGCGCCCGGTGGGAGCGCTTCTCTTCGGCCGCATCGGCGACCGCTACGGCCGGCGGCCGGCGCTGATGATGAGCATTCTCCTGTACTCGGTCATGGAGTTCGCGACCGCCTTCTCGCCGTCGCTGCAGGCGTTCATCGTGTTGCGTGCGCTCTATGGCATCGCCATGGGGGGTGAATGGGGAATCGGCGCCTCGCTTGCCTTCGAGACGGTGCCGATCCGCTCCCGCGGCCTGGTCTCGGGCATCCTGCAGGCCGGCTATCCCTGCGGATACCTGCTCGCCGCCGTGGTATTCGGGCTGCTGTTCCATCGCATCGGCTGGCGGGGAATGTTCGTGGTGGGCGCCGCCCCGGCGCTGCTCGTGCTTTACATCTTCAGCAAGGTACCGGAATCGCGCACCTGGGCGGCGGGCCGAGCGCAACCGGCGAGACGGAGCCTGATCGACGGCCTGCGCGGGCAATGGCTGCTTGCGCTGTATGCGATCGTGCTCATGACCTGCTTCAACTTCTACAGTCACGGGACGCAGGACCTGTATCCGACTCTGCTCGGGGTGCAGCGTGGATTCTCCGTGCATACGATCTCCGCGATCGCGGTCGTGTACAACATCGGCGCCATCCTCGGCGGGATACTCTTCGGCTCGCTGTCGAGTCGGTTGGGTCGCCGTCGCGCGATCGCGCTCGCGGCGGCACTGTCCTTGATCGTGCTGCCTTTCTGGGCCTATTCGAGCACCGCGGTGACGCTGGCCATCGCGGCATTCGCCATGCAGTTCATGGTGCAGGGGGCCTGGGGCGTCGTACCGGTGCACCTCAACGAGCTCTCGCCGAACGGGATTCGCGCGACCTTTCCAGGCGTGGTCTACCAGCTGGGCAACCTGCTCGCTTCCTTCAACGCGACACTGCAGGCGTGGATCGCCGCCACGCACCCGAGCAATGGGCGTCCGGATTACTCGCTCGCCTTGACCACAGTATGTGGCGTAGTCGCGGTGGCTCTGCTGCTCCTCGCACTGCTGGGACCAGAGCGGCGCGACGTGCGCTTTACCACTTGAGCAAATAGCTCAAATATGGAACGGTAGATCATTAATATTCCGTCAGTGTTTTAACAGCAAGACAGTATGCCGTGAAGCGCTGCTCGTGGGTTCCGCTCAAACGTCCAGGTTGGTTACGGAGAGCGCGTTCTTCTCGATGAACTCGCGACGCGGCTCGACCTGATCGCCCATGAGGGTGGTGAAGATGTCATCCGCCGCGACGGCGTCCTCGATCTTCACTTGCAGGATGCGACGGGTCTCGGGGTTGATCGTGGTCTCCCAGAGCTGCTCGGGATTCATCTCACCCAGGCCTTTGTAGCGCTGGATCGTTTGGCCCTTGCGCGCCTGGTCGAAGAGCCACTTCATGGCCTCCTTGAAGGAGCCGATCTCCTGGCGCTCTTCACCGCGGCCGACGTAAGCGCCTTCGCCGATGAGGCCCGCCAGGGTGCGGGCGAGATCCGCAATGCGCTGGTACTCGGCGGACTCGAAGAACTCGCGCGGCAGGTACTTGTGGCTCGCCGTGCCGTGCTCGGTCTTGTGAACCATGATGCGCGCGGCGTGATCGCCCGCCGCCTCGCGCAGCTCCACGCGATAGGCGCGGGTCGCATCGTCGAGCGAGTTGAGACGCTGGTCGAGATCCTGAGCCCAGCTTCGCAGCCACTCCGGCCGATCGAAGTCGGCGGGTTTGACCTCGGGCATGTAGATCAGCTGCTCGAGGAGACGGTCGTCATAGCGACGGGACCAGCGTTTGATGATCGCCTGAACTTCCATGTACTTGCGCGCCAACGTCTCGAGGCCCGGACCCTGCAGCGGCGGCGCCGAGGCGTTCACGTGCAGGGCGGCGCTTTCCAACGCAGTGTTGAGCAGCGCCGCATCGAGCGCCGCTTCATCCCTAACATATAACTCCTGCTTGCCGCGTTTGACCTTGAAAAGCGGCGGCTGCGCGATGTAGATGTGCCCGTGCGCAATGAGCTCCGGAAGCTGCCGATAGAAAAACGTCAGCAGCAGCGTGCGGATGTGAGAGCCATCGACATCCGCATCGGTTAACAGCAATACGCGATGGTAACGGAGCTTGGTGATGTCGAAGTCATCCTTGCCGATGCCGCATCCCAACGCGGTGATGAGCGTGCCAACCTCCGCGGACGACAGCATTTTGTCGAAGCGGGCCTTCTCCACGTTGAGGATCTTGCCCTTGAGCGGCAGGATGGCCTGCGTGCGCCGGTCGCGGCCCTGCTTGGCGGAGCCGCCGGCGGAGTCGCCCTCGACGATGAAGATCTCCGAGAGCGCCGGGTCCTTCTCCTGACAGTCGGCGAGCTTTCCGGGCAGCCCGGCGATATCGAGCGCCCCTTTGCGGCGAGTCATCTCGCGCGCACGGCGCGCCGCCTCGCGGGCGCGGGAGGCCTCGATGATCTTCGCGACGATGGACTTGGCTTCGTGTGGATGCTCGAGCAGGAACTCCTGCAGCTTGCCCGCGACCACCGCCTCCACGATGCCCTTCACTTCCGATGAGACCAGCTTGTCCTTGGTCTGCGAGGAGAACTTGGGATCGGGCAGTTTGATCGAAAGTATCGCCGTCAGCCCTTCGCGGGAGTCATCGCCGGTGGTCGGCAACTTATCCTTCTTTCCGGACAGCTCCTTCTCGATGTAGTCGTTGAGCGTACGGGTGAGCGCGCTGCGAAAGCCCGCCAGGTGCGTGCCGCCGTCCTTCTGCGGGATGTTGTTGGTGTAGCAGAACATGCTTTCCTGGTAGGAGTCGTTCCACTGCATGGCGACTTCGACCGTTACCGGTCCGTCCTGGGTCTTGAACCAGCACACCGAGTCGTGGATCGGCGTGCGAGTGCGGTTCAGGTACTTCACGAACGCCTTGAGGCCGCCTTCATGTTGGAAGACGTCGGATTTGTTCTCCCGTTCGTCGACGAGCTCGATGCGCACGCCCGAATTGAGAAACGAGAGCTCTCGCAGTCGCTTGGCCAGGATCTCGTAGTTGAACTGGATGTGGGTGAAGATCTGCGAGCTCGGCTTGAAGCGAACGACCGTGCCGCGCTCGGGGGTGTCCCCCACGACCGCGAGCGGTGCCACCGGATCGCCCAGGTGATATTCCTGGCGGTGAACCTTGCCATCGCGGTAGACGGTGAGCAGAAGGTAGTCGGACAGGGCGTTCACGACGGATACGCCCACGCCGTGCAGTCCGCCGGAAACCTTATACGAGCTGGCGTCGAACTTCCCGCCCGCATGCAGCACGGTCATGATGACCTCTGCCGCGGACCGGCCCTCTTCCGGATGCATGTCCACGGGGATGCCGCGCCCGTTATCGAAGACGGTCACCGATTCATCGGCGTGGATGGTCACGATGATCCGGTCGCAGTACCCTGCCAGCGCCTCGTCGATCGAGTTGTCCACGACCTCGAAGACCATGTGGTGCAAACCGGTTCCGTCATCGGTATCCCCGATGTACATGCCGGGGCGCTTGCGCACCGCGTCGAGGCCCTTTAGAACTTTAATTTTGCTGGAATCGTAGACGTCTTCGGCAGCCATGAAGCGGTCCGGTCTCAGGATGCGACATTATACCGGCCCACCCTCCCCTGTTCCACGTGAAACACCCGGTCTGGAGCCCCAAAAGGCGACGTATCAGCCTGCAGCGAAGTGATGATTAACTGGCAGCCAAGAAGCGCGATCTGGACGACAAAATGTGATAAATGCGCCGAATCGAGCTCCGCCGCGGGATCATCCAAAAGCAGCGTCGGGTTGGTCCCGGACACCGCCTTCAGGAGCCGCAACTGCGCCAATGTCAGGGCGACGGCCATGAGCTTCTGCTGACCTCGCGACAGCACCTCGCGCGCGAGCTTCCCACCGGCGCGGATCAATACGTTTGCGCGGTGCGGTCCTACCTGAGTTGACCCTCGGGCCTCATCCCTTACGCGCGAGGTTTCGAGCGCCTCGGCGAGCGTCTGGGTTCCCCATCCTCGGAAGTACTGCAGGTCCCCGGGAGGACAGTCCAGTCCTGCCGCGACCTCCCGCCAGTACGGGGTAAGTTGTTCAAGCACCGCGTGGCGCGCCTCTGAGATCTTCTCTCCGAGTGTCGCCACCTCGACGTCCCACGGTCGGGTCACTCCTCCCGCCTCGCGCAATGCCGCATTCCTCTGCCGCACTGCTCGCCCATACCGGACCCACCAGTCGCCGAACCGAGGTTCCACGTGGAACACTACCCAGTCGAGCCACCGCCGCCTCCTTCTTCCCCCCTCCTCGATGAGCTTGTGAACGCCCGGGTCGATGACCTGCACCGGAAAGACCCGCGAAAGCTCAGCCAGTGAGCCTACCGCGGTGGCATCAACCCGCGCTCTCGTACCCTCGCGGCGGTGCACCTCCACTCCGATGGCGTGCGTCAGGCCACTCTCGTCTTCCGGTGCCGCATCCGTTCGCCCAAAGGCGAACAGCCGATCCTCTCCATGCCGGATCAACCGCTCGGAACTCCGGGTCCGGAAAGAGCGCCCACGACCGAGCAGAAACATGGCCTCGAGGAGCGACGTCTTTCCCGACCCGTTGCTTCCCCAAATCAGATTTCGTCCGGGATGTAGTGAGAGCTCCGCGCGCTCGATGCAGCGGACGTTATCGACGGTGAGCTCGGTGAGGATCAGAAGGGGCTCAGAGCCTCATCGGCATCACGACGTAGCGCGTCTGAGTGATCCCCGGGGCGTGAATCAGGCAGCTGCTGTTGGAGTCCGTGAGCCCGATCTCCACCTTATCTCCCTCGATCGCACTCAGAGCATCCAGCAAATAGTTGACATTGAACCCAATTTCAACCTCGTCGCCCGCGTAAATGACCTCCACCTGATCCTCGGCCTCTTCCTGCTCCGGGTTGTGCGCCTTGACCGTGAGGAGATCCGTCTTCACCGCCAATCTGATGCCGCGGTACTTTTCGTTCGAAAGGATCGCCGTCCGCTGCAAGGCCTGCCGCAACAACTCCCTGTCCGCCTGTACATGCTTCGGCGGATTGCTCGGAATCACCCGACCATATTCCGGGAATTTGCCGTCAATTAGCTTAGATGTGAAGCGAATATCTCCGATATGTGCACGAACGTGATTCGTCCCAATGGCAAGCTCGACGTTGCCTTCCGTGCCCATGATCCGCTGCAGTTCGAGCACTCCCTTGCGCGGCACGATCACCTGTCCCGCCTTGCCAGGCGAGGAAAGCGCGATCTCGCAGAGTGCGAGCCGGTGCCCATCGGTCGCGACCGCGCGCAACGCGCTCTCCTGAGTCTCGAGCAGCAAGCCATTGAGGTAGTAGCGCACGTCCTGTTGCGCCATCGAGAAATGGGTCTTGTCGATCAGCCGCCGGAACTCTCCCTGAGGCAGCGAGAGAGTCTGCGACGCATTGATCTCCTCGACGACGGGAAACTCCGCCGCGGGCAGGGTCGCCAGGGTGAAGCGGCTGCGACCCGCGCGAACCATCACCCGCTCCCCTTCCGTGGTCAGCGTGACATTCACGCCCTCGGGCAGCGCGCGAAAGATGTCGAGGAGCTTGCGACCCGGGACCGTGATGTCGCCGGCATGCTCGAGCGTTACTTTCGTGGCCGCAACGAGCTCAACCTCGAGGTCAGTGCCGGTGATCGCCAACCGCTGATCGCGTGCCGACAGCAGCACGTTCGCGAGCACCGGCATCGTCTGCCGCCGCTCCACCACTCCGATGACGCTTTGCAGGGGAGCGAGAAGATCCTCGCGTGCGGCGGTCAGCTTCATAATCTTAGTTCTTTCTTAGGAATCTTGAATTCAGATTGTAGTAGTCATTGAGCCTGGGGATAGCGGGGAGAACTCGATACCACCCGCGCGATCAACGGCTTGGCTCGCTTCCAGGCCGCAAGCTTTGCGGTACGACCTGCGTGGCATCTGTGGGCGGCCTGTGCGTAACTTTATCCCCTCCGGCGTCCACAGAAAATCCACAGGCCCACCCACATCACCCTGTCAGGGTTCTCAACAGGTTCGAGTAGTCCTCGCTGATCCGCACCTCGGAGCCGCGCAGCTCCTTGATGCGCTTGCAGGCGTGCAGCACGGTGGTGTGATCGCGACCTCCGAAGGCATCGCCGATCTCCGGCAGGCTGTGGCTCGTGAGTTCCTTGGCGAGCGCCATGGCGACCTGCCGCGGGCGTGCCACCGAGCGGCTGCGGCGCTTCGATAGAAGATCCGCCATCCGGACTTTGTAGTAGTCGGCGACGGTCTTCTGGATGTTCTCGATGGTGACGAGTTTCGCCTGCAGGGACAACAGGTCTTTGAGCGCCTCCCGGGTAAAGTCGAGCGTGATCGCATGGCCGGTGAAGCGTGAGTTAGCGATTACCCGCCGTAGCGCGCCTTCGAGCTCCCGCACGTTGGAGCGGATGCGCTTCGCGATGAAGAACGCGACCTCCTCCGGGAGATGCACGCCGGCGTGCTGCGCCTTCGTGATGAGGATGGCCACGCAGGTCTCGAGCTCCGGGGGCTCGATGGCCACCGTCAACCCCCAGCCGAAGCGTGATTTCAGACGCTCCTCCAGGCCCTCGACCTCCTTCGGATAGCGATCGCAGCTCAGGATGACCTGATGCTGGCCCTCGAGCAGCTCGTTGAAGGTGTGGAAGAACTCTTCCTGCGAGCGGTCCTTGCCGGCGAAGAACTGGATGTCGTCGATGAGCAGCGCATCGAGCGAGCGGTACGCGGTCTTGAATTCGTTCATGGTGTTGTGCTGCAGCGCGCGCACCATATCGCTGACGAATCGTTCCGAATGTACGTAGGCGATGCGCGCGTCGTCGTCACGCTCCTTGATGAGATGGGCGATGGCGTGCATGAGATGCGTCTTGCCGAGCCCCACACCGCCATACAGGAAAAGAGGGTTGTAGGCGCGGCCGGGGTTTTCCGCCACCTGGCGCGATGCGGCCTTGGCGAGCTGGTTGCTCTTGCCTTCGACGAACGTGCCGAAAGTGAAATCCGGATTGAGGCGCGCGCCCACGACCAGGCCTTCCGCGCGTCGCGGGCGCGGCGTCGAGGCGGGGGACGGTCCCGGTGCCGGGGCGACGGCCGCGCGCATCGGTGCGCCGCGCGAGCCTACCTCGACCGTGACGATCGGCGCATTGCCGGTCCTGTCGTCGCGCAGCAGCTCGCCGATACGTGGCAGGAGATGCACGTTGATCCATTCGACCGCGAAGCGGTTGGGGGCGAGGAGCTTGAGCGCGCCAGCGCCTTCCAGCGCCTGCAGCGGTCGCACCCAGGTATTGAACTGCTGCTCTGGGAGCTCGGCTTCCAACGCGCATCTGCACCGAGCCCAAAGCGACGCTTCCACGCGCGTTGCCTCCGCGACCACTTCGACGGGGAAAGGGCTGCGGAGTCTATACCCTTGAGCGCCAGCGCTGAAGGTTTCCGATCAGCGGCGAATGGCGCGCGACCGATTGGAACGTATTGACACCTTGATGCTCAACGGCTTAGCCTTGCCGCCCCTTTTTTGAACCCTACGGATCCTCTGGAGCCTCATGGCCACGAAGCGTACCTATCAACCGAGCAAAGTGCGTCGCAAACGTACGCATGGGTTCCGGGCACGCATGGCGACCCAGAATGGCCGCAAGGTGCTGGCCCGCCGGCGCGCCAAGGGTCGGCGGAAGCTGATCCCGTAGAGAGCTCGAAAAGGCTCTGATTTCGGGGTAGCCACTTGCGGGCTGCCCGAGACGCGCACCCGCCCGCGAACATAATATGCACCGGCTGACTTTCCCGGCGCATAAGCGCCTGCGGCGCAAGTCGGAGTTCGACGTCACGTATGCGCGCGGCCGGCGCTTTGGCAACGGATTCTTCGCGGTGACAGCAAGCAGCAACGACAAGCACGGTGCGCGCCTCGGCATGGCCGTCGCCGTGCGCACGGCCGGCGGCTCCGTCGAGCGTAATCGTATCCGCCGCATCATTCGCGAGTCCTTCCGGCTGCACCAACCCGCTCTTCCCGCGGTCGATATCGTGGTGAGCGCAAAGCCGAAGGCCCGAGCAGCGCCGGGTGCCGAGTTGCGCGCGAGCCTGGCGGCACTGTGGAAAATGATCATGGAGTACAAAATCGCCGGGAGCGAACCGTGACGACACGCGCGCAGCGCGTGGTGCGTTTCCCCGCGATCTGGCTAATCCGCGGCTACCAGTGGACGGTCAGTCCGTTCCTCGGCCCGTGCTGCCGGTTTCAGCCCTCCTGTTCCCAGTACACGCTCGAAGCCATCGAGCGCTTCGGTCTGTTGCGCGGCGGCTGGCTCGCCGTGAGGCGCATCGGGCGCTGCCATCCGTGGCATCCTGGAGGATTCGACCCGGTGCCCCATCCCCATGAGTAATAGTCCGCGCTTCTATCTCTGGCTCGCGCTCGCCGTGGTCCTGTGGCTCAACTACACGACCTGGCAGCGGGACTTCCCGCCGACGCCGACGGCGGCCGCGAGCCAGACGGCACCCACCCAACAGCCGGGCTCGCTCGCCAACAGCGTCCCGCAGGCGCAGCCCTCGAGCGCGCCGAGTACCGGCACGACGGCTGCTCAGCCGGCGCCGCCGGCCAACGTTCCGCCACTCGTGGCGGCGGGCATTCCCGCCGTGTCACCCGCGGCCGCCGCAAGCGCACCGGTCGTTCACGTCCATACGGCCGTCTACGACCTCGAGATCAGCACGCGCGGCGGCACGCTGGAAGAGGTGCACCTGCTCAAATACGCGGAAATCAAGGGGCAGGCCGCACGCGTGCAGCTGGAGAACGACGCGGGTCCGCAGACGGTGTATCTGCTGCAGACCGGGCTCACGGGCACGGGCGACTCTCCGTATCCCAACCACACGGCGCTCTTCACGGCGCCGCGGCAGAGCTACGCGATGGGCGACGCACGGCGGCTGCGCGTACCGCTCACCTGGAGCAGCGGCGGCGTCACGGTGACCAAAACGTTCGTCTTCACCCGAGGCTCGTATGGAATCGGCCTCGACTACACCATCCAGAATCAGGGCACGGCGCCCTGGCAGGCGGCGCCCTACGCGCAGATCTACCGCAACGATCCGCGCACCAAGAGCAGCTACTTCAACCCCAACAGCTACGCCTATCACGGGCCCGCCATCTGGAACGGCAGCAAATACGAGCGGCTCGAGCCCTCCAAGGCCGAGTACCAGCATTTTTCGCAGACCGTGACCGACGGCTGGATCGCTGCGACACAGAACGATTTCGTGAGCGCGGTCGTGCCGCCGAAGGGCGCGCCCTATCGCTTCACCAACGGGGTTTCCGGGTCCGAGTACCTCCTGGCGGCAACCGGTCCCGAGCACGCGGTGGCGCCCGGTTCGTCGGCGACGATTCACCAGACGCTCTTCGTCGGTCCGATGCTGCACGCGCAGCTCGAGAGGATTGAGCCGAGCCTGAAGTACGTGGTCGGCTATGGATACCTGACCATATTGGCGGGGCCGCTCTTCTGGCTGCTGAGCAAGGTGGACGCGATCACCGGGAATTGGGGCGTGGCGATCATCCTGGTCACGATCCTGCTGAAGCTGGTGCTCTATCCGCTGTCGGAGGCGAGCGGCCGCTCGATGGCGAAAATGAAGGCCCTGGGCCCGCGCATCAAGAACATCCAGGAGACCTACAAGGACGACAAGGAGAAGCTCGGGCGCGCGATGATGGACGTCTACAAGCGCGAGAAGGTGAACCCGGTCTCGGGCTGCCTGCCGATGATCGTGCAGATCCCGGTGTTCATCGCCTTCTACTGGGTGCTGCTCTACAGCGCGGAGATGCGCCAGGCACCGTTCGCGTTCTGGATCCAGGACCTGTCGGCGCGCGACCCCTACTTCATCCTGCCCGCCATCATGGCGGTCGCCATGTTCGTGCAGTACAAGCTCAATCCCACTTCGCCAGACCCCACCCAGGCGAAAATCATGATGGTCATGCCGATCGCCATGTCGGCGATGTTCGCGTTCTTCCCCGCGGGCCTGGTGCTCTACTACGTGACGAACACCGTTCTCGGGGTCGCGCAGCAGTGGAACATCAATCGCCGGCTGGGGGTCAATACCGCGCCGCAGAAGGCCTGACGCGCCCCAGCGCGTAACGCGGCTGCTCCACCGGCGGAACGGTTGAGCGGTTTGCGACGGACTTGTCGGCTGTGCGACGAGCCGCTCTTCAACGCACGCGATAGCAGCGGTAGCCTCGCCGTCATGAGCCGCACCGATACCATCGTAGCGGCGGCCACCCCGCCCGGCAGAGGCGGGATCGGGATCGTACGCGTCTCGGGTCTGCGGGTGCCCGAGATCGCCGCTGTGCTGCTCGGCGAGCTGCCGCTGCCGCGCCGAGCCGGCTTTGCCCGCTTTCTCGATGCCGCCCAGGAACCGATCGACGCCGGTCTGGCGCTCTTTTTCCCGGGCCCGCATTCCTACACCGGCGAGCACGTCCTCGAGTTACACGGCCATGGCGGTCCGTTGGTGCTCGAGGCGCTCGTCGATCGCGTGGCGGAGCTGGGCGCGCGCCGCGCGCTGCCCGGCGAGTTCACTCAGCGCGCTTTCCTCAACAACAAGCTCGACCTCGCTCAGGCGGAGGCGATCGCCGATCTCATCGACGCCGGCTCGCGTGAGGCAGCGCGTGCGGCGATGCGCTCCCTCCAGGGCGAATTCTCCGCCATGGTGCACGGCCTCACCGACGCGGTGATCGACCTGCGGAGCTACATCGAGGCGGCCATCGACTTTCCGGAGGAGGAAATCGATTTCCTCGCCGATCGGGAGCTCGAGGAGCGCTTCCAGACGGTGCATGATCACTTCGACGCGGTCTCGCGATGCGCGCAGCAGGGGCGGCTGCTGCGCGAGGGAATGACCGTGGTGATCGCCGGCCGCCCCAACGCCGGCAAATCGAGCCTGCTCAACCGACTGGCCGGTTATGACGCGGCCATCGTGACGCCGATCCCGGGAACCACTCGCGACATCGTCCGGGAGCGGATCGACATCGACGGCATGCCGCTGCACGTGCTCGATACGGCCGGGCTGCGTGAGCAGGCGGATATCGTCGAGGCTGAGGGAATCCGGCGGGCGCACGCCGAGATGCGGCGCGCCGACCGGGTGCTGTTCGTCATCGATGCCGTGGACGATCCCGGGGCGGCGGCTTACGGCGAAGAGAGAAGTCGCCTGCCGTCGGACGTGCCGGTGACGCTGGTGCTCAACAAATGTGACCTGGCGAGGGGCATTCCGGTCGCCGACACGGTAAGCGGGCCTCCGCGGGTGACACTGTCCGCCCTCAGCGGCGAGGGAATGGACATGCTGCGGGCGCACCTGAAAACCTGCATGGGATACCTGACTGTCGAGGCGGGCTCGGTTTCCGCCCGCCAGCGGCATCTCGATGCCCTCGGCCGCGCGCGCCGTCAGGTTGCTGAGGCGGAGCAGCGGCTGCGGGAGAGTCGCGCCGGGGAGCTGGTCGCCGAGGAGCTTCGGGGCGCGCAGCAGGCCCTCAACGAGATCACGGGCGAGTTCACCAGCGAGGACCTGCTGGGCCGGATCTTCGGCAGCTTCTGCATAGGCAAATAACTCAGGATATCCTGGGGCTTTCCCGGGGTACTTCCTCCTGGTGGATGCCTCTCTCAGAGGCGATTCCCGAATATGCTAGGGCCCTCCCGTCCGCCTCTGCGGATCCAAACAAAAAAGGCAGGAAGGTGTACCAGCGAGTTCTCCTGGCCTACGACGGTTCCATTGAGGGCCGCACCGCCCTGCGCGAGGGGGCGCTGCTGGCTCGCCGGTATGGCGCGCAGGTGTTCGTGCTCTCGGTCATCCGCGAAGCGCCGGGCACCCAGCTTGGCGAAGGAGTCGGGGGCGGCGGCATCGCTCAACAACAGGTGGACTACGAGCGCGTACTGCAGGAAGGCATGGAGCGACTCGCCGCGCTCGGCTTCCAGGCCTCGGGCAAGCTCGTCATCGGTGAGCCGGCGCGGGAGATAGCCGCCTACGCCGAGCAGGTGAAAGCCGACCTGGTCGTGGTCGGGCATCGACGCCAGAGCGCACTCGGCCGCTGGTGGTCGGGACCGAGCGGGGCTTACCTCAGCGATCACATCCGCTGCAGTCTGTTGGTTTGCCAAAACGTCATCGATGAGGCGCGGTTCGCGAGCCTGCTCGCGCAGAGCGCCGTGCCCGCTGCCACCCTGGCGAGCCTGGGAGCCGCCCGTGCAGAGAGCGACCGACGGGCTTACGAACGGGCCGCCGCCGACTCCGCGAGGCGGGCCGATGCCGAGCCCGCTTCGGGCGGACGTCCGGGCCCCGTGGTGCACGCTCCCTCCCCAACACCGGCGCCGGCGCATGCTGCGCCGTCGGCGACCCGCCGCCGGTTGCGGGCTGTGTTGTTTCTGCTATTGCCGCTGGTCCTGATCATCGCGTTCATCGTCTACGCCCTGGGTGGCGGGACCATCTCGACCGATGACGCCTACGTGGAGGCCAACACCGTCGGCGTATCAACCGACGTGTCGGGCATCGTCGCACAGGTGTACGTGAAGGAAAACCAGCCGGTCACGCGCGGTCAGATCCTCTACACCTTGCGCGATCCGCAATACCGCTACGCGCTGGATCGCGCCAACGCGCAGCTCGACGCCGTGCGCGACAATCTGCTGGCTCTCCAGGCGAGCTATCGGGACATGCAGGCGAGGATCGCGCAGGCGCAGTACGATCTCGGCTACAGCCAGGTGCAATTCCATCGCGCTCGGAACCTCGCCCGGGTTCACATCGTCTCGAGCACCGGCTACGACACCGCGCACCGAAACCTCGAGAGCGCGCAACAGGCGGTCGCATCCCTCAATGAGCAGCTCGCCGGTATCGACGCCACCCTGAACGGCCATCCAACCGGGCCGGCGGAGCAGTACCCGCAATACCTGAGCGCCCTGGCGGCCCGCAACGAGGCGGCCCGCGAGCTGGCCCACACCCTCGTCCGGGCGCCGTTCGATGGCATCGTGACCAGCGTGCCTGCCATCCAGCCGGGCCGATATCTTGCCGCCTCCATCACCGCGTTCTACCTGGTCGACACCGTTCACGTCTGGGTGCATGCGGACCCGAAGGAGACGGAGCTGACTTACGTGCGGCCGGGACAGACAGTCACGGTGACGGTCGATACGTATCCGGAGGACACCTGGCGCGGCACTGTTGCGAGCATCAGCCCGGCGGCCGCGCAGCAGTTCTCGCTCCTTCCCGCTCAGAACACGAGCGGCAACTGGGTGAAGGTCGTGCAGCGCATCCCGGTGCGCATCGCCGTCGACACGAGCGAGCGGAATTTGCCGCCGCTGCGTGCGGGGATGAGCGCGGAGGTCAGCATTCACACCGGCCACGCGCGCAGCTGGTCCATTCTCTAGCGGCGCGGGCGATGGCCGAGGAGCTAAGCCCGAGCACGCCCAATCGCGGCGCCATCACGATCTGCGTGATGCTTGCGACCCTCATGCAGTCGCTCGATACGACGATCGCCAACGTGGCGCTGCCCCACATGCAGGGGAGCCTGGCGGCGAGCCAGGACCAGGTCGACTGGGTGCTGACCTCCTACATCGTGGCCGCGGCGATCGCGACGCCGCTCACCGGATTTCTGACCGCGCGGCTCGGACTGAGGCGCCTCTTCCTGGTGTCGGTGGTCGGCTTCACCCTGGCCTCCATGCTCTGCGGGATGGCGCAGACGGTGGCCGAGATCGTGATCTTCCGCTGGCTGCAGGGCCTCTTCGGTGCCGCGCTGGTGCCGCTTTCGCAGACCGTGCTACTCAACATCAATCCGCCTGAGCGTCACGGGTCGGCGATGGCGGCCTGGGGCATGGCGGTCATGGCGGCGCCGATCCTCGGGCCCGTGCTCGGCGGCTGGCTGACGGAGGACTACAGCTGGCGGTGGGTGTTCTACATCAACTTGCCGATCGGGGTACTCGCCTTCATCGGCATGACGATGTTCCTGCCGCAGGCGCGGCGCCGCACCGAGGCGAGGCTCGACTGGACCGGCTTCGTGAGCCTGAGCATCGCGATCGCGGCCTTGCAGGTGATGCTCGATCGGGGCCAGGAGCTCGATTGGCTCGGCTCGAAGGAGATCGTCGCCGAGGCGATCGTGGCGGGCTCGGCGTTCTATGTCTTCCTGGTGCATATCTTCACCGCGCGCGAGCCATTCCTCCGGCCGGCGCTCTTTCGCGACCGCAACTTCACCGCCGGCGTGGTCTTCGTCGCGATCGTCGGCCTCACCTTCTACGCCTCGCTGGCACTGCAGCCGCCTTACTTGCAGGACCTCATGAATTACCCGGTCATCACGGCCGGCTACGTCATGGGTCCGCGCGGCATCGGCACCATGGGCGCGATGATGATCGTCGGCAAGCTGATGGGCCGAACCGACACACGGGTGCTGCTCGGTCTGGGGCTTGGACTCTCCGCGTGGTCTTTCTATCTGATGACCGGGTGGACACCGGAGGTGTCGAGCTGGACGGTGATCTGGGTGGGCGTGATTCAGGGCGTAGGGCTGGGATTTCTCTTCACGCCGCTCAGCGTGGTATCGCTGGCGACGCTGTCGCCCGGCGTGCGGCCGGAAGGCGCCGGATTCTACAACCTGGCGCGCAACGTCGGCTCCAGCATTGGCATCTCCATCGTCGGCGCGCTGCTTGCGCGCACCACGCAGGCCAACCACGCGGATATCGCGCAGTACGTGACCGCGGTCAACCGGCAGTTCGGCAATCCGGTCGTCGCGCAGACGCTCAACCCTCTGACCGGCCCCGGGCGCGCGGCGCTCGATGCGCTGATCACCCAGCAGGCGCAGGTGATCGCCTATATCGATGACTACAAGTTCCTGATGATCGCCACCCTCGCGGTGATTCCGCTGCTCGTAGTGTTCAAGGGTCGATCCGGCGTTGCGAGCGGGGAACATTCGACGGTCGCGGAGATTTGAGCGCCCGCCCGAACCACAGGAGGAGAGTCACCGTGTCGAACCACCTCGGAACGATCGAGCACATCGTGCACGTGATGCTGGAGAACCGCTCCTTCGACCACATGCTCGGCTATCTTTACGCGGATCGCGGCAACGTCTCGCCCTCCGGCCAGCCGCTCGACGGCCTGACGGGCGAGGAGTGGAATCCCGATGACACCGGCCGCCGCGTCGACGTGTACCCCATCCAGGCGACGGACCCGCATCCGTATCTCCTGCCCGGGGCGGATCCGGGCGAGGGATTTCTGAATACCAACTACCAGCTCTTCTCGAGCGATGATCCCGCCCCCCGGGCCGTGCCGGCCAGCATGGGATTCGTCACCAACTTCAAGTCCGCGATCGCCTCCGACCTCGCCAGACATTACAGTGACACGCTGCCGGGCACGCTGCCTTCGGACATCATGGGCATGTACACCCCGGAGCTGCTGCCCATCCTCTCCGGCCTTGCGCGTGGCTACGCCGTCTGCGATGTCTGGTTCGCATCCGTGCCTACGATGACGATGCCCAACCGAGCCTTTGCGGCCGCGGCGACCTCGCAGGGGCACCTCGACGACACACCGAAGATATATACCTGTCCGACGATCTTTGGAAGGCTCTCCGACAAGGGCCTCGACTGGGCGATCTACGGTTATAACAGCGATCCTCTGACGCGGCACAGCTTCCCCGACACGACGGCCGCGGACGACAGCCATTTCGGCCACTTCCGCGACTTCCAGCAGCGCGCGGCGGACGGAACGCTTCCGGTGTATACCTTCCTGGAGCCGAGCTGGGACGGCTCGGGCAACAGCCAGCATCCCAACTATGACGTCGCCAAGGGAGAGCAGTTCCTCCACGAGGTCTATGGCGCGCTGCGCAACGGCAGAGAATGGAATTCCACACTACTCATCATCACCTACGACGAGCATGGCGGGAATTACGATCATGTCGCGCCGCCTTCGAGCGCGACTCCGCCGGGGGATGGGACCGTGGGAGAGTACGGATTCGATTTCACGCGCTTCGGGCTGCGGGTCCCGGCCGTGTTGGTGTCGCCGCTCATCGCTGCAGGAACGGTCTTCAGGGGCTCAGGGCCCATCGACCATACCTCCGTGCTGAGGACGCTCTCCGAGCGCTGGAGCACGGCGCCCCTGACGGAACGGGACCGCGCCGCCGCTTCGCTGGGCGATGTCGTCACCCTCGCCAAGGCACGGACGGACGATCCGCTGAGCGGCGTGCTGCCGCCCGTTTCCTCGCCGGCGCAGCCCAACGCGGCCAAACCGACCAAACTCGACATGATCCACGCGGCTCTCGTGGCTGCGCTGCCCATCCGCAATCGGCAAGGGTATTACCCGGAGGATGCACCGGTCCCGGTGTTTGCTTCGGCGTCCGACCTTGGTGATTTCATTCGCGATCGCACCGCGGCCTGGAAGGAACATGTCCAGCGGCGCAAGCGGCGGCGGCCCGAAGCGGCGCTTGCCCGCCGATCGAGACCATACCGATGACGCGGCCACCGTCCGCCACCGGCAGATCGAGCAAGGTGCAGCACCGTGATCAGGGTCTACCTCCGAACTTGCGACAGGCGCCGCAACCGGTGGTAGACAGACTAGCGCTTGGCGGGGGCGACTTCCACTGTCAGGGTGACGGTCGCGTTGACGTCCAGGGTACCGGCTTCGACCGGCGTCGCGGGGGCTGCGGCGGCGAGGCGCATCTCCATGGCCTGGGGATAAACGGGCACGGGCGCGATCTCGGGGCTCTGCTCGGTTACCGACCATACCCGTACGATGCGCAGGCCGAGCGCGCCGGCCAGGGCCCGGGCATCCTGCCGCGCGTTTACGGCGGCTTCCCGCAGCGCCTCGGTGCGCGCCGCCTGCTCGTCGCGCAGCGCGAAGCGGATGTCCCGCACGTTGTTGGATCCCGCTCGAGTCGCGGCATCGATGATCCGGCCGATCCGGATCAGATCATCCAGCCTGACCCGGACCACATTGCTCGCGGTATATCCCGCGATGGTGGGCGTACCGCCATCGTGCGGATAGTTGTAGTCGGGACTCACGGAGTACTCGGTCGTTGTGAGCTGCGCGCTCGGGCCCGACACCCGCTTCACCGCGGCGACGATCGCCGAGGCCTTGGCGGCATTCTGCGTCGTGGCCACCTCCGAGCGCTGCGCCTGCGTGGTCACGCCGATGTCGATGTAGACTCGGTCCGGAGCTTCCGATACCCGCGCCGCGCCCGTGACCTGAAGGGTGGCTGGCCCAGGTGGCGGTGGAGCCGGCGGCCGGGCGATCGCGATGGAGGAAACCGCCGTCAGGGCGAGGGTTGGGAGTATTCGCATACCGTTATTCTACACGCGGGAACCGGTGAGGACTGGGCGCGAGGTTTCTCTTCCGGATGCGCTCCGCCGGGCGCTGGAGGCCGTGCTCGGTGAGCCGGCGTCGCACGTGCGCATCATCGAGCACTCGCTGTACGCGCGGCTGCATCCACCTGCCATCGCCACTACCCGGCGCCGGTGCATCTATCTGCGCGGCTCCGCGCACGAGTTCTTCGACGATCCCTGGCTGATGTTGCACGAGTACTGTCACGTGCTCAAGCAGTGGGAGCCGGGACATCTGACCGTGGCGCGCTACTGCGTGGAGTGTCTGCGCCGCGGCTACTGGAACAATCGCTTCGAGGTCGAAGCACGGACCTTTGCCGACCGATACGCGCATGTCCTTCGCACGGCTCATCCCAACAGGGCCTCGCGCCGATAGAGCCGGCCGGCGACAAAGAACAGCAGGGCTCCCAACGCGAGCGTCGAGCACACCGACAACGTCACATAGGAGGCCGGCAGCGGTTGCATCCTGATGAGGCTCAAGATCAGAAAGTGCTGGCCGAGAGACGGAACGGCCATGAGCGCCACCCGCGGCTGCAGCCCGCGGATCGAGGCGAACACCAGGGGCAGGGTCGGGACGAGAAGCACCAGCCCGACATAGGTCTGAGCCTCACGATAGCTGCGCGTAAAGGCGGCCACGAGGGTCATGAGCGCGGCGCCCGCGGGCACGAGCGGCAGACAGGCGAGCACGATTTCCGCCGCGACCCCCGGCCCGAACTCCGGGCTCATCCCTAAGCGCTCGAGCCCGACGAACCGCAACACGATCGCGAACGCGGCCACCGTCAACGCGAGCGATAGCACCATGTAGGCGCACGCCGCGAGCATCTTGCCGTAGATCAGATACTCCCGGCGGACCGGCAGGGTGAGCAGCGGCTCGAGCGAGCCGCGCTCCCGCTCACCCGCGGTCGCGTCGATCGCGAGGTACATGCCGCCCATCAACATGGTGAGCAGGACCAGATAGCTCAGTATCCCGAGCACCAGGGCGGAGCGGCTGGCGGGCGTCGAGATGTCGATCGGCTGCAGCACAATGGGCACGCCGAGGAGCGGATTGAGGCCGCGCGCGACCAGGCGCAGGCGCGCGAGTGTCGCGCCGTATTGGTTCACGACGGCGGCGATCCGCTGCACGTTGCGCACGCTCTCGGTGTTGGACTCATCGGCGAACAGCAGCAGCGGCGACGGCCGCCCCGCCGTAAGGCGCGAGCCGAAGTCCCGCGGGACGAGCAGCACTTCCCCGTTCCGGTGGGCGGCGACTTCGCGCCGCGCGGCCGCCGGGTCCTCCGCCACGGCTCTGATCCTGATTCCGTACTGACGGAGGTACGCGAGGAGGTCAGGCGCGCGCTCGGCGTGCGACACCGTCAGGCGCAACGGGCGATCGCTTTGCGCGCCGGCGCCGTGGAAGCTCAGCGACAGCATGCTCGCGATCAGCACCGGACCCAGGAGCGGTCCGAAAACCAGCGCCGAGATCAGCGTGCGCCGGTCGCGCAGATTCTCACGAAACTCCTTCAGGAAGACCCGCCCTATCGCTCTCATGGGCTCGTTCCCCGATCCGGAGCGACGCCGATCAATCGCACGAAAGCTTCCTCGAGCGACTCCGTGCCGATGCGTTCCCGCAGCTCTTCCGGCGGACCCTGGGCGACGACACGGCCGTGCGCGATGATCACCACATCGTCACACAGCGCCGCGATCTCCTGCATGACATGGCTCGAGAAAAGAATGCAATGACCCGCCGCGCGCAGGTGTCGCAGCAGGGTGCGCAGGCTCCGCACCGCCATGACATCGAGGCCGTTGGTCGGCTCATCGAGGAGGATATTCCTCGGCCCATGAATGAGCGCGCGCGCGAGCGCCGTCTTGATGCGCTGGCCCTGCGAGAAGCCCCGCGCCGGCCGTTCCGCGAACTCTTCCATGTCGAGCAGCCGGATCAGCTCGGCGGTGCGGCGGTGCCGCGCGTCGCGCGATAGTCCATGCAGCGCGCCGAAGTAGAGGATGTTCTCGCGCGCGGTCAGGTTGGGATAGAGGCCCGCGCCATGTGGGAGGACACCCATGCGCCGGCGGGCCTCGAGTGGCTTTCCGACGACGCTGATGCCATCGATCCGCGCATCGCCCGAATCCGGCGGCAGCACGGTGTAGAGAATGCGAAGCGTGGTCGATTTGCCCGCGCCGTTGGGCCCGAGGAGCCCGGTGATGCGGCCATCCCGGGCACACAGGCTGACGCCACTCACGGCCTCGACGGTCCCGAATCGCTTGGCTAACCCCGAGGCTTCGATCAAGGTGCCGGCCCGTTCCGAGTCAGGAAGAACGGCATGGGCACGAGGTGGCGCGTGCACGCGATGTCGAGCCCGGACACCGATCCTCGACGGACGACCTGTGCCATCAGTTGAGCCACGCAGGGATCGGTGAGCTGCCCGTGTCCGAAGCCGCGGATCACCAAGCTGAGGCGGCGCGTGAATCCGGGGCTCGCCTGCGCGGCGTAGCGGGGCGGGGTGATCGGGTCGTCGCTCCCCGAGAGCAGCAGCGCCGGCACGTTCGAATGGAGCGGCTCATGGAAGTCGGTATCGACCGGGCCGCGCGGCCAGATCCTGCAGATTGCCTCCAGTCCGTCGAGTTGGGACGTGCCGAGGAAAGTCCTGGCGAGCTCGGCACGCTGCTTCGCGCTGACGTGATAGAAGGGAACGTCCTCCGAGCATACGACCGTGTCGTTCATGCCTTCCGCGATCGCGTCCCCGTAGACGCGGTCGATGAGGAGGAATTGTCCGGCGAGCGGCGCGAAATTGCCGGCGGCGGCCTCGTGCAGATCGAGCGGCAGCAGCGCCGCGAGCTCCGGCGTGTAGCTCGCGAGGCGCAGCACCATCGAGAGATGGTAGTCCGTGAACTGCAGCCGATAGGGCTCACCGCTCGTCGGGTCGGTCAGATCGACCCACACGGGATGATCACCAAGCGAATCCCGCAGCTGCTCGTAGGTCGCGGCCGGATCGCCAAAATGCGCATGGCATGCCGGCTGTTGCTCGCAGCGGATGAAAATGCTCGAGAGTGCAACCTGCGCATCGAGCGCGCTCATCGCGCCGAGCGCCCGTTGGGGCGGCACGACGCCATCGAGAATCACGCTGCGGACTCGGCCCGGAAAGCGGCGCACGTACTGTTGGGCGACGATCGTGCCGTATGAGGACCCATAGAGATCGATCCGGGCATAACCCAGCGCCGCGCGGACGCGATCGAGGTCCTGAACGGCGAGGCTGGTCGTGTAGAAGCGGACGTCGGCATGCGTGCCCAACATCTTCAGGCAGCGCTCGGTTTCGGCAACGATCTCGGCCGTGGTGCTCTGATACAGATCCTCGTCACTCGACTCGCAGTCGAGCGGGTTCGAGCCGCCGGTGCCACGCTGGTCGACGAGCACGATGTCGCGATCGCGGCGGATGCGCTCGAACACCGGTGCGACACTGGCGTAGAAGGCCGTTGCGGCCATTCCGGGCCCCCCGGCCAACACGAAGAGCGGATCGGGGCGCTTGCGGGTGCTGATCGCGGGCACCACGGCGACCCGCAACGCGATCCGCCGTCCATGGGGTGCGGCGGGATTCTCCGGCACCGACAGCCGGCCGCATTGGGCCTCGATGAGCGTCAGATCGTTGGCTTCGTGCAGCTCGCACGGCGACAGCGCCAGTCGCTCGGGGATCGCGGCGCGGCCCGCCATCCAGGGGCTCGCGGCGGCGAGACCGAAAACCAGCAGTGCGGTGCGCAGGCTCATTTCAAAGGAGAGGATAAGGCATCGCCACAACTGTCGAGGTTGCCCTTGTTCACGCGGCAGCGGGCTCTACAATATTCAAGATGCAGCTTTCCCAGTCCTTCGATGTCATCGTCATTGGCGGCGGTCATGCCGGCACGGAGGCGGCGCTGGCCGCCGCGCGCATGGGCGCGCGAACGTTGCTTCTCACCCAGAGCATCGAGACGCTGGGTCAGATGAGCTGCAACCCCGCGGTCGGCGGCATCGGCAAAGGCCACCTTGTCCGCGAGATCGACGCTCTGGGCGGCGCCATGGCGCGGGCGACCGATCGTGCCGGCATTCAATTTCGGACCTTGAACGGCAGCAAGGGTCCCGCGGTGCGGGCGACGCGGGCGCAGGCGGACCGCCAGCTCTACAAGAAGGCGATCCGCTCCCGGCTCGAGAGCGAGCCGGGCCTCTCGATCTTCCAGCAGGAGGCCGCGGACCTGCTCATCGAGGGTGAGACGGTCAAGGGTGTCGTGACGGTGACGGGGATTGCCTTCCAGGCCCCCGCCATCGTCCTCACCGTGGGCACTTTCCTCGGCGGCCGGATTCACGTCGGTCTCGATCAGTACCAGGGCGGAAGAGCGGGTGATCCACCGTCGAACCGGCTGGCGAGCCGGCTGCGGGAACTGTCGCTTCGCGTGGGGCGCCTCAAGACCGGCACGCCGCCCCGACTCGATGGTCGCACGCTCGACTTTTCGGCCATGACCCGTCAGGCAAGCGACGACCCGCTGCCGGTGTTTTCGTTTCTCGGGCGGATCGAAGATCATCCAAAACAGATATATTGTTTCATTACTCATACCAATGAGCGCACGCACGAGATCATCCGGCTGGCGGCGGACCGCTCGCCGATGTTCACCGGCGTCATCGAAGGCGTAGGCCCGCGCTACTGCCCGTCGGTGGAAGACAAGGTCTTTCGCTTCGCGGACAAGAGCTCCCATCAGATCTTCGTCGAGCCCGAAGGCCTCGATACCCACGAGATCTACCCGAACGGCATCTCCACCAGCCTGCCTTTCGACGTCCAGTACGAGCTCGTGCGCAGCATTCCGGGCTTCGAGCGGGCGCATCTGACCCGCCCGGGCTACGCCATCGAGTATGACTTCTTCGACCCGCGGGACCTGCGGCCCTCGCTCGAGACCCGCCTGCTCCGCGGCCTTTTTTTCGCGGGCCAGATCAACGGCACGACCGGCTACGAGGAGGCCGCGGCGCAGGGGATCGTCGCTGGTATCAATGCGACGCTCGCCTTCCGCCAGCGGGATCCCTGGGTGCCCAAGCGCAGCGACGGCTACCTGGGTGTGCTCATCGACGATCTCGTGACGCGCGGGACGCGCGAGCCCTATCGCATGTTCACGAGCCGCGCCGAGTACCGCCTGCTGCTGCGCGAGGACAATGCCGATCTGCGCCTGACGCCCGTCGGTCGCGAGCTCGGTCTGGTGGACGATGAGCGCTGGCGCCTGTTCGAAGCGAAGCAGCGCTTCGCGGAGGCGGAGATCGCGCGACTCGAGAGGGTGCGCATCCATCCCGATACCGTGTCCGAGGGATGGTCGCAGCGAGTGCTCGCCGGTCCCTTGGCGCGCGACGTATCGGCCTTCGAGCTGCTGCGCCGCCCCGAAGTCAGCTACGACGCTCTGCTAGAGGTCGCCGGGGTCCCGGACAGCGGTGGCATCGATGACCGCATTCCCGCGCAGGTGCGGGTGCAAGTCGAAGCCCGAGCGAAGTACGCCGGCTACATCGAGCGCCAGCGCGAGGAGATCGACCGGCAGCGGCGCAACGAGGAGACGAAGCTCCCCGCAGACATCGACTACGACCAGGTGGCGGGGCTCTCGCACGAGGTGCGCGGTCGTCTGGCCGAGTATCGGCCGGCGACGGTGGGCCAGGCGGGCCGGGTGCCGGGCGTCACGCCGGCCGCCGTCACGCTGCTACTGGTGCACCTCAAGAAGCGCAGCCTCGCGGCCGAGCGCGCGCGCGTCGCATGAGTCCCTTCCTGACTCAACTCGCCGCCAGCTGGGCGCGCAGCGACTCGCTGGTCTGCGTCGGACTCGATCCGGAGATCGAGCGCTTCCCGTCTCTGGTCGCCGGCCATCCTTCGCCGATCTTCCAATTCAACAAGGCCATCATCGACGCGACGGCCGAGCTGGTTTGCGCCTACAAGCCGCAGTTCGCCCACTACGCCGCCTACGAAGCGGAGGATCAGCTCGAGCGCACCATCGAGTACATCCACCGCACCTATCCCGGCGTGCCGGTCATTCTCGACTCCAAGCGCGGTGACATCGGCAACACCGCGGAGCGCTATGCGATCGAGGCCTTCGAGCGCTACGGAGCCGATGCCGTCACCGTGAACCCTTATCTCGGCGGCGATGCGCTCGAGCCCTTCCTCCGCCGGGAGGATCGCGGCGTCGTGGTGCTCTGCCGCACTTCGAATCCCGGTGCGCGCGATCTTCAGGACCTGGAAGTCGGCGATGGACGCCGGCGCCTCTATCACCTGGTGGCCGAGCTCACC
The DNA here is from genome assembly GCA_050739115.1 of Steroidobacteraceae bacterium. Lineage (GTDB taxonomy): Bacteria > Pseudomonadota > Gammaproteobacteria > Steroidobacterales > Steroidobacteraceae > 13-2-20CM-66-19. Next base: position 2,328 of record JBOIAQ010000017.1, on the reverse strand, counting down.
GCGCGGCGATGGAACACGCGCGGCAACTGCCTGCTGGTGGTCGGCGCGACCTATCCGAAGGAGCTCGCCGAAATTCGGCAGATCGTCGGCGACATGCCGCTTCTCGTACCGGGTGTCGGTGCGCAGGGAGGGGCTGTCGCCCAGGTCGTGCGTAACGGGCAGACCTCCGCGGGCACCGGTCTCATCGTGAGTTCCTCGCGGGGGATTCTCTACGCTTCCGCGGGGGACGACTTCGCCTCCGCCGCCAGGGGCGCGGCGCTCGCATTGCGGGCAGAGATCAATGCGCATCGGCTGCGCTAGTCGACTGGCTGCAACAGGCCTACGGTCGTTGCAGCGAGGTTGCGCATTGACCTTGTTGCTCTCGCGGGCGCAAGGCGGCTTGCGCCCGCTTTCCGACTGGTTTCCGAGCGCTGCCGTTGATTAAGCGCGAAGCCGGTCGCGCAGCAACCGTCCTGCTGCTCGCGCTCGCAGCGCTCGGCGGCTGTTCCCATCGGCAAAGCAGCGGCCCGAAGGGCGCCGCGCCGCCCGGCGGGGCGATTCTGCTGCGCGGCCTCGCCGCGGAGCCTGACTCTCTCGATCCACAGAAGGCGCGCACGGATGAGGCGCAGCGGGTGTTGCGCGATATCTGCGAGGGACTCACCACACTCGACAAGTCCGGCGCAGTGGCGCCCGGCATCGCTGAAAAGTGGCAGGTGAGCGCCGATGGCAAGACCTACATCTTTTCGCTACGTCACGACGCCCGATGGTCCAACGGCTCGCCGGTGGTCGCCGCGGATTTCGTCGCGGGCCTGAGGCGCCTGGTCGATCCCGCCACCGGCTCGCAATACGCCGAAGTCGTGAATGTCATCGAGAACGCGAGCGACATCGTCGCCGGCCGCAAGCCGCCCGACAGCCTCGGTGTCGTCGCTCCCGGCCCCTACACGGTCCTCGTGCGGCTGCGCACCCCGGCGCCCTATCTGCCGGCCCTGCTCTCGCATCCCAGCACCTGTCCCGTAAACCCGGTCACCCTGGTCAACGACCGCAGCGCCTATGCTCGCCCGGGCAACCTGCCGTCGGATGGCGCCTTCGTGCTGTCACAGTGGGTGCACGGCTCCTACATTTACCTCACGCGCAATCGCGACTACTGGAACGATGCCGCCACCCGCCTCGATGGGGTGAAGTATCTGATCACCGCCGATGAGAATGCGGAGCTGACGCTCTACCGCGCGGGTCAGCTCGATGTGACCGATGTCATTCCTCGGGCCCAGTACGGTTGGATCCGCTCGCATCTCGGCAAGCAACTCCACATCGCGCCCGAGCTCGGCGTCTACTTCTACGGCTTCGATCTGCAACGCGCGCCCTTCAAAGGTGACGTCAAGGTGCGCCGCGCACTCGCCATGGTGATCGACCGTGAGAAGCTCGCGCAGCTCGTGCTGCGCTCGGGCGAGCTGCCCGCCTACGGCTGGGTTCCGCCGGGAGTTGCCGATTACACACCGCAGTCGCCGGATTGGCGCTCGCTGCCCATGGCGCAGCGCATCGCCGAAGCGCGCAGGCTGTACGCCGAAGCCGGTTACTCCGCCGCGAGACCATTGCGCTTCGAGCTGCGCTACAACACGGGCGAGATCCACGCGGAGCTCGCCATCGCCATCGCCTCCATGTGGCAGCAGACGCTCGGCGCGCAGGTGACCCTGACGGCCGAGGAATTCAGCTCACTGATGCAGGATATCGATCGCGGCAACGTGCAGATGTTCCGCTCGAGCTGGATCGGGGACTACAACGACGCCTACACCTTCGCGCAGTGGTTCAAGAGCGACTTCGGCATCAACCTCACTCACTATCATGACCCCCAGTATGACGATCTGGTCGACCGCGCCGCCGCCGCGATCGATCCGGCCAAGCGCCGTGCGCTCCTGGAGCAGGCTGAGCGGGTGATGCTCGCCGATCAGCCGGTGATCCCTATTTATTTCTACGTGAGCAAGCACCTCGTCAAGCCGCGCGTCACGGGCTGGTACAGCAACATCATGAACGTCACGTACAGCAAGGACCTGGGGCTCGACGGCGCGTTACCGAGGGATGCCAGATAGGCGGCGATGTCCACGCGGCGGCATTACCTGCCCTTCATGGCACACTGGGTCGCTGGAACCCATTCAGGGCACCTCGGCTGAGTCTTTGTGGAGCACGGGAGCCTGCTTCCTGCCAGGCCAAAACTCTCAGCACTCTGCCTAACCGGAAGTTCGTCCAGTCGGTAGACGGAGTTTCCCTTCGCTTTCAACAACATGGAGTTGATGGCGGTGAGCGGTTTCTGTCTACGGGGTGATCTTGTCGATCAGCTCCAGGGCGCGGCGCTGT
>JBOIAQ010000016.1:0-72214 GCA_050739115.1 Steroidobacteraceae bacterium | reverse complement strand
AACTTGGGCTCTTGCCAGTAGGAAAGAGCCTCTCCTTCGGCAGACACAACGCGGTGTTGAATTACCGAGGCCCTGCAGCCTCAGTCATCCGGCGCGAAAAACTACAGGAAACTACGTACTCTTGAGTTACCTGTCATGTGAGTACTCCTCGGTAGTTGAAAGTCGATTTCATGACGCCGCGTGCCCGCTCGCGGCCAACAATTGTGTTTTAAACTGGGGCGTGACGGGATCGAACCGTCGACCATCGGTTTAAAAGTCGATGTTGGTGCTCGCTGCGACTCCAACAGGCTCCATGGGCCATCTCGCAAGTATTTGATTTGTCACGGCCGAGACTCGCGCCAAAAGCGTCAAGAAGTGTGCCAGCGAGTGCCGAGGAGTACGTCACTGCACCGAATTTGCACTGAGCAAGCAGCGGACTTCAACGATTCGGTGCATCAGCTCCCATGCAAGCACGGGTACGCGCCAAGCCCGTCGGTCGATCATGCCGTTGGGGTGCCGTTTCCTTCTTAATTCACAGGACCACAAACCGCTTTCCATCAGGCAGACGATAGCGCTGGAAATCCATCTCATCGACGGTCATGACTTCCGTAATGCCGGTTGCAATGGCCAGCCAGTACAGTGAGGCATCCGCCAAGTCCATCTCGCGCCTGCGATCAGTGTAGCGGCGCATCCACCGAATGATATCCGGCAAGTCATGCCCGTCGAAGGCGTGAATTTGTGCGCCCCCGAGCCCCAGCCATTGCAGCAGCTCAAAGCGGTGGGGAGGATCCAGCAGGTATGAGGCTTCGACGACGCACGGCCACGTGGTCAGAAGACGCAGTCCCTCCGCAGACAGCTCGGTGATCAACGCATCAAAGCGCGTGTGATGGCGGTCGTCCGGCGCGAATAATGCGACCTGAGGCCCAGCATCAAGCAGAACGTTTCGCACCCAGCTTTGCCTTCAGGCCCGCGCCGGTCGCAGAGGAGGCGTCGGGACGATGCATGGGCGTCCGGGTGCGCACTTGATCGAGCAAGCTCCGCGGCGATTTCAGGCCAAGAGTGCGCTCGAGTGCGTCTTTGACGACCTCGGATTTACTGACGCCCAACCTGCGCGATTCGGCTTCAACTCGGGCTTCCAACGCAGGATCTAGTCGAATGGACATGGGCATGGCGGCTATCACTCGCTGTATTCATGTATTACAATGATACAAGGCCCTGACCGCCAGCACAAGCAGCTAAGGTCCGCTCACCCGCCTGCACTGGTCACGCGATTCATTGCGCAGCTCGCGCCGAATCCTCCTCCCACATGCCGACGGCTCTTTCATGGAGCGGATCTTGGCGGTAGGCTACTGGCGCAAACCTGCTGCTTTCAAATCCGCCTTCGATGCTGACCGTTTCTCTGCGTGATAGCGCAGAGGCTCGAGGTCCCCGAGGCAACCGACCCGCGAGTAACGACGGCGGCGGTCCTCCTTCATCATGCCGTCGAACACATCGCGAACGGGCGTGCTGAGAAAACGCCGCTTGCCGTCGGAGCCCTCGACCCACCGAGCGGGCGGCACATCGGCCATCGTGAACACGAACCAGAGATCGCCGATCTTGCGCAGGACCCGATCACGGTCGATCCACACCTCGGTTGCGGGTCTGGGCTTTACGAGCTGAACACACCCGAACCACGGGTTGCGCTTGATGATGCCGTCGCGCGGATCGACGTAGAATTCGATCCGCGTCTGATCGCGCAGACGCCATCCGCCGTAACGAAAGCGCGTCGGGCCGACGTAGATCTCGCCCTCCCGAACGTAGCAGTCCTTCTCGAAACGATCGAACAGATGCTGCAGGATGTGCTCGTTGATACGCGAGCGCATATCGAAGTTGCGGCTTAATTCGCCGTAAAAAGCGGCCCAGCGCCGACCGACCGCCTTGCGCACCTGTCCGTAGAGCGGGTTCAGGTGCTCCCCGAAGTCCTTGGTGTTATACCCATAGCGCGCCGTCATGCTCTCGCGCGCCGGGGAGTCCTCAGTCAGAAGAAATGCTTTTTTGTGCCGTACCCGCCGGTAAGAGTCCCTGCTGCCACGGCGCTCGTGCTCGCAGATGACCTTGTTGAGATCGGAACGCATTGGAAAGAACCTATTTCACTGGTACCTACTTCATATGAGTACTCCTCGGCAGTTGCTAGTTGAACGCCACGGTGTCCGCTCGATTCGGGCCTGTGCCGCCCGATTGAAACACAGGTGATATCCTGTATAATTGCACTAAAATACCGGTTATACCCTGGTATATCATTCAAATCAGAGTAACGCTATGAGTCTGCCACGCCATCTTGTCAGTGCTGCCCAGATCGACCGGAAGCTACCCCGGCTCCGCGAGGCCGCCGACCTGCTCGTCGCGTCCGCCCCCTCGAGCGGCTGGATCAAGGCTCTCCGCCAATCCCTGGGACTCACGGCTGCGGCATTCGGTCGCCGCCTCAAGGTCAAGCAGCAAAGCATCGACGACCTCGAGGGGAGCGAAAGGGCCGGCACGATTACGCTCGCCTCTTTGCGCCGCGCGGCCGCCGCGCTCGATGCTGATCTCGTCTACGCCATCGTCCCGCGATGCAAGCTGCGCGACACGATCAGCGCGCGCGCTCGCCAACTGGCGAGAGAGCGAATCGCACCCGTTGCCCATTCTATGCGTCTCGAAGCTCAGGGGCTATCCGATGAGGAGATCGCAGAGCAAGTCGAGGAACTGGCCCGCGACCTCGAGCGGCGCCCCCGCGACCTATGGCGCTGACAGGAAGCTACGCCCCAGGTGCCACGCCGCTCAGCGATGAGGATCTACAGGGCTTACGAATTCCGTCCGTAAAGACGCACGGCGAACTCAATGAAGTCGAGGCTGCGAACATCATTCGCGGCCAGGAATGGGCGCTGCGAGCCCGAACCGCTCGGTTGCCCGACCTACTCTCCGACCGCTTCATGCAACGGCTTCATGTCGCCATGTTCGGCGATGTGTGGGCGTGGGCTGGCAAGTATCGCCTCAGCGACACCAACATTGGCGTCCCTCCTCACCAGATCCGCGAGCACTTGAGGAACGTCTATGCGGATGCACGCGCATGGCTCGAACATGACGTCTATTCACCCGAAGAGTTCGCGGCACGTCTCCATTATCGGATCGTGACGGTGCATCCGTTCCGAAATGGCAACGGTCGACACGCTCGCATGGTTTCGCACATGGTCCTCGTGCGACACTTCAAGCGCGATCCTTTGCCGTGGGGGAATAGCGCACTGCGCGCTGCCGATGCGACCAGACGCGCATACATTGCGGCGCTCGTCGCGGCGCGGCTTGCCGCGCGTGAACGTCTCGGCGGCGAGTTGGTCGCGGGCCTGGGAGATCCGGTCGGCCGTGATCTCAGCCAGCGCGAGGCCCGCGAACTGTTCGGCCCACCATTTGAGCTGGCGCGTACGCGTCGGCCCCTCCTTCTCGTCGAATTCCGCGAGCACGGTGTCGGTGTAGTCCTTCGCGAGCGCATCGAAGCTCGTGCGCCGCGCCGCCGCATGCGGGAAGTGCCGGCCCTCGCGGATTGCAGTCTCGATCGACTGCGCCCACTGCTGTGCCTCTTTGCGGTTCCGTTCGGGAAGGTCTCGGACTGTGCGGGGCGTCCTTTTACTCGCACCTGCGCACGGTAAGAAACCGCGTTGGTCAGCGGGCTGACGATGCGTTGAATGGAAGCCATACGCGCCTCGGTGCATGGTGTGCAGCGGTGAGTAAGCTCCCTGCACTGAGTGTGCACGAAATAACCACGACAGGGAAGCTCGAGCCGCCTGACACAGCACAAGTGACTGAATTTATAGAGTTCTAATTGGGGCGTGACGGGATCGAACCGTCGACCAGCGGATTAAAAGTCCGATGCTCTACCGACTGAGCTAACGCCCCACAATCTATTGGCGCAAATCGCTCCCGGCGATTTACGCGGCCAGCCCTATGACTGCATTTGATCTCGCGGGCCCTCTGCGACCCGCCCCTCCAAGAGGCAGTGACCGAGAAACGGGCGGCCTTGGCCCGCTTGGTCGCTTGCTTTCGATCGAAGGCGGGGACCTGCCAAGGGCGCGGCATGATACTACAGGCCCTGGTAAACCGTCGGATCGGGCATTCCCGCACCCTCGAAGCCGGCGCGGCGCAGCCGGCAGGAGTCACAGCGGCCGCAGGCGGCGCCGAGATCGTCGGCCTGGTAGCAGGAAACGGTCAGGGAATAGTCCACGCCGAGCCTCGCGCCCTCACGGATGATCCGCTGCTTCGACCAGGAGATAAGCGGCGCCTGAATCCGACAGGGATGGCCTTCCGCGCCCCCCTTGGTCGCGAGCGCGGCGAGGTGGCTGAAGGCTTCGATGAAGGCCGGGCGGCAATCGGGATAGCCCGAAAAATCGACCGCATTTACACCGATGAAGATGTCCTCCGCGCCGAGAACCTCGGCCCAACCGAGGGCGAGCGCGAGCAGAAAGGTGTTGCGAGCCGGAACGTACGTCACCGGAATGCCGGCCGTTGGCTCCTCCGGCACGGCAATCGAGTTGTCGGTAAGGGCCGAGCCGCCAATGCCCGCGAGATCGATGCGCATGATGCGGTGCTCGCGGGCGCCGAGCGCCCCCGCGACGCGCATCGCCGCATCGAGCTCCGCGGAGTGCCGCTGGCCGTAGTCGACCGAGAGTGCGAAGCACTCGTATCCCTGCGCGCGTGCGATGGCCAGAGTCGTGGCCGAGTCGAGGCCGCCTGAGACGAGTACGACAGCGCGGTGGGACGCCATGGATACCCTACTTCGGTTGCCTACTTCCCTGGAACGTCGCCCCAGAGGTACTTGTGCAGCTGGATCTGGAAGCGCACCTGCAGCCGATCATCCAGGATCCAATCGGCGAGCTCGCGCGCGGGAAGCTGCTCGTGGCTCGGTGAGAAAAGCACCGTGCACCGATCCTCCAAGCCGAGTTCGCGCACCTTCGCGCAGCTCCACTCGTAGTCGCCGCGATCGCAGATGACGAATTTCACGAGATCGCGGGCGTTGAGGCGCGAGAGCTCGTCGTAGCGGTTGCGCGACTCCTCGCGGGAGCCCGGAGTCTTCACATCGACGACGCGCACCACGCGCTCGTCAACACCCTGGAGCGACATGGCGCCGCTGGTCTCGAGCGAGACCCGGCAGCCGGCATCGCAGAGCCGGTTCAGAAGTGAGAGACAGCTCTTCTGCGCCAGGGGCTCGCCGCCTGTCACGCAGACATGGCGGCCGCCGAGCTCCCTGACCCTCTGCACGACGGCTTCGACCTCCCACCACTCTCCGCCGTGAAAAGCATACTCGGTGTCACAGTACTGGCAGCGCAACGGGCAGCCCGTGAGGCGCACGAACACCGTCGGCATCCCGGCGGTGTCGGCCTCGCCCTGCAGGGAATAGAAGATCTCGCTGATCCTGAGTCGTGCCACCTGCGCCCGTCGCTGCAGTCAGGGCTGCTTCAGCCGCGCCTGCGCCCGGTTGGCGGCATCGGTGCCCGGATACTGGCTGATGACTTGCCGCAGCGTGGCACGCCCCTTGGACCCCTTGCCCTGCGCAAGCTGAGTGTTGCCCAGATCGAGCATGGCAGCGGGCGCCTTGCTCGAGCTCGGCCATTTGTCGAGCACCGTCTGGAAGTCAGTCTCCGCCGCCGCGAAATCCTGGTTCACGTAGTGCGCCTCACCCAACCAGTACTCGGCATTCGGCGCGAGCGGGCTCGCGGGGTACTGCTTGAGAAACCCCTGAAAGCCGCTGATCGCCACGGAGTAACTGCCGGCCTTCAGGGCATCGAATGCCTGGCCGTAAACCGACTGTTCGGTTGATGTCACCCCCGACTCGGCGGCGGTAGAGCCGCCGCCGCTGCTCCCGTCGCCGGCGGCCCCACCCCCATGCTCGAGCGCCGTGACCCGCCGGTCGAGGTCGGCGTACAAGTCACGCTGCTGCTTGCGCAGCGCCTGATTCGCGTTCTGCAGATCCTCGACCTGCCCGCGCAGGTCGCGCACCTGTGCCTGGAGCGAATCCGCTTGCTGGGCAAGCTGCACCAGACTCTGGTTGGAGATGATCCGCTCCACCTTGGATACCCGCGCGTCGAGATCATTCAGCCTGATCTGCGTCGGGTCCTGGTCGGGAGGCACGCTGGCACAGCCGGCCACGAGCACCGTGGCGAGCGCTAGGAGGATGATCGGACGCATGGTGTGCTCCTTCGGGGAACGAGGCGCCGCGGGCAAGCTTACTGCGGCGCCTGCGGCGGCTGCATGTTCGGCGTCAGGTAGACGATGTCGACGCGCCGGTTCTTCGCCCAGGCCGCCTCGTTGTGGGCCGGGTCGACGGGGTGCTCCGCGCCGTAGCTTACCACCGTGATCTGGCTGGCCGAGGCGCCCTGCAGGAGCAACGCCTGGCGGACAGCCTGCGCACGGCGCATGCCGAGGCCGATGTTGTACTCCGGCGAGCCGCGCTCATCGGTGTTGCCCTCGAGCCGCACGCGCGCATCGGCGTGATCCGAGAGGTACTTGGCATGGGCGGCGACGATATCGGTCCCCTCCCCCTTGATCTCCGCACTGTCGAAGTCGAAATAAATCGAGCGCTTCGCGAGCATTCCCTGCTGTGGGCCGGAGACGGAGTTCTGGTTGCCGAACGGACCGCCGTTGGCGTTGGCGCCGCCCTCAGCTCCTTGCGATTCCGTGCCGGCGCCGCCGGTCGATTGCTGCGTGGCGGTCGAAGGCTTCGGCGGCTTGCTCGCGCAGGCGGCGAGGCCCAGGCACCCGGCCAGCAACATCAAGACGAGAGTTCGACGATACATAGACCCTTCTCCAGATTCGCCGCCCTGAGGCGGCTCTTGTTGGACGTTCGGACTTGACTACTGAATGGCTACTGAATGAACGGACCCCACGCCGGATCGCGTACCTCACCCTGGGTCGGTTTCAGGGAAAGGCCCGTGAGCCCATCGACGGAGATCGTCGCCAGAATGCCTGCCTGTCCCTGGCCGGGACGCGCGGCATACATGATGGTGGCGCCGTTCGGCGCGAAGGTCGGCGATTCATCGAGCCGGCCGTGCGTCAGCACGCGGAACTCGCCGGTCGCGAGATTCTGTACCGCGATGCAATAGTTGCCGCTGTCATCCCGTGTGACCATTGCGAGCAGCTTGCCATCGGGTGAGATGCGCGGACCTGCGTTGTACTCGTCCGTGAAGGTGATGCGCTGCGGAATGCTGCCGGGGGTAATGCCGATTTTGTAGATCTGCGGCTCACCAGCCCGGTCCGATGTGAAGTAGATGGACCGGCCGTCGGGCGCCCAGGCAGCCTCGGTATTGATGGCGGGGGCCTCGGTGATGCGCGTCAGGTGCTGATCGCTGAGATCGAGCGTGTAGATCTGCGGATGACCGCTGATGCCGCTCAGAGTGATGGCGAGCTTGCGGCCATCGGGCGACCAGGCCGGCGCACCATTGATGCCGGCGCGCATGGATACCATCGTGCGCTGACCGGTGAGCACGCGCTGCACGTAGATCGCCGAGAGATGATTCTCGAACGAGACATAGGCAATCCATTGGCCATCGGACGACCATGCGGGGGACATGATCGGAAAGCGCGACTGGAGGATCAGATGCCGGTTGTAGCCATCGGCATCCGCGATGACCAGTTGGAAGAGCTGGTTGGCGCCAGCGCCCGCGACGGCGACGTAGGCAATGCGGGTGGCAAAAGCGCCGCGAATGCCGGTAATCGCCTGATAGATGACATCGCTCACGCGGTGCGCGGCATTGCGCAGCGCGGAGGCGGTCCCGGTGAACCGCTGGCGAGCGATGCTCTGTCCGGTCAGGGTGTTGAGCAGATCGAAATCCACGGCGAGCTGGCCGCCGGCGATCGGTGTCACCCGACCGACCACCAGGTAATCGCTCCCGGCGGCCTTCCAATCCGCGAACTTCACCGCCGCGGCGTCGGTGGGCGTCGCCGGCATGCGATCACGCGCGAGCGCCGTGAAGCGGCCGCTGCCGACGAGATCGTGCTGGACGACATCAGCAACATCGGTGCCGTCGGTGGGCGCCTCGGCGAACGGCACGATCGCGATCGGCACGGGGTTGGTCACGCCGGAGGTGATCTGGATCTGCAGTTGCGCCCACGCGGCGGGGCACGCGAGGCATGCGGCCGAGAGTACCGCCAGGAACATCCGCAGCAGGGGCGCCATTCGAGGTGTCGGTTTCATGTGTCTCGCGGTCAGTTGGTCGGTTTGAAGGTGATGATGAGCTGGCTCGGGAACGCAATCCCGTCGGGCGGCGCCGGCAGGGGCGAGGCGTTGTAGACCGCGGTCTGAATGGACTGACGCACCGCGTCATCGCCATTGCATTGCCCGATATTCACTCCGGTTACCGTGCCGCCGGGTACCAGGCTCACGTTGAGCACGCACTCGATGCCGGGCTGAGCGGTTGGCGGTCTGATCCACGCATTCGTGATGCGGCTGGTGATCTCATTGGTCCAGCTCGCGAGGGCGCCGCTTGCCGCCGCCGCGCGCTGGTCCTCCTGCAGGCTCTGCTGCAGCTGAGCCACTCGGGCCGCGCGTTCGGCTGCGGCCTGCTGTTCGGCGAGCTTCTTCTCCTCGGCGAGCTTTTGCTGCTGCGCCAATTTCTCGGCGGCGAGCTTCTTCGCCTGCGCTTTCTTGCGGGCCTCGGCCAGTTTCTTCTCATGCGCGAGCTTCTTGGCTTGTGCTGCGGCCTTGGCCTGCGCGGCGATCTCGGCCTGCGCGGCTTCTGCCGCCGCCGCGGCCTGCGCCTCCTGCCGGGCCTGCTGGCGGGCGAGCAGCTGCTGCTGCGCCTCGGCCTCGTGCTGGGCCTCCTCCTTTGCCGCCTGCTCTCTCATCGCGACCTCGTCAGGAGTCGGTGGCGGCGGCCCCTCCGCCGGAGGCTGCAGGGGCGTTTGCGCAGGCGCAGGCTTCGGCTTCCGCGCGGGCGTCGAGGTGGTTCCGATGCCCTTCAGCGTTCGCGCATCCACGACGGTCGCATTGATAGGAAGGCTCGGGGCTGGCGCGGGATGGCGAAAATGCCACAAACCTACCGCGAGCAGGGCGATCAGGCCGCCATGCAGCAGCACCGACATCCCATAGGACAGCCACCGGTCGCGTGCGGACTCGGACATCGGATGGGCGGCCCGTCAGCTGCCTGGGCCTGGCCGCGATCGCAGCGGCGGCAAAGGGTCGGTGGCCAATCCGACCTTATCGGCGCCGGCGCGCTGCAGCAGGACCATGGCCTGCATGACGATACCGTAGGAGACTGCCTTATCCGCTCTGACCACCACGGCCCTCTGCGGATCCGCCTGCAGCGCCGCCGCGACCTGCGCCTCGATGGCATCAGGGTCGGTGGGGACCAGGGCCTGCCGGTTGCGGCCGCCAACATCGAGATACAACCGGCCTTGCCGATCTACCGACAGCACGACAGGCTGTTTGTCATTTTTCGAAGGGATAGGTTCCGCATGGGCCTTCGGCAGATTTACCTTGACCCCCTGCGTGAGGAGCGGCGCGGTAATCATGAAAATGATGAGAAGCACGAGCATCACGTCGATGTAGGGAACGACGTTGATCTCGCCCATGAGCCGGCGTCTGCGCGAGCCTTGAGCCATACGGACCTCTAACGGGCTCCGGCCGTGCCCGGGAGCACCGACGGGGGTACCACCGCGCCGGCGGCAGGCGCGGTCGTCACCTGCGGTGTCGCTGGCGTGCCACGGGTCGCATGCCGCTGCAGGATCGTGGAGAACTCCTCCATGAAGGCGTCGAAGCGCACCTCCAGACGCCCCACCTGATCGGCGAAGTGGTTGTAAGCCACGACCGCGGGGATGGCCGCGAACAGGCCGATTGCCGTGGTCACGAGCGCCTCCGAGATGCCAGGTGCCACCGAGGCGAGTGTCGCCTGTCGGACGTCCCCGAGTGAGGAGAACGCCGTCATGATGCCCCATACCGTGCCGAAGAGGCCGACGTAGGGACTGGTCGAACCGACAGTGGCAAGCGTCGCCAGACTGTACTCGAGCCGATCGATCTCCTTCAGTTGCGCGACGCGCATCGCGCGCCGCGCGCCCTCGAGCAGCTGGTCGGCGGAGATGGAACCCTGTTGACGCTGGCGCGCGAACTCGCGGAAACCGAATTCGAAAATGCCCGCCATGCCACTCGCGCCGCCGTGCGATTCGATGGCGCGGTAGAGTTGGGCGAGATCGCCGCCCGACCAGAAGTTGTTCTCGAACTGGTCCGCCTCGCGCGCCGCCCTCGAGAGCAAGAGGCGCTTCCTGAAGATGATCGCCCAGGATGAGAGTGAGGCGAGGAGCAGCAGTCCCACCACGATCTGGACCGGGATGCTCGCCTCGACCACGAGGCGAATGATTGAGAGTTGTCCATTCATGATCTGCAGACGGTCATGTCAACACGTTTATCAGGGACTCGGGCAGCCTTCTCGGCTTCAGTGAGTGCGCATCGACGCACGCGACCCGCACCCCGGCTGTGAGGAGCGGCGGCTCATCGCCCGGAGCGCGACCCCGGAAGATCGCCTGCTCGAACCGGATCGTCGCCGCCCGGTCGGCGCGCGGCTCGCAGGTGATGGTGAGCTCATCGTCGAGCCGCGCCGGACGGCGGTACTCGACGGTGAGGCTGGCCACCGTGAACACTATGCCGGGCTCCCGAGCGAGGATCTGTTGCGAGTAGCCGAGTGATCTCAGCCATTCACTGCGCGCCCGTTCCAGGAAACGCAGATAGTTCGCATAATAAACTATCCCGCCCCCGTCGGTATCTTCCCAGTATACACGGACCGGCCACGAGAAGACGCTCGCCGTCCCTGCCTCGCCCCTCACCGGCCGTCCTCGAAAAGCGACAGCGGCGTCGCGGCGCGCTCCGGGGGTTTGAGGCCAAAGTGCAGGTACGAGGCGCGCGTCACCATGCGCCCGCGGGCGGTGCGGACGAGAAAGCCCTGTTGGATCAGGTAGGGCTCGATGACATCCTCGAGCGTGCCGCGCTCCTCGCCGATCGCGGCCGCGATGCTGTCGATGCCCGCGGGTCCCCCGTCGAACCTCTCGATGATGGTGGTGAGGAGCTTGCGGTCCAAAGTGTCGAAGCCCTGCGGGTCGACCTCGAGCAGGTCCAGGGCGGCCACCGCGACTGTCTCCGCGATTCTCCCGTCCGCCTTCACTTGCGCGTAGTCGCGCACCCGCCGCAGCAGCCTGTTGGCAATCCGTGGCGTGCCGCGCGCGCGCTGCGCGATCCGATGCGCCCCCTCGCCTTCCACCGGCACCCCGAGAATCGCGGCCGAGCGCAGCACGATGCGCTCGAGATCCTCCACGCCGTAGAACTCGAGGCGCTGGACGATGCCGAAGCGGTCGCGGAGCGGTGAGGTGAGAAGCCCGGCGCGGGTGGTGGCGCCGACCAGGGTGAAGGGTGGCAGATTCAGCCTGATGGACCGCGCCGCGGGACCTTCTCCGATCATGATGTCGAGCTGAAAATCCTCCATCGCGGGATAGAGCACCTCCTCGACGATCGGCGAGAGGCGATGGATCTCATCCACGAAGAGCACGTCCCGCGGCTGCAGGTTGGTCAGGATCGCGGCGAGGTCTCCTGGCCGCTCGAGCACGGGGCCGGAGGTCTGACGCAGGCTCACGCCGAGCTCCGCGGCGATGATGTTGGCGAGGGTCGTCTTACCGAGACCGGGCGGCCCGAAGATCAGCACGTGATCGAGCGCTTCCGCGCGCTGGCGCGCCGCGCTGATGAAGATATCGAGCTGCGCCTTCACTTGCGGCTGCCCGACGTACTCCGCGAGGCGCCGCGGTCGGATGGCCCTCTCGACCGCCTCATCCTCCCGGGTGGCCTCGACGCCAACGGCGCGCTCCCGCGGCGAGCGGGAGAGATCGGAGTCCTCAGTTCGTTCGGCTTGCAAGGCGGTCTTCTCTTGCTGTCTATTCTGGCGCTGCGCCACGCAGGGCGCGGCGGATCAGCTCTTCGGTGGAATGTGTACCCGGACCGGCGGCCTTGAGCAAGCGTGTGGCCTCGGCGGGCTTGTAGCCGAGGGCGACGAGCGCGCCGAAGGCCTCGGCCTCGGGGCTTGCCCCGGCGGGCACGGCGCTCGGCCTGGCCCCGCCGTCTGCCTCGAGTCGATCGCGCATCTCGACGACCAGCCGCTCGGCGGTCTTGCGACCGATGCCCGGCACCTTGATGAGCGCGGCCACATTCTCGCTCTGCACACATTGCGCAAACGCCTCGACGCTGATGCCGGAAAGCAGGGCGAGCGCAATCTTGGGGCCGACTCCCGAGACCTTGATCAGACTGCGAAAGAGCCGTCGCTCATCGTCGGTGCCGAATGCGTAGAGGATGTGCGCGTCCTCGCGCACCACCAGATGCGTGAGGAGTCGCACCTCGTCCCCGACGGGCGGCAGATGGAAGAAAGTCGACATCGGCGCCTCGAGCTCGTAGCCCAGGCCGCCGACATCCACCAGCAGCTGCGGCGGTGTCTTCGAGAGAATGCGCCCCCGTACCGAACCGATCATCGTGTCACGGCTTCCGCCGCCCGAGGCGGCGCCGCCGCGCGCGAGGCCAGCTCCTGAAGGCGCCGTGAATGCGCGTGGCAAACCGCCACGGCGAGCGCATCGGAGGCATCCGGGGCGAGACGTCCCTCGAGTCCGAGGAGCGTGCGGATCATGTGAGCCACCTGAACCTTCTCTGCCGCTCCCGAGCCCACCAGGGCAAGCTTGATTGCGCGTGGTGCGTACTCGAACACCGGCAGGCCCTTCGGCACGGCGCAGAGCGCCGCACCGCGCGCCTGACCGAGCTTCAGCGCACTGTCGACATTTCTGTTGACGAACACCCGCTCGATGGCGACTTCTCCCGGGCCGTGGGTGGTGATGAGCTCGCGCAGGCTCTCGAAAATGACTCGCAGGCGCTCAGGCAGCGAGTCCGACGCGCCGGTTACCGTCACACAGCCGTGCACGACGTGCACCCAGTCCGCGCCGCGGCGCTCGATGACACCGTAGCCCGTCCGCCGCGATCCAGGATCAAGGCCGAGGATTCTCAGGGCCACGGCGCCCGCCGGCGGCGGCGGCGCGCGCGTGGCGCCGGGGTCAAATGCGCGCCAGGACCTCGTCCGATATCTCGACATTCGAGTATACGTTCCTCACATCATCCAGACCTTCCAAGGCCTCGAGCAGATGTACCATTCGCTCCGCCGGCTCACCGGAAAGCGGTGTCGTCAGCGAGGCGCGCTCCGTCACTTCCGCCGCGGCGGGTACGAAACCGCGGTCGGTCAGGATTGCGCGCACCGTGTCGAATTCCATCGGATCGGCCAGCACTTCGATCGAACGATCGGAGTTGGGAACGACGTCTTCGGCGCCGGCCTCGAGCGCCGCTCGGATGAGGCGCTCCTCGTCGGTTCCGGGCGGATAGGTCATGAGACCCACATGATTGAAGAGGTAGCTCACCGAGCCTTCGGCACCGAGGTGGCCGCCATGCTCGCTGAAGGCCTGGCGCAGGTCCGACCGGGTGCGGGTTCGGTCATCCGTCAGGCACTCGACCAGTACCGCGGCACCGCCGGGGCCGTAGCCTTCGTAGCGGACCCGCTCGCCGGATGACGCTGCGGGTGCCGGCATTCTGGCCGGGCGCTCGCCGCCTTCGGGGGCTCGCCCTCTAACGTGCTGAATATTCGCCCATTTGGTGTGACTGGCCATGAGCTCGACAGATCTCGCTGCGGCGGGTGAGACGGCCGCGTTGCTGCGGCGCCGCTCCGGGGAAACCGCCGGTTATGATAGCCGTAAAGGGGCTATCTGACGATGGAAACGCGGCAACTCTGCCCGCCGGGGCTGATAGAGTCGATCGCCGCCTCGCAGCGTGCGATCGAGGAGATGAGCGCGCTTGCCTCAGTGGAGCTCGCCAGGGCAGCCGAGGCAGCGGAGGTGCTGGGCGCGTTGACGGGCGACGAGGACCTTGCGAAAGCCGTGCTGGTGAAGGCCGCCATCGACCACCCGGGCCGGCCGGGGCTCGATGCACGCCCGGAGCGGTTGGATCCGCGCCTTGGCGCCATCGCCGGACGCTCCGCCTCCGACACGGCGCTCGCGCTCCTGAAGCTTGGCGAGCTCGGTCTGCCGCGCGACTGGTCCCCCGCCCAAGGCCTCGATGCGCGCCAGGCGGAAACGTTGCGCAAGATGCTGCTTGCGGTCGTGAGCGATCCGCGGCTCATCCTCGCACGCTTGGCCGAGCAACTCGTTGCACTTCGGCACGCGCGAGACCTTCCGTCCGACGCTTCCGGGCTCGCGGTGCGCGAGCGCTTGGGCGTCGAGGCGCGTGCGGTCTTCGCACCTCTGGCCAACCGGCTCGGGGTGTGGCAGCTCAAATGGGAGCTCGAGGATCTGGCGTTTCGCTACCTCGAGCCCGAGGAGTATCGCCGGATCGCGAGCGCGCTCAACGAGCGGCGCGCCGACCGTGAGCATTACATCGACGAGCTGTGCGCGCGCATCCGCACGGCGCTTCAGGCCGCCGGCATTCAGACGGAAGTCTATGGACGGCCGAAGCACATGTACAGCATCCACCGGAAGATGCAGCGCAAGCAGCTCGCCTTCGAGCAGCTCTTCGACGTGCGAGCCGTGCGCATCATCGTCGGCAGCATCCGTGACTGCTATGGGGCCCTCGGCGTGGTGCATGGACTCTGGACCTACATCCCCGGCGAGTTCGACGACTACATTGCCACTCCCAAGAGCAACTTCTATCGCTCGATCCACACGGCGGTCATCGGGCCGCAGGGCAAAAGCGTCGAGGTGCAGATCCGCACGCGCGAGATGCACGAGCACGCCGAGCTCGGTGTCGCCGCTCACTGGACCTACAAGGAGGGTGTGGCGGCGGATGCGCAGTATCAGCGCAAGATCGAGTGGGTGCGGCGGCTTCTCGAGCCGGGAAGCCGCGACGAGTCCGGTGTGGAAGCGGACCGGGAATTCCTCGAACAGGTGAGCTCGGAGCTCTTCGAGGACCGCATCTATGCGCTGACCCCAAAGGGCGAAGTGGTCGATCTGCCGCGTGGCGCGACGCCGCTCGACTTTGCCTACAGCGTCCATACCTCGCTCGGCCATCGTTGCCGGGGCGCCCGGGTGAACGGACGGATCGTGCCCCTGACGTACTCGCTCTCGAACGGTGAGATCGTCGAGATCATCACCGGCAAGCAGGATGCGCCGAGCCGCGACTGGCTCGCACCGGAGCGGGGTTTTCTCGCCTCACCCCGCAACCGGGCGAAAGTGCGTGCGTGGTTTCGCAAGCACGAGGCCACCCAGACAGACACTCACGAGCCGCCATCCGCTGACGAGAAGGTCGAGCTCGCGCCGCAGTCACCGGCGCTTCCTCGATCGGGGCCGCCACGCGCCTCTGAGAGCCGCAGGCGCGACGCCCCAAGGGGTGCCGGGAAACGCTCGCCGGTCGAGATCGAGGGTGTCGGAAACCTGCCGATCACCCTCGCCCGCTGCTGCGCCCCGCTGCCGCCACAGCCGATCATCGGTTACGTGACACTGGGGCGCGGAGTGACCATCCACCGCAGCAGCTGCCCGAGCCTCGCACGCATGCGCGAGGTCAAACCGGAGCGCGTGCTGCAGGTCGAGTGGAGCTCGGCCGAAACCGCCGGATTGACGGTGGAGATCGCCGTCACCGCCTACGACCGGCGCGGACTCGTGCGGGATTTGACGGACGTGCTCGCGCTCGAGCGCTTGAGCATCGAGGCCATGTCGACCGTCACGGACCACGATGCCGGCACGGCGCACGTGCGCGTGACCGTGCCCGTCGGCAATCTCGAGCAGCTCGCGCGCGTGCTGCAGCGCCTCGGCGCCGTGTCCAACGTGATCGAGGCGCGCCGAACCCGTTAACGGTTTATCGAGTCGATCGCGCGCTTGTCGGCCGCGAGCGCCGCTTCATGCACGGCCTCCGACAGGGTCGGATGCGCGTGCATGGTGCGCTGCAGGTCCTCGGTGCTCGCGGAGTACTCCATTGCCAACACCGCCTCGGCGATGAGCTCGCCCGCCAGCGGGCCGATGATGTGCACGCCGAGGATTTCGTCATCGTCCTGCGCGGCAACGATCTTGGCGAAGCCCTGGGTTTGCTCCATGGCGCGCGCCCGGCCGCTCGCGAGGAAGGGAAAGACGCCGATCTTGTAGCGTCGGCCGCTCGCCTTGACCTGCTCCTCGCTCTGGCCGACCCAGGCGATCTCGGGAGCGGTGTAGATGACGGATGGAACCGTCTTGTAGTTGACCTCGCCGAAGCGTCCGGCGATCAGGTCGGCCACCATCACACCCTCCTCCTTGCCTTTGTGCGCCAGCATCGCCCCGCGCACGCAGTCCCCCACTGCCCAGATGCCTTCGGCGCCCGTGCGGCATTGATGGTCGACTTTGATCAAGCCGCGCTCGTCGAGCTCGACGCCGCAACCTGCCGCGAGCAGATCACGCGTGTACGGCTGGCGGCCAATGGCGACGAAGAGCTTGTCGACCGTGAGCGCCTGATCGCCCTTGGAGTCGGTGTAACGGACCTCGACCGCGCCTCCCGCGACGCGGGCACCGGTCACCTTGGCGCCGAGGCGGATGTCGAGGCCGAGCTTCTTGAAATGCCGGCCAGCTTCCTTGGCCAACTGCTGATCAGCCGTCGGCAGCAAATCGGGCAGCGCCTCGAGGACCGTGACCTCGCTCCCGAGACGGCGCCAGACGCTACCCAACTCCAGGCCGATGATGCCGGCGCCGATCACGCCGAGGCGCTTAGGCACGGAGTCGAAATCGAGCGCATCCCAGGAGTCGACGATATGCGGCGCCTGGAAAGGCGCGGATTTGAGCTCGATGGGCGCGGAGCCCGAGGCGAGGATCACGTGCTTCGCGCCCAGCTCCCGGCGCGTGCCGTCGACAGCGGTGAATTCGACCCGGCGGCCCGGGAGGAGCTTGCCATGTCCCTGCAGCGGCGTGACTCCACCGGCCTTGAAGAGCGCGAGGATCCCCTGCGTCATGGTCTTGACGATGCCGGCCTTGCGTTTTTGCATCTGACCGACATCGAGGCTCACGCCGCTCGTGCGGATGCCGTGCACCGCGAACTCCTCCTGGAGGCGGTGATACAGCTCGGTCGACTCGAGCAGTGCCTTGGAAGGAATGCAGCCCGCGTTGAGGCAGGTGCCGCCGAAGGACATCGTGCCGTCGCGGTTCTTCCATTCGTCGATGCACGCGACGCTGAGCTTGTTCTGTGCGGCGCGGATCGCGGCCGGGTACCCGGCCGGACCGCCGCCGATGACGACGACATCGAAGGAATCTGTCATGTTTAAATTCCCAACAGCATGCGGCCGGGGTCCTCGAGGCACTCCTTCACCGTCACGAGGAACTGCACGGCCTCACGACCATCGATGATGCGGTGATCGTAGGTGATGGCGATGTACATCATGGGGCGGATGGCGATCTCCCCGGCAACCACCATCGGCCGCTCCTGGATCTTGTGCATACCGAGGATGGCGCTCTGGGGCGCATTCACGATGGGTGTCGACATCAGTGAGCCGAACACGCCGCCGTTGGTGATGGTGAACGTACCCCCCGTCAGGTCCTCGATAGCAAGCCCGCCCGAGCGCGCCTTCCCGGCGTACTCGCCGATCTCCTTCTCGAGGGTCGCGAAGCTCTTGATGTCAGCGTCCCTGACGATCGGCACCACGAGTCCGCGCTCGGTGGAGACGGCGACGCCGATGTCGTAGAACTCGTGATAGAGGATGTCGCTGCCGTCGACCGAGGCGTTGATGACCGGGAATCTCTTCAGCGCTTCGATGCAGGCTTTCACGAAAAAAGACATGAAACCGAGTTTCACGCCGTGCGCCTTCTCGAAGCGGTCCTTGTGCCGGGCGCGCAGCTCCTGCACCGCGGTGAGATCGACCTCGTTGAATGAAGTCAGAAGCGCCTGTGTCGACTGCGCCTCGACCAGCCGTTGGGCGATGCGCTGGCGCAGGCGTGTCATCGGCACGCGATGCTCGCCCCGAGCGCCGTTTTGCGGCAGGGGCGCCGCCGCAGGGGTCGGTGCTGGCAGCGCGTCCCCGGCGGCTGCCGGAGCCGCGGCTTGTTTCCTGCCGAGAAAATCCACGACATCGGATTTGGTCAAGCGGCCGTCGCGGCCGCTCGCGGGAATCGTCGCCGCATCGAGCCGGTTTTCCTCGATGAGCCGGCGGACCGAAGGGCTCAACTTCTCCTTCTCGCGACCGCCGTCGGTGCCCGTAGCCTTGAGTTCCTCGGCGGCGGGCGCTGCCTTGGCGGCATCGGAGGCGGCCTGGGCACCTTCTTCAACGAGCGCGAGCAACTGTCCGGCCGTGACGACCGTGCCCGTCTGCACCTTGACCTCCCGCAGCACGCCGTTGGCCGGCGCCGGCACCTCGAGCACGACCTTATCGGTCTCGAGGTCGGCGAGATTCTCGTCGCGCTTGACGGCCTCACCCGGCTTCTTGTGCCAGGCGACGAGCGTCGCGTCGGTGATGGATTCGGGCAACTGCGGGACTTTGATCTCGGTCGTCATGAAGTCTTCTTTCTCAACGGTGTCGCCGGCGCCGTCTGGCCGCCGGCGGCGGGAGTCGCGCCCGGCGTGAGGCGTGTGGTCTCCCGCGCCGAGTCCTCGGTCGCCGTCGCATGCAGCGCCGCATTGATGAGCGATTGCTGCTCGGCCCCGTGAATCTTGCCGATCCCGGTGGCAGGCGCGGCGGCGGGCGCGCGTCCGGAATAGAGCACCGCTCGTCGCTGACCCAACGGCTCCTGCAGCCGGTGGCGGATCTGGTACCAGGCGCCCTGGTTCTGCGGCTCCTCCTGACACCACACCACCTCGCGCAGGTTCGGGTAGCGTGCGAGCACCGTCTGATACTCCTCCGCCGGGAAGGGATAGAGCTGCTCGATGCGTACCAGCGCGACGTCGCGGATGGCGTCCTTGCGCCGCGCCTTCAGCAGATCGAAGTAGACTCTGCCGCTGCAGAAGACCACGCGGCGCACGCCGTTCGCGGGCAGGTCATCGCTTTCACCGATCACCCGGGCGAAGCCGCCGCGGCTCAGCTCCTCGAGGCTGGAGACCGAAAGCTCGTGCCGCAGCAGGCTCTTCGGGGTCATGACGATGAGTGGCTTGCGGAAGGACTGCAGCATCTGCCGCCGCAGCATGTGGAACATCTGCGCCGGCGTCGACGGCACGCATATCTGCATGTTGGATTCGGCGCAGAGCTGCAGGTAACGCTCGAGCCGCGCCGAGGAGTGCTCGGGGCCCGCGCCTTCATAGCCGTGGGGCAGGAAGAGCACAAGTCCGCAGTAACGCTGCCACTTGGCTTCGCCCGAGCTGATGAACTGGTCGATGATCACCTGGGCGCCGTTGGCGAAGTCGCCGTACTGGCCTTCCCAGATCGAGAGACAGTTGGGTTCCGTCGTCGAGTAGCCATACTCGAAGCCCATTACCGCTTCCTCCGAGAGCACGGAGTCGACGATCTGCACTCGCGGCTGCGGATCGGCGAGATGCTGTAGCGGGATGTAGACCCGATCGGAGCCCTGATCGTGCAGCACGGCATGGCGATGGAAGAACGTGCCGCGCCCGCTGTCCTGGCCGACGAGGCGCACCGAGAAGCCCTGCTCGAGGAGCGACGCATAGGCGAGCGTTTCCGCCCCGCCCCAGTCGAGCGGCGCCTCGCCGGAGAGCATCTTCGCGCGGTTGCTCATGACATGCGCCACACGAGGGTGCAATGTCAGATCGCCCGGCAGCCGCGTCAGCTTCTCGCCGAGCGATTTCAGGCGTGCGAGCTCGACGCCCGTTCTTACCCTCTCGGTCCAGTCGGCCTGTGTGTAGCGCGTCCAGTCCACCGTGAATTTGTTGCCGATCATGCCGAGTGCGGCGGGGGCCTGCGGGCCGCCTTTATCGAGCCCATCGCGATACTGCTCCAGCATCGCATCGGACTCGGTTTGCGTGAGGATGCCCTCGGCCACGAGCCGCTCCGAGTAGATCTTCCGGGTGCTCGGATGTTGGCGGATGGTGCGATACATGAGAGGTTGAGTCGCTGCCGGCTCGTCGGCCTCGTTGTGACCGAGCCGGCGATAGCAGACGAGGTCGATCACCACGTCCTTGTGAAAGCGCATGCGATACTCGAGTGCGAGGCGCGCGACGAACACCGCCTCCTCCGGATGGTCGGCGTTGACGTGGAAGATGGGAGCCTCGAGCATCTTCGCCACATCGCTGCAGTAGAGCGTCGAGCGCGCATCGCTCGGCTCGGAGGTGGTGAAGCCCACCTGATTGTTGATGATGAGGTGGACGGTGCCGCCGGTGTAGAAGCCACGCGCCTGTGAAAGCTGCAGCGTCTCCATGACCACGCCCTGACCGGCAAACGCGGCATCGCCGTGGATGAGCAGCGGCAGCACCCGATCGCCGTCGGCGTCATTGCGCCGCTCCTGGCGGGCGCGTACCGAGCCCTCGACCACCGGGTTGACGACCTCGAGGTGCGAGGGATTGAAGGCGAGCACGGTGTGAACGTCGCCGGCGCCCGTGCGCAGGTCGGCGGAGAAGCCCTTGTGATACTTCACATCGCCCGAGCCCTGCAGGTGGCCCAGGTCGTAGGCGCCTTCGAACTCCGAGAAGATGCTGGAGGGTGCCTTGCCGAGGAGATTCACCAGCACGTTTAGGCGCCCGCGATGCGCCATGCCGATCACGACCTCTTCGATCCTCACCGCGCCGCAGCTCTGGATGAGGTCATCGAGCAGCGGCAGCAGCGTGTCTCCTCCTTCGAGCGAGAAGCGCTTCTGCCCGACGAAGCGGGTGTGCAGATACCGCTCCAGGCCCTCGGCCGCCGTGAGCTGCCAGAGAATGTTGCGTTTCTCCTCCGGTGCAAAGCGGTGCAGGAGCCTGCCGCCCTGAAACCGGTCCTGAAGCCACAGACGCTCCCGCGACTCCGACATGTGAGCGAACTCGGCGCCGATCGCGCCCGCGTAAATGCACTCGAGCTGCTTCAGGATCTCGCGCAGCTTTATCCGCGGCGGCACCGCCTCGGTGCGGCTGCCGGTGAAGAACTCCGAGTCGAGATCGGCCGGTGTGAGGCCGAAGTAATCGAGCTCGAGCACCGGCGGTCGCGGCCGGCGCATGAGTCCGAGCGGATCGAGATTCGCGATGAGGTGGCCGCGGTTCGTCCAGAGCTGGATGAGGCGCGAGACGGCGGCTTGCTTGGCGTTGACGCCGACCTCGCCAGGAAGACCCGCGGCGGCCAGCCGAGGTTGCCGCGCGCGCTGCGCGAGCGCCGCCTCGATCGGTCCTTGCGCATGCTCTTCGGTCTTCGGGCCCGGCAGGCTCTCGAAGTAGAGGCGCCACTTCTCCTCTACGCTCGCCGGATCGCGCAGATACTGCTCGTAGAGGGCATCGAGAAAGGCGGCGTTGCCGCCGAATAGAGGTGTGGGTTCCAGCATGGGGGGCGCGGACGATGAAGTCCTAGTTTAGCGGAAACGCACGCGCCAGGAAATTGCATGAGCGCGTGCCAGCTATTGAAATTAAAGGAATTAAGAGTTCTTATAGCCAGCCGAGGAGGCCGAGCTCATACACGATCAGCGCCCCGTAACCGACCAGCATGCTGTACAGAAGGAGCGCGACCGGCATGCGCCCGAACGCTTTGACCCGCGAGAGAAGCGTGAGCAGCACCACACCGATTCCGGTCAGCCCGATCTTCACCACGGCGAAGAGCACGCCCGAGCCGCCGATGAGCGGTGCGAGCAATGGATTGAGCTCCGAGGCGCCACGGCCGACGAGCACGACTGTCAGCACCGCGTCCGCCGCGCAGAAGAGGAGGATCAGAGTGGCGATCGCGAACCACCAGGGGTGATGCCAATCGATGGCCCCAAGCCCATGCTCGCCCTCGCGCCGCGGCCCGAGCCGGCGCGGATGTAAGCTCCCGTACACTAGTGCCCGGGCCACGCGGGTGCGCCTGTCAGGCCCGTGGCGCCGCTCGGACGCGGCCTCGCAGTCCTCGGCCAGGCGCGCGCGACGATTGAACAGAATGGGCACGGTCTCGTTCTTTTCCATTGCTGCGGCGCCAGCAGATTGTAGCGGCGCAGCAGCCCGCGTGCCCGCGGCGCCATCGTGACGTGGGTCACAACCCATCGGGGAACCAGGCCGTCGGCTGGCCGTTGGAGGCCGTATGACCCCCGTGATCGTGGCCTTGTTCGATGATTACGGCATTGCCGAACGCGTCCGCACCGAGCTCGTGGCGGACGGCATCCCAACGGATCGAGTGGAGCTGACGTCGCTGCTCGAGACCGGGCAGGCGGATGCGGAACCCGGCGATGCCTTCGTGGCACGCGTTGCCAATTACTTCCACACCCTGCTCGATCAGGATGGTCAGCACAACGGTGGGGCCGAGGAGCTCGCGCGCCGGGTGCGCGGCGGCAACTCGGCGATTACCGTGCATCCGCGTCTGGAGTACGAATTTGACAGCGTGCGCAGAATCCTCCACCGCAACAACCCCGTGGCGGTGGAGGAGATCCGTTAGCCTCTAGTGCGGGGCTGCCGCGGCATCGTGTGCGCGGCGGCCCGTTTCCAGGAACACTTTCATCCGCAGCAGATCGTCGTCGAGCTCCGATTTCGGATCGGCGCCGAAGAGCCGTGCGATAGCGTGGCCGATCGCCCCGGCGGGCGGAGTGTAGCTCATCGTGACGAATACCCGGGTCCCACTCTCCGTGGGCTCGAATCGCAACAAACCCGCGTGCTCCACCGCGGAGCCCGGCAGTGTCCGCCAGGCGATGAGTCTGTTGGGTTCGATCCGTGTCGTCACCGCCTCCCAGGAGATCGCACGTCCCGCGGGGCCCTCGACGGTCCACTGCGAAGTGCCGTCGCCTTTCGCGCGCACGTCGCGCACGTGAGTCATGAACTCCGGAAAGCGCTCGAGCTGCGAGAAGGTCTCGAAAACCTGCTCGATGGGGGCCGCGACCTCGATGCATTTCTGCAGCTCCATCGCCGGACGGCGCACGCCCACCAGGCGATCGATCGGCATGTTGGTGCTGCTGCGCGCGACGAGTGCCGCGCCCGCGAGCCCGCCGAGCAGGCCGAACGCGCTGCGCCGGCCGGCGAACGCGTTGATGAGGAGCGCCCCGCCGGCCGCGCCCGTGACGACCCGGATGGCGGGCGGCCAGCTTTCCTGCCGCGGCCCGTGGTGGCGGCCGAGAGCCCTGCCGCCACCCTGCAGGGCGGAGACACCGGCCGCGCTCTCATAGACCGCGAGCCGGTCCTCGACATCGGCGACGCCCCGGACGGCCCAGACCGCGCGCAGGAGACGCACGTACTCGCGCTCGAGCACGGCGCCGCTCAGGGTCACCCTGCCCGAGAGCGCCGAGATTTCGATCGCACCGGGATGTGAGACGGCCCAGCCGAGCCGTGAGCGCACGCGCTCGCAGAGGATCTCATCCGGCACCTCCTCCGGCGTGAAGCGCGAGCGGATCTCGTGAGCGACACCCCGCGCGCGGTTTCGCAGATCGCGCGAGGCGACGCTCCTCGCATCGTCCAGCCGGCTCATGCCGCTCGCCAGCCGCTCGCGCATGACGGCGCGGCGGCGCCGGCCATGGTCAGGATCGAGAAGGTACATGGAGATGGCGCCGGCAGCGCCGGCAGCGACGGCACCGAGGAACAGACGAGCAGCCATGGTCCCTCCTGTCAGACGTGGCCCGTGGGCCCGGCCACAAGCAAGCCGCGCGCCTAGTCTAAAGCGCTGGATCCGGGCATCCTGCCCGTTCCAGCGCGGCCTCAGGCAAAAAGCGTGGTCTTTGCCCGAGGCTCCGCCATCTACGGCGGCGGGGCACATCCCGTGCCTATCCCTTGGCGTCAGTCTTTGAGTCCCAACCTCTTCGCCAGGAAGGTGTAGGAGAGCGCCCAGTACTGCGCCTCCTCGGCGTGCGTCGCGCCCGGTCCGTGGCCGCCTTCGGTGGCCTCGTTGAAGAGCACCTCGTGGCCCTGCGCCTCCATCTTGGCGGCCATCATGCGCGCATACACCGGCGTGACACGATCGTCGGTGGTCTCCGTGATGAAGAGGATCGGCGGATAGTGCACAGCGCGCTTGACGTTCTCGAACGGAGAGTAGGTGCGGATGTAAGCCGCCATCTTCGGATCGGCGGGATCGCCGTACTCCCCGATCCAGGATGCGCCCGCGCCGTAATGCGTGTAGATCAGCATATCGATCAGGGGGCGTTGACAAACCACAGCGGCGAACAGGTCCGGTCTCTCGACCATCACGGTCGAGACGAGGAGGCCCCCGTTCGAGGCACCGACGATGCCGAGCTGCTTGGGACTCGAGAAGCCTCGGTGCTCGATGTCCGCTGCCACCGCCTCGAAGTCCTCGTAAGCGCGCTGGCGGTGATACTTCAGGGCCGCCTGATGCCAGGCGGGTCCGAACTCTCCGCCGCCGCGGATGTTGGCGACGGCAATGGCCCCGCCGCGCTCCACCCAGGTCTGTACCGCATCGAGCGGCTTATGTCCGTCGTTCCAGTACCAGGGAGTGAGCGAAAGTTGGAAGCCACCGTAGCCGTAGAGGATCGTCGGAATGGCGCCCTGCGCCTTCTTCTGCCGGATGAGGAAGTACGGTACCTTGGTGCCATCCCGCGAGGTCGCCCAGTACTGGCGAACCTCGATGCCGCGCACACCAAACACGGCCGCCTGCGCCTTGATGAGCCGAGGTTGGCCGCCGCCGCCGTACGCGTAGAGGGAGGGCGGCGTGAGAAAGCTCTGAAACGTGAAGTAGGCCTGCGGGCCCCAAGCGTCGGTCGAGACGATGGAGGTCGAGCCGCCGCGCGGCAGTGCGAGGCGCGTGTCACTCCAACCGGCATGCTGCGGCCGGAACTCGTGGATCGCGCCGGTGACGTCCTGGTAAATCGAGGCGTAGACCGCATCGTCACCGGGGGAAACCTCATCGATCATCGCATGCGGGCCGGGAGTGTAGAGCACCGACACCGGCGGCGCGTGACCTGAACGTTCAAAAGCCATCACCGGGTAGGCGATGAGCGCCCCCTGGCCGATGGTCCTGCCGCCCACCGTCCAGGGATCCTGCAGAGTGGCTATCAACTGTCCGCGCGTAACGCCCTCGATCTGCGCATCCTGCGGCAATGGGATCCTGAGTGTCGTGCCATCGGCGCGCACCACATAGTAGTCGGCGTTGAAGAAGCTCGGCCGCCGCACGATGAGCGCCACGCTTCCGTAGGGGCCGCGAAACACGTGCGCCATGACCGCCATGTCATCCGGCCTGGCTTCGAAGACGGTCTTCGCGTCGGCGAGCGGCTCGCCGCGGTGCCACAGCTTGACGATGCGCGGATAGGAGGATGGTGTCATCGTGCCGGGGCCGAAATCGGTCGCGACGAGCACGGAGTTGGAATTGAGATAGACGGCGCCGCCTTTCGCCACCCGAAGCGCGAAGCCGCCCGCGACGAAGCGGCGGGTTTTGGGGTCGTATTCGCGCGTTTCCACGGCATCGCCGCCGCCCGGGGAGAGCCTCACCAGGCAGCGGTTGAAATCGGAGGTACAGTCGGCGCCCTTCCAGACCCAATCCTCGTGCAGTTGACGGTCGAGCGCATCGACATCGAGGAGAGTGTGCCAATGAGGTGACTGGTGCGCGTAATCGACGATGCTCGTGCGGCGCCAGATGCCACGCACGTGCCCGGCGTTTTGCCAGAAGTTGAGCACCCAACCGTGCTCCAGCGTCCCTTTCGGGATGCGGGTGCCGGCGTTCAGCACATCGAGTATCTGCGCGCGATCGCGCGCGTAGATCGGGTCGCGCTCGAGCGCGAGGTCGCTTCGCCCGGTCTGGTTTTCCACCCAGGCGAGCGCCCGGCGGCCGTGAATCTGCGCCAGCCAGAGGTAGGGATTGGAGTCAGTGGCCGCAGGCGCGCCGAAGGCGAGCGCGCTCGCCAGCGCGACCATGAGCATCAGGGCCGACATCGCGACGGGAGTTGACGGTCTGCTTCGCATTCGGGCGCCTCCGCAAATCGCTCGACAGCCTACCACGTGATCGTGAGCGCCCGATGGATGCTCTCGACGGGCAGCGGCAAATATGCGGTCGAATCGCGTGCCGTCCACTGCCAGTGAGCAGCGCGCTTGCCGTCCACGAGGAACGACGCCGGGCGCTGCGCCGCGTGGATGCGAATGGCGTAGCGTCGCGCCTGCTGCTGCCCGGTGAAGGAACCCCGGGTCGGTCCGACGATGAGCCGATGCCCGGTACGGGCAGTCGAATAGGTCATCGGCGTCAACGCGTATCGGCCTCGCTCGTAGTCGAGGGAGACTCCGTCGTCCTCATAGAGCTCGAACCGTCCGTTCCCGGAGCCATAAACATCGATCGTCAGGACTTGGGCTCCCTGGCCGGCGCGGCCGCGAGCCACGGACTGCTCCGGGACGACAGCGCCTTCGCGCACGAAGACCGGAGTTGCATCCGTCGGGTATTGGGCGGTGAAGGTCGTTGCGCCCTGATAGTGCTTGCCGGTGAAAAAATCCATCCAGCTGCCCGGCGGCAGATAGACGGTGCGCTCGCCGCTCGCAGCGAGAACGGGAGTGACCAGCATCTCGTCGCCGAAGTAATACTCGTGAAAGTGCCGATAGGCCTGGGCGAGATCGGGCCACTCGAGATAGAGCGGCCGAAGCAGCGGCATCGAGCGCTCGTGCGCCTGCCAGGCGTAGGTATAAAGATACGGAATGAGCCGCGTGCGCAGCGTGAAATACTTCCTCATGAGCGCGACGCCCTTCGGCCCGTAGATCCAGGGCATGCGCGTGTTGCCCTCGAGCGGATTCTCGTGCGCGCTGTGCATGCGTAGAATCGGACTGAAGGTGCCGAACTCGATCCAACGCGCATAGAGTTCGAAGGGAATCTTCGCGCCGTGGAAGCCGCCGATGTCGTTGCTGATGTAAGGCACGAGCACGTTGCCGCCCCGAGCGGTGTAGGCCACCTCGTAGGCGAGCACCCGCCATTCGGAGTAGGCATCACCGGTGAAGTATCCGGGATACCGCTCGCTTCCCCAGCCGCCGTAGCGGCTTAAGATGAAGGCGCGCTTGCCCGTCTGGCGCTCGGTGGCATCGTAGAATACCTCGTTGGTCCAAAGCTGCGGATCGAGGCCCGGCATCTTCGCCGCGCCGCCACCGCCATCCACCCACCAGAAATCGACGCCCTGGTGGATGAGCGGCGCATGCAGGTCGGCCATGGAGATCTGCGCTTGCTTGCGGGTGGCCAGGTTGAGGTAGATGCGCGGGGGCGGTGCCACATTCCGCAGCGCGACCGGGCGACGCAGGATACCGGCGGGCCTCGCGCGCGGCGGTGGCTGTGCGGGCTGCGGGGGCTCCGGTAGCTGCGGTGGCTCGACGCGCAATGCGATGACGTTGCGCTGCCCGGGATGCAGGGCGGCCCGCACCTCGGCATAGGTCAGCTCGCGTGGCCACTGGACGTGCGTGTGCTGCACTTCCTCGCCGTTGACGAACAGCCGGTAGCTGCTGCTCACCTCTCCCAGATAAAGATAGAGTGCCCGTGGCAGCTTCGAGGGCAGCGCGAACGAGGTCCGATACCAGCCGATACCCTGATACTTGGGATAGCCCTGCTGCTGCCAGGACTCATCGGTGCGGATCGCCCGCCAGCGGGCATCATCGTAGTCGCTGGAATACCAGTGACTCTCGAGTCCGGCATCATGCGGATCGGGGAAAAATTTCCAGCCGCCGGCGAGGCTCTGGTCGTACGAGGGCGCCGGCGGGATCGGCCGTCCGAGCGCGCGCAGCACTTCCGGGGCGTGGCTGTCGCTATAGGAAAGGCTGCTCTCCTTGGTGTTGGCGTAGCCCGGATGGTCATTGAGGGAGAGCCTGAGGCCGCGCGCGTGCAGCCAATCGATGAGCGCCTGGCTGCGCGGAATGAGCGGGCTCCAGTCGTAACCGCCTTGCCAGCCGTAGTTGTGCCAGGCGAAATCGAGCACGAGTCCCGAGAGCGGAATGTGACTACCGAGGAGCCGCACGACCTCGCGCTCGAGGTGCTGCTCGCCGTAGCGGCGCATGGCCGATGAGCGCGACTCGGCCGTGCCGGGGAAGTACTCGAAGTTGAGATCCGTGATCCAGGGACCGAGGGCATATCGGGGAATCATCGGCACGGGCCCACAGAGCTCGGCGTATTCCTCGAGCGGCTTGCGGTAGTCACGGTCGTATACGAAGAGATACCAGTCCTGTCCCACCGGTTTCGGGCGCTGCTCGATCCAGGAGTGATCCGCGTTCCAGACCGGACTCAGGCTATCGTCGAGTAACGCATAGCCGCTTCGGCTGAGGAGGCCCGGCGTCGCGGCCTCGAGCCGCACGTCGATGCCGGGAATCACATCGTGCATCGGGCTGCCAAGATCATCGCCCGGAGGCGGCAGCGTGGTGGCGCTGATGTTGTCGAGCGAATACGTGAGGCCGCCCAAGTTGCCGGGGTCCGCCTGACCTGGCCGCCACTCGTGAGTCCCTCCTCTCGCATCATGCCAACTCACGGCGAGATCCGCGGCCGTGAACGCCCCGGCGGCCGGACGATAGCGCACAGTCAGCGCTGCGCTCTCGAGCGTGACCCGGCCGGCGGCGCGTGTCGTCGTCACTTTGACCGCCGACCAGTCTCTTTTGCGCACCACCGCGGTCGGGGCGTCGACAAACAAGCCATCCGGTGAGTACTCCATCCGCACGAGTGATGGCGTGAGAAACTCGAAGCGCGCATGGCCTGCGGTCACCCGAGTCGTCGCAGACGCACTGGCATCCGCGCCGCAACCCTGCGCAAGTACGAAGCCAGCCGCCATGGCGGCGAGAACGCGTGAACTGCTCATGTGCGATCACTCCGGATACTGGGTGCCAAAGGGCCGCGGCCCCCTCATCCAGTGACGACGGTCGGAGGCGCCGAATCCGCCATTGACGCCGGAGCCTTGGGCGTCAGCGGCATGGGTGAGCGTGGCTGGATCGCCGCGGTGGCGGTTGAACGGTGCATCCACCGTATCCACGTTGGTCCGATACCGCTCAGGTATGTCGTCGTACTGGATGACCCGCCCGGTCGCATCGCGCGGCTAGAAGCGGCGGGGATGGATGTCACGGTCGACTTGTTGCCGTCGAAGTAGCCCATGACCTGTCCCTTGTGCCGAAGGCGCCGAGCCCGCCCGCCGTGCCGCTACCGGTATAGAGTGGAAACAGGTCCGCCTTGGCGCCGTCGTATGCCTCCTGCTCGGCCGTGTCGCCGTGGTTCTGGTCTGCCGTGGCAGCCTGGGTCCGGTCGAGCCGGAAGGGATCGGCGGCGTTGGCGCCGTTCAGCGGATGGGTGTCATTGGGATTGTTGGTCAGCAGATTCGCGTTCGCCGGATTGTCGACCTTCGGGGTTCCCGGGCAGCGCCCTGAAATATGGCTCGCCGTCGCGGTCTCGTACCCACGGGAATGATACGAGGGACTCTGGGCGAGCGCCGCCGACCCCGCGCAGGAAGCTACGGCGGCCGCGGCGAGAGCGGCTGGCAGCTGGCGAAGCAGATTTCTCATGGAGCAGGCTCGCTTCATCGAGCTATTGCGGGATGGAATGCCCGACCGGAGGCTGTCTCGGAGAAATCGAGTCACGCTTCGGGTCTGGCCCCGGGGGCTCTAGCGACGGAATGTGACGAGCCGGTGACTCGTCCCGGACCACTCGTTTCGTCGCGGCGCGAGGGGCGTTGGCCGCAGATCACCCTCGCCCGGCGCGGGATCGGGTACTCGGGCGGTGCGGCGATCGGGCATCATAGGCGCTTTGCGCTGCCGGCCCGGTCGGCAGCCGGCCCGACTGGAGAGATTTCAATATGAAGCAAGTGCTCGCACTGGTCGCCGCGTTCTCGCTCACCACCGCCGCGGCGCTCGCCGCTCCACCGCCCAGAGCGCCCGCCAAGAATCCGCCACCCTCCGGAGCGGCCCCGGCAAACGATTTCACGCCGCGGATGGTGAGGAGCACGGGAACGGTAACCGTCGAGGGACACACGATCGCCTACGAGGCCGTGGCGGGTACCCTCATCGTGCACCCGAAGGGCTGGGACGATGCCGCTAAGGCCCAGGGACCGAAGGATGCGATCGGCACGGCCGATGGCCCGCCCGTCGCCTCGATGTTCTACGTCGCGTACTTCAAACATGGCGCCGATCCGCGCAACCGCCCGGTGACCTTCCTCTATAACGGCGGTCCCGGCTCATCCACCATTTGGCTTCACATGGGTGCCTTCGGCCCGGTGCGCGTCGTCACGAGCAACGACTCGCACACGCCTCCCGCGCCGTACCGCGCGGTCGACAATGCCTACAGCCTGCTCGATGCCTCGGACCTCGTCTTCATCGATGCGCCGGGCACCGGCTTCAGCCGCATCGAGGGCAAGGGCAAGAAGCAGGCTTTCTGGGGAGTCGACCAGGATGGCGACGCCTTCGCATCCTTCATCACGCAGTTCCTTTCGAAGTACCACCGCTGGAACTCGCCCAAGTATCTCTTCGGCGAAAGCTACGGTACGCCCCGCTCCGCGGTGCTCATCAACGACCTCGAGACCGACCACGACATCGATTTCAACGGTGTCATTCTCCTCTCGCAGGTCCTGAACTTCGATTTGATGGCCGATGAACCGCAGGGCAACCCCGGCATCGAGCTGCCCTATGAGATCGAGCTGCCGACCTTTGCGGCCACCGCCTGGTTTCACCACAAGCTCGCCTCGCAGCCGGCGGATCTCGACAGTTTCCTGAAGGAGGTCGAGCAATTC
Organism: Steroidobacteraceae bacterium; assembly: GCA_050739115.1. Lineage (GTDB taxonomy): Bacteria > Pseudomonadota > Gammaproteobacteria > Steroidobacterales > Steroidobacteraceae > 13-2-20CM-66-19. The sequence continues at coordinate 41,545 of JBOIAQ010000016.1, read as the reverse complement.
GCGATGGGCGAGTACGCCAACGCGCTCGCGCAGGGTGCGATGCTGCCCGAGGACCAGTTCAACGCCGTGGCCGAGAAGCTCCATGACTATACCGGGCTTCCGCTCGCCTACATCAAGAAGGCGGACCTGCAGATCAGCGGGCCGGAGTTCGAGCACGAGCTGCTGGGCGATTCGGATCAGAGCACGGGTCGGCTCGATACGCGCTTCGCCGGTCCCAGCATGGACCCGCTGGCCGAGGACTCCGAGTACGACCCGCAGGCCGCGGCCATCGCGTCGGCGTACGTTTCGGTATTCAACGACTACGTTCGCCGCGACCTGCAGTACACGACGAACGAGGCCTACTACCCCGAAATCGATATCTGGCGCATCTGGCAATTCGAGCATGCGCCGCCCGGGGTGCCCTTCAAGCTCAAGGGCGCGGTCAATGTGATGCCCGACCTCGCCACCGCGATGAAGTACGACCCGGACCTCAAGATCTGCCTGAACGGCGGCTATTTTGATCTGGCGACACCCTTCTACCAGGGCATGTACGAAATGCACCACCTGCAGATTCCCGAGAGGCTGCAGGCGAACATCGAGTATCACTATTACCAGTCGGGTCACATGGTCTACGCCAACGAGACCTCGCTCAAGCAGCTCCACGACAATGTCGCGGCGTTCATCCGCAAGACCGACAATCAGGCAGGGGAATGATCATGAGCGACCCGGTACGCAGCAAACTCATCACGAAGGGCATTTCCGCCGTCGCGGCCGCATCCCTGTTCGCGCTCGTGCAGGGCTGCGCCACGCAGCCGACGCAGAATCAGACAGCAAGCGGCTACGCGCAGGCGGATCCCCCGTCGGCCGATTCCGCCTCCATCGACCCGCCCGCCGATCATGGGCAGGGCAAGCACCACCATCATCCCAAGGGCAGTCCCTACTTCCGCACTGTGACCAGCACGACGGAAGCCTCGGTGACCGTCGAAGGCAACACGATCCATTACCACGCGGTAGCGGGGCTGCTCGTGGTGCATCCGGCGGGCTGGAACGATGCGGCCGGCAAAGGTGGTGGCGGGGATCCGCCGATGGGGCGGTGGCACGGACATGGCCCGAAGCACCAATCGCCCGAAGCCTCGATGTTCTACGTGGCCTATTTCAAGGACGGCGCGAAGCCGAGCGATCGGCCGATCACCTTCCTCTACAACGGCGGCCCCGGCTCCTCGTCGATGTGGCTGCACATGGGTGCCTTCGGCCCCCGGCGGGTGGCGACCGCGGACCATACGCACACGCCGCCCGCGCCCTACCAACTCGTCAACAACGACTACAGCCTCCTCGATGCGAGCGATCTCGTGTTCGTCGATGCGCCGGGCACGGGCTTCTCGCGGGTAAAGGCGGGTGCGGAGAAGGACTTCTACGGCGCCGACCCGGACGTGCACGCCTTCTCCGAATTCATCATGCAGTTCCTGTCGAAGTACGGTCGCTGGAATTCGCCCAAGTATCTTTTCGGGGAAAGCTACGGCACGCCGCGCTCGGCCAACCTCATCAACGTGCTCGAGACGCAGGATGACACCGACTTCAACGGCGTGATCTTGCTCTCGCAGATCCTGAGCTACGACGAGTCGACGGGATTCGTTCGCTTCAACCCCGGCGTCGATCTGCCGTACGAGCTCGCGCTACCCAGCTACACCGCCACCGCGTGGTACCACCACAAGCTGCCGAATTCCGGCCAACCGCTCGAGCCGCTGCTTAAGGAAGTGGAGCAATTCGCGCTCACCGATTACGCACAGGCTCTGCGCGAAGGCTCGAAGCTGAGCCCGGACCAGCGCGCTGCGATCGCCGCGAAACTGCACGAGTACACGGGTCTGCCCGTCGAGTACATCGACAAGGCCAATCTACGGATCGATGGCGGCGAGTTCGAGCACGAGCTGCAGGCGGATGCCGACACCACCACCGGTCGGCTGGACTCGCGCTTCTCAGGGCCGTCGCTCGACCCCTTAAGCGAGCGGGCGGGCTACGATCCGCAGTCGGCGGCGATCGGCTCCGCATATGTCGCGGCCTTCAACAATTACGTGCGCCAGGATCTGCACTACGGAATGAAAATGCGCTACCGGCCGGGGATCCGGGTGTTCCAATATTGGAACTCCCGCCACCAACCGCCGGGCGCTCCCTACCCGCTGCCGCAGGCGATGAACGTGATGCCCGACCTCGCCAACGCGATGAAGTTCGACCCCGACCTCAAGGTCATGCTGAACGGGGGCTACTTCGATCTGGCGACGCCCTTCTTCGAGGGCATGTATGAGATGGCGCACCTCCCGATGCCGAGAAAGCTGCAGGCGAACATCGAGTATCACTACTACCAGTCCGGCCACATGGTGTATGTGCATGTGCCGACGCTGAAGCAGCTTCACGACAACGTCGCGGCGTTCATCGCGAACACCGAGCACCAGCCGGTGAATCAACAGCAGAACGATCAGCAATAGACCTATCGGATATCTCCCTATGAAGCAAGTGATCGCGCTGATCGCGGCGTTCTCTCTCACCACCGCCACGGCGCTCGCCGCCGCGCCGACGAGAGCGCCGACCAAGCACCCGCCGGCCTTCGGAGCGGCCCCGGCAAACGATTTCACGCCGCGCTCGGTGAGGAGCACGGGAACCGTGAACGTCGAGGGCCACAAGATCGCCTACGATGCCGTGGCGGGTACGCTCATCGTTCATCCGAAGGGCTGGGACGATGCCGCTAAGCCCTCAGGTCCCAACGATGGGATCGGCACGGCGGACGGTCCGCCCGTCGCCTCGATGTTCTATGTGGCCTATTTCAAGCGCGGGGTCGATCCGCCCACTCGCGCCGTGACTTTTCTCTACAACGGCGGCCCGGGCTCTTCCACGGTCTGGCTGCACATGGGTGCCTTCGGCCCGGTGCGCGTCGTCACAAGCAACGACTCGCACACGCCTCCTGCTCCTTATGGCGCGGTTGACAATGCTTACAGTCTGCTCGATGCCTCGGATCTCGTCTTCATCGATGCGCCCGGCACCGGCTTCAGCCGCATCGAGGGCAAGGGCAAGGAGAAGGCGTTCTATGGTGTCGATCAGGACGCCCAGGCGTTCGCCACCTTCATCACCGAGTTCCTCACGAAGTACGACCGTTGGAACTCACCGAAGTACCTCTTCGGCGAGAGCTACGGCACACCCCGCTCGGCGGTGCTCATCAACGATCTGGAGACCGAGAAAGACATCGATTTCAACGGCATCATCCTGCTCTCGCAGGTTCTGAACTTCGAGCTGGGCCCCGACTTCCCGCAGGCCAACCCCGGCGTCGACCTTCCCTACGAGATCGCCCTGCCGACCTACGCTGCCACCGCCTGGTATCACCACCGGCTGGCCTCACAGACAGCGGATCTCGAGGGCTTCATTCAGCAAGTCGAGCAATTCGCCATGGGCGACTACGCCGATGCGCTGTCGCAGGGCGCGAAGCTGCCGGAGGATCAATTCAACGCCGTGGCCGAGAAACTCCACGATTACACCGGGCTTCCCCTCGCCTACATCAAGAAGGCGGACCTGCGCATCAGCGGCGGGGAATTCGAGCACGAGCTGCTGGGCGATTCGGACGAGACCACGGGCCGGCTCGATACGCGCTTTGCCGGTCCCAGCATGGAGCCACTGGGTGAAGACGCGGAGTATGACCCGCAGTCCGCGGCCATCAGCTCGGCCTACGTCTCGGTGTTCAACGACTACGTGCGCCAGACGCTTCATTACACGACCACCGAATCGTATCACCCGGAGATCGACGTCTTTCGCTGGTGGCAATTCAAGCATGCGCCGCCGGGCGCGCCCTTCCCGCTGCCGGTGGCGGTCAACGTGATGCCCGACCTCGCCACCGCGATGAAGTACGACCCGGACCTCAAGATCTGTCTGAACGGCGGCTACTTCGACCTGGCAACACCCTTCTACGAAGGCATGTACGAGATGCACCACCTGCAGATTCCTCGAAAGCTGCAGGCGAACATCGAGTACCACTATTACCAGTCGGGTCACATGGTCTACGCCAACGAGAAGTCACTCAAGCAGCTCCACGACAACATCGCGGCCTTCATCCGTAAGACCGACAATCAGGGAGGGGAATGATCATGAGCGACAAGATGCGCCAGACACTCCTCGCGAAAGGTATCGCTGCCGCGGCCGCCGCCGGTCTTTTCGCTCTCATCCAGGGCTGCGCCACGCAGCCGACACAGGCCGGGGCATCGAATGATTACGCGCAGGCGGATCCCGCGCCGACCGACTCCGGCACGGTCGACCCGCCGGCCGATCATCGGCACGGCTGGCAGCATCCGCACCACAAGGGCAACCGCTACTTCCGCACCGTCACGAGCACGACGGCGGGCTCGGTGACGGTCGAAGGCAACACGATCCATTACCACGCAGTGGCGGGCCTGCTCATCGTGCATCCGCAGGGCTGGAACGATGCAGCCGGCAAAGGCGGTGGCGGGGATCCGCCCATGGGGCCGCGGCACGCACCCGGTGCGAAGCATCCGTCGACCAAGGCTTCGATGTTCTATGTGGCCTACTTCAAGGACGGCGAGAAGCCGAGTGATCGCCCGATCACCTTTCTCTATAACGGCGGCCCCGGCTCCTCGACGGTGTGGCTGCACATGGGTGCCTTCGGCCCGTGGCGCGTGGTGACCGAGGATCACGCTCACACGCCACCTGCTCCCTATCAGCTCGTCAACAACGACTACAGCCTTCTCGATGCGAGCGATCTCGTGTTCGTCGACGCCCCGGGCACGGGCTTCTCGCGGGTGACGCCGGGTGCCGAGAAGGACTATTACGGCGCCGACCAGGACGTGCACGCCTTCTCCGAGTTCATCATGCAGTTCCTGTCGAAGTACGCTCGCTGGAACTCGCCCAAGTACCTCTTCGGCGAGAGCTACGGCACACCGCGCTCGGCCAATCTCATCAACGTGCTCGAAACCCGGGATGACACCGACTTCAACGGCGTGATCCTGCTGTCGCAGATCCTCAACTACAACGACTCGCCCGATCTGGTGCGGGCCACGCCCGGTGTCGATCAGGCCTACGAGCTGGCGCTGCCCACCTATGCCGCCACGGCCTGGTATCACCACAAGCTGCCCAACAGCAACCAGTCGCTGGATTCGCTCCTCAGCGAGGTCGAGCAGTTCGCGATGACCGACTATGCGCGGGCGTTGCGGGCGGGCTCAACCTTGAGCTCCGACCAACGCGATGCGATCGCCGCGAAGCTGCACGAGTACACGGGGCTCCCGGTCGCGTATCTGAAGAAGGCCAACCTGCGCGTCAACGGCAGCGAATTCGAGCACGAACTGCTGAGCGAGGCCGACGAGACCACGGGGAGGCTCGACACCCGCTTCTCGGGGTCATCGCTCGACCCGTTGAGCGAGGGCGCGGAGTACGACCCGCAGGCGGCCTCGATCGCTTCCGCGTACGTGGCAGCCTTCAACAACTACGTGCGCAAGGACCTGCACTACGGCATGGGGATGCGCTACAAGCCGGAGATTCCCCTCTTTCGCACGTGGAATTACCAGCACAAGCCGCCGGGCGTGCCGTTCGCTCTACCCGAGGCGCTCAACGTGATGCCGGACCTCGCCAACGCGATGAAGTACGATCCGAACCTCAAGATCTGCTTGAACGGCGGCTACTTCGACCTGGCGACGCCCTTCTATCAGGGCATCTACGAGATGGCGCACCTGCCCATGCCGAGGAAGTTGCAGGCGAACATCGAGTACCACTACTACGAGTCCGGCCACATGGTGTATGCCCATGTGCCTGCGCTGAAGCAGCTGCACGACAACGTCGCGGCGTTCATCGCCGACACGGAACATCAGCCGGTCGATCAGCCGCAGGGCGATCAGTAACAAACGGCGGCACCCGGCGGCACCGAGGCTGCGGCGGATCCCCCGCGCTGCGCGCGCGGCCGCGCGTAAGGTACACTACGCCTACGCTGCGTCCGAGCAGTGCCCGTGTCGGACCCCATTCTGAGGCGGCGTCATAGTCCCACCGGAGCGATCTATGAATACCGGAATCTCGTCCCTGCCGAACAGCAGGGCTTTGCGCCCCGCCCTCATTGCGGGCGTGATCATCATCATCGCTCTGCTCGCCATCGGCGGCGCATTCGTGCAGATCGGCCCCGGACAGCGCGGAGTGCTCATGACCTTCGGCGCGGTGCATGAGGGGGTCCTCGACCCCGGGCTGCACTTCAAGCTCCCGTTCGTGCAAGCCGTCGCCAGGATGGACGTGCAGGTGCAGAATTCCCAGTCCGAGGAGACGGCCGCGAGCCTCGACCTGCAGAATGTGTCGAGCACGGTCGCGACCAACTGGCACATCCTGCCGGCCGATGCGGAGTGGGTGTATCAGCACATCGGCAGCGAGTCAGACCTCGTTGACAAGATCATCCGCCCGGCGATCAGCAACTCCGTCAAGGCGGTCACCGCCCACTTCAATGCGGAGGACCTGATCGTCCACCGCGACCAGGTGCGCGATCAGATCCAGGCGCAGATCACCTCGGAGCTGCAGCCCTACCGGATCGTCGTCGACTCCGTCAACATCACCGATTTCCACTTCAGCGATGAGTTCGCGCAGGCCATTGAGCGCAAGCAGATCGCCCAGCAGCGCGCCTTGCAGGCGCAGTACGAGTTGGACCAGGCGAGGGTCGTCGCCCAGCAGCGGATCGTCGAGGCACAGGCCCAATCGCAGGCGCAGAAGCTCCTGCAGCAGACCCTGACGCCGGAGCTTATTCAGCAGCAGGCGATCGCCAGGTGGGATGGACACCTGCCCGCGGTGGTGGGCGGCAAGGGCGTCTTGCCGATGATTGGCAATATCGATGCGACGGATGCTGCGGGTCGGAAGCAACCGGGGTCTTAGCCGGAATGTTTCGAGGAAAGCTATTGCAAGTCGCTGATTCTTGGCGCCCCCGGCCGGAGTTGAACCGACGACCTACCGCTTAGGAGGCGGTCGCTCTATCCACTGAGCTACGGGGGCGCGGCCGGGCGGAGTTTACAGGAGTATGCTGGCGTGGGCAGTGTGTTCCGGGAGTCCTCGATGAGTACGTCCCTCAGCCTCGGGAAGCGCCGCTTCCTTCGTGTTGAAGTCCGCAACGTTCCGGCGCTGCAGTCAATTGTCTGGGTCCGCCGCGGGTGGGAAGATCTTCGCCAGATGCAGCGGGCGAGCCTGGCGCACGGCATCATCATCTCGGTGATCGGCGCGGTGCTCCTCATGCTCGGCAGCACCCATCCCTACCTCGTCGCGGCCGCGGTGACGGGCTACCTGTTGGTGGGCCCGATCATGACCACCGGCCTGTGCGAGCTCTCCAGGCGGCGCGCTGCGCGTGAGCCGCGCGGCTTCGATGAGTCGCTGGAGGCCGTGACCCGCAACCCCGATGCACTCGTGCATTTCGGTGGCATCCTGGCCCTCATCGCCATCGTCTGGTTCGTTGCCTCCACCGTATTGCTGCAATCGATTCTCGGCATCCGCGAGCCGAGCCTCGCGGTCGCGCTTTGGGGTGGTGCCGGCGATTTCGCGAGCACGCGGGAAGTCATTGCGTACTTCTCCTCGGGCGCCCTCTTCGCCGTCACGGTCTTCGTTCTGTCGGTCGTCGCCGTTCCCCTCATCATCGACCGGGATGCGACCGCGTCCGAGGCCATGTGGGCGAGCGTCAAGGCCGCTCTGCACAACGTCCCGGCCATGATCGTCTGGGCGGCGCTCATCGTGGCTCTCACGGCGCTTGGCTTCGTGACGTTCCTCCTCGGCATGATCGTGATCGCACCGCTCCTCGGACATGCGACCTGGCATGCCTACCGGGACCTCGTCGGCTGAAATTTACGCGGGCTGCGGGAACCGGCCCCCTTCTCGGGGGATACCTACCTGCATGTACTTAAATGGCATCGGCACTGCGAGTCCGCCCGCGCGCTACACCAAGCTCGACTGCTGGGAGGCCTTCCGGCGCTCCGAGTGGTTCGAGCGCCTGAGCGAGCGCACGCGCGCGTTGGCGAGAGCGATACTCCTCAGCGAGAACGGCATGGAGGCGCGCCGGCTGGCGGTGGGCTCACTCGATGAGGCCTTTCGCATCGATCCGGATACGCTGCATCGGCGTTTCCTCGACACCGCGCCGCGGCTCGCCGCCCGCGCAGGCGCCTCTGCTCTCGACCATGCCGGGCTCAAAGCGCTCGACATCGACGCGATCGTCGTCAGCACGTGCACCGGGTACCTCTGCCCGGGACTGTCAGGCTACGTCAGCGAGCGCCTCGGGCTGCGGATGAATACGCTCGCGTTCGACCTCGTGGGTCAGGGCTGCGCGGCCGCCTTACCCAACATGCAATTGGGTCGTGCCCTGCTCGGCTCGGGGCAAAACTGTCGCAACGTCTTGTCGATCTGCGTCGAGATATCGAGCGCGGCGATGTATCTCGATGACGATGCGGGCGTCATGGTGAGCGCATGCCTTTTTGGAGACGGAGCCGGTGCGGCGGTCCTGTCGAATTCCACTGGCGCCGGCCGACGCCGGGTTTTTTGGCATGACAGCGAGTCTCTCCTCGATCCCACCCGGCGCGAAGCGCTCATGTTCGAGCAGCGCGCCGGCATGCTGCGCAACGTACTCACGCGGCCCGTTCCTGAATTGGCGGCGCAATACGTCGGGCAGGTGCTCGAGGTGATGTTGGGACGCGCGCGGCTCGCGCTCCCGGAGATCCGCGCCTGGATCATGCATGCCGGAGGACGCGACGTTCTGCGTGCGCTCGAGCAGCGGCTGGGACTCGGGCCCGAGGACCTGCGCTACAGCGCGACGGTACTGCGCGAGTACGGCAATCTCTCGAGCGCGTTCGTGTACTTCGTGCTGCAGGCCGCCCTGGCCGACGGCGCGGCGGGAGGGTGGTGGTGGCTCGGATCATTCGGAGCGGGATTCAGTTGCCACGGGGCGCTTCTCAAAGTGGACTGACGGGTCGTCCTCGGGCGGTCCGCCCCGAGATCCTCGATCAGCTCGAGCCGGCCGATCCGCGCGCGCTCCGCTCCCGATGCGATCTGCAGCGCGTCAATCGCATCATGGGAAATTGCCGTATCCTGGCGAGAAGGCTGCGTGAAGCCACGACGTCACCTCCAAGCCGCACTCCCGTGCATCTGCTCGAGCTCGGAGCGGGTGACGGCAGCCTGGCCTTGAGTCTCGGCAAGCGCCTCGCGGTCCGCTGGCCGGCGGCCGAGCTGACGCTGCTCGATCGGCAGGCTCTCATCGCCCCCGCCACGGGTATCGCATTTGCTCACCTCGATTGGATACTGCGCCCCCTCACCGTGGATGCCCTCGAATGGGCACGAGCCCCACAGTCCACTCACTGGGACATCATCTTCGCCAACCTTTTCCTCCATCACTTCGAGGAAGCGAGGCTGCGGGAGCTGTTGTCGGCGATCGCGGCCCGGTGCGAGCTCTTCATCGCCTGCGAGCCGCGGCGCAGCCTTCCTGCCCTTCTTGGCGCGCGGCTGCTGCCGGCGCTCGGTGTGAGCCGAGAGACACGACACGATGCCCTAGTCAGCGCGCAGGCCGGATTTCGAGGCGGAGAGCTCTCGCGGTTGTGGCCTCCCGCCCGCAGCGGTTGGCGACTCGAGGAGGATTCGAGAGGTCTCTTCAGTCACCTCTTTGTCGCCGTGCGCGACCCCGCGGCCTCATGACAACGACTTATGACGGCATCATCATCGGTGGCGGTCCGGCGGGCTCGACCGCCGCCATTTTGCTTTCGCGAGCGGGCTGGTCGGTCGCGCTCCTCGAGGCGAAGCGCTTTCCGCGTCGCAAGGTTTGCGGCGAATGCATCGCGGCCAGCAACCTGCCGCTGCTGGATGCGCTCGGCGTAGGAGAAGCGTTGCGTCAGCGCGCCGGCCCGGTGCTGCGGCGGGTGGCGCTGTGGCGGGGTGACGAGAGCATCACGGCTCGATTGCCCGCGCACGCTGACCGGCACCCTTGGGGATACGCTCTGCGGCGCGAGCATCTGGATCTGCTGCTCATCGAGCAAGCCCGCGCCGCCGGAGCCACCGTGCTTCAGCCCGCCAAGGCGCTCGCGATCCGCCCTCGGCCGGGCGACACAGATGGCGAGGTCGAAGTGGCGCGCGAGGACGGCTTACCGCTCACCCTGCGCGCGCCGGTGATCATTCGAGCGCACGGCTCCTGGCAACCTGCGCCGAGGGACGAAGTGTCGCTGACCCGCGAGGAGCGCCGACCCTCCGATCTGCTCGCGTTCAAAGCCAACTTCCGCAGCGCCGCTCTGGAGGAGGGTCTGCTGCCGGTGTTGGTGTTTGCCGGCGGCTATGGCGGCATGGTCGTCACCGGCGACGGCCTCGCCACCCTCGCCTGCTGCATTCGCCGGGACCGGCTGATCGCCTGCCGGCGGGAAATCTGCGCGAACGACACTGCCGGTGCGACCATCGAGGCGCTTCTCTCGCACGAGTGCCGCGGCGTGCGAGAGGCGCTCGCAGGAGCCTGCCGAGTCGGACCTTGGCTCGCCGCCGGGCCGATCCGCCCGGGCGTACGCCTCGGGAACCTGGGGGGCAGCGCCTTTCGGATCGGCAATGCCGCCGGCGAAGTCCACCCGATCATCGGCGAGGGCATCAGCATGGCGCTGCAATCGGCGTGGCTGCTGTGCGAGGAGCTCACGCGGCACGCGGGTGCCGTGAGATCCAGCCTGAGCGGAACACGGCTTCGAAGTCAGATTCAACAGCGCTATGCCTCACGTTGGCGAGCGCATTTTTCCCGACGCATGCGTGTTGCGGCCTGCTTCGCGCACGCGGCCATGCGACCCGCAACCTCGGCTACCCTCATCCCGCTGCTGCGGCGTGCGCCCGCGCTCCTAAGTTTAGCGGCGCGCATGAGCGGCAAGACTCGATGCGCCGTGGTCCTTTCGCCCGAAGCCCGTCCCGGTCTCACCCAGGGGTCTCTATCATGACGACGCTCGAACGACTGTCGCGAATCCTGGTGCAGCGCTACAAGCTCGACCCCGCCCGACTCACGCCCGATCAGCCGCTCGGCTCCCTCGGCATCGACTCGCTCGGGATGGTCGAGATGCTCTTCTTCATCGAGGAGGAATTCGGCGTGCAGCTGCCCTCGGAAGGCATCGCCTTAGGCACTTTGGGAGAGGCCGCGAAGGACATCGATGAGCTCATGGTCAGCCAGAAGGTGGCGCCGCAGCCCGCGCACGAGCCGTCAGCCCCGCCGCAGGCCGCCGCGACGGATTCCGGCGCATGAGACGCATCGCGGTCACCGGTCTCGGGCTCATCTCGCCGATCGGCAACAGTTGCGCTGACGCGCTCGCCAACGCGACCGCGGGCCGCGCTGCCGTCCGTCGCATGGAGTCGCTCTGGTCGGGCCGACTTGCCACCCCGCTTGCCGCCTGCGTTTCGTTCCGGGCGGAGGAGCACTTCCAGCCGCCGCGGCTGCGAATGCTGGATCGCGTCAGTCAGCTCGCCCTGGTCGCGGCGCGCAAAGCCATCGCCGATGCCCGGCTGGACCTGGTCGGCGCCGACCGCGAGCGGGCCGGCGTTTTCATCGGCACCGGCATGGGCGGTGCCCTGAGCGCCGACGAAGGATATCTCTCGCTTTATCGCAACGGCTGCGATCGCCTGAAGCCCTTCTCTATCCTCATGGGCATGACCAACGCGCCCGCCGCGTGGATCGGGATCGAGCACGACTTGAGCGGGCCCAATCTGACTTACTCCACCGCATGCTCTTCCGCGGCGGTCGCGATCGGCGAAGCCTGGCGGCGGCTGCGGCACGGGGAGATCGACTTCGCCATCACCGGCGGCTCGGAAGCGCCGTTGTCGTACGGCGCCATGAAAGCCTGGGAGGCGTTGCATACCCTCGCGAACGAGGACCCGGCCGACCCCTCCACCTCCTGCAAGCCTTTCTCGGCGGACCGGAGTGGCCTCGTGTTGGGCGAAGGAGCGGCCATCCTCGTGCTCGAGGACTGGTCGCGGGCAGTGGCTCGCGGCGCATTCATCCACGGTGAGATCCTGGGCTACGGACTCTCCACGGATGCAACCCACATCACCCGCCCCACGATCGCGGGCCAGGCTGCCACCATGCGCGCGGCACTGCGCTCAGCAACCCTCGCCCCGGACTCCATCGACAGCATCAATGCGCACGGGACCGGAACGCAGGCCAATGATTCGGTCGAAACGGCCGCGATCAAGGAAGTCTTCGGTGAGCGCGCCTACCGCATCCCCGTGAGCGCCACCAAGGCGATCCATGGACATCTGCTCGGCGCAAGCGGCGCCCTCGAGCTCGCTCTGGCGCTGCTCGCGCTGCAGCAGGACGTCCTCCTGCCGACCATGCACCTGAAGGTGCCGGCCGCGGACTGCGATCTCGACTATGTCCCCAACCGCGCGCGCGCTGGGGCGGGAGCCCGCACCGTCATGTCGAGCTCCTTCGCCTTCGGAGGAACCAACGCGGTGTTGATCGCTTCAGCGGCCGGCGCAGAGCGGCACGCCGCAGCGGGCGAGAACGGCGCGCAGATCCCGTAGCGCCGGAAACACCTCGTTGTTCCAGTCGGCACCCTGCTCGTCGTGGGCGCGCTGCTCGTGCTCGACGATGTCCTTGTCCTCGCGGAAGATCCTCTCCGTGAACCAGGTAAAGAACGGCCAGGCGAGATGGATGAGGCCTGGGATCGGCGGTTTTTTCACCGAGAGGTAGCCGAAAGTCCGGTTGGTGCGCTGCTCGGCATCGAGCGGCGTGTAGCAGAGCCAGACATCCAACACCGGATCCTGGGTGTCCTGGATATCGCGTCCCACCCAGACCTTCAGGCTCTGTGCGGGATAATCGGTGCGGATACGCATGTGGTCGCGGAACTCCTGCCGCGCGTTATCGCGCTTGCGCATCATGTCGACGATCACGCGCTCGCCCATGGAGGACTTGCCTGCCGTGCGGCTGAAGCTGTATTCGACTTCCGCCCAGTGTTCCCCGTGGTGGCGGCCGAGACAGCTCGCGCGAATCGAGCCCATCTGCCTGCGGTGCATGAACTGGTGGTTCATGTCGAAGAGATTCTCGTGCATGAAGCTGTAGTGGCACGCCACCTCGCGATTGAGCTGCCGGGTCTTGTAGTCGCGGCGCTGCGAGGACCCGAGCGCGGCCGGCAGGCGCGCCTCCGCCAGCGCAGGATTGCCCGGAAAGATGAAGACGAGCCCATCCACCTCCCGGGCGGGATAGCTGCGAACGCCGTTCGGAACGCGCTCCCGGCCGAGGTACGGCACGTCCACGCACTTGCCGGTACAGTCGTAGGCCCAGCCGTGGTAGTGACACTTGACGCCCTCGCCCTGGACCACCCCGAGGTGCAGCGGCACCTGCCGGTGCGCGCAGCGGTCCTCGAGCGCGACCACCCGTCCACTCGCTCCGCGATAGAGTGCAATGGGCTCGCCCGCGAACCGCCGCCCCAGTATCCGGCCGGGCTTCAACTCATCGGACCAGGCCAGGGGGTACCAGTAATCAGGATTCGCGGCGGTACGCCGCAGGTCGGTTGCCACTGGCAAAGCCGCCGGCAGCGTGGCCGTCAGAAGCGAATGGTCATCCGGCATCGGCCGCGCCCCCATTTGTTATCGGAAACCCCTCAAGATTACGCCCATCGCGTTCTGCCGGGGAGCAAAAGTTCGGTGATCGATTTTCCCACTTTGCCTTGCAAAGAGCTCAGCTCCCCGCGGCGGGCCCACGCACATCAGGAACGGGCTCGATCAGGCTCGCCTCATCCGCGGCCTGCGCCGCATAGAGGCGACGGCTGACCTGCCACGCGACCATCGTGTCGCTCGGATAAGGGACGAGCGCGGCTTTCGCTTCGACCGGACTTCCCAGTAGCCACGCTTGATGATGCTCCTCGCGCAGCACGGCGGGCATGCGCGGCTTCCCGTTGTGGATCTCCGCCATGAGGCTGTTCGGCGGCAAAGTGATGAGTGCGCAGGAGAGCACCTCGGTGCCGTCCGGTTGCTTTCTGCGATCCCATAATCCTGCGACCCCGAAGAGCGGACGATCGGCCAGGTGGACGTAAAACGGCTCCTTGCGGCCATCCTCGAACAGGTGCGGCTCGTAGAAGCCAGCCATGATCAGAATGCAGCGCTGGCGCCGTGCCCAGGGCTCCTTCCAGGCGTACCAGGTATCGAGCTTCTCGACCGTTGCATTGATGAGCGGGAAGCTGGACTCGCCACGGAAGGGCAGCAGCCCCCAGCGCATCATCCGGCCGGTGATCGTGCCGTGTATGCCGAGAACCACCGGCACCGAGTCCGTCGGCAGAACGCGCCAGCTCGGCTCGAAATGCCATAGGGGCTCGATCGCCCGCCAGTACCGCTCGGCGGCGGCCTGGGCTGGGGTCTGATAGCGGGCGCACATGGTTGCTCGCGATTATAGCGGCTCCTCCGCCCCGGCCGATTCGCGCGCACGGACTCAGACTTTACGGGAAGCCTTGGCGCAAGGAGACTAGCCCGGACGTGCGCACCGGGCGCCACAATGATGAAAGCGAGCACCACCATGCGATGCCGTCGGAGTCTGAGAGGACTGAGCGCCCCAGTGGCCCTGATTGCGGGTCTTTTCGCCGTGAGCGCGGTCCGCGCGGCGCCGCCCGTACTTGCCGATCTCGATGGCTACGTGCATAGCGCGATGGCGCAATGGCACGTGCCCGGCCTTGCGGTGGCCGTGGTGAAGGATGGGCAGGTCGTCTTCGCCCGCGGTTACGGACTGCGCGAGCGCGGAAAGCCCGGCCGCGTGGATGCCGATACGCTGTTCGACATCGGATCAAACACCAAGGCATTCACTGCCGCCGCCCTTGGCACACTCGTGGCCGTGGGCAAGCTTCGCTGGGACGATCGGGTGATCGAGCACGTGCCCGGCTTCCGTCTCGAAAGTCCTTACGTGACCGAGGAGATCACGCTCCGTGATCTGCTCGCGCATCGCAGCGGGTACTGCGATCCCAGCACCATGTGGTATCAGTCGGACGATACCACCGCGAACATCATCCAAAGGCTGCGCTACCAGAAACCCCGCTACGGTTTTCGGGCACATTTCTGCTACAACAACACGATGTATCTGGTGGCGTCCACCTTCGTTCCGGCGATCACCGGCGCGAGCTGGAACAGCTACGTGGCCACGCACCTCTTTACTCCGCTCGGAATGAGTCGCACCGTCTCGACGGCCGCCGCCGTTGCCGCCGCCTCCGATGTCGCGCGCCCGCATGGCGAGGTCGATGGCAAAGTCAGGGTCATCAAGACCTATTGGTCGAACAACATGGATGTGTTCGCAGCGGTGGGCGGCATCAACTCGAGCGTGAACGACATGAGCCACTGGCTCATCATGCTGCTCGCGGATGGCCGCTATGGGGGCAGGCAGGTGCTCGAGCCCTCCATCATCCACGACATGGAGACTCCACAGTCGCTCATCCAGGGCGACTCGGATCTGGCGGGATGGCTGAACACGCAGACACCCGATACCCGATTCTATGCCTATGGGCTCGGCTTCTTTCTCCAGGAATACGGTGGGCACCGGCTGGTCTGGCATGCGGGCGATATCGACGGCATGGCATCGGCACTCGCGCTCGTTCCGGAGGAGCACCTCGGCGTGGTGGTGCTCTCGAACATGAACCAGAACCGGGCGCCCGAAGGCGTCGTGTTTCGCGTTCTGCAGGATTATCTGGGGCTCGCGCATCGTGACGTGAGCGCGGCGATGTATGCGTACATCCACAAGGACAAAGCGCAGTCCGATGCGGCAAAGAAAAAGCTCAAGGCAGCGCGGCGGCCCGGCACACAAGCGCCGCTCCCTCTCTCAGCATACATGGGCAGCTACTCCGATCCGTACTACGGCACGGCCGCGGTAGAGGAGGACCGCGGGCATCTCATGCTCCGCCTCGGTAACCCGATGTTCACCGGGGATCTCGAGCACTGGAACGGCGACACGTTCCGTGTACGCTGGCGATATCGCTTTTACGGCGATGCCTACATCACCTTCGATGTAGATGCGCTAGGTGAGCCCGTGCGGCTCGATCTCGTGCAGACCCAAGCGCACTACGAGCGTGCGAGCGCGCCGAATTCAACCCAAGGGACCGCTGAAGCCCGGCGCTCGCGCTGAGAAAAGGGCCTCTTCCCGGGGAACCGGGAAGAGGCCGGCGGATTACTTCTGCGCGCCCTCGGCGGACACTACGAAAAACAGCGCCAGGTTGGCGACGTTGACGGTTCCGATCCCCGAGCCGTTGTCGTACCCCATATGCCCATCGTAGAACCAGTTGTCACCCTTCACGATGTCGTTGAAGGGCAACGAACTTCCATATGCGGATTTGTACTTCAAGGAGTAGATCACCGGATTGAGGAAGCCCACGCGGCCTCCGGCCGCATCGTCGATCAGGGCCGTCATGCCGTTTAACTGCGGCCCGACAAAGCTCGTGCCGCCGTAGCCGGCCGCCGCGCAGCCGGGGTATTGGGATGCAGGAAAGTCGGTGCAGTCCACGACGATGTATCCCGTCTGCGGATCCGCGTTGAGCGCGAGGTCCGGCAGGTTGCGTCCGGCAAAATAGCCAGGCAGATCGATGAGATCCTGCGCCCCGTGCTTGCTCGGATAGTTCGGAAAGTAGTACAGACTCTGTCCCGGTCGGGTCAAGCGCATCCCCCTGACGGACTGCTGATAGGAGGGAATGGACCAGAAGGAGCTGACGCCCCCGCCACCGCCCCCCGGAAACAGATCATTCGGCGTCAAGCCGAGGTTCGCGAGGCAGTTCGCCCAGTCACGCACCAGGTAGTCCCAGCCCCACACCTGCTCCTGGGGGATGGTGATGGCCGGACAGCCGGCCGAGGGAATGCCGGGCTCGGTCGCCGCGACCGTGGTTCCGCCTGCCGCAGTGATATAGGGGTCATTGGCCGGCGCATCCACGGTGAGCTGCTTGGAGTAGTACGGATAGGGCGCAATCTGCGAATCGTTTACATCGTAAGCCCCAGCATCGCCCGAGGCGGCGAAGAACGACTGTCCCTGCGCGGCGCCTTCCATCAAGGCCTGATCGATGGCGACCAGCTGCCCGGTGTAATCCACGCCGCCATTTAGCGCGGCGAAATAGAACTCCTCCGGCTCGCCCCAGCTGATGGAGACCGATCCGGCCTGGTTGTCCGCGACGGCGCCATAGAAAAGGTCGAGGAAGCCATTGTTGGTGTTGGGGGCGATATACACTCGAATCTTGGCATCCGGCGCGAGTCCGCCGGACTGCTCGACATCGAGTGAGGTCTCATCGTCACCGACCCCCACCGCAATTGGCGTCCCGCCGTCCTCCATCACCTTCGTGATGCGGTTCTGCGGCACGCTGAGCCCGATGTCCTTCCAGTATGCGTAGGCGTCTGCCGTTCTGAAATTGGCGAGCGTCATGATGCCCACAGTCTGGCCGTGGCCTTGAACACCCTCCGTGTAAAGCGGGTTAACGTCATAAAAGTTGGCGACATCGTGAACCGTGTACTCCCCCGGAGTGCCACTGGCGGATCCGCTCATCGGCCACGTGATCGCGGGCGGGGATCCACTCGCGAATGCTCCTTGTCCGAGACGCACGTTCTTCGGACGAAAGTTGCCTGGCTCATTGGTGAGGCCCGGGGCTGCGAGCACCAGGGTCGAGAACTCGCTCGGCAGGACGAACTTCCATGCGGGGCGATGGAAGCGCTGGCCGTTGCGCATGTAATCGTGCAGCTGTGTGGAGAAGGCGACGTTGAATTCGCCCGCCGTGCCTGTGGCGCTGATGTCCAGGTTATCCGGGTAGACCTCGTTCACCGTGATCCCGAAGGACTGTAGATAATGCACGAACCGCCCGATGGCCTGATTCGAGGGCGCGAAGCGTTTAGCGAATTGGCTGACAGTGAGGAAGTGGTGGTAATCCGGACTACCCGGCGTGGTAGTGTCCGCGATAAACTGCTCCAGACCTTGCATATCCTTGACATTGAGGATGATCGACGTCGTGACGAGGCTGCTGGAGGTCGTTGGTCCGGCATCCTGCGTATCAGCAGTCTGTTGGTTGGGCGTGGCGGCGGCGGTACCAAGGATTCCCACGGCGCACGCTGCCGTCAAAAGGCACTTGTGAAGGCGCATGTTGTTTCCCTTGAGTTGGTTGCGGTTCTTGTTAGGTTGCGCGGAGGTCTCTCTACCCGGACCTTGTCTGCGGCAACGCTGTGGCGCGAGTATAGCGCTTCAGCTTCAGGCTGCGTACTCTTCCTCCGCCCGCCTGCGCCTTGCTGCGCTCAGGCCACGAGTGCAGTGTGAGCGCCGCGACGCCGAAGCGCAAGCTGGGCACGGCAAAGCGATTGTCTCGCTTGCGCCGGCGGGACGGGTGATCAGCGCTCGGAGCAACCCGCGATTGGAGCGCACGGCGTCCATCGATTGCGACGCCGCGCGGTGCGCATTTCGGTGCTCTCGGCATCGTAGTTGACGGGCTCCGCCTCTTTCAGATCCGCCGAAAACGAATGCAGCGCATTGGTATTGATGACGGCGAAGAGGCCCCCGGAGATTTCCGCCACCGCGCCGATGTAGACCCCGCACTGGGCGCAGATCACGAACTCGGTAATGCGATGGCCAAATCGGTAGCGTCGAAGCCCACCCGGATTTTCGACGTAAAATGCGACGCTGCCCCGCGGATCGGAGGTGGTGCGGGCGCCGTGCGCGCGACAGAAAGAGCACTGGCAGGCGCGAAGGGACCACTCCTGCGGCGGCAGTTCGGTGTGGTATACGTAAGTCAGCGCACCGCAATGGCAACTGCCCTGAAACCGCATATGCGGACTTTATCGCAATGGCGGCGTCGCATGGCACCGCTAAAAGTGCCGCCTTCCGTAGAATCGGTTTCTCAGGAACACGAAAGTCAGCAGGTTGCATGTCGATGGACACCCGGTCGAGCGGGCAATATTACGTAATGCGCGGCGACCACCGCGTACGCGTACCTCGCAGCCGCAAGGTGCGCGCGTGACCGTGATGAATCGCGGCGTCGGTCTGCCGATCAGGCTCTTTCACGGGCATGTGAGATTCTGGGTCTCCCTGGCCTTCGGCATCGCGAGTTATTTCTTCCTGCCAGCGACTCTTTCCTTCATCAGCCGCATACTCATCAGCTGGGATGGCGGCGTCACCCTCTTCCTGGCGTTGATCTTTCTGTGGATGCGGCGTCTCAGCCCCGACCAGATCTGCGCGCATTACGTCGAGGAAGATCCCTCCGGCCCCATCATCCTGGCAGTGGTCGTCGCAGCGGCTCTCCTGAGCCTGCTTGCCATCGTCCAGCCCCTGACCAATCTCCGGCACCTCGATCATGATCAGCGGGTCTGGCAGTTCGCGCTCGTGGCTGCCACCCTGATCTGTTCGTGGTTGCTGGTGCCGGTCATGTTCACCATGCATTACGCCGATATTTTCTACAGCGCCTCGCCCAATGACCGCCCCCTGCTCTTTCCGCGGACGGAAATGCCAGGATTTTGGGACTTCGCCTATTTCTCCTTCACGATTGCCGCGGCCTGTCAGACCGCCGACGTGTCCACCGCGGAAGCCTCCATCCGCCGGGTTGTGATCGTGCATGAGATCATTTCCTTCGCATTCAATGTCGCCATAATCGGCTTCGCGATCAACATCACCGCCGGCCTCATCGCCAGCTGATCGCAGGGGGGAACGTTGGCACTCGCTCGACCGTTCTGATACCGCATGCATCGCCTCATCCTACGATTCACCGCCAGCCTCCTGCTGCTGGCGACATTGCTTGCCGGCTGCGCCAAGCTCGGACTGAGCGGTAAGGCGCCCCGATCCGCGGACCTGCCCACCCCGCGGCAACTCAAAGCGATCCGCTACATGTCGCAGGCGGCGGGCCCCGATGGGCGGCCGATCTTTAACCGCCTGGCGCAGGCCAAGTCGTGCCACGATTTCGAGATCGCCATGCGCTGGAATCGGCCACCCGATGTCAAAGGAGGACCCTTCAACCAGAAGATGGTTTACCTCGCCTCAGGCGTACCGGCAGGTCTGTCCAAGGACTCGGAGGTGGTTTTTTCGGGCGTGGTCGAGCGCGGGCAGGCGTTGTCTTCGGGGGGCTCCGTCTGGGCGGTGCGCTTGAAGGATGGCAGCGAATTGCAGGCCGTCGAGACGGCGAGCTACGCGCAGAAGCAGGAAGAAGCTCAGCAGAATGGCGGAAACGCCACCATGCTCCACCCCTATACTCCCGGGCGGGTGCTCTGCGCCTACGGCGTGTACCAGGGGACTACCGGCCTGTCGCTCAATCAGAAGCGGCAGGTGCCGCTGGTTTCCGTTCTGCTCGCCATGGACCGGCGCCGGTAAGGCCGCCTCAGCTACAGCAGGCGGTCAGCGCCTCACGGATCTCGAACAGTCGTTCGGCCGGCGCCGGCCTGCCAAACAGGTACCCCTGGTAGCGGCCGCAGCCGCACTGGCGCAACACTTCGAGCTGCTCGTGCGTCTCCACGCCCTCTGCGATCACATCGAGCCCCAGGCGCTCGGCGATCGCAATGATCGTCGTCACGATCGCCTTGTCGTTGCGGTCGGCCGCGATCTCGTGCACGAAGGATTGGTCGATTTTCAGCTGATCGAGCGGCAGCCGCTTCAGATACTGCAGCGAGGAGTAGCCGGTACCGAAGTCATCGAGGGCGAACTGTACCCCTTCCGCCTTGAGCACGTTCATGGTGCTCACGGTCCGCTCGATGTCCACTTGCAGCAGGGTCTCGGTCAATTCCAACTTCAGCCGGCGGGCCTCGACCCCGTGCCGCCGGATCGAGCCGAGTACCTGCACGACGAAATCCGGCTGCTGAAACTGCAACGAGCTGACGTTCACCGCGAGCGATAGCTCACGCGTGCGGGCGCCATAACTCCAGGCCGCGAGCCTTGCGCAGGCCGCATCGATGACCCACTGTCCGATCGGCAGGATCATGTGCGTCTCTTCGGCCAACCCGATGAACTGCGCCGGGGAGATGAGCCCACGCTCCGGGTGATTCCAGCGCAGCAGCGCCTCGGCGCCGAGCTCGCGGCCGTTCTCATCCACCTGCAGCTGGTAGTACAGCACGAACTGTGAGGCAGCGATCGCCTCGCGCAGCTCGGCTTCGAGCGCCGCACGCGCGTTGACGCTCTCCTGCATGCCCGGATCGAAGAAGCGCAGCGCATTGCGTCCGCTCTTTTTCGCCTGATGCAGCGCGATGTTAGCCTGCTTGACGAGGTCCTGCGCGCTCTGCCGGTGGCCGGCGAGAATCGTCGCACCAACGCTGCAACCGATATGAATATTGCCCTCGGCGAGGGCGTATGAACCGGACAAGGCGTGCATCATCTTCAGCCCGAACGCTTTCGCGTGGCCCGCGGCCGCCAGGGGCTGCGGCGCGAGCTCCTCGAGCAGGACGACGAATTCGTCTCCATCCACGCGGGCGAGCGTATCGCCCGTGCGCACCTCGGACGCGAGTCTGGTGGCGACCTGCTGCAGCAGAGCATCCCCGGCCGCGTGTCCGAGCGTGTCGTTGACGCTTTTGAAGTTGTCGAGGTTGAGCAGCAGCAGCGCGCCGTAGCGACCGGTGCGGGCGCTGGTCGAGAGCGCCTGATTCACCCGATCCTGCAGCAGCTCCCGGTTCGGCAGCCGCGTCAGCTGATCGAAGAATGCCAGATGGCGAATGCGTTCCTCGGCCTGCTTGCGCTCGGTGAAGTCCATCAGGAAGGACATGGTCAGCGGCCCATCCGCGAGCTCGACGCGTTTGGCCGAGACGAACAGTGGAAACTCGCTGCCGTCCTTGCGCCTTCCCAGCGTTTCGTAGCTCGTCGGGGCCGGCTGGCCGCGGCGGCGCCGCTCGATCATCTCCTGCATCTCGGCGCGGCGGCTCGGCGCGATGCGCTCGAGCAGCGGGCTCTCGCGGACTTCGGCCGCGCTCGCGTAACCGAACATCTCGATGTAACGGGCGTTGACCTCGAGCGTAACCCCGTCGCGGCTGAAGGAGATGGCCATCGGGGACTGCTCGATGAGCGTGCGCAGCCGCATCTCGCTCTCGCGCAGCGCCTCCTTGGCGCGCCGATCCGCCGAGATATCCTCCACGATGGACCAGACGTACCGCCGGTTACCGTTACCGACCAACATGCCGTTCATGCGCAGCGGTAGGAAACTGCCGTCCTTGCGACGGTACTCCTTCTCGTAGGGGCCGAAGCGGCCGTTGCGCATGAGCAGCTCCACCTGCCGCCGCTCTTCATCCTGGTATTTGGGCGCAGTGAGCGCCCAGTGATCGAGAGTCCGCAGCTCCTCGGCCGAATAGCCCGTCATGGCCTCGAACGCCCGGTTGAACTCCAGGTAATGCCCGTCCACCGTGAGCACGATGCCGAGCGGTGAAAGCTCGAAGAGGTTGCGCAGTTTGCGCTCACTCTCCTCGAGGGCCGCCTGAATCTGCCCGCGCTCGGTGATGTCGCTCAGGCAGGCGATCAGCCGCGCGACCTTGCCGTCATCGTCCTTCAGCGTGGATACCGCACAGCGGGTGGTGAGAATGCGACCGTCCTTGTGCACGATCCGCCGTTCGCTGAGCTGCTGGTCGACCCGCCCGGAGGTGAGATCGGCGAAGCGGCGCATCGCCTCGGGCATGTCCTCCGGTAACGTCAGATCGGCCAGCGTCTTGCGGCCGAGCCCGCGGGCGTCATAGCCGCTAAGCTCGAAGGCGACCTCGTTGGCCTGAAGGATGCGGCCAGTGCCGGGCTCGACCACCACCATGGCATAGGGGGAGTGCTCGAACAGCACTCGGAAACTTTCCTCCGAGTCGATCAGCTTGCGCTTCGTCTCCTGGGTCAGCGTCGTCCCCAAGAGGGCGATCACGATCAGGATGCCGAAGGGACCGGCTGCGAACCCGTGAATGATCGACAGGCGCACCAGAGCGCCTTGCACCGCGAACGGCACCAGGATTGCGACCGCAAGCATCATCCCCAACGCCGAACGCTCGCGCGTGCGCCGATGAAGACCCAGCAGCACGATGAGCGCATAAGGGATGACGCCGTCGATGGCCGCCATCGCGAGATAAAGCAACGCTCCGGTGTGGCCGACCCCCTGCGCGATGAATTCGTGCCACGGAAGCTGCAGGCGCGTGATTCCGTCGAAACGCGCATATTGCAGCCCGTAGGGACGCACTTCGTTCAGGGTGATCAGACCCACGCACAGAACGGCATACGCGGCCAGCGCGGTCCAGAAGGTGCGCCCCGTCTGCCGCGCGTACCGCGCCACGAATACCGAGAATGCGAGCGATGTCAGAAGCAGCCAATCCAGATTGAGCTTCAGCGCCCGCAGGTACTGCGCGCCGCTCGTCGCATCGAGCATCCGAGCGGCAAACACGGCAACGAGTGCGCCGAACAGGCATGTGGCCGCGAACGCATGCAACGCCGGCCCCTCGCGCCGGGCCGCGGGCGTAACCAGGCTGTGGAGCATCGCGTAGGCGATCGCTCCCGCCAGAATGTAGAAACTCGGGACCAGTACGGTCAATGGCTGCTCCGCCCGACCGGATCATCCGCCGATGCATCCAACCCTATAAATGGTATAGGGGCGGCGGCGGCCAATGTGCGACGGGCGTCGCACGCCGCCCTATCCCGTCCCGCGCTGGCGCCGGGTCCGGAACCCAGGTCCTCCTCCATCGCGACCACCCCGGAGCCTCCCGGACGCGACCGCGCCAAAGACGATGGCCGCGAGCAAGGCGGATGCGGATGCGTAGAAGTACGGGAGGGAGCGGCTCACCGAAAAGAGGAAACCCATGATGAGATTGGACAGAAATTGGCCCAAGCTCCTGGACACCGTGAGAAAGCCCATGCCGCGGCCGAGTCGCCTCTGCCCTACGACGGATGAGATGAGAGTCGGCTCGAACGTCTCGACGCCGCCCATCCCCGAACCCAGGACGGCAATTGAAAGATAGAAGGCGGCCATCGGCAGATGGAGCAGCTCACTGAGCCCGATGAGACCTGAACCCACGGCGGAGGGCAGGTAGCCCATGAGCCACAGCGATCGCACCATGGAAAAGCGACCCGCGCCGAAGGCATACCCGCTCACGGCCGAGACTCCGAGGTAGATCAGGAACGCGAGCACACCGGACTCGTAGCCTGCGGTCGTCGAGCGACCGCCCGTGGCTGTCAGAATGGGAAAGCCGAGATTGTAGAAACTGAAGCCGTAGAGGGTGGCCGAAACCAGAAGTGCGATCAGCAACGCGCGGTCTCCCGGCTCGCGCCCGCCTGCCGCTGCCCTTGGAGTTTCGGCGTGATGGAGCTCCGTGCGCTTGACCAAAAACAACAGCCCCGTCGATACGACGAGCGGCAAAACCGCGGCCAGCATGATCGTACCGATGCGAATCCGCAGCGACAGGAACACGAGCGCGGCGAGCGCCGAAAGCATCCCGCCGCCGATATCGAGCGCGTGCAGAAAGCCGAACGCCATGCCGCGCTCCTGCGGCTTCGTCACGTTGACCAACAGTGCCCGCCGCGCGGGAGTGCGGAAGTATCGCGCCCACCATCCCAGGATAAAGAGGACCGCGGCGAGCCAGAGGCCGTGCACGATGCCCGAGAAGGCCATCAGCGGAATGAAGGCATTGCCGGCGATGGCGACGCACTTGCGATCGAACCGATCACCCGCCCGGCCGCCGATGTAGGAGACGAACGAGCCGCCGCCGAAGGCAATGGCCGTCACGATGCCGTAGGCAAAGACAGGCGCGTGCAATCGGAGCACGATGTAAAGGGGAAAGAGCGCGGCCACGCCCTGGTAGCCGAGGTCGGCAAAAAGCGCCGAGAAGCAAAGTAGATACGCGTCTCGGTTGAGGCGTTTACCCGGCAAGAACTGTTCGAGTGGGCTCATCGAGGCTGCAGCGCCGCGAAAGAGGCTTATTCGCCAGCCAACCCCCGCGAGCTGGCGCGCTCGCTTCACGGGCGCCACAGCCGCCGCGAGCTAGGCGTCAGCCTGCGGCAGCGCCTCGGGCTTTTCCGGCCTCAGCTGCTGAGCGGGGGGTGTCCGGGTGGCCGCGATCCGCGCTCACGCTGCTGCGGCTTGCCGCCCCGCGCGGGTGGCGTCGCATGTCCGCGCTCTGCGCCTCGAGCTTCCGGCCGAGCGCCGCCTGGCGGCCGCTCGTTTCGCGCCGGAGGAGCTCCGGCATGAGGCCGCGCGTTCGGCGCCGCACGTCCGCGCTCTCCGCCTCGAGGCTCCGGGCGATTACCAGCCGCAGTGCGCCCCGACCGCATGGGCGGCGGACCGGCGTGAGGCCTTCCGGCAGGCCTCATGTGGGGTGGCATACGGCGATGTGCCCACTCGTCCCGCTGCCCGTACCAAGACCGGCCGCGGTAGTAGTTGCCCCAGTAACTCGAGAGCGAGAACGTGATGATCGGCAGGCCGAGACTCGGCCCGTACGAATAAAGGGGGACCCGTTCGCCCTGATAGACGAAGGATACGCCGCCCGCATAGATCCAGCCTCGGTTGTCGTCAAACGACACGTCGCACCAGCTCCAATCGTTGAGGCATCCGTGCACATCGAGCGGCGCCCCCGCATCGAGCTGCGCCACCAGCGGGTAATCCCCGTTGGGTCCGGCGCGAACGTTCATGGGGCGAGCGGTGAAAGCGCTTTGGGCGCTGGCGAGACCGAATGCGCTGAGCAACAGCGCTCCGAGCGAATAGACGAGCGAGCCGCGGCGCATCACAGATCTCCAGTTCGACTCCGTGCAGGGGCTCCCATTGTAGGACGAAACAGGAAGCCTTTGGGAGAGCCCATGGGTAGAGTTGCGGAAACTCGTCGTCCTCCTGATTGCGCGTTGATGCCGGGCGGTGGCTTGACGGGGTATTGCGCCCTGCCGGCGACGGGCGTCGCTCGGCAAAACCAGAAGGGATGGGAGTCGGATCGGTGGGCAGATGAGCTCTGGCGGAAGAGGAGTCAGCCGGTCTGCGGTCGCAGGCCAGGTCCGTCGATGGTCACGGTGTGGCAGCGCTCACGCAGGCGGCTCAGAAGTGCCTTGGTGAGGGCGGGATTGCCGAGGAAATCCTGCCAAGGCGGATACGGCAGATTCGTGCTGATGAGCGTCGGCTTTCGGCGATGACGCGCTTCCATGAGCCTGAAGAAGATGTTGGTCTGTTCGGTTTTGATGTTGAGATATCCAGCTCATCGAAAGAGATCCTGCGTGCGAAGCGCCATATCGCTTTCGGTCGCCCTGCGCAAGCCCACAGTTTCGACGTGCATGCAATCAGACCAGTAAGGCGCCAGGATACTGACGAGCCGCGGACTCAGGTTCTCGTCGAGTAGGAATTTCACGTGCCGTGCGTCGCGTACCGCCGCTCGCGTACCGCCGCTCGCGTACCGCCGCGTAGGCCCCGCCGGCGAGATATTCCAGGATGTCCATCGGAGTGATGCGCGCGCCGACCAAGCACGGCTTGCCGCCACGCACTCCCGGGGTGACTTCGATGCATTTCGTCCAGTCCATCGCGCTCTGCGCAACCCTCGACAGCCGCTATTCTGCCCGTGTTGAGTGAGGGCCGCCGCGAGACGGATTGATCAGGAATGCATCACGCACGGTCCGCCGTCCCCCGGGGTGTCCATGAAGGTGTCCATAAGATCGAAAATGGATGCTCTGAAAGACTGGTCGGAGCGCCGAGATTTGAACTCGGGACCCTTGCGCCTGAAGGACCTACGTTCGGGAAGCGCATAGGCCTGACGCCCGGGTGGCCTCCGGACATCCCTTTTGGGGAGCATTTAGGGTACAGTCGTCGCGACAGATCGCTCTGTTCTCGGCAACCATGCCGCCGGCGATTCGTCGAATCGCGCAGCGGCACATGCGTGAGCCCGCGCAGATCACCATTAAGAATCGCGCCCGCACCAAACCCGCCGCTGAGAGTGACGCAACGAAGGACCCATCGCTGTGCTCGAACATTCCCCAATCGGCGCAGTGGCCGCCGCATGTCGGCGACGTCTCGCCTACAGCAGCGCTAGCGCCTGACCTCTGACGCTACGGGCGCAGGTTCGCCCCGAGACGTCGATGCCGTCGTTACCCTGAGGCCCCAATGGCTTTGGTAAAAAAATCGAAGATCGAACCCGTCCAGAGCGAGTCCGCCAGACCCGCCGCGCCCCAAAGGCCGCCCGCCACCCCGACGATGGGGCCTCGGGCTGCGAAACGGGCTGCGAAACGGGGGGGGCGCAACGAAAGCGCCACGCAGCGCCTTGCAGCGGCTACCGAAGAGCTGGCCAGCGGCTTGACGGAGGCTGCCGCCGCGACTCGACAGCTTGGACGCGCCATGGAGCAAATCAGCAGTGGCGCCGAGACGGCAGCCAGCGCCTGCCAGGAGCAGACCTCCGCGATCAAGCGAATCGTGGCCGATCTGACGGCGGCGCGAGAGGCGACGGCTGCATCGACCCGCCACACGGAGTCGGTCGCCGTTGCGTTGGCAGAGACCTCGGCGCAGATCACGGGGTCCATCAGGGCCATTGAGCAAGGAGCGCAACGGCAAGCCGCCTCGGTCACCCTCCTGGCGGAGCTCGATGCACGGGCGAAAGAAATTTCGGACATCAGTCAAACCGTCAGTCGTCTCTCGGATCAGACCAATCTCCTCGCTCTGAACGCCGCAATCGAAGGCGCCCGCGCGGGTGAGCATGGACGCGGTTTTGCCGTGGTTGCCGATGAGGTCCGGAGTCTCGCGGAGAACTCCGACAAGAGCGCGCGGGAAGTTCAGAGCCTCAGCACGGCCATTCAGAAGGAGGTCCAGGAGCTCGGCCAAGCGCTGCGGGCGGCGGCAGAACGCGCGCTTCAGGAAACGCGCACGGCCGCTCGCGTGACGGAGATGCTTCAAGCCAGGCGCAACGACATGGCGAAGATCTCCGAAGGAGGCCGCGGCATCCTGACTGCGGCGTTGGAGGCCGAACGCGCCGTGATGGAGGCCCAAAAAGGGGCCGAACAGATCGCCAGTGCCGCCGAGGAGCAGTCGGCAGGCGCAACTGAAGCGCAACGGGCCGTCGAGCAACAGACCAGCTCTCTCGATCAAGGACAGCTGGCCGCCAGGCAATTGGCTGCGCTCGCGGAGAGGCTCAGCGCAGGTAAAGCAAACGGCTCGGGCCTGGAGCAGATCAGCGCGAGCGCCGAAGAGCTGTCCGCCGCGATCCAGGAGCTTTCGAGCGCGGCGGCCGAAGTGATGGCTGCCGTCGAGCAGATCAGCAAAGCGGCACAGTCGCAATCGTCAGCTACCCAGGAGACCGCCAGCGCCTTGACCCGGATCGAGCGAAGCGCCCGACTCGCGCAGGCCAACAGCAACGCCGGCTATGAGCGCGGGGTAGACCTCGAGGCGGCGCTCAAGGAAGGGCGGCAGTCCATCGAGAGCCTGATTGAAGGAATCGCGAGCACCTTGCACGACACGCGAGGCGGCCTCACGGCAATCACCCGATTGGAGGGCCTGGGACACAGGATCGAAAAGATCATCGACAGCATTGCATTGATTGCCGTTCAGATCAGCATGCTCGCCGTGAGCGGCTCGGTCGAAGCCGCCCGAGCGGGCGAGTCCGGGCGGGGCTTTGCGGTGGTCTCGAACGACATTCGCAATTTGTCTCGCGAGGCATCGGCCAACGTCGAACGATCCAAGGATACCGTGGGAGGCATTCTGGATCAGATCGGCATCCTCAAGGGCGATCTGCAGCAGATTGCCGCGACGGCGGAAGCCGAGGCTCAGAAGAGCCAGATGGTCTCCAGTAGCCTGCTGCAGCTGGGCGGGGACGTGACCGCGCTCGGAGTGGCAACCAAGTCGGTCGCCAACGGCGCGGACAAGATCCTGCTGGCCACGACTGAGATCTCGCAAGCGGCGCAGGAAGTGGCTTCCGCGGCAGAGGAAGCGAGCGTGGCCTCGCGAGAAGCCGTCACCGCGGCCACCGAGCAGTCGCGCGGGGCCGAAGATCTGGCGGCCGCCATCGAGGAAATCGCATCCCTTGCGGACGCGCTGCTGCGACGGACCACGTGACCGGACGTGCACCCGCAACATCATTCCGATTCCGGCCGCTTCCTGACTTTTCACGTCGGCGATCAACTCTACGCCCTGAGATCAGAGGACGTGCTGGAAGTGATCCGACTGCCGGCGATGACTCGGGTGCCTCAAGGCCCACCCGCGCTGCTCGGCATCGGGAATCTGCGCGGCGCCGTGTTGCCCATTGCGGGATTGCGCCAGATGCTGGGAATAGCGTCTTCCTTGAATGGCTCGACCGCCCGCGCGATCGTGCTCGATATCGGCGCTCCGATCGCCGTAGTGGTCGATTCGGTCGCGGCTCTGGAGCAGGCGAGCGAAGAGCAGATCGACACGCGCCCCAAGGAGCTCGGGGCGGAAGGCGCGGAACGATTGCTCGGCGTCTTCTCGATGGGCCCTGACAAGGGCGTTGCGAAGATTCTGGACATCAAGGCGCTGCTCGAGGCTGCCTTTTCGAGCCGCGGACGCACCCAGCGCCGCGACGCTCAATTCAGGGCCACCACTCGCGTGCACGAGGAGGCGCGCGGCGCGCAGGAGACCGAGACCCTCGTGACGTTCGATGTCGCCGGCCAGGAGTTTGCCTTTCCTCTGGCGGAGGTGCGGGAAATCATTCCCGCCCCCGCAAGCATCACCGCGTTGGCCCATTCGGAGGCCGCGGTCCTCGGGCTCACCTCGGTACGGGACACCCTGTTGCCCCTGTTGTCGCTACGGATCCTCCTCGGCTTCTCCTCGCAGCAGACCGAACCCGATCGGGAAAAAGTCTTGGTGGTCGAGGTCGGTGGCGCTCTTGTCGGCCTCGTCGCCGATCGTACTCGCGCGATCCTGGCCGCTGACATCAGGTTGATGGACCCGATTCCACCTGCGCTGGCTGCCCGCATGCGCGGCGAGTCTCGAATCAGATCCGTCTATCGCGGCCAGGCGGGACGGCACTTGATTTCAATCCTCTCAGCGCAGCAACTCTTTCGGGAGGACGTGATGGCGAAATTGGGCGCCGGGCAGCGATCCCAGACTGAGCACGCAGAGCCCCTGGAGTCGAGCGCCCCGCACGAATTGACATTTGTCGTCTTTCGACTCGGGGATGACGAGTTCGGCCTGCCGATCGATGCCGTCGTGGAGGTCGCTCGGGTTCCGCACCAGATCACCCGGCTGCCCAAGACGCCGAAATTCCTGGAAGGCGTCGTCAATTTACGCGGCGACATCCTGCCGGTCATCGACCAACGTCGACGATTCGACATGCCGCCGTGCCCAAACTCCGCTGGAAGGCGGCTGATCGTGGTCAAAACCGAGCGTCACCGCGCCGGGGTCATCGTCGATAGTGTCTCGGACGTGCTGCGGTCCAGCGCGAGCGCGGTCGAGCCTGCACCAGAGCTGACGGACGATGTGTCTCGACTGGTGCGCGGCGTCATCAATCTCGCCTCCTCCAATCGGATCGTGCTGCTGCTCGATCCGATGGAGCTGCTGACGCGCGCGGAACGGGGATTGCTGGACAAATTCGAAGCGCAGCGACGGCGGACGGGGGTGTGATCAAGGTTCTGGTGGTCGACGACTCGGCTCTCGTGCGAAAACTCTTCAGCCGTGTTCTCGCAGAAGATGCGGATTTCAAGGTCGAGCTCGCGCGCAATGGGCTGGAGGCGCTGGCTAGACTCGACACTTTCAAGCCGGACGTCATCACCCTGGATGTCCAGATGCCGCAGATGGACGGACTACAGTGTCTGGACAGAATCATGGTGCAACGGCCCTGCCCGGTCGTCATGGTCTCGACCGTGACCGATGAAGGCGCCGAAGCGACGTTGGAAGCCTTGCGCCTGGGAGCAGTGGATTTCGTCCCGAAACCCACCGGTGTCGTTTCCCTGCGCATGCAGGAATTTGCGCCAACCTTCAAGGACAAAGTCCGGGCAGCGGCGGCCGCCCGGCTTCCCGCCACTCACAGGCTCCGAGAGCGGGTGCAATTCAGGTCAGGCGGCGTGGTCTCCATCCGGCCTGCGCCACCTACCTCGAAGACGGTCGATGACTCCGAACGCACCCTCGCCGGAGACGGACTCGTGCTCGTCGGGACATCCACCGGTGGACCGCCCGCGCTTGAGGCGCTTCTCGTGCCGCTTGCGCGGACCTTCCCCTGGCCGATTCTCGTCGCACAACACATACCGGCGGCGTTCACCGGACCGCTCACCAAGCGGCTGGGCAGGCTCTGCGCCCTCCAAGTCCTGGAAGTCGCTCACGCCACGCGCCTGAAACCCCGGTGCGTGTATGTTGGGCGGGGCGACGCCGACCTGGTTGTTTCCAAGCGAGCTTCGCGACTGATGGCCATGAGCGTTCCTTCGAAACCTGATTACCCGTGGCACCCGAGCACGGAGCGGCTGGTCCGGTCCGCCATGGAGTACCTTCCCGCCACTCAGCTGGTAGGAGTTTTGATGACCGGCATGGGCGACGACGGCGCCGAGGCAATGACTGACCTGCGCGCCAAAGGCGGCGTCACCATCGCGGAAGCCGAAGAGACCGCAGTCGTATGGGGAATGCCCGGGGAGCTGGTGCGCGCAGGGGGCGCCACCTACGTTCTGCCGCTGCCGAGGATCGCCCAGCGCCTTCAGAGACTGGTACCTGATGCCTCTCGTTCGTAAGCCCCCCTCGCCCTCGAGCGCCCAGAGCCCGAGCCCGGCCGAGGTGTCAGCTGGCCTCGACAGCGCAAATCCAGACGAGCGATGGGCCGCAGCACGTGCGGCGGCGGAGTTACCCGATTCGGCGGCTGCCTTGGCAGCGGCGTTGCCGCAGGAGACCGACCCTCGCGTTCGCGAGGCGATGTTTACGAGCCTGGCGCGAATCGGAACCCGCGACAACATCACATTGATCCTGCCGATGCTGCGCTCCAACGACGCCGCTCTGCGCATGGGCGCCCTGGATGCGCTGCGCTCCTCGGCGACCGCCGCGCGCGAGGCGCTGCCTCAACTGTTGAGCGACGCCGATTCGGACGTTCGAATACTGAGCTGCGAGCTGGCCCGCTGCCTCCCCAGTGAGGAGGCCAGCCAGATCCTCTGCGCCCTTCTGGCGCACGAGCCCGAAGTCAACGTCTGCGCCGCGGCGATCGAAGTCCTCGCCGAAGTCGGCAATCCTGAGGCGCTGCCCACGCTCGCGCAGTGCGCGCAGCGCTTTTTACAGGTGCCGTTTCTGAGTTTCGCGATCAAGCTCGCCACGGAGCGCATCACGGCAGCAGGCATTCGTGGCTGAGCTCCCAGCCCCGACTGAAGACGAGTTTCGAAAGCTCTGCGAATACCTCTACAGGCGCACCGGAATGATCTTTACCGAAGCGAAACGGTATTACGTCGAGCGGCGCGTCTGGGAGCGCATGGAGGCGACGGGCGCGACGTCCTTTGCGAACTACTTTGCGCACTTGCGCACCGACCGACACGATGAGATCCAGCAGTTCGTCAACTCTTTCACGGTCAACGAGACCTACTTCTACCGTGAAGATCATCAGCTGAGGTGTCTGACGAATGACCTGATGAGGGAACTCGTGAACGGCAAACGAGCCGGTGAGGCGATCCGCATCTGGTCCACGCCGTGCTCGACCGGCGAGGAGCCCTATTCGCTCGCCATCTGGCTCCTCGAGCATTGGTCCAGCGTCGACGAATATGACGTCGAGATCGTGGGCTCCGACATCGATACTCGAGCGCTCGAGCTTGCGCGCGCCGGCATATTCGGCAAGCGCGCCCTGATGCGCCTGGCGCCGGAGCTGATCGGCAAATATTTCGAGGCGCTCCCGGCGGAGCAGTGGCAGATCATCCCGCAATTGCGCGACTCCGTCTCCTTCACATCCGTGAACCTCGTGGAGCCGGAGCAGACCCGGCGACACGGTCGATTCGACGTCATTTTCTGCAGAAATGTTCTCATTTATTTCGACGATGTCTCACGACGAGTCGCGGCGGAAAATCTCTACGAAAACCTGCTCCCGGGCGGATTCATCTGTCTGGGTCACACAGAGTCCATGAGTCGGATCTCGTCTCTGTTCGAGGTACGTCGATTTGCCGACGCTATCGTCTACCAACGGCCCGAAGCCGCAAGACCATGACTGCCCCCGCCAAGACGATAATGGTCGTAGATGATGCCGCGCTGGCGCGCGTCTACTATCGCTCGATACTCGAGGGAGCCGGATTTCGCGTCGAGGAAGCCATGAATGGACTCGAGGCCCTGGAAGCGCTCCTCAGCAAGACGGCGGATCTTCTCATCGTAGACATCAACATGCCGCAGATGGACGGCCTGTCATTTCTTAAGCTTCTGCGGCAGAAAGAGCGCCCGCTGGCGTCCATTCCCGCGCTGGTGACCAGCACGGAATCGGCGGAGACGGATTTCGCGGCCGCCTGCGCTGCCGGCGCCAACTACTATCTGGTGAAGCCGGTCGAGCGTGAGCGGCTGGTGGAATTGGCACGGATGCTCTGCGGAGTTGCGCCGTGAACGACTTCCTGCAGCAGTTCCTGATCGAGTCGCGCGAGCTCGCGGAGGAGGCGAGCGCCGGGCTGATGGCTCTCGAGCAATCCCCGAAAGACTCCGAGCGCCTCGATGAGGTATTCCGCGCCTTTCACACCTTGAAGGGTGGCGCGGGAATCGTCGGATTCGCCGCGCTGGAACGCGCGGTTCATGCCATCGAGGACCTTCTCACGGAGGCGCGGACTGGCACGCGTCCACTGACACCCGCGAGCATCGGACGCTGCCTGGCGTGTCTCGATCAAGCAGTCGAGTGGCTCGATGTCATCGAGCGAACCGGGGAATTACCCGAGGTCGCCGGCAGCCCCGCTGATGGGATCGTCAGCGGATTCAAAACGGGGACCGCCGAGCCGACAGCTGATTCCGCGAGCCGCGCTCCCGGCTGGCCCACTGACATCCTGAGGAGACATCACGGGCTTGCGGCCCGCGCGCTTACCGCCCTCCGCTTCGTGCCTGCCCGGGACTGCCTCTACCAGGGGGAGGACCCGATGGAGCGGGTGATGAACCTGCCCTTTCTGCTGGCACTCGATCTCGCACCCCACGAACCCTGGGGGCCGCTCGATGCCCTGGACCCCTTCAGCTGCAACCTCGTGTTTACCGCCCTCAGCGGCGCCCCGCCCGCTGAGCTGCGGGCGCTCCTCGAGGGCCACAGCGGTGATTGCGAGATCGTGGCGATTGCCGCAGGCATGGAGGGTTCCGAGAGCTCCCTGCCGCCCCACGTGGCGGCCGTCATCAAAGCGCAGCAGGCGTTGCTCGCCGAAGGGTCACCGCAAAGTCTCACCGGTCGAATAGCCTCGGCCGGATTGGTGGCAGCCAATGCGCTGCGGTTCTGCAGCCGCATCGAGCTTTCTCAACGCATATCGCGAGCGACCGAACAGAGCCTGCTCACGCTTTCGGCACAGCCTTTGCGGCAGGCCCTCTTGCAGTTGTTCTCCGACGAGCCCGGTCCCGCGGTCGCGGTACCCGAATCCGCCCAGCCAGAGGTTGCGGCCCGCACATTGAGAATCGATGCCGAGCAGGTCGACGCCCTGGTCCGCCTGGCCGGCGAGCTGACGGTTGTGAAGAATGCGATCGGTCATGTCGTCAAGCTGGCCCGACCCGACGACGCTTCGCTCGCGGACATCCTGAAGGATCGGCATGGCGCTCTCGAGCATCTGGTCGGGGAGCTGCAGAGATCCGTGCTTCGAATGCGGGTACGGCCATTACGCACGGTGCTGCAGCGTTTTCCCCGCCTCGTGCGGGAGATGGCGGCAACCCTCGGCAAATCGGTCAAGTTCGATATCCAGGGAGATGAGACGGAAGCGGACAAGGCCATCGTCGAAATGCTGTTTGAGCCTCTACTCCACATCGTGCGCAATGCGATAGACCATGGCGTGGAGAGGGAGCGGGAACGTACTGCGGCCGGAAAGTTGGCCACCGCCAGTCTTCGGATCAGGGCTCAGCGCCGTGGCGACCAAGTCCTCATCGAGATCAGCGATGATGGCGCCGGCATCGATTTCGCGCGTGTACGCGACCTCGCGGTGACGCGCGGCCTCATTACGGAAGAACAGCGTCTCACGATGACGGAAGCCGAAGCTCTTGAGCTGATCTTCGCCCCTGGCTTCTCCACCACCACTCACGTAACACAGGTGTCGGGACGCGGCGTGGGGATGGATGCCGTGCGTAAGGCGGTGGAACGGATCGGCGGTCATGTCTCCATTGCGAGCGTCCCGGGCAGGGGGACCGATGTAAAGCTCTCGCTTCCGTTCAGCGTGATGATGACTCACGTGCTGACGGTCGAGGCCGGAGGCCAGATGTTCGGGCTGCCGTTAGAGGCTATAATTGAAACTGTCCGTATTCCCCAAGCTGCCATCTCGAGCGTTGGTACCGCGCCTGCCGTCGTCCTGCGAAACCGGACGCTTCCGCTGATCGACTTGGCAGCTGTCCTCGGCGCCGAAACCCCGCAGGCGGACGAAGACGGGGCGACCGTGGTGGTGGCTGCCGCCCATGGCGAGTGGGGCGCGTTTCGTGTGGATCGCATAGTCGAGCGACTGGACCTCATACTGAAGCCTCTGGAGGGTCTGCTCGCCGGCACACCGGGAATCCTGGGAACGACCCTCTTGGGCGACGGGCGGGTCCTATTGGTGCTCGATCTCGCGGAGATGCTTCAATGACGGTGCGAGTTGCTCCGGGCGGTTTCATCGAGCTGCTCGGCGCCTGTCCGAGTGAGGACGCTGAGCCTCTGCTGCAACTCCTGCTCTCCGCCCCGGAACCGACAGTAGACTGGCGCGAGTGCCGGGGCGCCCATACGTCGGTGGTTCAGGTACTCATGGCGGCCAGGCCGAAGCTGCTGGGGCCTCCGGCCGACACCCGCCTCAGAGACTGGATAGAGCCCGTCCTTGCACGACCGCAGGAATGATCGCGATGGTGCTCCGGCCGCCAGATGACCCGGGGCGCAGATCACCGCTTGGAGAAGTTTCGTGAAATACACCGTGTTGATCGTCGATGATAGCAAGCTCGCCCGGATGTCGATCGCCAAGGTACTCAATACGCTGCATCCGGACTGGAAGCGAATCGAGGCGGCCAACGCGACCGAGGCACTGGAGCGCGCCAAGGATCTCTCCCCCGAGGTCGTGCTCCTCGATTTCAACATGCCCGGAAAGGACGGCGTGACGCTCGCCGGAGAGCTTCGCACCCTGGATCCCACCATAGGCGTCGCAGTGATCTCGGCCAACCGCCAGGTGGGCGTGATCAATCGGACTCGGGCCGCCGGCGCCACATTTCTG
Organism: Steroidobacteraceae bacterium; assembly: GCA_050739115.1. GTDB lineage: Bacteria > Pseudomonadota > Gammaproteobacteria > Steroidobacterales > Steroidobacteraceae > 13-2-20CM-66-19. The sequence continues at coordinate 5,400 of JBOIAQ010000016.1, read as the reverse complement.
CCGAAGCCCCTGACCGAGAGTGCCCTGGCGGAGTTCCTCACCTCCGTCCTCGAGCGGCGCGGGACACTCTCCTAATGAACGCTACATCCCCCATACAACTGACGGATCTTCACCTCGACGCCTTGGCCGAGCTGGTGAATCTCGGCGTGAGCAATGCGGCAACGAACCTGAGCGAGATGGTTCACGAGGAAATCGTGCTCTCCGTGCCGAGGGTGTCGATGGTGACTCGGCAAGAGGCCATCGAGATCCTGCAAGGCCGCGACGCGAAGCAGCTGATCGCTATCCACCAGGAGTTCGAGGGCGACATTCGCGGCCGGGCGCTGCTGATTTTTCCGGAAGCGAAGAGCCTGGAGCTCATCCGCGCCCTGGTCGGAGCTGACCTGTCATTGGAAGACATCATGGAGCTCGAGCAGGAAGCGCTCGCGGAGACGGGCAACGTCCTCCTGAACGCCTGCCTGTCGACGATGGCCAATAGCTTACAGCGCAATCTCAGGATCTCCCTCCCCGAGATCATCCGCGGCGATGGCGAGGAATTCTTCCACCTGACGGCGAGCCCCGCTGCGGGCGACACGGTGCTGTTCATTTACATCAATTTTTCGGTCAAGCACCGCGACATCCAGGGCTATCTGGCGCTGCTCCTCGATATCCCGTCGCTGGCAATACTGCAGACCCTGCTGGTCGAGTATATTGAGCGCACTGCCGGCTGACGCTGCCCACGCCCCATATGTCCAACAGTCGCATCTCGACTGACTCCGTCCTCGATGCCGTCAACGGTGGAGTCATCGTACTGGATCTCAGCCAGCGGGTCGTTCTCTGGAACGGCTGGATGCGGGCCGCTTCCGGAGTGGCCGAGGACGAAGCGAGAGGCAAATCGCTCGCCGAGATTTTTCCGCAGGCAGAGCTGCGGCGCCTGTCTGCGGCCATCTCGGTCGCACTGACCTCCAACGCATCGACCATTCTCACCCACGCACTCAACCCCCCCCTGCTGCCGCTCAAGGCCCACCGGGCGTTGCTGCACGACATCACCGTCTGCCCCATTGGCACGACGGCTACCGAAGGCTGCCTGATCGCCATCACTGATGTCACCGCAGCAACTCGGCGAGTGCGCTATCTGCGCGGGCAGCAGAATGCCCGATACGACGCCGTGGTGGCGCGCGCGCCCGATGCGATCATCACTGTCGATCACGAAGGGCTCACCCAATTCGCAAATCCGGCAGCCCGGCTGTGTTTCGGCCGTTCGGACTCCGAGCTGATCGGCAAGGACGCCGCCCTACTGTTTGAAACGCAGCGCGAATGGGCCTCTCTTTGGCGCGGCGCAATGAACGCTACCGGATCGGATCAGCCCCAGGAGCTGATTGCCGCGCATCCAGCCGGCCAGATGCGTCACTTCGAGGGTTCCGCTTCGCGCTGGGAAAGGGGCGCTCGCCTGTTTGTCACCGTGATCCTGCGTGACGTCACGGAGCGTCGCGCCATCATCGCCGCGCTGCGGCATAGGGAAGCCGAAGCCCGGGACGCTGCGACGGCTCTGATCGAGCTCAACCGGACACTCGAGGAGCGCGTGCAATCGCGCACGGCGCAGCTGATCAAGGCCGAGGCTGCTCTGCGCCACAGCCAAAAAATGGAGGCAATCGGCAATCTGACCGGAAGCATCGCGCATGATTTCAACAACCTCCTGCACGTCATCAGCGGTAACCTCCACCTGCTGAAGCGCGATGTGAGCGGCAACGCAGCCGCCGAGAGGCGTGTCCAGATCGCGTTGGACGGGGTGTCTCGCAGCGCGAAGCTTTCCTCTCAGCTGCTCGCCTTTGCGCGCCGACAACCACTGTCGCCCAAAGTCATCAATCTCGGGCGTTTCATCGGCGACATGGAGGATATCCTGCGCCGGGCCGTGGGCGAAGGCATCGTGGTCGAGACCGTCATCGGCGCTGAATTGTGGAATACGCTGATCGATCCGGGTAATGTCGAGAACGCATTGCTGAACATGGCGATCAATGCCCGGGACGCGATGGAAGGCGAAGGCCGGTTGACCATCGAGGCGGCCAATGTACTTTTGGGCGCCGATTATGCGGCAGCGCGCGAAGGCGTCATGCCCGGACAATACGTGATGGTAACCGTGACTGACACCGGAGCCGGCATGCCCGCGGAAGTGATCGAACAGGCATTCGAGCCGTTCTTTACCACTAAGCCGGAAGGCCGCGGAACGGGACTCGGGCTCTCGATGGTCTACGGATTCGTCAAGCAGTCCGGCGGCCACATCCACATCGAGAGCGAACTCGGTCGAGGCAGCAAGATCAAGCTCTACTTGCCGCGCTCGATGCAGTCCGAAGACGCACTCACCGAGATGGACTCGATCCCGGTCAGCGGCGGAAACGAGGTGATCCTCGTCGCCGAAGACGACGAGTCCGTGCGTGAGACCGTGGTGGCGATGCTGACCGATCTGGGCTATCGCGTGCTCAAGGCAAAGGATGCGCAGAGCGCTCTCAGCATCATTGAGAGCGGCATGCCGATTGATCTGCTCTTTACCGACGTCATCATGCCAGGTCCTCTGAAGAGCACGGAGTTGGCGCGCAAGGCACGCGAGCGGATGCCTGACCTGGCCGTGCTCTTCACTTCGGGCTATACGGAGGACGCTTTCGTCAATTCCGGACGGCTGGAGGAATCGGTCGAGCTGTTGAGCAAACCCTACTCCCGGGAAGCACTGGCCCGGAAGCTACGTCAGGTGTTGTCCAATGTCTTTCCGCGAAAATCCCGGATCGTGACGAGCGCGTATTCCGCTGCCTCGCGGCCGCCGACTGCGCCCTCGCAGCCGATCCGAATCCTGGTCTGCGAGCACAACGCGGGTATCCGCGACACCACCGTCGATATGCTGTCGGCCATGGGACACCACGCGATGTCCGCGGGTGATGCGCAGACTGCCCTCTCGATTCTCACATCCAATCCGGTCGACATTCTGCTGACGGACATTGGCCTGCCTGATATGTCAGGCACGACGCTCGCCAGCCATGCGAAGTCCCGCTTTCCAGCCCTGAGCGTGATCTTTGCGACGGGAGAGGCATCGGCCACTGACACTGCCACGCTCGAGTCGGCCCGGACGCTCATCAAGCCGTTTACATTAGAGCAACTCGCGGCCGCGATCAGCTCGATGCCGAACAGGGAACGCAAATGACCCGCTGGCGACGATAACATGCCGTGCCGGTGAAGCCTGCCCGCCTTACGACTCGCTCCTACGCCAGAAATGGAGCCAACAGAGACTGCGGACACTTCGGGGAGTTGCCCCGAATCGCTGTCGCCATGGCTCACCCCTTCCAGTCCGTTGCGATCTCGGCTCCTCAGCAGCCGCGCGGCCGGCAGCAGGCCAAAGGAGTTCCTGTCGCTCGCGATGCACCCACCGGAACGCTGGCCAGACTCTGTCCCCAGCCGACCCCAAAGCGGACCTGACGCGTCAGCGCCGTCCGTCGGGCGAGTCGCGCGATTACGCAGCAACGTACGTCAACCTATTAGGGTCCGCCCGAGCGGCTGAGTCTCTCCCCGATCGAGCAGATCCGACGCACGGTCCGATGCGCGCCCGAGGTCATGGTGAAAGTCCACAGGCGGGGCACGCGCTCTTCGCGCCCTTGCGCCCACATCGCGTCATACTGAACGCGCTGCCGGCGGTTGCGCCCCTCAAGCTCGCACCGTTCGTTGCTTCACCGCTTTACATCAGGGCACCAGGAGCTCTCTGCCGGGCAGTACCGATCGAAACCCACCGCGCGATCTACCGCATCGGGTATCAAGCTGGTGCACAACGTAGTGCTCGCGATGCCCGCTGAAACGCCGCCTGATAAGGTGCTCGCAGCCGCGAAGAACCTCGCACGCGAGAACTTTGCGCGGCATCGTTACGTCATGGCGCTCCATACGCATCAGCGCAACCCGCACGTGCACCTGGTGGTGAAGGAGGAGCGCGAGATTGAGCCCGGGCGGTTGCACATCGACAAGGCGACGCTGCGCAAGTGGCGGCAGGATTTCGCCAGATTGATGCGCGAGCAGGGAATCGCCGCCAATGCGACCTCGCAGCTCGCTGCGCGGTCAGACGAAGCGGCCGACTAAGGATGCCTTCTACAGAACCCGTCAGCGAGGACAGTCCTACGCGCTGCGCGAGAGGCTCGATGGAGTTGCGCGCGAGCTATCACAGACGCAAACCATTCTGATCCGGCGCGCCGCCAGCTGCTCAAGACGCGAAAAGCCGTCGTCGCCGGTTGGAACGCGCTCGCCGCGAGGCTCGAAGCCCAGGGCGAAGTCGCTCTGGGCGGTGACGTGCGGTATTTCGCCAAGCGTAGGTCCTGGAACGCAACAAAGGCGGCCTCGGCGGCATCTTGGAAGACGCCGGCGCCGATTTGCTCGCGCAGCCAATCTGCCAAGCCCTCCGGGAGAAATACCTCAAAGGTCAGTCCCCGAGCTTTGATATGGGCGCGGATACGTTCCTGCTTTTCCGGGTTGAACTCTTGCGACGAACTCATGTGCCTACACCTTTACGCCTTGCAGAAGCATTCAGCTGCCGCTGATGAGGCGCCTAATATCCTTCATCATGAGCAGCAGATGGTAGGGATCGCTCGGGCTCGGTTCGAAGTTGAAATGCTGGTAAAACCCCTTCGCCGCCTCGTCCTTCGCGTGCACGAGCACCGCCCGCGCTCGGATCGTGTCGGCCGCATTGGCGGCCCGTAGCAGTGCATTCTTGAGTAACGCGGGCCCTACTCCCTTGCCCTGCAGTGACCGGTCGACGGCCAAGCGCGCCAGCAGAATCACCGGGATGGGATGCCGAGCCAAGCCTTTCTTGACGCGCTCCGTCGCCTGCTCGTGCGTCACAGCCCCGGCCGCGACGCTGTAATAGGCGGATACGATGAGTTCGCGGGCGAGAACATAGGTCTGCGCGCTGTGGGCCTGCTGGTTGTGCCACGCGCGGCGCTTGAGAAACTCGTTCAACTCCTCTTTGCCGCAGTCAAAGTGATCGAGAACGTGCTCGCGCCGCAGCTTCTCGATCGAGCCGAAATCGCTCACTCAAGAACGCTGCGCGTCGTCAGCAACTTCTCCAGGCGCGCCCGCGGCTTGGCGGGCGCATCGAGCGCCGCGACAAAAGCATCGTAGTGTTTCGCATCCAGACGGAACTCGCGCCGATCCGCGAGCGTCTCTGCAGCCGCCTCGAGGCCCTTCTCCAGCACAAACGCGCTCACGGTCTTCTGCTCAACCTCGGCGGCCTGCCTCAGCAAGGACTTTGCCGTCGGCGTGAGCCGCAGCTCTAGCCGGAAGTTCGTCCAGTCGGTAGACGGAGTTTCCCTTCGCTTTCAACAACATGGAGTTGATGGCGGTGAGCGGTTTCTGTCTACGGGGTGATCTTGTCGATCAGCTCCAGGGCGCGGCGCTGTA
>JBOIAQ010000015.1:0-85145 GCA_050739115.1 Steroidobacteraceae bacterium | reverse complement strand
GGCGCTCTGCATGTGGATAGGCACCTCACGGGGTGCAACCCACGATACACCGGAGGCAGACCTCTTCCCCTCAACCCTCAACATCCAGCCTGACCTTCGGCTCTGCACGTCAGGCCATATTGTCTAGGTATTGCGCCGCATCGGCGTGCTCGATGGAGCGCAGCGCAAAGGACAGGCTGACCGTCATGTCCTCGAGGAGTTGCAGCAGCTCCGCGTCCTCCGCCGGCGCCGAGTCGCGCGCCGTCAAAGTCAACACCGCGATCCGCCGCCCGTCGACGATCAGAGGCAAGGCGATGAGCGATCGGATGCCACGGGCGAGCAGCCGCTCGCGCGCCGCAATCGGCGCATCCGGTTGACCAATGTCCTCGCAAACGGTGACCTTGCCGGTGCGCAGCGCACGGCCCGCGAGGCTCGGGTCGGGCCCGGTGCCGCTGCCGATCTCGACCCGTTGCAGCATCTCGCTGTCGAGGACCGTGGCTCCGGCGCGGTATTTGAGCCAAGCCCAGCGCCCGCTCCCCACCACCATCCAGGCCACCGCGCCGAAGAACCCGCCGAGGCCGGTCGCGAGACGACACGCTTCACGCAACAGCTCGTCGCGCTCGCGGATCTGGAATATGGCGGCATTCATCGCGCTCTGCATGCGCACGATCTGCGCGAGCCGCTCGATCCGCTTCTGCTGCCGGCACTTCTCCGCCTGGGTACGCAGCGCCTTCAGTCCGAAGGCCAGATCCGCCGCGAGCTCCACCAGGAGCGCGAGCTCCGACTCATCGAAGGCATCGGGACGACCCGCGTAGATGCTGAGAGCGCCGATGCACTCCTGGTCGATCAGCAGTGGCAGCGCCACCGAGGAGCGATAGCCCTCGCGGTGCGCCTGTTCTCGCCAGGGCGCAAAGTCAGGATCGGTGTCGGCGTGTCGGCACACCTGAACCTTGCGCTCGCGGATGGCGCGGCCGGTGGGTCCGTGGCCCCTTTCGTCATCGCTCCAACTGACCCGCAGCCGCTCGAGATAACCGCGGTCCCGGCCCCCATGCGCGGCAACGCGCACCGCGCAGTCGGGCTCTCCGTCCGCGAAGCCGACCCACGCCAGCCGGTAGCCGCCCGGCCCGACGAGGGTGCGGCAGATCTCCGCGAGCAGCTCCGCCTCGTCCTCCGCGCGTGCGAGCGAGCGCTTGCAGACGATCAGCATCCGCAGCTCGCGATTGGCCTTGGCGAGGGGGCCCTCGCAGCGACTCTGTTCCACCGCTGTCACGGGGCCAACCTACTACAAACACTGCTCGGCGGGCGTGCTCGACCCCATCCTATCGGCTCGCCGCAATACCGGTCCGCCGCGCCGCGGCGAGGTTCCGTGACTCAGTTCGCGTTTTTGATCGAGCCAAACAGCCTTGCGGCCGCCGCTCAATGGCCCTCACGGAAAGCCGCGAAGCTATGCGGCTCGATGCGAAGCTCGTAGCCGAATTGCCGCGGGCCCGCTCCCGCCTCTGCGGCGCCGCCCCAGGTGACGCCGGAGGCGAGGTTAGTGAGTTGCCCGAAGCCACCCACGACCCGCACGGCGACGGGGTGGTCGAGATAGGACTCCACGACGAAGCTGCCGTTGTCGTACTCGAAGAGGCTCACCTGCGAGGGCCCCTCGAGTCTGACCGGCAGATCGGGCGCGAGGTAGCGGCGCAGTGCATCGAGCACCGGGGCCGGCAGGGAGTAGAGGTCATTCATCTCCTCCGGCACCGCGATGACGTAGAGCTCGCCCTTGCCGTAGTGATCCATCAGCAGGAGCGGCACGCCGGCTTCATGGTCGATGCCGCGCAACACCGCCCACGCCTCGTTGGTGTAGAAATGAATGAGCGGGAAGAGGATGGGCTTCGAGCGCCCGAGCACGGAGCCCGCGCCGAACCCGAAACCCTCGACATACTCGCTGGCAGGCACCACGTCCCGGGTGACTCGCATATCGGTGACCTGATCGAAGCCCTTGTCCTGGATCGCGCGCAGCAGCCCCGAGGTGATGATCACGTCCTCGCCCGCGCGCAGGTGCCGCTCGATCGCCGACACGATGTTGGGGTCCCGGGCGGCCGCCTGTGTCAGGAAGATCCTCTTCGCGTCCGGCCATCGCGGGTACATCTCGATGGGGATGCCGACCATGCCGGCCGTCTCGGGCAGAAAGTCCTCGCCCGTCGAATCGTAGGGCCGGTACGTCGCGAGACCGACGGGCTCGCCGAGGGCCCCCGCCACCTCATCCACCTTGCGCAGCGCGTACTCCGCAACGTTCGCGAGCAGCGGCTCGCTCGCGCCGGCGCCGCCCGGGACACCGCCGCAGCATTGGCGCGCCATGTCGAAGTAATCAAAGGTGGTCGGCAGATGCTCCCACGCGTCGCGGTTGCGCGGGTCGGCGCTACGCAGCAGGTCCGTGTACTGGAAGAGGTTGATGGCGGGCGCTTTGGCGAGAATCGTGTCCCAGAGCTGTCCGGCGTAGCGATCGAGGTCATGCATCGCGATCGGATCGACCCACCCGCCGCCATTCCTTCCCGGGGCGATGTTCTCGAAGTAGCGGAAAATCTCGTAACTCTCGTAGGGTCGCAGCTGCTGGTCGGTCGTGGGCGCGTAGCGCGTCTCATCGCCGGTCCAGATCTCGGGGAAGATCTTCGGCTCGTTCTTCAGATCGAAGCCCATCTCCTGAAAGGAAGGGTAGAAGTTGGGGAACTTGATAATGACCTTGACCTTCGGGTTCGCGGCCTTCGCGGGCTTCAGGATGAGATCCCGCGACACCTCGTCCATGGTGCGCATGCGAAACTGCGCCCAGCTCTGCTTGCCCTTGGCGGCGATGTCCGAGTCGCTCTTGGTGTTGAAGAAGTAGAGATCATCGAGCACGAACGTGTTGAAATGCCGCGCCAGCAGGGCCGACATGCGGCTCGCGAGCTCGCGATCACGCGCCAGGGTGTAATCGAGCGTCTCGAACTGAGCGCTACGTTCCGCACCCAACATCGCCATGCCGCCTGCGACCGCGACACCCTGGGAGACGAAAAACCGCTTCACCCGCGCGATGCTGGCATCGTCCGCACTGATGCCGGAGCGGTAGCCCTCGATGAACACCTGATCGACGTGCAAGCGGCGGCTGATCGTGCGCCAGCTCGAGCGCATCCACGCCGGATCCCGCGCCATGTGCTCGACGACCTGCACCGGTATGTAGACGGTCACCCTGAAGCTGTGAAAGGGCTGCGGCATTGCCGCGCCCGCAGCCGGGGCTGCCGCGGCGGTGACGAGCAGGAGGGCGGCCGGAACGAGCCAGGATCGGCACAGCGTCATCATTCTCCCTTCGCGGCATTTTGGTAGCGCTACCACCATACACGCATTCCCGCGTGCATTCCAGACGCCAGGGCGCCGCCAACTCAGGATGGCAGGGCGCTCACCAGGGGCGGCAGCTGCGCGAAGCCTTCGAGCGCGGCGATGCAGGGAATCTCCTCCACCGCTCCCCGGTGGTAGCCGTGCTTCATGAGCACGAACCGCATCTGCGCCGCGCGGGCCGTCGCCGCATCGACTTCGCTGTCACCGACGACGAGCGACTTTTCCCGCGCCGCACCCAAGGCTTCCAGTATCGCGAGCAACACCCGCGGATCGGGTTTGCGATACGGCAGCGAGTCGCCGCCGATCACGCAGGCGAAGTAATCCTCGAGCCCGAGGGTCTCGAGAATGCGGCTCGTGATGGCCGCCGGCTTGTTGGTGCACACCGCGAGCGGAATGGCAGCGGCGCGCAGAGTCCCGAGCGCCGCGCCCACTCCGGGAAAGGCGGTCGTGCGTGAGGTCAGATCGGATTCGTAATGCTGCATGAAAGCCCTCGCGGCCACCGCCGGGTCCGCCAGCGCGCAGCCGCGCGCGGCGAGAGCGCGGCCGACCAGCATCGCGACGCCGTCCCCGATCATCCGCCGCACCTCGGCGAGCGCGAGCGGCTCGCAACCGAAGCCGGCGAGCATGCCGTTGACGGCCGCCGCCAAATCCGGTGCGCTGTCGATCAGGGTGCCGTCGAGGTCGAAGATGATGAGCGCGGGCGACATGCGCTTACTTTAGTCGATTGGCAAAAGTCACCTGCGGCGCTTTTGCGGACATCAGCTGCGGTTGCGCCGGCACGAAATCGTCTGGAACGATTTTGGACGCGCAGCGGCCCCGGAGGGGCGAGGCCCAGGATGGGCCGAGCAACAGGCGCGACTTTTGCCGGCGTATGCAGATACGCCGGAGTGAAATTTGCTACCGCCTGCTGGCATGAGCGAGCGCACGCACAAGGACCGCACGACCCTCGATTACGTGCGCCCCGGCTCCGAGGAGCGCGGGCGGTTGCGCGAGACCTTCGACTTCAACGACATCAACCGGGATGGCCGGCTGACGCTCGGCGAGTTTATTCGCTTCATGCAGTCCGTCGATGAGAACCTGACCTCGGAGGAATGCGAGATCGGCTTCGAGGAGATCGACACGAACCACGACGGAGCGATCGGTTTCGACGAGTTCCACGCCTGGTGGGCGCGCGCCTGATGGCGCGTCGCGCCACTCTAGGTGATCCGATCCGGCTGCCCGAAATACACGACCGTCCGATACGGGAAGGCGACCTTGCCCTGCTGTTGATGCCGCTCGAACACTTCCCTGAGGCCCGTCATCAACGGTTCGTGCTCCGGACGATCCGGCAAAGGCGCGTAGGAGGAGGACTGGACTCTTCCCGCCAATCCCTCGAAATCGAATACCTGCTGGTTCGAGAAAACCGCGAGCTCCGGCGCATGACCGAAGAAGCGGCGGATGCCCCCCTCCTCGGCGCGCAGCCGCGCCACAGCGTCATACTCCGGCGCGTAGCGGCGCAGCACCGCTTCGTACTCATCGAGAAACGGCGTGGCACTCTTCGGCCGCTCATTCCACAGGAGCGCCGCCCAGGCGCCGGGTTTCAGGATGCGCAGCACCTCGGTCCGTGTCCGCTCCGGATGGAACCAGTGAAAGGACTGGCCGGCCACCAGGAAGTCGATGATCGCATCCGGCAGTCGCGTGTTCTCCGCCGTTCCATCCTGGCTGCGGAAATCCGTGCCGCCGAGCGCATCATCGGCATACCGCCGCATCTCGGCGTTGGGCTCGATGCCGAACACGCGCGCGCCGCGCTCGAGCAGGGGTCTGGAAAGAATGCCGGTGCCCGCGCCCAGGTCGACGACTTGGGCGCCCGGCTTCAATCCGCAGCGCTCGGCCAGAAGATCGATGGCGGCCGCGGGATAGCTCGGCCGATGCTTCGCGTAATTCTCGACTCGGCCGAGGAACCGATCGCTGGAGCTGAGCGGCATAGGCGCATTGTAGCGGTGAAGAGTGCCGCCTGCGGTGCTCGGCTACACTCCGGTTGATGTTTCCGGCGCTCCTCAATGCACGCGATCTCGGCGGCCACCCGACTGTGGACGGCGCCGTCACCCGCTGGCGGTCACTCATACGCGCCGATGACCTCGGGCAGCTCTCCCGCTCGGGCCTCGAGGCACTCGGCGCCTTCGGTGTCGAGACCGTGCTCGACCTGCGCTGGCCGGAGGAGATCGCCGCCTCCCCGAGCCCCGTGGCACGGCTTTCCGGGCTGCACTACGTGCCGGTCTCATTGCTCACCGACAACCCCGTCGACTGGGGCGCGCTCGGTGGCTATTGCGCGAAGGAGGAGTGGAAGTGCGCCGTCCTCGAGCGCTTGCAGCCTCGGCTCCGAGAAGCGCTCGCAGTCATCGCCGCCGCGGAACCGGGCCCACTCCTCTTTCACTGCGTGGCGGGCAAGGATCGCACCGGTGTCATTGCCGCACTCCTCCTCGCCCTCGCCGACGTGGCTCCGCGCGCCATCGCCGCCGATTATGCGGCAAGCGCCGCGAACCTGAGGGAGGCGTATCTGCGCCGGTACGGTAATCGCGATCCGGCCGAGATCATCGAAGCCGTACGCTGCCCCGAAGCCGCCGTGTACAACATGCTCGACTACCTGGAGCGCGCCGGCGGAATACGCCTCTACCTGGGCAGGATCGGGCTCCGGTCCGCCGAGATCGCGCGCCTGCGCGCGCGGCTTCGCGACACTCCCTAGGTCAGAGGGCGCCCTGCGGCTGCGGCCCGAAGTCCACCTGCGTGGTCCAGTGCGGGTAGGCCGGGTCATTGGTGTCGATGACGAGGTTGACGTGCGCGCGCTCCTCCTTCGAGGCCAGCTCGATCGCCGTCGGGGTCCCGCAGGAGCCTGCGATCGGGAAGGTGCTCACGATACTGATCCGCTTCACGGCCGCCACGTCCGCCTTGTCCTGACTCACCGGCTCCAGGTGCGCGCCCGTGATCTGGACCTGCGGGACGGTGACGAAGTCGTACTGCACGTTGCCCTGCCAGGCACGCGTCTTCTTATCCGGCTTGCCGGAGGTGTCGATGCTCGCCTGCTTTTTCAGCGGCGGCGGCGTCAACTTGATCTCACGGGGCTGGGCCGGGAAAAATCCCTGCCGCGTCGCCCCCACCTGCAGACGCCACACGGCGAAAAACTGCAGCGGAAAGCTGGTCGTGCACTTGACGGGAAACATCGTCTGATAGGTCCCGTCCGCGTTGGCTGACAGTGGGACTTTCTGACCGCCCGAAAGCAGGAACAGGTACACCGGCGGGCTCACCAAGGCACCCGCGGTGACCTTCGCCGTGATCGGATACATGCCGATGTCCGAGTTCGTCTGAAATTGAGCCGGTGTCTCGTCCTGCACCTGCACGTCGCAGCCCGCCAACGCCAGCGCGGCCACCACCACACACGTCGCACCAATAATCCGCCGCATGCTGCCCCCTCTTTAAGTTCTTGGCACCGAGCCAGCGCGTATCAGCGCTGGCAAGTTTGACAAGTCGGGCCGGCCATGGCAAGGGCGAAGCTGCCTGGAAACGCAAACGGGGGTTCGCCGCGAGGCGAGCCCCCGTCCGCGCTGCATCCGTCGCTTATTTCTTCTTGCGAGCGCCGGCTCTCTTGGCCGCCCGGAAGGAAATCCCAGCCCGCATGGCCTTCTGCTGAACGGCCGCCGCGGTACGCCCGAGCTTCTTCGCGACCTCGCTGGTCGGGGTTCCCGCCTTCGCGAGCGACTTCAAGGTCTTCAGCTCACTGGCGCTCCAGGACGCGCCGTCGTTCGGTGGACGTTTCGCCATTACTCGATACTCCAGAAAAACACCCAACTGTAGGGTCGGGGCGGAATCATACACGTTTTTCAAAAAAAAGGCGCGTCCAACATCAAGCGCAGCCGAACCGACATGTTGTAGGTTCGGAGTGTTCCAAAGCCGGTCCGAATGTTGCTCGGTTGGGCAGGCGCATCGGCTTGGGATTACAGATCCGGGCGCCGGACCGAGGCTGTGCCGTGCGAAGGCACCGGCAATGCGGGCGGACCGCGGCGTGGAGCGACCCGGAAGGACCGTGCGGCACGCGGGTCCGTATGTCAGTTGGGAGGAAATCGAGCCAGCGCTTCGGCTCGAGTCTCGCGCGCCGGCCGCGCATGGCACCTAACCTCACCCCGGAGGGCTGACGACGGGGTTTCCGTGCGGCGCGCCAACCGGCGCCCGCACGGATCCCCGCTGTCGCCGAATGGCGTCAGTTAGAGTGGGGCACCGGTCCCTTCATGATGCGCATCCGCGGGATTCCCCCCTCCGGCTAGCCTCAGTACCGGTAGTGGTCGGACTTGTAGGGGCCGGCCTTGTCCACGCCGATGTAACGGGCTTGGGTATCGGTCAGCTTCGTGAGCTCGGCCTCGAGCTTCGTGAGCTGCAGCCGGGCGACCTTCTCATCGAGGTGCTTCGGCAACACGTACACGCCCACGGGGTACTTGCCGGGCTGGCCGTAAAGCTCCATTTGCGCGAGGGTCTGGTTGGCGAAACTCGAGCTCATCACGTAGCTGGGATGGCCCGTGGCGCATCCGAGGTTCACCAGCCGGCCCTCGGCGAGCAGGATGAGGCGCCTGCCGTCGGGGAAGATCACGTGATCGACCTGCGGCTTGATGTTCTCCCAGGGGTAGCGCTTGAGGCTCGCGACATCGATCTCGTTATCGAAGTGGCCGATATTGCACACAATGGCGTTGTGCTTCATGCGCTGCATGTGCGCGTGGGTGATGACCTGGAAGTTTCCCGTGGCGGTGACGAAGATATTGGCTTTGTCGGCGGCGTGGTCCATCGTGACCACCCGATACCCCTCCATCGCCGCCTGCAGGGCGCAGATTGGGTCGATTTCCGTCACCCAGACCTGGGCGGAGAGCGCACTCAGCGCCTGCGCGCAGCCCTTGCCCACATCGCCGTAACCGCACACGACCGCGATCTTGCCGGCCACCATGACGTCGGTCGCGCGCTTGATGCCATCGACCAGCGACTCGCGACAACCGTAAAGGTTGTCGAACTTGCTCTTGGTGACCGAGTCGTTGACGTTGATCGCGGGGAAAGCGAGCATGCCCTCCTTCGCCATCTGGTAGAGGCGCTTGACGCCCGTGGTGGTCTCCTCGGTCACGCCCTTGATGTGGCGGATGCGCGTCGAATACCACTTGGGTTCGGCCTTCAGCTTCGCCCCGATCGCGGCATAAAGCGCAACCTCCTCCTCGCTCGAGGGTTTCGTGATCGCCGCCGGATCGGTTTCCGCCCGCACGCCCAGATGCATCAGCAGCGTCGCATCACCACCGTCATCGAGAATCATGTTGGTGTGGCCACCATCGGGCCAGTCGAAGATCCGATGCGTGTAGTCCCAGTAGTCGGCGAGCGACTCGCCCTTCCAGGCGAAGACCGGCGTCCCGACGGCGGCGATCGCCGCGGCGGCATGATCCTGGGTCGAGAAGATGTTGCACGAGGCCCAGCGCACCCGTGCGCCGAGCGCCTGCAGCGTCTCGATGAGCACCGCGGTCTGGATGGTCATATGCAGCGAGCCGGTGATGCGCGCGCCGGCCAGAGGCTGCGACGGCGCGTACTCCTCGCGGATGGCCATCAGACCCGGCATCTCCGTCTGCGCGATGAGGATTTCCTTGCGGCCCCAGTCGGCAAGGGCGAAATCGGCGACCTTGCAATCCTTGGGGACGGCGGCGGACTTGAGCGTGGCGTTCATGGTCGAGTACTCCAAAGACTTGGGTGAGCGCCGTATGCACAATGCGCCGCCTCTGAGCCTGGCAGTTGGCGGAGCGCTCCGGGTGAGCCCGGCGGCTTTCGGCCAATCTGTCGCAACGCTCCTCAGAGGCGCCGCTCCGCCGCACCGCTGCGGCGGGATGTCCGGTGCGGAGCGGCGGCAGGCACCCTGCGCCGCCCGGCAACCCAAATTCAGGCGGCCTTGGCGCTCTTCGCCTCGGCGGCGAGTGCGGCCGCGCGGTCGGTCCGCTCCCAGGTGAACTCGGGCTCGGTGCGCCCGAAATGCCCGTAGGAGGCGGTCTTCTGGTAGATGGGGCGGGCGAGGTCGAGCATCTCGCGCAGGCCGAAGGGGGTCAGGTCGAAGTTCTTGCGCACCATCAGCGTCAGCTGCTCGCGTGACAGCCGGCTCGTACCAAAGGTCTCCACCATGATGGAAGTCGGCTCGGCGACGCCGATGGCGTACGACAGCTGCACTTCGCAGCGCTCCGCGAGACCCGCCGCGACGATGTTCTTGGCCACGTAGCGCGCCGCGTAGGAGGCCGAGCGATCCACCTTGGAGGGGTCCTTGCCCGAGAACGCCCCGCCCCCATGACGCGCGTACCCGCCGTAAGTATCGACGATGATCTTGCGACCGGTGAGGCCGCAATCGCCGACCGGCCCGCCGACGACGAACCGTCCGGTGGGATTGATGTGGAAGCGGGTGCGCTTCTCGAGCCACCGGGCAGGCAGGACGGGCTTGAGAATTTCCTCCATCACCGCCTCGCGCAACGCCTTGATCGAAACATCGGGACAGTGCTGGGTCGAGAGCACTACCGCCTCGAGGCCGACCGGCCGGTCAGCCTCGTAGCGCAGCGTCACCTGGCTCTTTGCATCGGGGCGCAGCCACGGCAGCTTGCCCGACTTCCTCACCTGGGCCTGGCGCTTGACCAACCGGTGGGCGAGCGTGATGGCCGCCGGCATGAGGACGTCCGTCTCGTTGGTGGCGTAGCCGAACATCAGTCCCTGATCGCCTGCACCCTGCTTGCGCTCGTCCTTGCGGTCGACACCCTGCGCGATGTCGGGAGACTGCTTGCCGATGATGTTGAGAACACCGCAGCTCGCGCCATCGAAACCCATGTCCGAGGAATCGTAACCGATGTCGAGCACGGTCTTGCGCACGAGCGCTTCGACATCGACCCAGGCGCTCGTCGTCACCTCGCCGGCGACGATCACGACTCCCGTCTTGACCAGGGTCTCACAGGCCACACGACCGCGGGGGTCCTCTCTGAGGATCGCATCCAGCACGGCGTCCGAGATTTGATCGGCCACCTTGTCGGGATGCCCTTCGGAGACCGACTCGGAGGTGAAGAGATAGTCGTTGGCCATGTATCTGGTTCCTGTCGATGCTTGAACGATTCGAATGCGATCACCGGTCCGCGATGAGCCGGGCGCCGGCGGCTACGGCATCGCCGAAGCTCTCGGCGAGGCGCCGCTCGATCTCCTGGGGCGTCGCGCGATGATTCTGGGTTCCCCGCGACTCGATCTTCAAGGCGCCCATGACGGCGGCGATCCGACCGGCGGTTTCCCAGTCAAGCCCGCGCAGCAGCCCGTGCAGCAGCCCCGCCCGATAGGCATCGCCGCAACCCGTGGGATCGACGACCGCGGAAGTCTTTGCGCAGGGAATCTCGAACTGCCCGTCCTGCGTATAGATGCTCGAGCCCTTGGGGCCGCGGGTCACGATGAGGGCCTTCACGCGCTGTGTCAGGTCGCGCACGGCCAAGCCGGTCTTCTGTTGCAGAAGCTGCCACTCGTAATCGTTCACCGTGACCCAGTCCGCCTGCTCGATGAAGCGGTCGAGGTCCGTGGCCCCGAACATCGGCAGCCCCTGTCCGGGGTCGAAGATGAAGGGAATGCCCAGCTCGGCGAACTGTTCCGCGTGCTCGACCATGCCCTGGCGGCCATCGGGAGCCACGATCCCGATGTCGATTCCGGCGACGTGCGCCACCTTGTTGAGGTGTGCGTGCTGCATCGCGCCCGGGTGAAAGGCGGTGATCTGGTTGTCCTCGAGATCTGTCGTGATGAACGCCTGGGCGGTGAGCTCGGAGTCGACGATGCGGATGTGATCGAGCGCTAGGCCGATGCGCTCGAGCCATTCCCGATAGGGAGCGAAATCCCGTCCCACGGTTGCCATCGGCACGCCCGTGTCACCGAGGAGGCGCAGGTTGTAGGCGATATTGCCGGCGCAGCCGCCGAATTCCCGCCGCAGCTCCGGCACCAGGAAGGCCACGTTCAGGATGTGGATCTGCTCGGGCAGAATATGCTCGCGGAACCGGCCGTCGAACACCATCAGGGTGTCAAACGCCACCGACCCGCAGATCAGCGCCGTGCGCGGGCCGTCAGCCATGGTTCCGCGAGGCCCTCGCGCTCGCGAAGACGGTTCTCAGAGGGGAGTCGCTCATAAGAACCTGCAATGATAGATTTTAAGCCATTCGCTGGCTATAGAGGGCTCTGGGAGCTCTCCTGCGCGGCAAGCAGCGCCACCCCGCGCAGCGCCAGCTCGGTGAGGCCCGCCCCCCGGCGCTCTTCGTAATAGGAGATGATCTGGCGGCGCATGCGCGGCTCCCAATAGCGCCTCAAGTGTGCCGCCACATCCTTCGCGGCCTGCTCCGCATCCGGCTCGGCGGCGAAGTAGGCGCTGATCTCGTTGACCATCTTGATGAGCAGATCGATGTTCATATGTTAAATAAGACGCGAGGGATGAGCATAGACGACGTGCTGATGTTCGCGGGCGAAGGCCACCAGGGTGATGCCGGCGCGCTCCGCGAGGCGCACCGCGAAGGCGGTCGGCGCCGAAAAAGCCGCGACGAATGCCACACCCGCCGCGGCGCTCTTCTGCACCATCTCGAAGCTCGCCCGGCTGGTGAGGAGCAGCGCCCCGCCTGCCGGATCCACCCCTGAGCGCACCAGAGCCCCGATCGCCTTATCGAGCGCATTGTGGCGCCCGACGTCCTCGCGAACGAGCTGAATACCTTCGCCGGGCAGCACCCATGCCGCCGCATGCACGCTGCCGGTGCGGGCGTTGATCGGCTGCAGCTGACCCAGCTGCGCGATGGCCTCGTGGAGCTGCGCACTGCTCAAGCGTGCGCCCGAGCCGACCGGTTTGACCTCGCGAACGGCCTGCTCGAGGGTTTCCTCGCCGCAAAGACCGCAACCGGTGCGTCCTGTCAGGGTGCGCCGACGATCGAGCAGAGCCGAAAAGCGTTCCCAGGCGACGGTGATTCTGACTTCGGCGGCCTCTTCCCCATACGCGACCTCCACCCCCCGGATCTCGCGCGGGTGGGCGACGAGCTCCTCGGTCAGCGTGAATCCGACCGCGTAGTCCTCGAGGTCCGCGGGAGTCGCGAGCATCACCACGTGCGGCACACCGTGGTAGACGAGCGCGACCGGCATCTCCTCGGCGACCAGATCCCGCTCCCGCGTGACCGTGCCGCGGCGCCAGCGCTCTACGGCAAGCTCCACCGCAACCGGCTGCACGTCGCCCCGCCCGCTCAGGCGGGCGACGGATCGCGGCTCCGCCGGCGCGCGGGACGCGGCAGCGCCCGCTCCTCGGCGGTTCGCTTGCGCCAGGCATCCTTCTGATTGACCAACACCACTTCCACCGCGGTCACTTTGTACTCCGGACAGTTGGTCGCCCAGTCGGAGTTCTCCGTCGTGACCAAGTTCGCATTGGTCTCGGGGAAATGGAAGGTGGTGTAGACGACGCCGGCGGCGATCCGCTCGGTGACCTTGGCGCGCAGCACGGTCTCTCCCGCCCGGCTGGTGAGTCCCAGCCAGTCGCCATCGCTGATGCCGCGGACTTCCGCATCGTGGGGGTGGATCTCGAGCAGGTCCTCCGCGTGCCACACCACATTTTCCGTGCGACGGGTCTGGGCGCCGACGTTGTATTGGGTCAGCACGCGGCCGGTCGTGAGGATGAGCGGGAAGCGGCTGGTCGAGCGCTCGCTCGTCGGCACGTACTCGGTGAGACAGAATTTGCCTTTGCCGCGCACGAACTGATGCATGTGCATGGTCGGCGTGCCCTCGGGCGCGGCATCGTTGCACGGCCATTGGACGCTGCCCAGGCGATCGAGCTTCTCGTAGGTCACGCCCGCGAACGTCGGCGTCAATCGCGCGATCTCCTCCATGATCTCGGACGGATGGCGATAGCTCATCGGGTACCCGAGCGCCTCCGACAGCAGCATCGTGACTTGCCAGTCCTCGTACCCGGCCTTGGGCGGCATGATCTTGCGCACGCGCGAGATGCGCCGCTCCGCATTGGTGAAGGTGCCGTCCTTCTCGAGGAACGAGGAGCCCGGCAGGAAGATGTGCGCGAATTTCGAGGTCTCGTTGAGGAAGAGATCCTGCAGGATCACGCACTCGAGCGCCTCCATGGCGCGCGTGACGTGGTGAGTGTTGGGATCGGACTGCACGAAGTCCTCTCCCTGCACGTACATGGCGCGGAAGGTGCCATCGAGCGCCGCCTCGAACATGTTGGAGATCCGCAGGCCGGGCTCCGGCTGCAGGCCGACACCCCACGCCTGCTCGAAAAGACCGCGCACGACCGGGTCCGAGACGTGTCGATAGGCGCTGAACTCGTGCGGGAAAGAGCCCATGTCGCAGGAGCCCTGGACGTTGTTTTGGCCGCGCAGCGGACTGACGCCGACGCCCTCGCGCCCGAGATTGCCGGTGGCCATGGCGAGATTGGCCAGCCCCATGACGGCGGTCGAGCCCTGGCTGTGCTCGGTCACGCCGAGGCCGTAGTAGATCGCGCTGTTGGGACCTGCCGCGTACAACCGGGCGGCGCGACGCACGAGGCCGGCGGGCACTCCGGTGATCGCCTCCATCGCCTCCGGCGAGTTGCGCTTCGCGGCGACGAGCTCCTTCCAGAGCTGGTAAGAGGGCGCCTCGCAGCGCTCGGCGACGTAGTCGTCCTTCGTCAGGCCCTCCGTCACGATGACGTGCGCGAGGGTGTTCAATATCGCCACGTTGGTGCCGGGTGTCACCTGCAGGTGCACGTCCGCCGCGATATGCGGGCTGCGCACGAGACCGATCGCGCGCGGGTCGACGACGATCAGCTTCGCGCCCTGACGCAGGCGCTGCTTCATCTGCGATGCGAACACCGGGTGACCGTCCGTCGGGTTGGCGCCGACCACCATGATGACGTCCGCCTGCGCCACCGAGGTGAAGGCTTGGGTGCCGGCCGACTCGCCGATCGTGCTCTTCAGGCCGTAGCCCGTCGGGGAATGACAGACACGGGCGCAGGTATCGACGTTATTGTTGCCGAAGGCGGCGCGCACCATCTTCTGCACGAGGAAGGTCTCCTCGTTGGTGCAGCGCGAGGAGGTGATGCCGCCGACCGAGTCGCGGCCGTACTTCGCCTGGATGCGCCGGATCTCGCTCGCCGCGTAGCCGATCGCCTCCTCCCACGAGACCTCGCGCCACTCATCGCGGATGCTCTTGCGGATCATGGGCTTTAGGATCCGGTCGACATGCGTTGCATAGCCGTAGGCGAAGCGGCCCTTCACGCACGCATGCCCGTGGTTCGCATCACCGTCGCGATTCGGGACCATGCGCACGACCTCGGTGGCCGCACCTTTGCCCCGCACCTCCGCCTCGAAGCTGCAGCCCACGCCGCAGTAGGCACAGGTCGTGGTGACGGCGCGCTCCGGCTGACCGAGCCGCATGACGGACTTCTCCATGAGCGCCGTGGTCGGACAGGCCTCGACACAGGCGCCGCAGGAGACGCACTCGGACTCGAGAAACGGCTGATCCTGGCTGGCCGCGATCTTCGAGGCGAGGCCCCGCCCCTGCACGGTCAGGGCGAAGGTGCCCTGCACCTCGTCACAGGCGCGCACGCAGCGCGAGCAGACGATGCACTGCTCGGCGTCGAAGACGAAATAGGGATTGCTCTCGTCGCGCGGCACCGGCTCGCGCAGGGGACCCGGCTCGTAGGAGGTCTGCGTGAGGCCGACCATCTCGGCCACGTCCTTGAGCTCGCAACGCGCGCCGGTCGGATCGAGCGGATGCTCGGACAGGTAGAGATCCAACACCCCGCGGCGCAGCGCCGTGAGCTTCTCCGAGCGGGTGCGGATCTTCATTCCGGGAGCGACCGTCGTGGTGCAGGATGCGGGGTAGCCTTTGCGTCCCTCGATCTCGACCAGGCACATGCGACAGGAGCCGAAAGCCTGCAGCGTGTCGGTGGCACAGAGCTTCGGCACCCGCGCCTGCGCGAGCGCGGCGGCGCGCATGATGGAAGTGCCGGCCGGCACGGTGATGGATTCGCCGTCGATCTCCACCGCCACGGCCGCGCCCGCCTCGACGGGCGCCGGAGTGCCGAGATCCTCATAGTCGATCGCAAACATGATTAACTCTCTTCAGGCGCTGCGCGCCGGACCAACGGAGCTCGCCCGGCGAACCCCGCACGTGTAGCGGCGCTGCGCGCCGGGAAGAATGTCCGGCTCAATGCCGAACCCTTGCGGTGAAGTCGCCGCGGAAATGCCGCAACGCGCTCTGCACGGGGAAGGGAGCCATGCCCCCGAGACCGCACAGCGACCCTTGCACCATGAGCTCGCAGAGCTCCTCGAGCTTGCGCACGTTGCCTTCGCTCTCATGCCCCTCGATGATCCGGTCGATGACCTCCACGCCCCGCGTCGAGCCTATCCGGCAGGGCGTGCACTTGCCGCAGGACTCGATCGCGCAGAACTCGAGCGCGTAGCGCGCCATCCGCGCCATATCGACGGTGTCGTCGAAAGCGACGATGCCACCGTGGCCGAGCAGCGCTCCGATGCCGCCGAGCGCCTCGTAATCGATCAGCGTGTCAAACTGCGAGGCGGGGATGTAGGCGCCAAGTGGCCCACCGACCTGCACCGCCCGCAGCGCTCGGCCGGAGGCCGAGCCGCCACCATACTCATAGAGCAGCTCGCGCAAAGTCAGGCCGAACGCCCGTTCGACGAGCCCCGCTCGCTTGATGTTCCCGGCAAGCTGGATCGGCAATGTGCCGCGCGATTTGCCCATTCCATAACCGGCGTAGTGCTCGGCGCCCCGGTGCAGGATCGTCGGCACCGTCGCCAGCGTGACCACGTTGTTGACGATCGTCGGTCGGCCGAACAGCCCCTTGATCGCCGGCAGCGGCGGCCGCACCCGCACCTCGCCCCGCTTACCCTCCAGGCTCTCGAGCATGGAGGTCTCCTCGCCGCAGATGTAGGCGCCTGCGCCCAGGCGGACCTCGAGGTCGAAGCGCTTGCCGCTGCCCATGAGGTCGACGCCGAGATAGCGCGCCTGGTAAGCGGCCGCAATCGCCTCATTCAGTGCCCGGTGCGCGTGCGGATACTCCGCGCGCAGATAGATGTAGCCCTGAGTGGCCCCGACCGCGACCGCCGCGATGGTCATGCCCTCGATGAGGCTGAGCGGATCGCCCTCCATCAGCATGCGGTCGGAGAATGTGCCCGAGTCACCCTCGTCGGCATTGCACGTGACGTACTTCTGACCGGCAGGCTGCTCGAGCACCGTCTTCCACTTGATGCCGGTCGGAAAGGCCGCCCCGCCCCGCCCGCGCAACCCGGAGCCGATGATCATCTGCACGGTGGCCTCGGGGCTCATCGCGAGCACGCGCCGCAGCCCCTGATAGCCGCCGTGAACCACGTAGTCCGCCACGCTCGCCGGGTCGACGATCCCGACGCGCTCGAAGGTCAAGCGCTGTTGGCTCGCCAGCCACGGAATGGCGTCGGTGAGCCCCAGCGAAAGTGCGTGCGGGGCGCCAGTGAGAAAATCGGCGTCGAAGAGGCCCGGCACGTCGCGCGCAGCGACGGGTCCATAGGCGAACCGACCGCGCGCCGTCGCGACCTCGACCAACGGCTCGAGCCAGTAGGCCCCGCGCGAGCCGTTACGGATGAGCTGCAACTCGATATCCCGCGCGGCCGCCTCGCGCGCGATGGCGTGCGCGACCCCGCCGGCGCCAAGCGAGAGGGCACCGGCATCACGGGGAACAAAGACGGTGAAAGTCATGCGGGCCGGTCACCTCTTGGGGTCGGCGTCCGAGAGCAGCGCGTCGAAGCGCTCCGGCGTCACCCTGCCATGCAGCCGGCCATCAATCATCACCGCCGGCGAGCAAGCGCAATTACCCAGGCAGTAGACCGGCTCGAGCGAGAAACGCCCGTCAGGCGTCGTCTGATGGAAGTCTACTCCGAGGCGACGCTGCGCGTGGGCGGCGAGCGCCTCGCCCCCCATCGCCTGGCAAGATTCCGCTCGGCAGACGCTCACGATGTGGGCCCCTGGGGACGTGCTGCGAAAGTAGTGATAGAAGGAGATGACGCCGTGAACCTCCGCGCGCGAGAGGTTCAGGCCCTCCGCGACGAGCGGCACCGCCGCCGCCGGCACGTACCCGAGCTCCGCCTGAATCGCGTGCAGGACCTCGACCAGCGGTCCGGGCCGCCCCTTGAGCTCCCCCACGATCCGCCGAACCGCCTCTCCGTACTCGGAAACCAATGCATTCACGCCCAAAGTATACGTCGGGCGCTGCCCTCCTGCCCGGGAGGCCTCCAATTCCGACGGGAGCGCGCCCGGAGCGTTCGATTTCCGAGACGGTTGCTCAAGCCCCGAGCTGCCGGGCGTGGTGTTTCAGGTGATCTTCCATGAAGCTGGAGACGAAGTAATAGCTGTGGTCATATCCCTCGTGCCGCCTCACGGTCAGCCGGATCCCCGACTTTCCGCAGGCCTCCTCGAGAAAATGCGGATGAAGCTGCGACTCCAGAAACTGATCCGCCAGGCCCTGATCCACGAGGATCGGCGGCCTTCGCGGCCCATCGGTCACCCGGGCGGCAAGCTCCGAGGCGTCATAATCCGACCACTGCCCGCCATCCGCCCCGAGATAGGCGCTGAATGCTTTCTGCCCCCAGGGACAGCGGCGCGGCGCGCTGATCGGCGCGAATGCTGAAACCGAGCGGTACCGGTCCGGATTGCGAAGCGCGATGGTGAGCGCCCCGTGTCCGCCCATCGAGTGCCCGAAAATACCCGTGCGCTCCGCCTGCGCCGGGAACTGTCCCTCGATGAGCGCGCGCAGCTCCTGCGTGAGGTAGCGATACATACGATAGTGATGCGACCACGGCTCGACGGTGGCATCGAGGTAGAACCCCGCACCCACGCCGAAGTCCCAGGAGTCGCTGTCGCCGGGCAGCTTGACGCCACGCGGGCTCGTATCGGGGGCCACGAGCATCAGCCCGAGCTCCGCGGCCACGCGTTGCGCCGCCGCTTTGATCATGAAGGTCTCCTCCGTGCAGGTGAGACCCGCGAGATAGTAGAGCACGGGCACCCGCCCTGATTTGGCCTGCGCGGGCGTGAACACCGCGAAGCGCATGGCGCAGCCCGTGCTCGCCGCCTCATGGCGATAGAAGCCTACCGTGCCGCCGAAGCAGCGATGCTGACTGATGACTTCAAAAGGTTGGCCGGCCATGAGCTCGCACCTGCTGCGCTACGGGACGTAAAGATTGTTATACCCCGCGGCGGCCCGCGAGTCATCGCATGCGCATCGCGCGAGCGCGGCCCTGTTGCGCCAATGGAACAGGTGCACTCTGCCAACCTCCGCCGAGCGCCCGATACAGCTGCACGAGGTCGGCGGAAACGGCCGTGTTCGCCTGCGCGAGCGCAAGCGCGTTCTGCTCCTCGGTGCGCTCGGCATCGAGAACGTCGATGAAGCTTGCGACCCCGCTCTGATAGCGCTGGCGAGCGAGCAGGCGGGCCTCGCGGCTCGCCGTCACCGCCATCTGCAGCGATGCGCGTCGCGACTGATCCGAGCCGTAGGCGGCGAGCGCATCCTCGACCTGATTCAACGCGGTGAGCACGGTCTGCGCGTAGACCACGGCGGCTTCCTTGGCCTTGAGCCGCTGCAGACGTACCCTCGTCCGCAGGCGCCCGCCCTCGAAGATCGGTAACTCGATCGCCGGGCCCAGCGTCGCGAAACGACTCGCCGTCTCGATGAGCGCGGAGAGTCCCTCCGACTGGTAGCCGCCCGCGGCCGTGAGCGTCAACTGCGGGAAGTAGTTGGAAACCGCGACACCGATTTCCGCCGTGGCGGCGTGCAAGTTGGCCTCCGCCTCGCGGATGTCCGGTCGCCGGCGCGCCAGATCCGAAGGCAGACCGATCGGTACGACCGGCGGGGCGGGGGGGACCCGCTGCGCCGTCCCGAGCTCGGCGCGCAGCGCCTCCGGCGGCTTCGCCATGAGCTGACTCAGCTGGTTGATGTCGACCGTGATCTGCCGATCGGCGAGCGGCACCTGGGCCTCGGTCGTGCCGACTTCCGCCGTGGCGTTCTCGACATCCAGATCCGAGGTCAGTCCGGCGTTGCGCCGGTCGCGTGTGAGCTGCAGCAGATCGCGTTGCGTCGCGAGGCTGCGTTCGAGGATCGCGCGCTGCAGCTGCGCGCCGCGCAGATCGATGTAGGTCGCCGCGACATCGCTCACCATCGAAAGCAGCGCCGCGTGCTCGCCTTCGACGGCCGCCTGCATCTCGGCGTTGGCGGCCTCGATCGAGCGGCGTGCGGTTCCGAAAAGATCGAGCGTCCAGGAGGCGCCGAGGCCGAGCTGATACTCGTTGAAGGGATTGACCAGGGTCGGGGGCAGCCCCGGGAAATGCAGCCCGAAGATAGCGCCGTTCGGCGTGTTGGTGCTCAGCCGCTCGCGCGACCACGAGGTATTGGCCGACAGGCTCGGCCAGAGCCCCCCGGCCACGACCGCGGCCTGCGCCTGCGCCTCCCGGATCCGCAGCACCGCCTGCTTGATGTCGAGATTCTGCGCTGCCGACTGCTCGACCAGCGAGCTTAGCCTCGGATCATCGAAGCTCGACCACCAGGCGATGGTCTGCGCGGGCGCGGAGGTCGCGTGCGCAGCGCCTTCGCTGCCGTTGGCGACCGCGGTCGCCGACCATTGCGCCGGCACGTTGGGCTTGGGCTTGACGAAATTCGGGCCGACCGCGCAGCCGGCGAGCGTACAGCCGAGTGAGGCGAGCGCCAGGGAGCGCAGTGTTCGTGTTGTCATGGTTTACTGGTGTTGCTGCCGTTACTGTAGCCGGTGCCGAAACATCCACGCCGCGGCCGCCAGGGTGAGGAGGGATATCGCCGTCAGCGGCCACAGATCTGGCAGCAGGATGTTGATCCCCGCTCCTTCCAGATACACCCACTGCGTGATCTCAATCGCATAGCGCAGCGGGTCGATGGCCGTGAAGTATTGCAGAGACGGCGGCATGTTGCGCAGCGGGGTAGTCAGCCCGGGGAGCCGCGCGAACGGCATGATCAGCACGAAGGAGAACAACATCGCCTGCGGCATCGTATAGGTGAGCGCGGAATCGACCAGACCGATACCCACGGCGGCCAGCACGAACAGTACCAGACCCGCGTAGAGCGTCAGGAACGACCCCTGAACGGGAAGGCGGAACCCGCGCTGTGCCACCAGCGGCACACCCGATGCCTGCACGATGCCGACGAGCATCGACGGCAACGCCTTCCCCGCCATGAGATCATGCGCCGGATCGATGCCGAGGACCCGCAGTGTGCCGCAGTCGGCCGTCATCAGACCCGCGAGCAGGCGGATGAGCGTTGTCTTGCCCGCTCCGTCGGGTCCGACGAGTGCTCTTGCGCAGATCCGTTCCCTGCACCACCGGCATCCCGCGGGCGCCGGCGTTCATTCTTCGGGGCTCAGTGGCAGGTAGACCGTCGCGGGCATTCCGAGACCTCGAGCGCATGCTGCCTCGCAACGAGCTCAAGGGCAGGCAGGTCCGAGCCCGGGGCTCGGGCTGGGCAGCAGCTTCACCATCCATCTACCCACCCTCGCCGTGCTGCATCACGGTGCGCGCTTGGACACGCAGCTCGCCACGCGCTCGCATGTCGGGGAGCCCCGATGCTCGGTGCTCATCACCGACGACACCCGTGATGCGGCGGACAGCCTTGCACGGCTGCTGCAGATCTCGCGCTATCGGCTGCATGTCTGCCACGGCGGCCGGGAGGCGCTGCTCATCGCGGTCACGGGCTGGGGGCAGATACCGCGGCAAACGGCCGCAGGATCAAACGCAGTAAGTGGGCTGGCTGCTCGAAGCGCCGCGGGCGAGTTCAAGCCGACTAGCGAAGCGCCGCCTTGCAGATCCGCTCGACGAGCTCGGAGAAATCGATGCCCGCGGCTCTCGCCGCCTGGGGCAGCAGGCTCGCCGCCGTCATGCCGGGGAGCGAGTTGGCTTCGAGACACCAGATCCCCGCCTGCGCATCCATCCTGAAGTCGATCCGGCTGTAGGAGCCGAGCTTCAGAGCGCGATGCGCGCGCACGGCGAGCTCCTGAGCGCGCGCGGTGGTCTCAGGAGGAAGGTCGGCGGGAAAGATCTCGCGCGCACCCCCTGCCTGGTATTTCGCCTGATAGTCGAACACTTCTCCCGGCGCAATGATCTCACCGACCGGCAAAGCCCGCCCCTCCAGCACGCCGACCGTCAACTCGCGCCCGGGTATGAAGCGCTCCACCATGACCTCGTCGTCGAAGCGCTGCGCGAGTGCCAGAGCCGCCGGCAGCGCCTGCGGGGCGCGCACGACGCTCAGCCCCACGGTCGAGCCCTGCTTGTTGGGTTTCACCACGACCGGCCAACCGAGCGTGGCCGCGATTTCCGCCGCGGTGACCGGCGCCATCCTCCACTCCGCGGTCAGAACTCCCGCGGCGCGAAAGAGCCGCTTCGAAAGATCCTTGTCCATGGCGGTCGCGCTCGCGATGTGATTGCTGCCGGTGTAGGGCAGGCCCGCGAGATCGAGCACCGCCTGAATGCGGCCGTCCTCTCCCGCCCCACCGTGCAGCGCGAGAAACACCACATCGACACCGCGCATGTCGGCGGTCTCCGCAGCGAGCACGAGCGCGCCCTGCTTCATTCCCGCGAGTGCCGCGCCCGAGGGCGGCTCCGGCCCGACGCCGCTCGCAAGCAGCCCTTGCTCGGCCGGCCCGGAGAGTCTGCCGCTCGCCGTATCGACCGCCACCACCTCGTGCCCGAGGCTGCGCAGGGCCGGGATCACCTGCGCGGCGCTCGCGATCGACACGTCCCGCTCCTCGCTCGTGCCACCGAAAAGAACCGCGATTTTCATGTTTCCGAGTTGCGCCCGCGCCTGCTGCCGCCGTTGGGGAAACACATTTTGACAGGTCGCCTGCGGGGGAGCGCTGTCGGGTGACATGCCGCCGCACAGCGGGTACGATTATCGTATTGTAGCTGCGTGTCGCGCATGCGGTCCCCGTTGCAATCGAAAGCGCCTCCCGATGCCGCGCGTGACCCACGCGCGACGCTCTACCGCGGCGGCGATCCTGACTTCATGACCTCGCTCGCGCGCGGACTGCATGTCATCCGCGCCTTCTCCGGCGTCGACCGGCGCCTGACCATCGCCGACGTCAGCCGCGCGACCGGCCTCACGCGTGCGGTGGTGCGCCGCTGCCTCTACACGCTGCGGGA
This sequence comes from Steroidobacteraceae bacterium, assembly GCA_050739115.1. Classification (GTDB taxonomy): domain Bacteria; phylum Pseudomonadota; class Gammaproteobacteria; order Steroidobacterales; family Steroidobacteraceae; genus 13-2-20CM-66-19. Next base: position 62,600 of record JBOIAQ010000015.1, on the reverse strand, counting down.
GCTCGGCTACGCCGAGACCGACGGGCGCACCTACCGCCTGCAGCCGAGAATCCTCAATCTCGGGTACGCGTATCTCTCGACGGCGCCCATTCCCCTCGCCGCGCAAGCGGTGCTCGAGGAGCTGAGTGAGCAGTTGGGGGAGGCCACATCGGTCGCCGTGCTCGATGATGGCGCGGTGGTGTGCGTGGCACGAGCGGCGACCCGGCGCATCATGGCCGTCACGCTGAGCGTCGGCAGCCGTCTTTCGGCCTACTGCACCGCGCTCGGGCGGGTGCTCCTCGCCAGCCTGCCGGCCGAGCAGGCGACGCAGGAGCTGTCGAAATTCGAGCTCGTGGCGCACACCCGCTTCACGGTGACCTCGCGCCGGCGGCTCGAGGAGATCCTGACTCAGGCGCGCGCCGATGGCTTCGCCATCAACGACCAGGAGCTCGAGGTCGGGTTGCGATCGATCGCCGTGCCGGTGAGGAATGTCATCGGCGCCACGGTGGCAGCCATGAACGTGAGTATCCAGGCCTCGCGAATCTCGCGGCGGGAGCTGCTCGAGAAGGAACTGCCCGCCCTCAAGGCGGCGGCCGAGCGCCTCGGCAGTCAACTCCCACCCTCGCGCTAGCCGCCGCACAATGGAGCTGCGCGATGCCACCGAAGCCGATCTCGCCGCTCTCGTCTCGATCTACAACGGGGTGATCGCGACATCGACCGCGGCTTTCTCTTCCGTGCCCGTGCGCTCCGACTGCCGCGGCGGCGGCATCGGCAGCAAGCTGCTCGAGGCCCTCTTTCCCCGCGCCGCGGTGCTCGGTAAGCACATGATGATCGCCGCGGTCGATGCCGCGAATGCCCCTTCGATCCGCTTTCACGAGCGGCTCGGCTTCCATCAGGCGGGATGCCTGCGCGAGGTCGGGCGCAAGTTCGACCGGTGGCTCGACCTGGTGTTTCTACAGCGCCGGATCGGCGCGTAGACTGCGCGGATGTTCCCGAAGCTCACCCCCACCACGCGGGCCATCATTCTCATCAATGTCCTCGTGTGGCTCATCGAGAAGATGGCGTGGGTGCCCATGGCGAAGCACTTCGCGCTCTGGCCGCTCGCAACGCCGGAGGGGCTCTTTCGTCCCTGGCAGCTCGTGACTTATGCCTTTCTCCACGACCCCACGACCATCTGGCACATCTTCTTCAACATGTTCGCGCTCTACGTGTTCGGTCCCGCGTTGGAGAACTACTGGGGCGGACGTCGCTTCCTCGCGTATTATTTCGTCTGCCTCATTGCCGCCGGCTGCACGCAGCTTGCGGTCGAGTACGCCACCGGGGCCGGCGAGCCCACCATCGGCGCCTCGGGCGGCATTTTCGGCATTCTGCTCGCCTTCGCGATGCTCTTCCCGCGCGTGCGGCTCCTGCTTTATTTCGTGATTCCCGTGCCCGCGTGGCTCTTCGTCGCAGGCTACGCGGTGCTCGAACTCTTCTTCGGGGTCACCGGCAGAGAGGGCAGCATCGCGCATTTCGCGCATCTCGGCGGCATGCTCGGTGGCGCGGTCATGATGCTCTACTGGCGGATGCGTCCCGACGGCGGCGGATGGCGGCCCTCATGAGCGGAACTTTCTACGATTGCGGCTATCTATCGCAGCCTCGGAGGTTCCCGATCGCATGATAAAGACCGAGCATCTGAGCAAGCACTATGAGTCGGTGACGGCCGTGGAGGACGTCACTTTCCAAGTCGGTCCGGGCGAGGTGCTCGGATTTCTCGGACCCAACGGAGCGGGCAAGACGACCACCATGCGCATGCTGGCGGGCTTCGTTACACCGACCGCGGGCAAGGCGAGCATTTGCGGCCACGACGTCGAGACCGAGCCGCTCGCCGCCAAGCAACAGCTGGGCTACCTGCCCGAAGGTGCACCGGGCTACGGCGAGATGCGCGTGCGCCGCTTCCTCGAGTTCATCGCCGATCTGCGGCGCCTCGAAGGCACACGCCGGCGCGCCCGTCTCGACTATGTCATCGAGCGGTTGCAGATCGCCTCGGTGCTCGAGCAGTCGATCGAGACTCTGTCGAAGGGCTTTCGTCGGCGGGTGGGCCTCGCTCAGGCGCTCATTCACGACCCGCCCGTCCTCGTCCTCGATGAGCCCACCGATGGGCTGGATCCCAACCAGAAGTTCGAGGTCCGCCGCCTGATCAACGAGATCGCGCGCGACAAGATCATCGTGATCTCCACCCACATTCTCGAGGAGGTCGACGCGGTCTGCAACCGCGCGATCATCATCGCCCGCGGACGGATCGTCGCGGACGACACGCCGCTCAAGCTCGCGGCCCGCTCGCGCTACTACAATGCGGTATCGCTGCAGCTCGAGCGGCCGGAGCAGCTCGCCGCGGCCCGCGCCGCGGTGGCGGCGCTCCCCTCGGTGGCGGATGTAGAGGTGAGCGAGCGCGAAGCGCGCCTGACGGCGCTGCCGCGCTCCGGTGCCGCGATTCTCGCGGCCGTCTCGGAGGTGGCGAGCAGCCAGGGGCTCGCGCTCAAGGAGCTGCATCTCGAATCCGGACGACTCGACGAAGTCTTCCGCTCCATCACCGCTTAACCGACCAACCGAGGGCGCCATGCGCAACGTGGGCATCATTCTGCGCCGCGAGCTCGCGAGCTATTTCGCGACACCGCTCGCCTATGTCTTCATCCTGATCTTCCTCGTGCTGGCCAACGCCTTCACGTTCTATCTGGGCGGCTTCTACGAGCGCGGCCAGGCGGACCTCGAGCCGTTTTTCGCGTTCCATCCGTGGCTCTATCTCTTCCTCATTCCGGCGATCTCCATGAAGCTCTGGGCGGAGGAGCGCAAGTCCGGCAGCATCGAGCTGCTGATGACCCAGCCGGTGAAGGTCTGGGAGGCCGTTCTCGGCAAGTATTTCGCGGCATGGCTCTTCACCGCGCTCGCCCTCGCACTCACCTTCCCGATCTGGATCACCGTCAACTATCTCGGCAGACCCGACAACGGCACGATCGTCGCGGGCTACCTCGGAAGTCTGCTCCTCGCCGGCGGCTTTCTCGCGGTCGGTTCGTGCATGTCCGCCCTCACCCGCAATCAGGTCGTGGCCTTCATCCTCGGCGTCGCCGTCTGCTTCGCGTTTCTCCTCGCCGGATATCCGATGGTGACCAACGCCTTCCAGAGCTGGGCGCCGCAGGCGCTCGTCGAGGCCATCGCCTCGCTCTCCTTCCTTGCCCACTTCCAGTCGATCTCCCGGGGCGTGCTCGAGGCGCGCGATCTTCTTTATTTCGCGATGCTAATCGGCTTTTTCCTCTTCACCACCACGGTCGTCCTCGACCTGCGCAAGGCGGACTAGGAGCGCCCCATGACGAAACGCTCGACACTCGGCTGGGGCGCGGTTCTCGCGCTCGCGCTCACCTTCATCGGCCTCACCATCCTCTTCAACTACTCGCTCGCGGGCTGGCAGCTCGATCTCACCCAGAACCGCCTCTACACCATCTCACCCGGAACCGACCGGATCCTCCAGAGCATCAAGGAGCCGATCGACCTCTACTTCTTCTACTCGGCCCGGGACGCGGAATCCCTGCCGCAGATTCAACCCTACGGCCAGCGCGTGCACGACTTCCTCGAGGAGCTGGCGCAGCGCTCCGACGGCATGATCCACCTGCACGTCATCGACCCGAAGCCGTTCTCGGTGGCGGAGGACCGCGCCGCGGAGCTCGGCGTCACCGGCACGGCCATCAACGAGGCCGGCAGCAAGTTCTACTTCGGGCTCGCCGGAACCAACTCCACCAACGGTCAGCAGGCCATCCCCTTCTTCGACCCTGAGAAGCAGCGCTTCCTCGAGTACGACGTCGCGAAGCTCATCTACCAGCTCGCGCATCCGACCAAACCCGTGGTCGCCTGGCTCTCGACACTGCCCATGACGGGTGGCTACGACCCGCAGACCGGTCAGATGCGCCAACCCTGGCTGGTCTATCAGCAGGCCGAGCAGCTCTTCGACCTGCAACCGTTGCAGCCGACCGCGACCTCCATCGGTCCGAACGTGCGCGTGCTTGTGCTCGTCGACCCGAAGAACCTCTCACCCGCCACGCAGTTCGCGATCGACCAGTACGCGCTGCGCGGTGGCCACATTCTCGCGTTCGTCGATCCGGATGCGGAAACGGACCAGTCGGCGGGCAACCCGCTGCAGTCGATGGGCGCCGATCGCGCCTCGCACATCGGCAGGCTCCTCGCGGCGTGGGGCGTGGACTTCAATCCCAATGAAGTGGTGGCCGACCGCGGGCACGCGCTCACCGTCGCCATGCGCGAGGGCGAGCCGCCGGTCGAGCACCTCGGAATTCTCGGTCTCGACAAATCCTCGCTCTCGCAGAGCGATGTCATCACCTCGGGGCTTTCCAACGTCAACGTCGAGACCGCCGGCTACCTGACTCCGATCAAAGGCGCGGCGGTCAAATTCGAGCCGCTCATTCGCTCGAGCACCGATTCGGAGCCGATGCCGGCGCAGCGGTTCGCGATGCTGCCCAATCCCGCCACGCTGTTGGACGGCTTCAAGCCCACCGGTCAGCGCTACACCCTTGGCGCCCGGATTACCGGCATGGTGAAGACCGCCTTCCCCGAGGGTCCACCCAAGGGCGTGACCTTGCCCGCCGGCCAGCGGGATCTGCAGGCGTCGACCAAGCCGTTGAACCTGGTCGTCTTCGCCGACACCGACCTGCTGTCCAACTATCTGTGGGTGCACGAGGAGGAACTATTCGGCCAGCCGATCGCCCAGGCCTGGGCGAGCAATGGCGATCTGGTGCTCAACGCTCTCGATAACCTTGCCGGCAGCTCCGACCTCATCAGCGTCCGCGGGCGCGCCGGCTTCACCCGCCCGTTCCTGCGCGTCGAGGCCCTGCAGCGGCAGGCGGACGCGCGCTTCCACGTCCAGGAGGAGCAACTGCAGCAGGAGCTGCAGCAAACCGAGCAGCAACTGACGCTGCTGCAATCGAAACGCAACGACAAGTCGGCGCTCATCCTAACGCCCGGAGAGCAGCTGGAAATCGAGCACTTCGAGGCGGAGAAGCTCGAGATCCGCAAGCGTCTGCGCGCCGTGCAGGCGGGCCTGGTCAGCAACATCGACCGGCTGGGCACGGAGCTCAAGGTGATCAACATCATCGTCATGCCGGCTCTGTTCGCGCTGCTGGCGCTGCTCGTGGCCGGGCTGCGCCGGCGCGGCCCGGCCGCCACCCCGAACGACAAGGACAAGCTCCCATGACCGCACGCCGCGTCAGCGTTCTTTTCGGCATCGGCATCGTCATCATCGCGCTCGCCGCCTGGGTCTCGAGCCGCAACCAGGCGGGTGGGGACTCGATCGCGGGCACTGCCGTCCTGCCCGGGCTCGAAGGCTCGCTCAACGACGTCACTCAGATCCGCATCACCAAGGCCGACCGGACGCAGACCACCCTCGACCGGCAGGCCACCGACTGGGTCGTCGCCGGGCGCGGCTACCCCGCCGATTCCGGCAAGCTGCGCAAGCTCCTGCTCGATCTCGGCTCGCTCTCGGCCGTCGAGCGCAAGACGAGCATCGCGCGCAACTACCGCGTGCTCGGGGTGCAGAATCTGACAGCACCGAAGGCCAGCGGCGCGCGCGTCGATATCGTCTCTCCCCGCAAGACGTGGTCGCTCATCGTCGGCAACTCGATGGACGGCAATGACTGTTACGTGCGGGTCGTCGACTCCGCCCAGAGCCTGCTCGCGAAGCCGCTGATTCTCGTCGATGCGGACCCGAAGCTCTGGCTCGACCCGACCATCCTCGATATCGGCCAGAATCGCCTGAGCGGCATCGTCGAGCAGCCGGCCCAGGGAGCCGGGTTCAGCGTTTCACGCGACAAGAAGGCTCAGGCCGACTTCACCGTGCACGGCATCCCGCGCGGTCGCGAGCTGACGGGCGCCGATGCCGCCGACTCGATGGGCAGCGCTCTCTCGAGCCTCACGCTCACCGATGTACGCAAGAGCGCCGCTGCGCCGAGGGACACCGAGCTCTCGCACGCAGTCTTCCGGACTTTCGACGGCCTCGAGATCGACGTCAGCGGCTACAAGGAGGCCAACGACGACTACCTCGACGTGTCAGCGAAGGCAACCGACAAGTCAGCCGACGCCGAGGCCGGGCAGATCAACTCGCGCCTGCAGGGCTGGGACTACGAAATCCCGGACTATCGCTACACCGAGATCTTCCAACCCCTCGACGGCCTGCTGAAACCCCTGCCGGTCAAGAAAGTACGCGCGAAGCGCAGCGCTCACCGCGCAAAGTGAGTCCTACCGGGCTCGCGCCAGGAGCAGCAGAGTCACGGTCGCGAGCAGCGCCGTCGGCAACCAGGCGAGGATCACCGGATCGAGGTTGAAAACGATCGTCCCGCTCTCGATCAGCCGCTGCAACAGAAAGAAGCCGATGCCGATGACGAGGGCCAGCATCGTCCTCGTGCCCGCTCCCGCCGAGCGCATCGAGCCGAGCACGAACGGAATCGCGAGCAGAACCGAGAAGGCGATCGCCACCGTGCGCGCGATCTTCGACCAGAAGGCGAAGAGGTATTGCCTGGCATCGAGCGAGTTGGCGTGGAAGTACCCGATGAGCCGCCAGAGCGAGCTCAGCGTCAACTGCTCCGGATCCTGCACCGCGAGGCCGAGGAAGCCCGCAGTGAGGTTCGATTGCAGCTCCTTCGTGCTCGGGGCGCTGGCGGTCACCCGATCCACGGGAGGCGGACGGCACTGCGCGGGAGGCTGCTCGCAGGCCGGTTGCGCAGCCGGTGCCTCCGCGCTCCCGTAGAGGAAACGCGACTCGGTGTAGCCGCCTAGCATCCAGGTGTGATGACCCACGGCGGTCGCGTTCGCGGCGTGACCGATGGCAAGAAGCGTGTGCTGCGCTGAGAGCTCGAACACTTGCATGCCGGCAAACTGTCGCGACCCCGACTGCCTCGCGACATTGAGAATCAGGTCGCCGTCACGGACCCAGGCGCCGGCGCCGCCGCCGAAGCCGATGCTGTTGAACTGGCTGAAGGCCTTCTGCTGGTTCGCAGCCTCCTGAAGCTGGGGCGCCCACTCGCCGAGCGCGCCCTCGATGAGGATGAGAAGGGCGGCGGCGATGAGCGCGGTGCCGGCGAGACGGGTGACCGAGACGCCTGTGGCGCGGATGACGGTGATCTCGCTGCCGCGCGCAAGCTGGCCGAAGCCGATCACCGAGCCGATGAGAGCCGTGATCGGCAGCAGCTGATACGCCTGCTGCGGCAGGTTGAGCAGGGTGTACCAGAGGGCATCGGCGACGGTGTAATGGCCCACACCGATGTCGCCCTGTTGACTGATGAAGAGGAACAGCCCGCCGAGGACGAGCAGCACCGCCATGACGAGCACGACCGCGCCGAAGACGGTACGTACGATGTAGCGATCGAGCACGCTCATGGACCGCTCATCCGGTAGCGAAGACGTTGCGCGGCACGCGGCCCGAAGATCACCGCAACCGCAAGCAACAGGACCGCGGCGTGTGTCCACCAGAGGCCGACCGCCACGGGAACCTCGCCGTGGGCAATCCATTGCTGACCGGCGGAGATCAGATTCCAATAGATGACATAAACCACCGGGGCGAGCCACACGCGCGCGTAGCGGCCCTGCCGCGGCTTCAGGTGCGCCAGCGGCACCGCGAGCACCGTCAGCACGATGCACATGAGCGGCATCGAGAGCCGCCACTGAAACTGCCCCTGCCGCTTAGGGTCCGGGGAGGCCAGGAGCGCCGCCGTCGGTTGCGCATCGAGATCCGTCACCACTCCATTGGCCGGCGGCACGTGCACCGGAATGCTGAGCTCGGTGTAGTTGCTGGTGCGGAACTGTCGACTGCCCGGCACGCCCTCGAAGCGCTCGCCATCGAGCAGTTCGATGGTTTGAGTATTGCCATCCGGAGCCACGGTGTGCAACGCCTGGTGGGCGACCGCCACTTCCACGACCGGGCCCTGGTTTCTCTCGACGAACACGTTCTGCAGCGTTCCATCCGGATCGACCTTCTCGGCATACACGACTCCGCTGCCGCCACCGAAAGCGCGGAAGGTACCGGGCTGCAACGGCGCGAACTGCCCGGCGCGTACGGCGGCGTTGCGGATCGTCAGCGCCTGCGCCGTGGCGCCCGGGGCGACGATGAGCGTGAGCGCGGCAAGTCCGATCGCCAGAACGATCCCGAGGCCGATTACCGGGCCGTATAACGTCATGGGCCTGACGCCGCAGGCGAGCGCCGCGGCGAGCTCGCTATCGTGATAGAGCCTGCCGAGGGCGAGGACGATGCCGAGCAGAAGGCCGAACGGCACGAGGAAGCTGAGATACTGCAGCATCCCGAGGTAGATGAGCTCGAGCACCACACCCTGGGGAAACTGGCTCGAGGCGGCCCTCTCGAGCACCTCCGCCACCTGATTAGCCAGCAGGATGATGAGCACGACGCCCATCACCACGATCCAGGCCGTGATGACTTCGCGCAGAACGTAGCGCCCGAGAATTTTTCCCAAAAGATGGCCTGCCGTGACTTTCCCGCCGGACGGTCCGGTGGGTTACACTAAAATAACTAAGTTAAAGCAGACGGTTGTGCGCCTCAATGGTTCGCCGCCGCGAGCCAAGAAATCTTCGGCGCTGAGCCGGTCTGGGGATATGCGATGCGATTTGAGACCTGGAGCAAGGGGGTCGTCGCCCTCGACGTGGACTGCCTCGTACTAGGGATTTTCGAGGGGGGGGAGCTGACCGAAGAGGGGCGGACCGTCGATACCGCCTGCGGCGGGCGACTGAAGAAGCTGCTGGCCCGGGGGGATTTCGCGGGCAAGACGGCCGAGACGCTCCTCATCGCCGATCTGCCGGGTCTCACCGCCACGCGCGTGCTGCTCACGGGCCTCGGCGCGAAGAAGAGCTTCGGCCGCAAAGCATGGCGGAAAGCCTGGTCCGCCGCGGTCGCGGCGCTGGCGAAGACCGCTATCGCAAGCGTCGGAGTTGCGCTCGAACGACCCGCTACGCAGGAGCTCGACGACTACTATTTCGGCCGTGCGGTGGCGGAAATCGCCGGCTCGGGCCTCTATCGCATCAACGATCTCAAAAGCGGCAAGAAGCCGAAGCCGGTCCCGCTGGAGCGGGTCCTCGCCGGTCCGGCAGCCAGAAGCGCGGCGGCAAAGGTGAGCCGCGGCCTGGCGCATGGTGCGGCGATCGCCGAGGCCTGCAAGGTGCAACGCGACCTCGCGAATCTGCCGGCGAACCTCTGCACACCCCTGTTTCTTGCCGAAGAGGCCCGGGCACTCGCCAAGCGCCATCGGTCGCTAAGCGTGCGGGTGCTCGATGAGCCGGCCATCCGCCGGGAGAAGATGGGCTGTCTGCTAGCGGTCTCGCGGGGCAGCGCCCAGCCGCCCCGGTTCATCGTGCTCGAGCACAGTGGCACCGGCGCCCGCAAGGGCCGCCCGGCCCGGTCGGGAGCGCCGCCGGTGGTGCTGGTCGGCAAGGGCGTGACTTTCGACACCGGCGGTATCTCGCTCAAGGACCCTGGGGCCATGGACGAGATGAAATTCGACATGAGCGGCGCGGCCGCGGTGATCGCCTCGCTGACGCTCGCCGCGTCGCTCGATCTGCCGCTGCGCGTGGTGGGGCTGGTCGCCGCGGTCGAAAACATGCCGGACGGTAACGCGGTGAAACCCGGCGACATCGCGACCAGCGCCTCCGGGCAGACCGTGGAGATTCTCAACACCGATGCCGAAGGGCGGTTGATTCTCTGCGATGCGCTGCACTACGCGCGCCGCTTCCAGCCTGCCGCGGTGGTGGACATCGCGACACTCACCGGCGCCTGTGTCGTCGCGCTCGGACATCACCACGCCGGCGCCATGGGCAATGACGAAGCGCTGGTCACGGAACTGGTCGAAGCGGGCGTGCGCGCCGACGATCGCGCCTGGCCGCTGCCCCTGACGGATGAGTACGCAGAGCAGCTCAAGAGCAATTTCGCGGACTTCGCCAACATCGGCGGGCGGGACGGCGGCGCCATCACGGCCGCCGCGTTCCTCGGCAAATTCACGCAGGGGATGAAATGGGCGCACCTCGACGTAGCGGGCACCGCCTATCAGAGCGGTGCGCAGAAGGGCAGCACCGGGCGTCCGACGGCGCTTCTCGCGGATTTCCTCCTCCACCGCGCCCGTCTCTGAGACGCCACGGCGCAAGTCATGGCCGGCAGCGACGGCATCTCAGCTACTGCCGGCCCGAGCGGCGCCGACTCCTCGCCGCCCGCCTCCTCCGCCGCTAATCCACGCATCGACTTCTACGTGCTCGAGGACACCGCGAGCTCGGCGCGCCTGAAGCTCGCCTGCCGGCTCGCGGAGAAAGCCTATCTCGCCTCACAGCGTGCGCTCATCTGGCACACCGACCGCGCCGAGCTGCAAGCGCTCGATGAGCTGCTGTGGACCTTCGCCGACGGCAGCTTCGTGCCGCACGAGTGGCTGACTTCCAACTCAGGCGCGGAAAACTCGGAAACCCGCAGTCGCGAGTCTGAGTCCTTCGGGAAACCACCGGTGCTGCTCAGCGCCGGCTCCCTCCCCGCGGCGGAGTTCGACTTCGTGCTGAATCTCGCATCCGACCCGCCACCTTTCCTGCAGCTGACGCGCCGGGTTGCCGAGATCGTCGATGGAGATGAGGCGCGCCGTCGGGCCGGGCGGGCGCGCTTCAAGGCCTATCGCGAGCTCGGCATCGAGCCGGGCACCATTCCCATGCGCCACGCGCAAGGCTAACGGGGTTCGCCCGCGGCGAACCCCGTCCACGCAGCGGCGCTTCGCGCCGAAAAGCAAAGGACTGGCCGCTATAATGCCCTGACAATTCACTCAGGGCCCCTACCTCGGCATGGACAAGGCGTATGCGCCGCACGATATCGAGCGGCGGATCTACGAGCAGTGGGAATCGCGCGGCTGGTTCGCTCCCAGCGGCCCTGGCGCGCCCTTCTGCATCATGATTCCGCCGCCCAACGTGACGGGCACGCTGCACATGGGTCACGCGTTCAACCACACGCTGATGGACATTCTCACCCGCTATCACCGCATGCGGGGGGACGACACGCTCTGGCAGCCGGGAACCGATCACGCCGGCATTGCCACCCAGATGGTGGTCGAGCGCCAGCTCGAGGCGAAGGGGATGCGTCGCGCGGATCTCGGACGCGAGGCCTTCATCGAGCGCGTGTGGGAATGGAAGGCCCGCTCAGGCGGGATCATGGCGGGGCAGATGCGCCGGCTCGGCGACTCCGTGGACTGGTCGCGCGATCGCTTCACGATGGACGAGGGCCTCTCGCGCGCGGTCACGGAGGCGTTCGTGCGCTTGCACGAGGACGGCCTCCTCTATCGCGGCAAGCGACTGGTCAACTGGGATCCGGTGCTCCTCACCGCGCTCTCGGACCTCGAGGTGCAGAGTGAGGAGGAGGAAGGGCATCTCTGGCACCTGCGCTATCCTCTCGAGGACGGCTCCGGCCACGTGGTGGTCGCGACCACCCGCCCGGAAACCATATTGGGAGACAGCGCCGTCGCCGTGAATCCGGACGATGAGCGGTACCGACACCTGGTCGGCCGGCGCCTGCGACTGCCGCTCGCCGAGCGCTCGATCCCCGTGATTGCCGATGCGCACGTCGATGCCTCCTTCGGCTCCGGCTGCGTGAAGATCACTCCGGCGCACGACTTCAACGACTACGAGATCGGGCTGCGCCACGGTCTCGAGCAGATCAACATCCTGACGCCGCGCGCCACGCTCAATGAGAACGTGCCGCAGCGCTTCCGCGGCCTCGATCGCTTCGAGGCTCGCCAGCGCGTGCTGGCGGAACTCGAGGCGGCGGGCCTGCTCGGCAAGACCGAGAAACACAAGCTCGTGGTGCCGCGCGGCGATCGCAGCGGCGCGGTGTTGGAGCCCTATCTCACCGATCAGTGGTATGTGCGGATCGCGCCGCTGGCCGCGCCGGCCATCGCCGCGGTGGAAAGCGGCCGCACGCGCTTCGTGCCGGAGAGCTGGTCCAAGACCTACTTCGAGTGGATGCGCAACATCAAGGACTGGTGCATCAGCCGCCAGCTCTGGTGGGGCCATCGCATACCGGCATGGTACGACAGCCGCGGCAACATCTACGTCGCTCGCAGCGAGGCGGAGGCAAGAAGCAAACACCACCTCGGCGCCGAGGTCGAATTGCGCCAGGACGAGGACGTGCTCGATACCTGGTTTTCATCGGCGCTGTGGCCGTTCTCGACCCTCGGTTGGCCGCAGAAGACCGCCGTGCTCGGGAAGTACTATCCGAGCACGGTGCTGCTCACCGGTTTCGACATCATTTTCTTCTGGGTCGCGCGCATGATGATGATGGGCCTGAAGTTCATGGGTGAGGTGCCTTTCCGGGACGTCTACATCCATGGACTCATCCGCGATGAGCACGGCGAGAAGATGTCGAAGTCCAAGGGCAACGTCATCGACCCGCTCGACATCCTCGACGGCATCGATCTCCAGTCGCTCATCGCCAAGCGCACCAGCGGCCTCATGCAGCCACAGATGAAGTCGAGAATCGAGAAGGCGACCCGCAAGGAGTATCCCGACGGCATCGCCTCGCACGGTACCGACGCGCTGCGCTTCACCTTCGCCGCCCTCGCCTCTCCGAGCCGGGACATCCGTTTCGATCTGGCACGTGTCGCAGGCTACCGCAACTTCTGCAACAAGCTGTGGAACGCCGCGCGCTTCGTCACCCTGAGCATCGGCGATGATGCGCGCGAGTCTCGCGACGACGGCGCCCGCGGCGTCGTGGAGCTCTCGGTCGCCGACCGCTGGATCCGCTCGCGCTTCGGCCGCGCCCTCGAGACGGCCGAAAAAGCCCTCGCCGATTTTCGCTTCGACTACGCCGCCGCGGCACTTTACGAGTTCACCTGGTACGAGTTCTGCGACTGGTACCTCGAGCTCACCAAGTCCGTGCTGCAGTCCGATTCCTCCTCGCCGGCGGCGCGTGCCGGTACGCGCCGCACGCTGCTCGAGGTACTCGAGGCGCTGCAGCGTGCGCTGCACCCCCTGATGCCTTTCATCACGGAGGAGATCTGGCAACGCATCGCGCCGCTTGCCGGCCGCGCCGGTCCGACGGTGATGTTGACTCGCTATCCTCGGGCCGCCGAATTCCCCGTCGATGAAACCGCCGAGCGCGAAGTCAGTTGGCTCAAATCGTTCATCCTCGGCGTGCGCCAGATCCGCGGCGAGATGAACATCAATCCCTCGCGCCACATTCCGCTCCTCTACCGCAACGCTTCCGCGCACGAGGCGGAGCTCATCGAGCGACACCACGCCTGGCTCGAGCGTCTCGCCGGCATCGAGCGCCCGCGTGAGCTTGCCGCGGGCGAAGCGCAACCCCAGGCCGCCACCGCGCTCATCGGCGAGCTCACCCTCCTCGTCCCCATGGCGAGCCTCATCGACGCGGCCGCCGAAGCCGAGCGGCTCGGCAAACTCCTCGCCCGCGCCAACACCGATCTCGAGAAGACCCGCGCCCGCCTCGCCAACGAAAGCTTCGTCCGCAACGCGCCCGAAGCCGTCGTGACCGGCGAACGCCAGCGCCTCGGCGATATCGAGCAAACCGTTGCACGGCTCGCGAGCCAACTGAAGCGCGTGCAGGATCTGCTGGGGCCCGGCGCCGTATGAGTGCCGCTGCGGGGCAGCACCGCGACGCTGCGGCCGTGCAGGGCGCGCTCGCAGCTCTGGAAGCCATCGTTCTCGGCAAGCCGCGGCAACTGAGGCTCTGCCTCGCCTGCCTGCTCGCCCGGGGGCACCTGCTCATCGAGGACGTACCCGGGGTCGGCAAGACCACCCTCGCGCACGCACTGGCGCAGGTGCTCGGACTCGCCTGGCAACGGGTGCAGTTCACCAGCGACCTGCTGCCGGCCGACATCATCGGCGTCTCGATCTTCGATCGGGCGAGCCAGCAGTTCAGGTTCCGTCAGGGACCAATATTCACGCAGCTGTTGCTCGCCGACGAGGTGAACCGGGCGAGTCCGCGCACCCAGAGCGCCCTGCTCGAGGCGATGGAGGAACGGCAGGTGAGCGTGGACGGCACGACTTATCGGCTGGCGGAGCCCTTCTTCGTGGTGGCCACCCAGAATCCCCATGAGCCGCTCGGCACCTTCCCGCTGCCGGAGTCGCAGCTCGATCGGTTCCTCATGCGCGTGACGCTCGGCTACCCCGATGCCGCGCATGAGCGGGAGCTGCTCAGGAGCGGGGATCGCCGCGACATGATCCGGCAACTCGAGCCGGCGCTCGGACCCGAGGCGGTGGCGCGCGCCCAAGCCCTGGTGCGCGCAACTCACGTCTCGGAGCCTTTGCTCGATTACGCGCAGAGCCTCATCGTCAGAACGCGCGATCGTTCGGATCTGAAGCTCGGGCTGTCGCCGCGCGCGGGCCAGGGACTGATCCGCGGCGCCCAGGCGTGGGCGCGTCTCGCCGGACGGTCGGCGGTACTTCCGCAAGACGTGCAGGCGGTGTTGCCGGCCGTGGTCGCACACCGGCTCGAGCGCCGCGACACGGGGCCTCAGGACTCGAGCGGCTCTGCGGCCGTGACGGAGGTGGCCGAGGAGTTGATCAGGACGGTGCCCGTTCCGTTGTAGATAAACGCTGGATGCGGGCATCGTGGAGACGACCTGATGGCCGCGATGGCGGCACTCGATAGAGTCCGGAACCGCTTGCGCAAGGGCGCCGCCGATTGGGCGCGTCGCCGTCAGGGACCCGACTGCCTGCCGCTGACGCTCGCGCGGCGTCGTCTTTACATCCTGCCGACGCGCGTCGGCATGGGGTTCGGAGCTCTGGTGCTGACCATGCTCGCGGCGGGGCTCAACTATGCCAACAGCCTCGCGCTGCTCCTCACGTTCCTGCTCGTCGGGTTCGCGCTCGTCGCCATGCACGAGTGTCATCGGAATCTCCTCGGCGTAGCGCTGCTCGAGGCCGCGGCGCAACCGATGTTCGCGGGCTCGCTCGGGATTCTGCGCCTGACGCTCGAGAACGTGTCGCGCCTGCGGCGCTATCGCATCCAGGCCGCGATCGAGGGCCAGGCGGGCGTGACGGTGGATCTGTGTACGGGGGGTCGCGTACCAATCGAGCTGCCGATCCCCGCGCTCAGACGCGGCCTGCGACGCATCGATCGGCTACGCGTCAGCAGCTCGCATCCCTTCGGTCTTTTCCGTGTCTGGACCTGGGTTCACGCGAGCATCGAGGTGGTCGTTTATCCGCGCGCCGCGGGCTCGTTGCCATTGCCGCCCGACCGCGGCGCGAGCATCGGCGCATCCTCGCGCGGCACCACCGGCGCGGACGAGTGGGTCGGGTTGCGTCCGTTCCGCGACGGGGACTCTCCGCGACACGTAGCCTGGAAGGCTTACGCGCGCGAAGCACCGCTGCTCGTCAAGGAATACAGCTCGACCGGAGCGCCGCTTCGCATGCTCTCGCTCGAAGACACCCGGCAACCGGACATCGAGTCACGCCTCGCCCAGCTCGCCCGCTGGATCGTCGACGCCGAAGCCGGTGGAAACCTGTACGGACTCGAGCTGTCGGGCCAGCGCATCGCCGCGCAGCGCGGGCCGGACCATCGCCATCGGTGCCTGTCGGTACTCGCGTTGTACGACTCATGAGCGTCACGCGCACCGCCACGGTCGCGACACGCTCGCCGTTGCTGTGGGTTTGCGCGGCGAGCACGGCGGCCGTTCTCCTGCATGCGACCCAGGTCTCGGCGTGGATCACCCTCACCGCCCTCGCGCTCGTCGGGTGGCGGCTCGCGGCGGTGCTCGGCGCCGTGCGGCTGCCGGGGAGCCTCGGGCGCATCGTGCTCGGACTGTCGCTCATAGCCGCGGTGCTGGCTCAGTTCCGTACGTTGAACGGCCTCGCTCCCGGCACGGCGATGCTCATCCTGATGGCCTCGGTCAAACTGCTCGAAACCCGCACGCGGCGCGATCAGTACATCGTGATCGGGGGAGCGCTGTTTCTTCTCCTGGCGGCCTGCCTCGACCGGCAGGCGCTCGCGCGCGTGCCGCTCTACGCGCTCACTGCGCTCCTGTGCTGCTCGGCGCTCGCGGTCGTCGCCTACACGCCCGGCACGGATGACGGCGTCTTCACGGCGCCCGCGGGCCTGCGGCCACGCGAGGTCGTCGCGCTCGCGGCCCGCACCCTCCTTTACGCCACACCGCTTGCGATCCTGCTGTTTCTCTTTTTCCCGCGGCTGCCCGGCCACCTCTGGACTCTGACATCGGGGGAAAATGCCGTGACCGGACTCGGCGACACGCTGACCCCCGGCAGCATCACCCGACTGACTGCCTCGTACGATATCGCCTTCCGGGTACGCTTCGACGGCAGGCCGCCGCCGCCCGAGGAGCGTTACTGGCGAGGCCCGGTGATGAACACATTCGATGGCGCCACCTGGACGGACGGATCGTACTCACCCGGTGGCGCGCAGCGGCTCGACTGCCTCTCCAGGCCCTACGGCTATCGCATCTACCTCGAGCCCACCTTCAGGCGCTGGTGGCTCGCCCTCGACACCGTCATGGGCTCGCCGAGCCCGAGCGTCCGTTACACCGGCGACCATGAGCTCATCGCCACGAATCCGGTCGACCAGCCGCTGAGCTACCACGCCGTCTCCTGCGCCAACTCGCGCTCACTCGGACCGCTCTCGGCCGAAGCGCGGCTCGAGGACACGCAACTTCCCCCGGGGCGCAATCCGCGCACGCTGGCGTTGGCGCGACGACTGCGTCGCCGCGCCGGTTCGGATGTCGCGTTCGTGCGGGCGGCCCTCGCCTTCCTGCGCACGGGAGGATTCTCCTACTCGCTCACTCCGCCGCCTCTCGGGCCGGAGCCGATCGACGACTTTCTGTTCGACACGCGCACGGGCTTCTGCGGTCACTATGCCTCGGCATTCGTGGACCTGATGCGAGCCGGCGGCATTCCAGCGCGGGTGGTCACCGGTTATCTCGGCGGCCAATGGAATCCCTATGACGGCACGTTCATCGTGCGCCAGTCGGATGCGCACGCCTGGGCGGAGGTCTGGCTCGAGGGGCGCGGGTGGACGCGAGTGGACCCGACCGCGGTGGTCGCGCCCGAAAGGCTGTACCGCGGCATTCTCGATCTGCTGCCGAATGCGGTTTCCGCCTCGGCGCGGCTGGTACACGCATGGCCCTGGCTCGGCGCGGCACTCGAGCGTTGGGAGGCGGTCAACGGCTGGTGGAACGAGCGCGTGGTGAGCTTCGACGATCGTTCCCAGCTGCATCTGCTCCGCGACCTCGGCTTTCACTCGCCCGAGCTGCGCGATGCCGGCTGGGCGTTCGTGGTGACCCTGTTGGCGTGGCTCACGTGGATCTCGTGGCAGCTCGGCAAAGGAGCCGGCAGCGCGCGGCCGGACCGGCTGGGTCGGGCTTACCTGCGGTTGTGCCGCAAAATCGCCCGCGCAGGCCTGCCACGCGCACCACACCAGGGGCCGCTCGTCTACGCGCAGGTGATCATCCGATACCGGCCCGATCTGGTCGCGCGGGTGGGGCCGTTGCTCGAGCAGTATGCGGAGTTGCGCTTCGGGCCCACTTCGCCCGCGGCGCGCGCTCGCGAGCTCTGCTCGTTCGAGCGCGCGATAGCCCGACTGTCGCTACGACGCCCCAGCGCGCTCACACCGCGTGCTCGCGCGTCTCCCGAAACGTGATATCCGGCCAGCGCTCGATCGTAAGCTCCAGATTCACCCGCGACGGCGCGAGGTACACCGGCGCCGCCGCATGATCCACCGCCAGATGATCATGCGCGCGGCTGCGAAACTCCTCGAGCTTCCTGCCCTCGGTGGCATCGATCCACCGCGCCGTATGCACATTCACCGGCTCGAATACACACTGCACGCCATATTCATCCTGCAAGCGGAACGCCACCACCTCGAACTGAAGCTGCCCGACGGCCCCGAGGATGAGCTCGTTGTTGCGCACCGGCTTGAAGAGCTGCGTCGCGCCTTCCTCACAGAGTTGTGACAAGCCCTTCTGCAGCGCCTTCATCTTGAGGGGATCCTTCAGCACCGCGCGGCGGAAGATCTCGGGCGCGAAGTTGGGCACGCCCGTGAAGGCGAGCTTCTCACCCTCCGTGAACGTGTCCCCGATGTTGATGGTGCCGTGGTTGTGCAACCCGATGATATCGCCCGCGTAGGCGTCCTCCGCCTGCTCGCGTTCGGCCGCCATGAAAGTGAGCGCATCGGACACGCGCACCTCCTTGCCGAGCCGCGCGTGATAGAGCCGCATGCCACGGGTGTACTTGCCGGAGCAGAGGCGCAGGAAAGCGATCCGGTCGCGGTGTCCCGGATCCATGTTGGCCTGGATCTTGAACACGAACCCGGAGAGTGCCTCCTCCGTAGGCTCCACGCGCCGCTCGCGCGCACTGCGGGGCAGAGGACCGGGGGCATGCGCCGCGAAGGCCGTGAGCAGCTCCTCCACACCGAAGTTGTTGATCGCCGAGCCGAAGAAAACCGGTGTCTGGCGCCCGGCTCGGTAGCCCGCCTCATCGAATGCCGCCGTCGCGCCCCGGACGAGCTCGATCTCATCGGCAACCGCATCCAGACGATCCCCGAGCAGCTCGCGGGCGTCGGCACTGCGCAGCCCCTCGATCACGCGGTTCTCGCCGACCCGGCCGCGCTCGCCGGCGAGGTACACGTAAATGCGATCCTGCAACAGATGATAGATCCCGCGCAGCTCCCGTCCCATGCCGATAGGCCAGGTGACGGGCGCCGTGGCGATGCCCAACACTTTCTCGATCTGATCGAGCAACTCGATCGGCGCACGCCCTTCCCGGTCGAGCTTGTTGATGAAAGTCATGATCGGCGTGTCGCGCAGGCGACAGACCTCCATCAGCTTGATGGTGCGCTCCTCGACGCCCTTGGCACAGTCAATCACCATCAGTGCCGAGTCCACAGCCGTCAACGTGCGGTAGGTATCCTCCGAGAAGTCCTCGTGCCCCGGGGTGTCGAGGAGGTTCACGATGCTGTCGCCATAGGGAAACTGCATCACCGAGGATGTTACCGAGATCCCGCGCTGCTGCTCGAGCCGCATCCAGTCGGAAGTCGCATGGCGGGTGGCCTTGCGCCCCTTGACGGTGCCCGCCATCTGGATCGCGCCGCCGAAGAGCAGCAGTTTCTCGGTGAGCGTGGTCTTGCCGGCGTCAGGGTGCGAGATGATCGCAAAAGTGCGCCGCCGACGGATCTCGGCAGTCATTTCAGTCATGGATCGGTCGTCAGGTCGGGTGGCGGGGGGTGCGGCGGCCGCGCAGCGTGAGTCTCAGCACGGCGGCGTCCTCCCTGCCGCCCACCGCCTGATAATAGCCGCGGCGCATGCCGACCTGTTCGAAGCCGATCGCCTGGTACAGGCGAATCGCCGCCGTGTTGGAGGGCCGAACCTCGAGAAACGCCTCGCTCATGCCCGCCGCGGCTCCACGGTCCAGAAGGTATCCGAGCATGTGACGTCCGAGTCCGCGGCAGCGGTGAGACCCGGCCACGCACAGGTTCAGGATGTGAGCCTCGCCGGCGCCGACGCTCATGACGCCGTATCCGATGACCTGACTGCCGAGCGCGAGCACGCGACAGACGTATCCGACCCGCAGGCAATCGCGGAAGATGCCCTCGGTCCAGGGAAACTGGTACGAGGCGCGCTCCACGGCGAAGACCTCGGCAACGTCCGCGTCCGTCATGGGGCGGATGCGGATCTCCGGGGCGGCATCGAGCAGCTCAGGAGCGGTGGCCATTCACAGTACGCCTGTCGTCAGTTGCCGGAACACGCTACGCGCGAACTTCAGGTCCTCCCACGCCTTGCGCTTATCCGCCGGCGAGCGCAGGAGATAGGCGGGATGATACGTCACCACGAGGGGAGTGTTCAGCTCGCCGAACCGATGCACCCGGCCGCGCAGGCGGCTCAAGGACTCCTCGGTCCCCAGCAGGTTCTGGGCCGCGACCCGGCCGACCGCGAGCAGGAGCCGGGGGCGCACCATCTCGATCTGGCGCCGCAGATACGGCAGGCAGGCGGCCACTTCCTCCGGGCGCGGATCCCTGTTGTTCGGCGGCCGGCTCTTCAGAATGTTGGCGATGTAGACGTTCTCCGCACGGCTCAGGCCGATAGCCCGCAGCATCGCGTCCAGAAGCTGTCCGGCACGCCCGACGAAGGGCTCCCCGCGCCGGTCCTCCTCGGCCCCCGGCGCCTCGCCGATCACCATCCAGTCGGAGCGGGGATTGCCCACTCCGAAAACCCCTTGAGTGCGCCCGGCATGCAGCGCGCACCGGGTGCACTGCAGCACCTCCGCGCGCAGCGCCTCCCATGCCGCCGGTGCCTCGAGCACGGGGGGGGTGGAAACTGGAGCCGTGTCACGGGGCATCCCTGGCGGCAGCTCTCTCGGCACCCAGATGTCGATGCCGATGGCCTGCAGGTATTCGGCGCGCCGTGCGGAGTCCATCAGACGGGCGTGGCTCGCCGGAGACGGCGAATGCGGCGAAGGAGCCAGATGACGGGAGCCGACGCCGCGTAAGTGCCGAAGATCGCCAGCAGCAATATCGACGGGTCGATCGCGTTCAGCACGACCGCGATCAGAACGACGATGAGCACCACCAGCAGCAAGGAAACGAAGCGCACGCGCCGATCGAGGTTGAACTGCTTGAAGCTCGGATAACCGAACCGGCTGACCATGAGCGCTCCCGCCGCGGCCGTCACCGTGAAAGCGAGAATGAGCCCGGTAAGGCCGGGCTCGCGCCACTGGCTCGAGGCCCAGACGAAGGCCGCTACGATCGCGGCGCCGGAGGGGCTGGGCAAGCCCTCGAAGTAGCGCTTGTCCGCGGTCGGGGCGCGGGCATTGAAGCGCGCGAGCCGCAGCGCCGCCGTCACCGCATAGAAGAAACACGCGAGCCAGCCGAAGCGCCCCCACTCGTGACCGAACTCCGCGATCCGCACCACGCCCCACTGGTACGCGACGATGGCGGGGGCGAGTCCGAAGGACACCATGTCGGCCAGGCTGTCGTACTCTTTGCCGAACGCGCTCTCGGTACGGGTGAGCCGGGCAATGCGCCCGTCGAGCGTGTCGAAGATCATCGCCACGAACACCGCCTCGCCCGCGGCCGCGAAATGCTTATCGATCGCGGCGACAATGGCGTAGAACCCCGAGAAGAGGCATCCAGTGGTCAGCAGGTTCGGCAGGAGATAAATCCCCTTGCGCCGCGGCTTGACCTCGTTGTCGGCATCCGGCTCCACGCTCAGGGCACTCTCCGGGATCGGGTTCGGGGACGTCAAGTCGGCTCGGCATCGTGGCTATGGGGAGCGAATTTTATCAGGTGGCCGTCCTGTTAAGATGCCCGTCTGTTCACCCGCCAAAGACCCGCCACCGATGAGGCTCTCGCAGTACCCGATCAACACCACCAAGGAAACTCCGGCCGAGGCCGAAGTGCTGAGTCACCAGCTGATGCTGCGGGCGGGGCTCATCCGGCGCGAGGCGGCAGGGCTTTATAGCTGGCTGCCCATGGGACTGCGGACGCTGCGCAAGGCCGAGACCATCATTCGCGAGGAAATGGACCGCGCGGGCGCGCTGGAGATGCTGATGCCCGTGGTCCAGCCCGGTGAGCTGTGGCAGGAGTCCGGCCGCTGGATCGAGTATGGTCCGGAGCTGCTGCGCTTCAAGGACCGGCATGAGCGCGATTTCGTGGCGGGTCCCACCCACGAGGAAGTCATCACCGACATCGTCCGCCGCGAGCTCAAGAGCTATCGCCAGCTGCCGGTGAATTTCTATCAGGTGCAGACCAAATTCCGCGACGAAATCCGCCCCCGCTTCGGAGTCATGCGCGCGCGCGAATTCATCATGAAGGATGCGTACTCCTTCCACGTCGATGCCGCTTCGCTGCAGCAGGGTTACCGGGTCATGTACGACGCTTACACCCGCATCTTCACGCGCATGGGACTCGATTTTCGCGCCGTGCGGGCGGACTCCGGGCCGATCGGAGGCGATGTCTCGCAGGAATTTCACGTGCTCGCCGCCTCGGGCGAGGACGCGATCGTCTTCTCCGACGAGGATGAGTATGCGGCCAACCTCGAGGCGGCCGCGGCGCTGCCACCGGCAGAACCGCGTCCGACGCCGAGAGAATCCCTGACCCGGGTGGCGACCCCCGGTGCGAAGACCATCGAGCAGCTGGCGCGCAGGCTGCAGGTGGCGCCGTCGCGCTGCGTGAAGACGCTGCTCGTCGAAGGATCCGGCGAGGAGGTCGTCGCGCTCGTGATCCGCGGCGATCACGAGCTCAATGCCGCCAAGGCGCAGCGGCTGCCGGGCGTCGCAAATCCACTGCGCATGGCGGGCCCGGAGCGCATCGCGCGCGCTACGGGCTCCGAGGCCGGCTTCATCGGCCCGGTGGATCTGCGCTGTCGCATCTACGCCGATCACAGCGCGTTGGCTCTGGCGGACTTCGTCTGCGGCGCCAACGAGAAGGATCTGCATCTGACGGGTGTCAACTGGGAGCGGGATGTGCGCGAGGTCACCCCGGCCGACCTGCGCAACGTTCTCGAAGGGGACCCGAGCCCGAGCGGTCGCGGGCGCCTGAAGATGGCCCGCGGGATCGAGGTCGGACACATCTTCCAGCTGGGGCGCAAATACAGCGAGCCGCTCAAGGCGACCGTGCTCGATGAGACGGGGAGCGAAGTGACTCTGCTGATGGGCTGCTATGGCATCGGTGTGACGCGCGTCGTGGCCGCCGCCATCGAGCAGAATCACGATGAGCGGGGCATCATCTGGCCGGAGCCGCTCGCGCCCTTCCAGGTGGTGCTCGTACCACTCAATCTGCAGAAATCCGACCGGGTGCGCGAAGTTGCCGACCGTCTCTACCACGAGCTCACCGCCGCAGGCATCGAGGTCCTCTACGACGATCGCGATGCGCGGCCCGGCGTCAAGTTCGCCGACGCGGAGCTGCTCGGTATTCCCCACCGGCTGGTGGTCGCCGATCGCGGCCTCGAGTCCGGCCGGCTCGAATACCGGCATCGGCGGGACACCGAGAGCACGGATTTTCCGGCCGGAGAGGCGGTTGCATTCATCAAGGCACGGCTTCGCTGAGCTGAGGCGCTGGCTGCGGGCTTTCCGCCCGGCCCGGCGGGGCAGTTCCCCGTGCCTGCGCATCGGGGTGCTCACCGGACTGCTGCTCGTCCTCGTCTCGCCCGCGCGCGCCGATCAGCAACGCGATCCGGCGCTCGGTCCCTTCGTTCAGCGCGCCATCTCGCAGGCGCATTGCTTCGCCGACCGCTATGACGCGGCCGTCTGGTACACGCTCATGGAGCCGCGCCTGAAGCGCTTCGGACTGAAGCCGGCCGAGCGGCTGCGGATCCTGCAGCAGGTCTACTGCGAAACCCACCGGCCCGGCGAGTCCAAACTGCCACCGGGGCTCGTCATGGCGGTGATGGAGGTGGAAAGCGACTTCAACCGCTGGGCCGTCTCCTCGAGCGGCGCGGTCGGACTCATGCAGGTGATGCCCTACTGGCCGGAACGGCTCGGGATGAAAGGCTACGAGCTGGTGCACGTCGCCCCCAACATCCGCATGGGCTGCGCGATCCTTCGCTTCTATCTCGAGAAGACACACGACGACGTGCGGCTCGCGCTGGAAGAATACAACGGCAGCGTCGGTCGCCCGAAGTATCCCGACCGGGTGCTCGTCGACTGGGAGCGATGGGCGGGCGCGGACGACCTCGGCTTCAAGCGCACCGGAACGCGCTGACCCTTGCCGCCGCCTCAGGCGGTGTGAAAACCCGGTGCCCGCCCGTGATGCTCCGGCGCGTCGCTGACCTCCACCGCCGTCACTTTCGAGGCCGACGAGCCGATCCAGAGCCACTCGACGAAGGTCTGCACCGCCTCGCTCTCGCCGCACGCGAGCACTTCGACCCGCCCGTCGGGGCGATTGCGCGCGTAGCCGCGCACGCCGAGTTCCCGCGCGCGCTGCGCGGCCGTACCGCGATAGAACACCCCTTGCACGCGGCCCGCCACGAGGCATTTCCTGCAGATCATGCAGGGTAATATACCTGGATGACCGAAATCCTCGTGCTCTACTACTCCCGCACCGGCGCGACCGCGGAGCTGGCCCGCATGGCCTGCCGCGGCATCGAGACCGTGGCGGGCACCGTCGCAAAGCTCCGGACGGTGCCCCCGGTGAGTGCGGAGAGCGAGAGCCCAGCGAGGCCGGTGCCCACCGCGGGCGCCCCCTACGCGAGTCTCGAGGACCTGCGCAACACCGACGGCCTCCTCCTCGGCAGCCCGACGCGCTTCGGCAACATGGCGGCGCCGCTCAAATACTTCCTGGATTGCACCTCGAGCCTGTGGGTCTCGGGTGCGCTCGCCGGCAAGCCTGCGGGCGTATTCACCTCGACGCAGACGCTTCACGGTGGCCAGGAGGCAACGCTGCTCTCGATGATGCTGCCACTGCTTCACCACGGCATGTATCTCGTCGGGCTGCCGTATACGGAGCGCGCCCTGCAGCAGACGCGCTCCGGGGGCACGCCCTACGGCGCATCCCACGTCGCCGGTGCTCAGGATGAGGCGGCGCTGACCGAGGAGGAGCGCTCGCTCGCGCAAGCGCTGGGCAGGAGAGTGGCATCCCTCGCCGTGCTGCTGTCAGGTTAGATACGCCGGCCCCTGCGCTCAGGAGAGACGCAACACCTCGCGAATGAAAGGCACGGTCAGGCGCCGCTGGGCGGCGAGCGCCGCGTCATCGAGCGTATCGAGGAGGTCGTAGAGCCTGCGCATGTCGCGCGGGAAACGTCGCTGCAGCCAGCGGGAAGTCTCCTCGGGAAGCTCGAAGCCGCGTAGCCGCGCCCGCAGTTGCAGCGCCTGCTGCTGCTCGATCTCATCGAGCGCGCGCAGCTGCAGCACGGCGGCGGCCGCGCAGCGCGAACCCAGATCAGGGAGTGCCCATCCGAGTAGCGCCGGCGGCGGCCGCGCCGCCAGCACGAGCGATCCGCCGCAGTCCTCGAGTTCGCGCATCAGGCCGAAGATCGTCTTCTCCCACTCGAGCCGACCGGCGACCGCTTCGAGATCATCGAGGCACACGCATTGAAGCTGCCGCAACCCCTCGAGCACGCCGACACCGAGGCGGGCGAGCTCGGCGAGCGGAAAATAGCCGGCACGCCGCGATTGCCCCGCCTGGGAGCAGATCGCCTGCAGCAGGTGCGTCTTGCCCGCACTTGCGGGGCCGCAGAACCAGGTTGCGCCTGTCGCCTCGCTCCTTGCGACTCGCTGCGCGTGCTCGAGCGCCTCGCGATTGCGGGCGGTCAGAAAGCTCGCAAAGACCGCCCGGTCCGGGAGGCGCACGCCCAGGGGAAGCTGCTCCACGCGCGATCCTCAGCCGATCCTCAGGCCGTCGCCGCGACCGACCACGCGCGACGGGTGAAGGCCTGCACGTAGTTGAGACCCGAGAGTACGGTCGTCGCAAAGACGGTGAGCGCGAGCGCCCGCAGCACACCATGCGGCGGGAAGGCGACCGCGGCTCCCAACATGATCGCCATCAGGTAGAGCAGTTGCGCCGCGGTGTTGATCTTGCTGATGATGCTCGGGCGGCCGCGCACCGGGCCGAACCACAGCCGGTAGACGACCGCGCCGAGCGCGATCATGACATCGCGCGCCACGGCCGCGGCGGTCAACCACCAGGGAACGAGACCGAGCCAGGTGGACTCGACGAACACGGTGACGAGCAAGAGCTTGTCGGCCGCCGGATCGAGGATCTTGCCGAGCTCCGAGATCCAGTTGAACCGCTTGGCAAGATAACCATCCAGTCCGTCGGAAATGGCCGCCAACACGAAGAGGGAGAGCGCGAGGCCGTATCGACCGCCGTAAAGCGCCGTGGCCACCGGCCAGATGAGCCCGAGGCGCACCAGACAGATGAGATTGGGTAGGTGACGCATCAACCCGGTCGATACCGGTACACGAGCGGTGCGCGCGCGCCCTGGCCCGCGCCCGCGCCCACGGATGCGACACGCGCGAAGCTGGGCGAGCTCGACAGCGCCCGATCGATCGTCGCGGCGCCGCCGCGTACCGTCAGATCAAACAGAACCGAGTCCCCATCGACCTGTCTCACGTCGGCCTCGCTCACACCAGGCACGGCCCCGAGCATGAGCTCGATGTTGGCATAGTCATCGAGGCTCGACACCCCCTCGATCTCGACTTGCGCCTCCCCGGGCACGTTGGCGGCGGCAGGTCCCGCGGGCGGCGCCAGCAGATCGGCGGTATCCTCGATCCCCGCGGTGAGCGGGCCGATCCAGTTCTGGGTGGTAAAGTCGGTGTAGAGCGTCCACTGCCACTGCCCGGTGGAAGCTGCGGGCGTCCCGGCCGGGGCCGGGAGGGCCGGTGGTTTGTTCCCTGTTGCCGCGGCACCGCTCGCTCCCGCAGTGGGCGCGGTCGCAGCGGCGGCGGGTGGACTTCCCACGAGCAGCTGCTCCGCCCCGTAGCGATGCGCCATTTCGAGCAGTGGCTCGCGCGCCAGCAGGTTGCCGCTGCTGTCGGCCACCGGCAGAGGCACGATGCTGATCGGCAGCCCGCGCTCTTCGGCTGCCTGCTCGAGGCCGGCCTGATCCGCGGGCTGGTCGGCCTGGTCCGGTGGCGGATAAATCACGACCAGGGTGAACGGCCGGTTCGGGTCCCACGTACTGCGATCGAGCGCGGCGATCGCCTGGTCCACCGCCGTCGCATTGAAGATGACCTGCAGCTCACCCTGTGGGCCGCGGTCATAGCCCTGGACGTATTTCGATGCATCGGCAACGAGCCCGCCGAATACCGGATCGGTCGCTGACTCCCGCCGCCCCGTGGCCCGCACCAGCGCCTCGCGCATCCCCTGCTCCAGGGCGGGGGTGGATTGGCCCGCAACATCCACCTGGAACACCGGGAAGGGCCGCGCCGCCCACGAGGCCGCTGGCAGCGCCGCGCAGGCCGCGAGCAGCAGCGCTCTACGGACAAGGCTTCCCGCGGTTGTCTGGCTGCCGGGCATGTCGGAGTGTTTGGATCGCGCCATGAATCGCGCAAAATGTACAATACCATACGCGCAATCCCCCCCGCGCGAGTGCCGGGCTGCGGCAGGCGCGATCTCCCATTACACGAGGGCGTTCCTTTGAGCGAAGGCCGCGGCGTGACGTATCGCGATGCCGGCGTCGATATCGATGCCGGCGATGAGCTCGTCGAGCGCATCAAGCCGCTCGTCGCGCGCGTGCGACGCCCGGAGGTGCTGGCGGGTATTGGCGGCTTCGGCGCGATGGTGGCGCTGCCGCCCGGGTACCGTCATCCGGTGCTGGTTTCGGGAACGGACGGCGTCGGAACCAAGCTTCGGCTCGCCATCGATTCCGGCCGCCACGACACCATCGGCATCGACCTCGTGGCCATGTGCGCCAACGACATTGCGGTGCAGGGCGCCGAGCCGCTCTTCTTTCTCGACTATTACGCCACCGGCAAGCTGCGCGTCGATGTGGCCGAAGCCGTGGTGCGCGGCATCGTGGAAGGCTGCGCGCAGGCCGGCGCCGCCCTCGTCGGCGGCGAAACCGCGGAAATGCCGGGCATGTACCACGGCGACGATTACGATCTCGCCGGCTTCTGCGTCGGGGTGGTCGAGAAGGACGCGATCATCGATGGCAGCGCCGTGCGCGCGGGCGACACCGTGATCGGCCTCGCCTCCTCCGGGCCGCATTCGAATGGTTATTCTCTGATCCGCAAGCTCCTCGCCCTGAGCGGCGGAGAGAGCGCCTTTCGGCTCGAGGGCAAGCCGCTCCTCGACCGGTTGCTTGCGCCCACGAGGATCTATGTGAAGCCGCTTCTGGCGCTCACGCGCAAGATTCCCGTGCATGCGCTCGCCCACATCACCGGCGGCGGCCTCACCGGCAACATCCCGCGGGTGCTCCCTGAAGGGCTGGAAGCGGTGCTCGAGCGCCGCCGCTGGCATCGCGATCCGGTCTTCGACTGGCTGCAGCGCCTCGGACACATCGAGACGGCGGAGATGTACCGGACCTTCAACTGCGGCATCGGCATGATCGCCGTCGTGTCCCAGGAGCACGCCTCGCAGGCACTCGAGCTCCTCACCGCTCACGGCGAGTCGGCGCAGATCATCGGCGAGATCCGTCCGGGCAGTCGCGGCGCCGTGATCGAGTGAGGACCGCGCGCCCGCTGCAGCTCGCGGTTCTCATCTCCGGGCGCGGCTCCAACATGGCGGCGATCGCGCGCGCCTGCGCCTGCGGAAAGATCGATGCCCGCGTGCGGCTCGTGGTCTCGGAGCGTGACGGCGTTGCCGGCCTCGACACCGCCCGAGCCATGGGGCTCGAAACGCGTACCATTGCGTGGAGCGGCGCCACCGATCGGCTGCACTTCGAGCGCGCTCTCGATCAAGCGCTCGCGGACGCGGGAGCCGGCCTGATCGTGCTCGCCGGCTTCATGCGCATCCTGTCACGAGAGTTCGTCGAGGCGCGCACCGGCCGTATTGTCAACATCCATCCCTCGCTCCTGCCCCTGTATCGCGGGCTACACACCCACCGCCGCGTGCTCGAGGCCGGCGATCGGGTGCACGGGGCCAGCGTGCACTTCGTCACGGCGGAACTCGACGGTGGGCCGGTCATTCTCCAGTCGAGAGTCGCCGTCCTTCCCGAAGACACCGAGGAGGCTCTGTCAGCTCGCGTTCAGGCCACCGAGCACATCATCTATCCGCGCGTGATTGGTTGGCTCGCCCACGGCACGCTCGCATGGCGTGGGGAGCGGCCCTGGCTCGAGGGCAAGCCGCTGGAGGTGCCGCTGGTGGAGGATTTCGATGTCAGCCGGGAGAGTTGAGCGCGCAGCTCTCGTTGCCGCGATGTTGGTTTCGGCCGCCTGGACCCAGGCGGCAATGCAACCGCCGGCAGCGCAGCCGCCGCAGTTCGTCGCGACCTACACCATCGCCTGGCACGGCATCGCCGCCGGCACCTCGACGCTCGCGCTGCAATCGACTTCGCCGCAGCTGTATCTCTACACCTCGACCGACAGAGCCTACGGTGTCTTCCGGCTGGCGTTCCCGCATGCGCTTCGCCAGTCGAGCCGCTTCAGGGTCGCGGCGGGTCATGTCGAGCCGCTGACCTTCCAGGCGGGCGGCCCGGGCAACGACGTGATGGCGCAATTCGATTGGCAGAACGGTCAGGTGACCGGCATGGCCAAGGGGAAGCTCCTCGACATCAAGCTCCCACCGGGGACCCAGGACCCGCTGTCGGTGCAGATCGCGATCATGCTCGAGCTGCAGGCGCAGGATGCGCCCGAGAGCTTCTGGATGCTCAACACCGACGAGATCGACCGCTTCCAGTACCGCCGGCACGGGGAGAGCACGCTCGACACGCCGCTCGGCAAGCTGCGCACCATCCTCTTCACCAGCCACGAGGCGGGCTCCGACAAGACGACCTATCTCTGGCTCGCCCCCGCGCTCGATTACATGCCGGCGCGCGCCGAGCAGCACGTCAAGGGCAGCACGCAGGTGTCGCTCGAGATCCAGGCGTTCACGAGGCGGTGACCCAAGGTCGGAACTGCTTCGCCAGCTTGAGCTGCTGCCCCTGATAATTCGACCCGGTATCGCTGCCGTAGAGAACATCCGGCCGCTCCGCCATGCGCTCGTAACGCAGCCAACCTACCGTCTGGCCGTGCTCGAGGAGAAACGGCACTTCGTGGGAGCGAACTTCCAACACGCCCCTGCTGCTGCCGGCCCGGCGCGTGCGCATGTCCCAGCCGAATCCGGGATCGAAGAAGCCGGCGTAGTGAACGCGAAACTCTCCGGCCCGTGTGTCGTACGGCAGCATCTCCGCGGCAAACTCCGGTGGCACGGCAATCGCCTCCTTGGTGACCAGGATGTAGAACTCATCGGGGTCGAGGATCAAGGAGGATTCCCTGTGGAAACGAATGGGCTCCCAGAAATCGAGCGGATCGTAGTCGCGGCGATCCAGGTCGATGCGTTTGACATGCTTCTTCGCGCGCCATCCGACGAGCGCGTCATCGGCACCGGCGCCGTTCAGATCGATGGTGACGGGCAGCATCCCGGTCCTCTCGCTCATGGCGTTTGAATCGGCGATCTGCCCCTCCGTGAGCAGGGATCGCCAATCGGCAACGGTGACGGGCCTGGGGTTCTCGCCCCGTGTGCGACGAAACCGCAGCTGATTCAAACGCGTGCCCGTTCGCACCACGATGCTGAAGCTACGGGGAGCGACTTCGATGTAAAGCTGTCCTTCGTAACCCTCCTCGACCTGGTCGAAGTGCGTCGCCCGATCCGCAATGAGTCTCGTCAGGATATCGAGGCGGCCGGTCGAGCTCTTGGGATTGGCGAAGGCGGAGACATCGCTCCTGAGATTGATGGCCTCGCGCAGCGGAATGACGTATACGCGGCCCTTTTCCAGCACCGCGCCGTCGCGAAGATCGATCTTGAAGCGCTCGAAGCTCGGATCCAACTCTCGCATCTTCTCGAGCACCTTCATGCCCTTTCCGGGCAGGAAGCTGGCATCGACCGGGTAGGCATGCTCGCCCAGCCGCAGGTCGATGCTCGCCGGCTGGATCTGCTCGGCAACGATCTCGTTAGGCTCGAGGATGCCGGCCGGCAGGATCTCGCCCGTTACCAGCATGCCTCTGATCTTCTGGCAGGGCAGGATCCCGGTATACGAAGGTGTCCGCGCGGGCGATTCCACGATCCCGCGTCAACTTTCTTCGACCACGATCTTCGGAAAGACGCCGCTGCGGTCACGCGCGCGTATGGCGAGCGCGCCCGCGGTCCGGCGGGCCATCGCGAAATACGCCCGCGCGCGCGGCGAATCAGGCGCCGCCACCACCGTCGGGCGCCCGCCGTCGGCCTCCTCCCGGATGTGCGGATCGAGTGGCAGCTCACCGAGGAGTCTCACCCCGTACTGCTCGGCCATGCGCGCGCCGCCGCCTGCACCAAAAATGTGCTCGAC
Source organism: Steroidobacteraceae bacterium (assembly GCA_050739115.1). Taxonomy (GTDB): domain Bacteria; phylum Pseudomonadota; class Gammaproteobacteria; order Steroidobacterales; family Steroidobacteraceae; genus 13-2-20CM-66-19. The sequence continues at coordinate 31,698 of JBOIAQ010000015.1, read as the reverse complement.
GTGGCCGCAGTTGGAGCAGACGTGAACGCTCATGTTCTCGACGATACCGAGCACCGGTACCGAAACCTTCTCGAACATCCTGAGGCCCTTGCGGGCGTCGGCGAGGGCGATGTCCTGTGGCGTCGTCACGATCAGGGCTCCTGCGACGGGAACCCGCTGCGCCAGGGTGAGCTGGATATCGCCCGTGCCCGGCGGCATGTCGACCACCAGGTAATCGAGTGCGCCCCAGTGCGTCTCCGAGAGCAGCTGCGTGAGCGCCTGCGTGACCATGGGGCCCCGCCAGACCATCGGCTGCTCCGCATCCACGAGGAAACCGATGGACATCGCCACCACGCCGTAGCTTTCGAGCGGCTCGAGGTGCTTGCCGTCGGGCGAAGTCGGTCGCTCACCCCCGAGCCCGAGCATGAGCGGCTGGCTCGGACCGTAGATGTCGGCATCGAGCACCCCGACGCGCGCGCCCTGCGCGGCCCAGGCGAGCGCCAGGTTCGCCGCGACGGTGGATTTGCCGACCCCGCCCTTCCCGGAGGCGACGGCAACGATGTTCTTGATCTCCCCGAGCGGCTGCAGATTGCGTTGCACCGCGTGCGAGCGGATGTCCGCTTCGAGTTCGAGCGCGAGCGGCGCCGTGAGCCCTGCCGCGGCGAGCTGCGCCGCGAGAGCCTCGGCAAACTCCTGCTGATAACCGCCCACCGGATAGCCGAGGGCGATCCGCGCCCGATAGCTTCCGTCCTGCGCCGTCAACTCCCGCAGCGCACCCGCCTCGCCCAAAGTCGCCGTGAGGTACGGGTCGAGGTAGGCCTCGAGGGCGGTCCTGACGGCGGTCAGCGTGAAATCGTCGGCCATGTCGAATTGCGGCAAGCGGTGGCTGGAGAAGCGCGATTGTAGAGGGTTTCGAGGAACGCCCGCATCGGGGACACTGTTCGTCGTGCCGCGTCAAGGGCTATGGCATAATTTCCCACATTGCCGTTCGGGTCGCACAGCACGACCCGGCGGGTGGGTGGGTCGGCGCACTGAGCACCGGTATCGCGGCTATCGGCACGGAGGTAGATTTGCGCGAGGGATCCGTGCGGGAGTGCCTTTTCGGAAAGGCTGAATGAGCTTGTTCACCAATTTGCGCGCCGATCGGCTGATCACCGAGATCAGGTCCTGCACCGATGCAGCAAGCTCGGATACCCAAAAAGCCGTCGCGCGGCTCAAGGATCTGGGTCCCGGCGCCATCGAAGCGATCTTCGCGGCATTGCCGGAGGCCGACAAGAACGCGACCCTCGCCTTCGTCGAAGCCCTCTCCGGCCTCGTAAGCCCGAAATCCTTCCCGATCTTCGTGCGCGGCCTGGTCGAGGGCAGCCCGCGCGTGGTGGCCGGTATCGCCTGGGCGCTCACCAGCAACCGCAACTATCCGCCGAACCTGTTGATCGAGGCGCTCGCGACGCCCGGCATCTCCAAATCAGCCCTTCTCGAGGTGATCGCCGCGCACAAATCACGCTTGGGCGTGCGCGAGCTCCTCAATGCCGCCTACACGCAGGAGCCGAACGAGAAGGCGGCGCTCTTTCGGATCATCGGCGATATCGCCGACGCCACCACCGTGCCGGAGCTCATCGGCCGCGTGCACGGCAAGGATCCGATCGCGCGCGTGCACATCATCAATGTCCTCGCTCGCTTCAACACACCGGAGGTGCACACGGCCCTGCAGGGGCTGCTCAAGGATCCCAACAAGCTGATTCGCGGCGCGACGCTCTCGGCGTTGCAACGCATGGACGGCAAGATCGACATCGAGCGCGTCTGTGCGCTGCTGCGGGATCCCGAGATCGACGTGCAGAACAAGGCCATCGATGTCGTCATCAAGGCCAATGATCCCGACACCATCCGCTATCTGATCGAGATCCTCAAGGACGAGAACGAGAATGCGCGCCGCGCCGCGGTCGAGGTGCTGAACGAAGTCGGCACCGCGAAGTCGGTGAAGCATCTGCTCGAGGCGCTGAAGGACAGCGATTGGTGGGTACGCAGCCGCGCCGCCGACGCGCTCGGCAAGATCGGCGGTCCGCGCGTGATCGAGGCGGTGCTCGAGCTCATCCGCGACAAGGACGAGGACATCCGCCGCGCCGCGATCGAGATCCTCAATCAGACCAAGGACGAGCGCGCGGTCGATTCGCTGATCCAGGCCACCCGCGACGCGGACTGGTGGGTCAGCGAGCGCGCGGTGGATGCACTGGCGGAGATCGGCAGCAGGCGGGCTGTTCCCCGTCTGCTGGAGATGCTGAAGGCCGCCCCTTCGAAGGCGACGCCGATCGTGGTGCGGGCGCTCGGTAAGCTCGGCGACGCGAGGCTCGTCGATGCCCTGCTGCCCTTCATGGCGAGGCCGGAGCGGGAGCTGCGCATCGAGGCGATGCAGGCGCTCTCGAAGCTGGTCGACGATCGTCACGCCGAGCAGCTGCGCACGGAGCTGCAGAGTCAGGCCGTTTCCCCCGACCAGACCATCTCGCGGGTGGCCAACGCGGCGCTCGCGGAGCTCGAGAATCGCCTGGCAGGCGGTGCGGCGATCACCGGCGGCACGCCGCTTCCCCCACCCGCCGGCGCGGCCCGCCCGGCGCAAGCGCCGCCCCCCGCGGAGGCGGCACGCACGGCCGTCATCGACGCGGGCGCATCGCGGATCGCCGAAGGTCCGCCGAGACTCGACATTCAGACGCTCAAGCCCGGCGACATCCTCGAGGGCCGCTACAAGTACATCGACCGCATCGGCCGCGGGGCCTTCGGCACCGTGCTGCTCATGGAGGACACCGTGGTCGATGAGCGGTTGATCCTCAAGTTCCTGAATCCCAACGTTTCGACGGACGAAGAAGTCATGAAGCGCTTCGTCCACGAGCTGCGCTATTCGCGCAAGATCACGCACAAGAACGTCATCCGCATCTACGACTTTCTTTACATTCAGGGCAACTACGCCATCTCCATGGAGTACTTTGCCTCGCATACGCTCGGGGCCGAGATCGTCGGCGACAAGCCGGTCGAGCTCAAACGCGCCGTGCAGTTCGGCTGTGATATCTGCATCGGCATGGCGGTCGCGCACCAGCAGGGCATCGTGCACCGTGACTTGAAGCCCGCCAACGTGCTCATCGATCAGGAGGGTTTGCTCAAGATCGTGGATTTCGGCGTCGCCGCCGCACAGCGCGAAGGCGACACCCAGCTCACCAAGACCGGGTACGTCATCGGCTCGCCGAAGTACATGGCGCCCGAGCAGATCCTCGGCAAGAAAGTCGACCAGCGGGCCGACATCTACGCCCTCGGCGTGATGCTCTACGAGCTGCTGACCGGCCTGCCCCCCTACTCCCGCGGCGATCACATGTCGGTCATGTACCAACACGTGCAGGGCAAGGCACGTCCGCCGCAGGAGATCAATCCCGCCTTACCCCCCGGGCTCTCGGACCTCATCATGAAGGCGATGGCGGTCGATAAGACCAAGCGCTTCCAGACCATGGATGACCTGCGCGGGGCGCTGTCGAAGTACCTGTAAGTCGTGCGTTACGTCAAATTTTTAGGGACAACCCATTGATTTTGGCGGGCTGACGGGGCAAAAGGGGCTGAGTCGATCTCGCGGAGAACATTCTTGGCGCGTATAGACGCGTTTCTCAAGCTCGGAGCCCAGCAGGGTTGCTCGGACGTCCATCTCGCCGTGGGCATCCCCCCGATGCTGCGCATGCAGGGGGACCTCCTGCCGATCAAGTTCCGCGAATTGCGCGCCGCGGAGCTCGAAGGGTACATCGCGGAGATCTTGAGCCGCTCCCAGGCGGAGCACTTCGGCAAGGGGCAGGATCTCGACTTCTCCTACGTGTCGTCGGACGGCGGACGCTTCCGCGTCAACGTCTACCGCAAGGAAACCGGCATCGGCGCGACCTTCCGCACCATTCCCTCGGAGGTGCCTTCGCTGGAGAAGATCGGGCTGCCCGCCACCGTCACGAAGCTCTGCGACTTCCACCAGGGAATGATTCTCGTCACCGGCTCGACCGGCACGGGCAAATCCACCACGCTGGCCGCGATGATCAATCATCTCAACCAGACCCGCAGACTCAACATCATCAGCCTGGAGGACCCGATCGAGTTCGTGCACCGCAGCAAGAACAGCCAGGTCATCCAGCGGGAGCTCGGGACTCATATTCCGAGCTTCGCGGAAGGTGTACGCGCCGCCATGCGCGAGGACCCCGATGTGATCCTCGTGGGCGAGCTGCGCGATGCCGAAACCACCTCGATGGCGATGACCGCCGCGGAAACCGGCCACCTCGTGCTCGGAACGCTGCACACCACGAGCGCCGTCAAGACGATCGACCGCATCATCGATGCGCTGCCGATCGAGGAGCGCGAGCAGACCAAGAGCTTCCTCGCGCAGAGTCTGCTCGCGGTCGTCACCCAGGTGCTGGTGAAGACGCCCGAGGCGCGCGGACGCAGGGCGGTCTGCGAGATCCTGATGATGACCAAGGCGATCGCCAAGCTCATCCAGACTGAGCAGACCCATCAGATCCCGAGCCAGCTGCAGATGGGACGTGACCTCGGCATGCAGCTTCTCGATCAGGCGCTGCTGGGCGCGCTCGCAGCGCGCGAGATCGACCCCGACGACGCCTACACCTACGCCACCGACAAGCGTCCGTTCCAGAAATACGTCACCAACACCAGCTTGCTGCCCAAGGCCGATCTGGCCCCGGCGGTGCCGCCTGCCTCGGCTGCCTGAGAGTCGCGGGCATGGCCACGATCGATGCCTTCCTGATCGAGGTGCTGGAGAAGAGCGGCTCCGACCTGCACTTCATCGCGGGTGATCCGCCGCGCATCCGGCAGTACGGCGACCTCACGTCGCTGCAGGCCGAGAAGCTCGCTCAGGACTTCGTCAAGGAGGCGCTCTACGAGATCATGCCGAAGACCGCGCTCGATCGCTTCGAGTCCAAGGACGGCGCGGACTTCGCCTACACCATTCCCGAGCGCGGCCGCTTTCGCGTCAACGTCATGCGTCAGTTGAACGGCATGGGAGCCGTCTTCCGCGCCATTCCGTCCAAGGCCCTGACACTCGATCAGCTGAAGCTCCCCGAGGCGGTGCGTCAGCTCTGCCGCGCCAACAACGGATTGATCCTCGTCACCGGCAAGACCGGCTCCGGCAAGTCGACGACGCTTGCCGCGATGATCGATGACATCAACTCGCGGGTGAAGGGACACATCCTCACCATCGAGGACCCGATCGAATTCGTGCACCAGCGAAGGAGCTGTCTCATCAGCCAGCGCGAGATCGGGGTGCACAGCATGAGTTTCGCGGCGGCGCTGCATTCGGCCCTGCGCGAGGACCCGGACGTCATCCTGGTGGGCGAGCTGCGCGACCTCGAGACGATGAGCATCGCGGTCACCGCCGCGGAGATGGGGATTCTGGTCATGGGGACGCTGCACACCAATGGCGCGGCACCGACGGTCGACCGGATGGTCAACGTCTTCCCGTCGGACAAGCAGTCGCACGTGCGCACGATGCTCTCGACCTCGCTGCGCGGGGTCCTCTCGCAGCAGCTGCTGCAGCGGATTGACAAGCAGGGCCGCGTAGCGGCGCTCGAGATCCTCATCAACACGCCCGCCACGGCCAACCTGATCCGCCAGGGCAAGCTCGATCAGCTCGAGAATTCCATGCAGGCCGGCGGCCAGTTCGGCATGCGCACCATGGACACGGCCATCCAACAGCTGCTCGATCAACGCATGATCACCGGCAAGGAGGCTTACAAGAAAGCCATCAACAAGGCGAAGTTCGAGCTGCATAAGGAAGCGGACTGAGGCCGCGATTCCAGGGGAGCGGCGCAAGTCCCGCCGCGACCGATCCGTGGCCCACCGCAAGCTGTCGCGGCCGGCACGGTCCTGTAAACTCCCGGAATGGCTGAGAAATTCTTCGTCACGACCGCTCTCCCCTACGCCAATGGCCCGTTCCACATCGGGCACATCATGGAGTACATCCAGGCGGACATCTGGGTGCGCTTCCAGCGCATGCAGGGGCATCAGGTGCATTTCGTCGGCGCCGACGATGCCCATGGGGCGCCGATCATGCTCAAAGCGGAAGCGGAGAACATCAGCCCGCAGGCGCTCGTGGCACGGATTGCAGCCGGGCGGCCGAGGTATCTGCAGGGCTTTCACCTCAGCTTCGATCATTGGCACTCGACCGATTCGCCCGAGAACGTCGCGCTGTCGCAGGACATCTATCGCCGCCTGCAGGCGGCGCGGCTCATCTACTCGAAGCCGGTCGAGCAGTTCTACGACCCGGTCAAGGGCATGTTCCTCGCCGACCGGTACATCAAGGGCGAATGCCCGAACTGCCACTCCAAGGACCAGTACGGCGATGCCTGCGAGGTCTGTGGGACCGTCTACGCGCCGACGGACCTCATCGAGCCCTACTCGGCTCTCACCGGGGCGAAGCCCGTCCTCAAGAGCTCCGATCATTTCTTCTTCAGGCTTTCGGACCCGCGCTGCGTCGATTTCCTGAACGGCTGGACGATGGCGCCGGGCCGGCTGCAACCGCAGGTCCGCAACAAGGCGCGCGAATGGCTCTCGGGCCGAGGCGAGGACCAGGGCGAGGACCAGGGCGAGCAGGTGCTCGGCGACTGGGACATCTCCCGTGACGCGCCGTACTTCGGCATTCCGATCCCGGACGCACCCGGCAAGTACTTCTACGTTTGGCTCGATGCGCCGATCGGCTACCTGGCATCGCTCGAGAGCTACTTCGCCAGCGGCAAGGCCAAGGCGAACGGCGAGCCACGCACGCTCGAGGAGTTTCTGTCGGCGCCCGACACCCGGCAGATCCACTTCATCGGCAAGGACATCATCTATTTTCATACGCTCTTCTGGCCCGCGATGCTCAAGTTCGCGGGCCCTCCCTACCGGGTTCCCGATCACGTCTGGGTGCACGGCTTCATCACGGTCTCCGGCGAGAAGATGTCGAAGTCGCGCGGCACCGGGATCAGTCCGTTGCGCTACCTCGACGTCGGTCTGAATCCGGAGTGGCTGCGCTACTACCTTGCCGCCAAGCTCAACGCCAACGTCGAAGACCTCGATTTCAACCCCGAGGACTTCGCGACGCGGGTCAACAGCGATCTCGTCGGCAAGTACGTCAACATCGCGAGCCGCGCGGCCAACTTCATCACCCGGCACTTCGGCGGTGAGCTCATCTACGCCAGCGGGACGGAAACGCTGCGGCGCCAGGCCGCGGAAATCGCCGGGCAGGTGCGTGCCAGCTATGAGGCACGCGAATTCGGCAAGGCCATGCGCGAGATCATGGCGGTGGCGGATCGCATCAATCAGGACTTCGACGGCCGCCAGCCCTGGGTCCTCGCCAAGGACCCCGACAAGCGCGAGGAGCTGCAGGACATCTGCTCGCGCACGCTCTACGGCTTCAAGCTGCTCAGCGTCCTGCTCGCGCCGGTACTACCGACCGTGGCCGAGCGGGTCGCACGCGATCTCTTCGGCCTCGACCGACCGTTCCGCTGGTTCGACGCCTGGGAGCCGCCGGCACGCATCAATCCCTATCAACATCTCATGACGCGCGTCGATCCCAAGCAGCTCGATGCGCTCTTCGAGCCGGCGAGCGCCGCTTCCGGTCCAGCCCCGGCAGAGCCCGCCGCTCCCGCCACGATCTCCATCGATGAGTTCAAGCGGCTCGACCTGCGCGTCGCGCGCATCGTCGCCGCCGAACACGTGACGGGAGCCGACAAGCTCCTCAAGCTCACCCTCGATCTCGGAACCGAGAGGCGCACGGTCTTCGCCGGCATCAAATCGGCCTACGACCCGGCAACGCTCGCCGGGCGGCTCACGATCATGGTGGCCAACCTCGCGCCGCGGAAGATGAAGTTTGGCCTGTCCGAGGGCATGGTGCTCGCCGCCAGCAACGAGTCCGACGGTCCCTACCTGCTCTCTCCCGACAGCGGGGCCACCCCGGGCATGCGAGTGAGCTGACGTCTTTCATGGCGAGCGCCGACGACATCGACACGCTGCTGCCGCAGACCCAATGTACGCGCTGCGGCTATCAGGGATGCCGCCCCTATGCGGAGGCGATGGCGCGCGGCGAAGCGGCCATCAACCAATGCCCGCCGGGCGGAGCCGCCACCATCGCCGCGCTCGCGAGGTTGCTCGAGCGCGCTCCCCTGCCACTCAACCGGGCCAACGGTATCGAGGGACCGCCTCTCGTGGCGCAGATCGACGAGGACGCTTGCATCGGTTGCGTCAAGTGTTTGCCGCCCTGTCCGGTCGATGCGATCATCGGCGCCCGCAAGCAAATGCACACCGTAGTCCTTCAGCTTTGCACCGGCTGCGAGCTCTGCGTCGCGCCCTGTCCGGTGGATTGCATCTCGATGGTGCCGCGGAGCTCGGTCGTCGAGGCGCTGGCCGATGCGCCTGCCGCCCCCGATGCGGATGCGAGTCGCCGCCGATTTCTCGCTCATAACGAGCGCAACGAGCGACGCGCCCGCGAGCGCGAGGGCCTGCTCGCCGCGCGCAAGCGGATGGCGGGCGCGACGGGCGTGCCCCGGGAAATCTGAGGCCGTCCGCGTGCGCCCCGCCACCCGCCGCGCCATCTTCCGCCGCCTCGCCGCCGCGAACCCCGAGCCCAAAACCGAGCTCGAGTACTCGAGCCCGTTCGAGCTGCTCGTCGCCGTCATGCTTTCGGCTCACACGACCGACAAGAGCGTCAATGCCGCGACCCGCAAGCTCTTTCCGCTCGCCAACACGCCGCAAGCCGTCCTCGCGCTCGGCGAGGAAGGCGTGAAGCCCTATCTCAAGAGCGTGGGGCTCTACAACGCCAAGTCCCGCAACCTGATCGGCCTCTGCTGCATGTTGGTCGAGCTCCACGGCGGCAAAGTCCCTGCCGAGCGCGGATCGCTCGAAGCGCTGCCCGGGGTCGGCCGCAAGACCGCCAACGTCGTTCTCAACATCATCTTCGGCGAGAGCGAGATCGCGGTCGATACCCACATCTTTCGCGTCGCCAACCGTACCGGGCTCGCGCCCGGCAAGACGCCGCGCGCCGTCGAGGACGCACTCAATGAAGATACGCCCGATGAGTTCAAGCGCCATGCGCACCACTGGCTCATCCTGCACGGCCGCTACACCTGCACCGCGCGCCGGCCCGCCTGCCCGAGTTGCATCATCCGCAACCTCTGCGAGTACCCCGACAAGGCGGCGCCCAAGCCCGTACGAACGCGAAAACTTCGATCGACGCGCTCGGGTTGACTCGTGCCCCTCTTCGCCGGTCAGTCCCGCGAGCAGCTGCGTCAAATCTACGTGCAGGCCTGGCGCAAATACGGCGCCCGCCTCCCGCTCGAGCCGCTCGAAGCGCAGATCGCCGCCGTGATCGCCGAGCATCCGGAATACGTTTCGCTGCTCGAGTCCGGCCTGCAAGCGCTCACCGCCGAGTACACGCCCGAAGGCAATCGCGAGAATCCCTTCCTCCACATGGGCCTGCACCTCGCGATCCGCGAGCAGGTGGCCACCGACAGGCCCTCGGGGATTGCGCAGATCCACGCGGCGCTCTCGAAGCGTCTCGGCGACTCGCATGCCGCCGAGCACTCGATGCTCGAGCCGTTGGGAGAGGTGCTGTGGGAATCACAGCGCTCGGGCAAAGCGCCGGACGAGCAGCGCTACCTCGAGCGATTGCGGGAGCTATGAGCCGGCGGAGGCCGCCGCCAGCGCCACCTCGAGGCCTTCGCCGGGCTCCGCCCTGAGCGCCGCCAACTCATCACGGCTCCACTCGCGCGCGATGCGCCCCTCAAGGAGCAACGCCGCTCGGTCGGAGTAGCGCTCGACGACGTCCAACGCGTGTGTGGCCAGCAACACTCCACAACTTCCCGCCGAGACACGCAAGCGCAGGTGTCGCTTGAGGACCAGGGCGCTCGCCGGGTCGAGCCCGTTGAACGCCTCATCCAGCACCACGAGCGGCGGCTCGCCGAGCAGCGCCAGCAGAACCGCGAGCTTCTGTTTCGTACCAAGCGAATACGAGCCGACGAAGCGATCGAGCATGGGAGAGAAGGCGAATTCCTCCGCCAGCGCGAGCACGCCCGCATCGACCGCGGCGAGTCCCTTGGCGGCGGCGTAGATCTCGAGGCATTGCCGGCCGGTCAGCAGATCCGGCAGGCTCTCCGGCGCGCAGCCGAAGCCGAGCACACCCTTCGCCGTCTTTGGTCGCTGGCGAAGCGAGTGTCCACAGATGGCAATGCTGCCCGCCGAGGGGATCAGCATCCCGGCGATGCAGTGCAGCAGGGTCGTCTTGCCGCTGGCATTCGGGCCGAGAAGGGCCAGCCATTCCCCACGAACGACCGACAGCTCCACGCCGCTGAGAACGACCAGCTTGTCATAGCCGGCGTGGAGGCTCTGGACGCAGAGAACCTCAGACACCGAGACCCGCCCGGCGGCACGCCAGCAGCGAGGCTGCGAGCGCCACCGCGAGCGATGCGCCAAGATAGAGCGCGGCGAGCGGCACGCCCACTCGCAGTGCCCGAGGAAGATCGATGGCGCTCGTCAGAAAGATCAGCACCAGCAACGCTGCGGTTTGTGTGAGCGCCACGCGCCAGATGAGAGCCCCGGTGAACCGCCACGGGCCGAGGGTCGTGGGCGCAAGCCAACGGGCCGCCTCGAATGCGACTCGAACCGCCGCCTTGGACAACGAAAAGACGCTGAAGAGCGCCATGCAGGCGCCCGCGACGGCGAGGGCGACCTGACCCGGGGCCCCATGAGTGCTCGAGGGGATCGCCAGCATGGCGAGGAGGAGCACCGGAGCAGTCTTCTTGGGCCGGTTGAAGATCCGCCCCTGCGCGGCCGGCCAGTTCGCAAGTGGCGAGAGCGAGGGGGCGCGCGCCCAGTTGAGGCGCGGACGGCGGACGATGGCGTAATGAAAGCCCGGCGCTCCGATGCCCGCACGCGGCAGTCGCCAGCCGGCTAAAAATCCCACGATCGCGCCCGCCGTCAGCGAGACGGCAAGTCGCGAGAAGGCGAAGCGCTCGATCGCACCGACAACCCAAACGAGACCGGTGAACGCAACGCTCGCTATGAGCCAGCCGACCGTTGCGATGATCACCCGCATGACCACAGGGCTCCCCGCGGGCAGAGCGGCCAGCCATGAGGTGGCCGCCTCGATCGAGGCGCGCTGCCGGCGCCGTGCGGTGAAAAGCGCGAACACACACGTGGTGATGACGAAGGCGACCGCCCAATTGCGGCCGAGCCATCCGAGGATCGGGCCGGTCGGCGGAAGCACCGCCACGACTGCGCAGCCGGCGACCATGAGCGCCGCGGAGAGTAACGTCCGCCCGCGTTTGTACCGGAACGCGTTTCTGAAGAGGAGCAGCCTACTGGCCAGATGCGGATGCGCGCCCATCCATCTTGGCATGGGACGCTACTTGCGCGCCGGTAGGTAAAGATCGGTCAGCGTTCCCTCGACCGCATCCGCAGCGCCCGCCACGGTCTCCGACAGGGTCGGATGCGGATGAACGGTGAGGCCGATGTCGGCCGCATCGCAGCCATTCTCGATCGCGAGCGCGAGCTCGCTGATCAGCTCGCCAGCGTTCGTGCCCACGATGCCGGCGCCCAAGAGGCGATGAGTCTCGGGGTCGAAGAGCAGCTTCGTCAGGCCCTCGTCACGCCCGAGGGAGAGCGAGCGACCATTCGCGGCCCAGGGGAAGGTGCCCTTCTCGACTGCGATCCCCTTCGACTTGGCCTCGGTTTCGGTGATACCCGCCCAGGCGACCTCCGGATCGGTGTAGGCGACCGAGGGAATCGCGCGGACATCGAACGCGCGCCGCTCTCCGGCGGCGACCTCCGCCGCGACCTTCGCCTCATGCATGGCCTTGTGCGCCAGCAGCGGCGGCCCCGCAATGTCGCCGATCGCGAATATATGCGGCACGTTGGTGCGCAATTGCTTGTCGACGGGGATGAAACCGCGATCCGACACCTTGATGCCGGCCGACTCCGCGCCGATGAGCTTGCCGTTGGGCGAGCGGCCCACGGCCACCAACACCCGGCCGTAGACCTGGGGCGCGGGCGCTTTCTCGCCTTCAAACGTCACGCGCAGTCCCGCATCGAGCGGCTCGATGCGCGTGACCCGCGTGCCGAGGAGGATCTGCTCGTAACGGGAGCGGATGCGTCGCTCGAGCGGACGCACCAGATCCGGATCGCAGCCGGGCATCAGCTGGGACGTCAGCTCCACGACACTGACACGGCTGCCAAGCGCTTCGTAGACGCACGCCATCTCGAGTCCGATGATGCCGCCACCGATGACGAGCAGCCCGCCCGAGAACTCCGGCAACTCGAGGGCATCGGTGGAGTCCATGATCCGCGGATCGGCGGGAAGGCCGGGCAGCCGGATGGCCTCGGACCCGGCCGCGATAACGCATTGCTCGAAGCGAATGCGCTCCGAGCCGCTGTTCCCCATCACCTCGAGCACGTGGGGGCTGAGGAACCGGCCGACACCCTGGAGGACTTCGACTCTGCGCTGCCGGGCGAGGACGCGCAGACCGCCGGTGAGCTTCTTGACCACCGAGACCTTCCATCCGCGCAACTTCGCGAGATCGACCTCGGGGGCGCCGAAGGCGATACCGCGCGCTCCCATCTCCTCCGCGTCCCCGATGACTTTAGCGGCGTGCAGCAGCGCCTTGGAGGGAATGCAGCCGACGTTGAGGCATACCCCTCCGAGATCTGGCCAGCGCTCGATGAGCGTGACCTTGAGGCCGAGGTCCGCCGCGCGAAATGCCGCGGTGTAGCCGCCCGGACCCGAGCCGAGGACGAGCAGCTGCGTCGAGCGGTTGAAGTCGGCCCCACCTTCCGGTGGCTTCGACAGGTCGGGCATGCGCATGCGCACGGTGTCGCCGCCCGCCTCGGCCCTGGCGACCGGCGCCGATGGCGCAGCCTCCGGCGGCGCCATCGCGACGGGAGCACTGGCGGGCGAAGCGGCAGCCGCGGTTGGACCCGCGACGTGCGAGTGGGTCTCGACGCGCGCGATCAGAGAGCCCTTCGATACCTTGTCGCCCCGCTTCAGCAGCACCTCGGCAACCTTGCCCGCGGAAGTCGCCGGCACGTCCATGGACGCCTTGTCGGTTTCGAGCGTAACGAGCGGCGTATCGACCTCGATCGTGTCGCCGGCCTTGACCAGCACGTCGACGACCGAGACGTCATGGAAATTGCCGAGATCCGGGACGAGGAGGTCGACGCGGCTCACGGCACCGCCTCGACCAGCGCGTGCGGTTCCGCGAGCGTCTTGGCGAGAAAAGTGGTGAAGCGCGCGGCGGTTGCGCCATCGATGACCCGGTGGTCATAGGAAAGGGACAGCGGCAGCATCAGCCGCGGCACGAAGGCGCCGTCCTGATACACCGGCTTCAGGCTCGAGCGGGACACGCCGAGAATCGCAACCTCCGGGGCGTTGATGATCGGCGTGAATGCGGTGCCACCGATCCCCCCCAGGCTCGAGATCGTGAAGCATCCGCCCTGCATCTGCGCAGCCGCGAGCTTGCCGGCGCGAGCCCCTTCCGACAGCTCGGCGAGCCGGCGGGCCACCTCGTAGACGTCCCTGCGGTCGGCCTCGTGCAGCACCGGCACCATGAGTCCGTTCGGTGTGTCGGCGGCGAACCCGACATTGACATACTTCTTCAGGATGAGGTTGGCAGCGGTGGCATCGAGCGAGGCGTTGAACTGCGGAAACGCCTGCAGCGCCTTGACGCACGCGCGCACGATGAAGGCGAGCGGCGTGAGCTTGATGCCGCGCGCCGCCGCCGCATCCTTGAGCCCGCCGCGCAGCGCCTCGAGCTCGGTGATGTCCGCCTCATCGAACTGCGTGACGTGCGGAATGTTGACCCAGCTCGCATGCAGCCGCGGACCCGAGATGCGCTGGATCCGCGAGAGCGGCTGGGTCTCGATGGGCCCGAAGGCCGCGAAGTCGACCGCCGGAATGACGGGTAGCGCCCCGCCGCCCGGCTTTGCTCCCACCGCACCGCCCGGTGCCGCCCCGGGAGCCGACATGAAACTTTTGACGAAGGCCTTGACGTCATCGTGCGTGATCCGGCCCTTGAAGCCGTGCCCGCTGATGCGGGTGAGGTCAACACCCAGCTCGCGCGCGAACTTGCGCACGCTCGGGCCGGCGTGGGCACGCGAGAAGCCAGGCTCGTTGATGGGTGGCAGATCGGTGCGCAGCGGCGCCGGAATGTCAGCGGCCGGCGAAGCTACCGCGGGCGATGACGCCGCGCCACTCGCCGTCGCTGGCGCGGAGGGTGCAGTCGGTTGCGAAGCCGTTGCAGGCGCCGCTGCCGGCGGCGCTGAAGCCGGCGCCTCGGCCGGCGTGGCGGTAGCCGCGGTTGGACCTGCGGCGGGCGCTGCATCGCCGGCGGAGCGGACCGTGACGATCAGATCGCCGGCATTGACCTTGCCGCCCTTTGCCACATGGATCTTCTCGATGACACCGCTCGCCGTCGAAGGCACATCCATGGTGGCCTTCTCGGTCTCGAGCGTAACCAGCGGCGCCTCCGGCTCGACGCTCTCGCCCGGTTTGACGAGCACGTCGATCACGACGACATCCTTGAAATTGCCCATGTCGGGCACGCGCACTTCGACGAGGCGGGCTGCCGCGTTCATCGCCGTGACGCCTTCAGACCTTCCAGGGAACGGGCTTCGCCGGATCGACACCGAGGGCCTTCATGGCCGCGGTGACGGCGGAGGCCTCGAGCTTACCGTCATCGGCGAGGGCTTTCAGGGCGGCGACCGTGATGTAATGACGGTCGACCTCGAAGTGCCGGCGCAGCGCCGCGCGGGAGTCGGAACGGCCGAAGCCGTCGGTGCCGAGACTGACATAACGGCCCGGCACCCACTCTCGGATCTGGTCCGGCACGGTGCGCATGTAATCGGTCGCGGCGATGAACGGTCCCTGCGCATCCTTCAAACACTGCTGCACATACGGCGCACGTCGCGACTGATCGGCATGCAACAGGTTCCAACGCTCGGTCTCGAGCGCCTCGCGACGCAGCTCGCTGAAGCTCGTTACCGAGAAAACATCGGTGCGCACGCCGTAGTCGGCTTCGAGGATCTTGGCAGCCTCGAGGCACTCCCGCAGGATGGTGCCCGAGCCAAGCAGCGTGCTGCGCAGTCTGCCTTTGCCACCGGTACGCACGAGATGCGCGCCCTTGAGAATTCCCGCCTCGCTTCCCTTCGGCAGGGCCGGCTGCGGGTAGTTCTCGTTCATGACGGTGATGTAGTAGAAGATGCTCTCCTGCTCCACGTACATCCGCCGCATGCCGTCCTGGATGATGACGGCGAGCTCGTACGCATAGGCCGGATCGTAGGCCACGCAGTTGGGTACCGTGGTCGCAACGAGCTGGCTGTGGCCGTCCTGATGCTGCAGTCCCTCGCCGGCCAAGGTCGTGCGGCCCGCGGTGGCACCGAGGAGAAAGCCCCGCGCCTGGATGTCGCCCGCGGCCCAGATGAAATCTCCCACGCGCTGAAAGCCGAACATCGAGTAGAAGATGTAAAACGGCACCATGCTCATGCCGTGATTGCTGTAGGCGGTGGCGGCGGCAATCCACGAGCAGAGCGAGCCCGCCTCGTCGATGCCCTCCTCGATCATCTGGCCCTTCTTGTCTTCGCGGTAGGACATCAGCGTCTCCGCGTCCTGGGGCGTGTAGAGCTGTCCGACCGAAGAGTAGATGCCGATCTGGCGGAACAGCCCCTCCATGCCGAACGTGCGCGCCTCGTCCGGCACGATGGGCACGACGTACTTGCCAATGGCCTTGTCCTTGAGCAGCGTCGTCAGGATGCGAACGAACGCCATGGTGGTCGAGATCTCGCGCTCGCCCGTGCCCTCGAGCACCGCCGAGAACGCCTCGAGCGCCGGCACCGCGAGCGGCGGCGCCCGCTTGCGGCGCGCCGGAAGATAGCCGCCGAGCGCCGTGCGGCGCTCGTGCAGATAACGGCTTTCCTCGGAATCCGCGGCCGGCTGGCGGAACGGGAGCTTCGCGATCTCCTCGTCCGAGATCGGAATGTAAAAGCGGTCGCGGAAGACGCGCAGGTCATCTTCCGAGAGTTTCTTCTGCTGATGCGCGACCATCTGCCCTTCGCCGCCCTTGCCGAGGCCGAAGCCCTTGACGGTCTTGGCGAGAATGACGGTCGGCTGGCCTGTATGGGCCATGGCGGCGGCGTAGGCGGCATACACCTTGCGCGGATCGTGGCCACCGCGGTTCAAGCGCCAGATCTCCTCATCCGACATGTTGGCGACCATCGCCTTCAACTCCGGATACTTCCCGAAGAAATGCTCGCGGGTGTAGGCGCCGCCCTTGGCCTTGAAGTTCTGGTACTCGCCGTCGACGCACTCCTCCATGACACGCCGCAGCAGACCTTGGTTGTCGCGGGCGAGGAGCGGATCCCAACGCGATCCCCACAACACCTTGATGACGTTCCAGCCGGCGCCGAGGAAGGCGGCCTCGAGCTCCTGGATGATCTTGCCGTTGCCGCGCACCGGCCCATCGAGCCGCTGCAGGTTGCAGTTGATGACGAAGATGAGATTGTCCAGGCCTTCGCGCACCGGCATGGTGAGCGCGCCCATCGACTCCGGCTCGTCCATCTCCCCATCGCCGAGAAACGCCCAGACCTTGCGGTCGGAAGGCTTGGCGAGGCCGCGGTGCTCGAGATAACGGATGAAGCGCGCCTGGAACATCGCCATCATGGGACCCAGCCCCATGGAGACGGTCGGGAACTGCCAGAAATCGGGCATCAGCCAGGGATGCGGATAGGAGGACAGGCCCTGGCCGGGGCCACCGGCCTCCTGGCGGAAGTGATGAAGCTGACTCTCGGTCAACCGCCCTTCGAGGTAGGCGCGCCCGTAGATACCGGGCGAGGAGTGTCCCTGGAAGAACACGAGGTCGCCGGGATGCTCCACCGATGGGGCACGCCAGAAATGATTGAAGCCGACTTCGTACAGCGTCGCCGACGAAGCGTAGCTCGCGAGATGCCCCCCGTACTCGGACGAGATTCTGTTCGCCTGCACGACCATCGCCATCGCGTTCCAGCGGATGTAGGCCTCGATCCGCTGCTCGAGCGCGCGGTTGCCGGGATACTGTGGCTCGCGCCCCGTCGGAATGCTGTTGACGTAGGCGGTGTTCGCCTTGAACGGCAGATACGCGCCACTGCGGCGCGTGTAGTCGATCAGACGCTCAAGCAGGAAGTGCGCACGCTGCGGACCATGGGTCTTCAGCACCGAGTCGATCGACTCGAGCCACTCCTGGGTTTCAACGGGGTCGAGATCTTCCAGCTTTGGAGGTTCGGTCATTCGAGCTAATGGGGTAGGATGCGCCGGCAGTTCCCTAGCCCAGCGAAAGGGCCCAGCGAAAGTGCCTGTCTAATGAGACGCGCAATGATCCGGGTTTCACTCCCGGTGGTCAAGCAAGCGCCAGAGCGGAGCGCGCAGCCGGGCCGCCGGCGCCTCACGCTGCTGCCGCCGGCGGGCGGCCCGGAAATCGAGCGCTCGCGCGGTGGCGAGGTCGATGCGCTGCTCACAATCATGCCCGAATCCGCACGCCCCGCGAGCTGTGCCGAGCTGCCCGAGAGTTCGCGGTGGCGCGACCTGCTCGCGCGCGAACGGCCGCGCAGCGGCGCGGTACGCACCACCTCGCTCGCCAACCGCCGTCAGACGCTCGCCGTGCTCGGGTTTCTGGCACCCAAGGCGAGCGCTTTCGAGCGGCTCGCGCTCGCGGGCCGAATGATGAAGGAGGTCGCGGCCCGCAGCCCGCGGACGATCGGACTGGCGACGGCGGGCTTTCCCGCGCGCGAGACATCCGCTGCCCAGGCAGCGCTCGAGGCGTTGCTCGCCGGCGCACTGGCACAGGCGTTCGAGCTGCCGAGCTGCCGGGCCTCATCGCCCGAGGAGCGACGCATCGGACGCATCGAGCTGCCGGCCGACGCGAAGCTCGACACCCGCTACGCGGCGATCTGCGCCGACGGTACCAACCTCGCGCGTTGGCTCACCGCGCTCCCACCCAACATCCTCGACTCGCGCGGATATCGCACCGCGGTGAGCCAACTTGCCCGACACCACGGGCTCAAGATGACATGGCTCGGCGAGCAGGCGCTGCGCCGTGCCGGCGCCAACGCTTTCCTCGCGGTTGCCGCCGGCAACGAAAGTCCCGTCGCCGGCATCGCGCACCTTGAGTACCGCCCGAGCCGCCGCGGCCGAGGCGGCGCCGCAGGCCGCGGCGCACCCGATCTCGCGCTCATCGGCAAAGGCATTCTCTTCGACACCGGCGGCGTCAACCTCAAGCCCCATCGCTCCATGCTCGATATGCACACCGACATGGGCGGGAGCGCCGTGGCTCTCGCCACCCTCATCGCGCTCGCGCGGCTGCGCGCGCCGCTCACCGCGGACGCCTGGCTCGCCATCACCGAGAACAACATCGGCCCGCGCGCCTATCGTCCGCAGGAAGTGGTGCGCGCCGTCAACGGCCTCACCATCCAGGTCATCCACACCGACGCCGAGGGCCGCATGGCGTTGGCCGACACCCTCGCGCTCGCCGCGCGCACGAAGCCGCGCCTGATGCTCGACTTCGCCACGCTCACGGGTGCATGCGTGTATTCGCTCACGGAGCGGATGAGCGGCGTCTTCACCAACCGTCCGGCGCTCGCGCAGAAACTCATCGACGCCGGCCGCGAGAGCGGCGAGAGAGTGTGGACGTTCCCGTTCGATTCCGACTTCGATTCCGATCTCGAGAGCAAGATCGCCGATATCCTGCAATGCACCACCGAGGGCAAGGGCGATCACATCCTCGCCGCGCGCTTTTTGAGCCGCTTCGTCCCGCAGGAGATCCCGTGGGCGCACGTCGACCTGTCCTCGGCGACGCGCACCGGGGGTCTCGGGCATATCAACACCGAGGTCACCGGCTTCGGCGTCCGCTATGCGCTCGAACTGATCCTGAAGCAAAACGTTCTCGAGGCCCTGGAGGGCCGCGCATGAGGGCGGGCTGAGCATGACGACTCTCACGCTGCGCCGCCCGGATGACCTGCACGTGCACCTTCGCGACGGCGAGGCCATGCGCTCGGTGTTGCCGTTCACCGCGGCTCGCTTTGCGCGCGCGCTCGTCATGCCGAATCTTCGCCCCGCCGTGACCGCCACGGAGCACGCGCAGGCGTATCGGCGGCGCATCCTCGATGCCCTGCCCGCGGGGACGGCATTCGAGCCGTTGATGACGCTTTATCTCACCGACCACACCGACCCGGCCGAGGTCGACCGCGCCCGGGCGAGCGGCTGCATCGTGGGCTTCAAGCTCTACCCCGCGGGCGCAACCACGCATGCCGATGCCGGCGTCACCCACATCCGCCGCGTGGACGCCGTGCTCGCCCGCATGGCGGAGCTCGACGTCGTTCTCGAGGTGCATGGCGAGGTCACCGATCCCGAGGTCGATGTGTTCGACCGGGAAGAACGCTTCATCGACTCGGTGCTCGCACCGCTCGCGGCGCACTTTCCGCGCCTGCGGATCGTCTTCGAGCACATCACCACGCGCGCGGCCGTCCAGTTCGTGCGCGGCTCGCGCCGCGGCATCGCGGCGACGATCACCCCGCAGCACCTGCTGATGAATCGCAACGCGCTCTTCGCAGGCGGCATCCGCCCGCATCACTTCTGCCTGCCGGTGCTGAAGTCGGAGCAGGACCGCGAGGCGCTGCTCGCGGTGGTGGCAAGCGGTGATCCGCGCTTTTTCCTGGGTACCGACAGTGCTCCGCATGAGCGCGGCGCGAAGCAGGCCGCCTGCGGCTGCGCGGGCATCTTCTCCGCGCACGCGGCGATCGAGCTTTATGCGGAAGCTTTCGAGGCTGCCGGCGCGCTCGCGCGCCTCGAGGCCTTTGCCGCCGAGCACGGCGCGGATTTCTACGGCCTGCCTCGCAACACCGATCGCCTCACTCTGATCAAGGCCGCATGGGAAGTGCCGCGATCGTATCGCTTTGGCGCCGACGAGCTCGTGCCGCTGCGCGCCGGTGAGCGCATCGGCTGGCGTGTCGCGGAGAAACCATGACTGCGGTCAGCGAGCCTCCGGGATCGACGCTCATGGCGCGGCGCTTCCGCGGTTTCCTGCCGGTGGCCGTTGACATCGAGACCGGCGGCTTCAACGCCGAGACGGATGCCCTCCTCGAAATCGCCGCGGTGCTCATCGACATGGACGCCGACGGCGTGTTGACTCGCGGCGTGACGCGCAGCTTTCACGTGAGGCCGTTCGAGGGCGCGCGGCTCGATCCCGCCTCGCTCTCCGTGACCGGCATCGATCCGTTTCACCCGCTTCGCCCGGCGCTGCCGGAGCGCGACGCTCTGCAACGCACCTTCCGCGAGATCCGCCACACCGTGCGCGCCTACGACTGCCGGCGCGCCGTCCTCGTCGGACACAACGCGGCGTTCGATTTGACCTTTCTCAACGCGGCAGTGAAGCGGGCGGACGTCAAGCGCAGCCCCTTTCACCCTTTCTCCTGCTTCGATACCGCCACTCTCGCCGGGGCGGCGCTTGGGCAGACGGTGCTCGCCAAGGCGGTGACCGTCGCCGGACTCGAGTGGGACTCGAGCTCCGCCCATACGGCCGCCTACGATGCCGAGCGCGCGGCGGAGCTCTTCTGCCTCATCTGCAATCGCCTGCGCGACAGTTTTCTCGCAGCCGAGACACGCGCCCGATCCTTGGGCTGGCTCGGTCAACCATCGACCGATGAGGTCGAAAGCACGTGATAAGCGGCCCAAGGCCGCCCTCCCTGAGATCCGCTAGCGCTGGATAGAGGCGCCCCGGGAAACGGCCGCGGGATCGACCGAGTGATATGGCTGGCCGCTGACAAAATCGCCGGGAGCGATTTTGGACAAGCGCCGCAGGCGACCTTCAGCCAGTGGACGACAAAGCGCCAACTCCCGAGAGCAGCGTCTTCAGCTCCCCGCTCTGGTACATCTCGAGGGCGATGTCGCAGCCGCCGACCAGCTCGCCGTTCACGTAGAGCTGCGGATAAGTCGGCCAGTTGGCGTAGCGCTTCAGCGCCTCGCGCAGCTCCGGCTCCTCGAAGATGTTGACGGACTTGAATTGCGCGCCGAGCGCGCGCAGCGCCGCCACGGTCTGCGCGGAGAAGCCGCACTGCGGGAAATCGGGCGTCCCCTTCATGAAGAGAACCACGGGGCTCGAGCCCAGCTCGGTTTTGATTTTCTCGACCACATCCATCGATTTACCTCGTTACGGCCTTGGGCCGGATTCCTGCGGAACGCCATCGTTGCGCGCCAGCTCGCGCCGCCGCTTGAGCTCGGCGATGACCCGCCATTGCTCGGCGGCACTCATGGACATCCACCGACCGATCTCATCGGCACTTCGCAGGCACCCGACACAGTATCCCCGCTCATCGAGCGAGCAGATCTTGGTGCAGGGCGAGCGGGGACGATCCCACTCCCCGGCCGGCACGTGCGCTTCGGACATCCGCTGGGATTATGGGGCCGCGGCGTCAATGTTCAAACCCCGCCCGTGCTAGCCTTGAGCCGATGACCGGGACCGCTCCTGCCCCCGACCTCGCCCCGCCCGCGGACCTGTCCGAGCAGGTGGCGGCGGCGCTGCGGGAAGACATCGGCAGCGGCGATGTCACCGCGCAGCTCGTCCCCGAGGCTCAACGCGTCAGGGGCAGGGTCAGCACCCGCGAGCAGGCGGTGCTCTGCGGGCAACCCTGGGCCAAGGAGACCTTTCACCGCCTCGATCCAGGCATCCAGCTCACCTGGCGGGCGAGGGACGGGGAGCCTGTCGCACCCGGGGCGGTGATCTTCGAGATCGAGGGACGCGCCCGCCCCATCCTCACGGGTGAGCGTACCGCCCTTAATTTCCTGCAACTCCTCTCCGCCACCGCCACCCAGGCGAGCCGCTTCGTTGCCGCGGTGGCGGGCACCGGATGCACCATCCTCGATACCCGCAAGACCCTGCCGGGCCTGCGCAGCGCGCAGAAGTACGCCGTGCGCTGCGGCGGGGGGAGCAACCACCGGCTGGGCCTTTACGACATGGTGCTCATCAAGGAGAACCACATCGCCGCCGCAGGCTCGATCACCGCCGCAATTGCCGCCGCCCGCCGCCTATCCCAGGGCGTCAAAGTGGAGGTCGAAGTCGAGTCGCTCGCCGAGCTGGAGGAGGCGCTGCGCGCGGGGCCTGACATCGTGCTGCTCGATGACTTCAGTCTGACCGATCTCGCCGCCGCGGTATCCCTCAACCGCTCGCGCCGCAACGCCGCAGGACCGCGCGCTCAACCGGTGGCGCTCGAAGCCTCCGGGAGCGTGAGCCTCGAGACGGTGCGCGATATCGCCGCAACCGGTGTCGATTTCGTCTCCGCCGGTGCGCTCACCAAGAACGTGCGCGCCATCGACCTGTCGATGAGGCTCGATTTCGGCTGATCAGGCGGGCGTTGCGGAGCCCAGCTTGTTCTCCAGGTGACGCGCGAGCTCGGCGATGGTCGGGAAGTCGAACAGCTCCGTCAGATCGACCTGTCCCGGATATTCCCGGTCGATCTGCTCGTGGATCTCGATGAGCTTCAGCGAGCTCGCCCCGAGCTCGAAGAGGTTGTCGTTGACATTGATGCGCCGGCCGCCGAGCGCGGCGTCGCAGATGGTCCGCAGCTTCTCCTCGATCTCGCCGCACGATGCGCTTTCCGGGCCGCGTTGCGCCTCGCGCAGCGCAGCCAGCGTCTTCAGCTCCTCATCGAACTCGCCATCGGCATAACTCTGCTCGAGCACGTGCCGCTGGATCTTGCCGCTCGTCGTCTTCGGAATGCGCTTGACCGGCACCACCTCGACGACCTCGAGGCCGGTCTGCTCGTTGAGGAGACGCGCGGCCCCTGTGGCGAGCGGCAGAAAGTCCTCGATCGAGCCGCGGTGCAGAATGAAGAGTACGAGCTGCTCGACCTCGGCGCCGGGGGGCCGCGCTCCCGCGGCCACGACTTTGCCGAGCTCCAGGCCCTCGATCCGCTGCGTGATCGCTTCCAGATCGTGCGGATAGTAGTTCTGGCCGTTGACGAAAATGATCTCCTTCGCACGCCCAGAGACATACAGCTCCCCCTGATGAATGAGCGCGAGATCGCCGGTGCGCAACCACCCGTCGGCTGTGAAGGCCGCGGCGTTGACCTCGGGGGCTTCGAAATACCCGCGGGTGACGTTGTCACCGCGGATGTGCAGATTTCCGATCCGTCCTTCCGAGAGTGGACGGTCTTCGTCGTCGGCGAGTCGGATCTCGCAATACGGAATCGCCCGTCCCTCGCACACGAGGCGCACCGCATCGCGGGCGCCCGCCTGCACGAGCTCGACGGGACTTCCCACGCCGAGTCGATGACGATTGAGCGCGATCGCGCGTATCGGCGCTCCGGGAGGCGGGAAGCTCACCGCGAGAGAAGCTTCCGCGAGGCCATACACCGGATACATGGCGTTGCGTGAGAGTTGCACAGGCGCGAGCCGGTCGAGGAACTCCTCGCAGAGCTCGACCGAGATCGGCTCCGCGCCGTTGAATATGAACCTGACGCTCGAGAGGTCCAACCCCTCGACCGGTCGGTCACCGAGCACTTTGAGGTAATGCTTGTAGCCGAAGTTGGGCGAGCAGAGGATGCTCGCGTGGACGCGGCTCGCGAAGCTCAGCCAGAGAAGCGGCCGGCGGATGAAGAGCTCCGTCGGCATGAGGTGCGCATGCGCCTGGTTGTAGAACATGACGAGGTGAAAGCCGATCAGCCCCATGTCATGGGTGAGCGGCATCCAGGAAACACTGACGTCTTTCTGCGAAAAGCCGGCGGCTTCGGTCGCGCCGCGCGCGTTGGCGATGATGTTGCCGTGCGTCAACACCACTCCCTTGGGCTCGCTGGTCGAGCCCGAGGAGAACTGGATGAAAGCGACGTCCTCAGGCCGCGCGCGATAGGCTTGGCCGGCGCGCGAGATGTCATCGAGCTCATCGACCAGGAAGGCGCGCGAGCGCAGGCCCTCGAAGGTGTCCGACTCGCCGACCCGGCCGGCAAAGGCACCGATGCGATCGAGCGCGCGGCGCTCGGTGTAGATGAACGGGTTCCCGAGCTTGCGGGCGATGCGCAGGAGCTTGTGCCGATGCTCGTCGCTGATCCCGAGCGCGATGGGGACCGGGACGATGCCGCCGAGCACGGTGGCCCAGAACGCATCGATGAACTGCTCGTTGCTCGCGAGAAAGAGGATCAGCCTGTCGCCGCGGCGCGCGCCGAGGCGCTGCAGGTGATGGAGGATGCCGAGCGCGCGTACGTGCAGCTCCTCGAAACTGAGGTCACGGGCATCGTGCTCGCCTTCGAGATACGTGATCTTCCCGGGATATTTGCGGTTGGCCTCGAGGAGCTCGGCCAAGGTCGTGGCATTCGTCGTGGTGTTCGGCATCAGCGGCGTTCCAGCCTCATGTGCAGGGGGTATCGGGTACGCAGGTTGATCTGCGCCTCGAGCTCGATCGGCTTGTCGGGCACGTGGACCAGGCGGAAATGCGGCGCGACGCGTTGAAGATGCATGAGCATCTCATAGAGCGCGAATGTCTCGCCGATGCAATGGCGCGGGCCGGCCGCGAACGGCATGTAGGCGAAGCGCGGGCGCTCAGCCTCGTGATCAGCAGCGAAGCGCTCCGGCAGGAACCGCTCGGGGTCTTTCCAGTATCGCGGGTGCCGGTGCAGCAGATAAAGCGGCAGCAGCACGTTGGTGCCGGCCGCGATCTCGTACCCGGAGAGCACATCCGGCTGCACGGTGCGCCGCGACAGCAGCCACCCGGGCGGATACAGGCGCAGCGCCTCGTTGATCAGCTGTTGGGCGTAGGTCAGCTGCTCCATCTGCGCCAGGCTCGGCGCGGGCTCCTCCTCCGGGGCGGCCCCGAGCTCCGCGTGCAGCCGTGCCTCGACCTCGGGATGCTGGGACAACAGATACCAGGTCCAGTTGAGCCCGCTGGCCGTGGTCTCATGGCCCGCCACGACGAGCGTCAGAACCTCATCGATGAGCTGGCGCTCGCTCATCGGCTCGCCGCTCTCCTTGTCGCGGGCGCTCATCAGCATCGCGACATAGTCGAAGTGCTCGTCTTTTTCCCGGCGGCGACGCTCGATGAGTCCGGCGACGAGCTTGGTGAGCGAGCGGAACTTGAAAGCGAACTGCAGATTCCGGCCCTGCTCCCGGGTGACCACCTCGAAGGGGTTGCCGCCGATCTCCTGGGACATGCGCTCGAGGTCGCGCCCGAAGATGGCGCGCAGCACGATCTCGAGCGTGAGGGCGCTCATCTCATCGGTGAGGTTCACCGGCTCGGCGCGACGCTCGAGCGCTTCCCAGCGACTCAGGAGCTGCGAGTTCGCCGTGCCGATCACTTCGGCGAACCGCGTGATGATGCGCCGGTGAAAGTAGGGCTGGATCATGTAGCGCTGACGGGTCCAGAGCTCCCCTTCGCTCGTCATGAGGCCCTTGCCGAGCAGGATCTTCACCCGATCGAGGCCGAGGCCCTTCGTATAGTTGCGATGATTCGAGACCAGCACGCGCTTGACGTCATCCGGATGGTGGATGACGTACGTATGGGACTGCCGCGCCGGCACATAGACGCGGTAAATGTCGCCATGAAGGGCGAAGAGCTCGATCATCCGCTCCAGCGAGTCGTCGGTGGAGCCGATATCGAATTGAAGGGCCGCCTCAGGCGGTTGAGCCTGCATCGTTGCGGGTCTACTCATGGGAGCCCGTTATTATATTGAATTGCTCGATTTCCGAGGGGAGTGCTTAAAGGTGACACCCGAGCCGGACGGCGGCCTGCGAAATACCTTCTATCGCAAGGTCACGCGCTCGGGTCGCAGCATGACGCCGGCGCGGCGGCTCCTTTACCGCGTGGCGGTGCCGCTCGCCATTGCCATCATCCACGCGTGGTGGCTGCTCTGCCGCCTCGTTGCGGTGCGTGGCGCCGAGCATCTCGATGAGGCGCTCGCGAAAGCGCCGTCGCTCGTGCCCTGCTACTGGCACCAGCACCAGCTCTACTGCGTGAAGTTCCTGCTCGAGCAGCGCTCGCGCCTGAAGGTCGGCTGGCTCATCAGCCCCTCGGTCGACGGGGAGCTCGGTGCGATGATTGCTCAGCGCGCCGGCGGCCACGTCATCCGCGGCTCATCCAGCCATACCGGCGCGCGGGCGCTGCGCGACTATTATCAGGCGCTGGTCAAGGAGGACATCTCACCGGTCATCACGCCCGATGGTCCGCGGGGACCTCGCTTCAAATTCAAGCCGGGCGCCATACTCCTGGCGCAGATGTCCGGGCGGCCGATGCTGCCGATGGCTTACGCCGCCTCGCGCGCCTGGCGGATTAAATGGGACCGCTTTGTGATACCGGTACCGTTCTCCCGCATCGCGATCGCGATAGGATCTCCCCGCTACGTGCCTCGGACCGTGGATGCCGCGACCCTGGAGAGGCTCCAGGGGGAAATGGAATTGGAGCTGCGCAGGCTCTTCGAGATCGCCCGGGAAGCCTTGAATTAGAACCGTGTCACATCCCCGGGCGGTCGTCACGGATTCTGTCAAGTCGCGAACCCCTGGACGAACAGCACGTTACCTTGAGTTCCTGAGTGAGTGTGCGAGAATCGCTCGTAAGTCGTTAGAACAGCGCAGCCGGACGCGCTCCACAAGCTGCGGAGCAGCCACCCGCGGGCAACGGTTTGGGGGTAGGCTGCGCTGACGATCGGAGGTCACGGGGTCCCATGTCGAGTCTGCCGCCGGATAAGCCTGCGGATTTCACCGCCTCCGACATTCTCTCGGCAGACGCCTGGAGCGGCAAGGCGCCAAAGCCCGTCATCGGCATCGACGTTGCCTGCACCAAGATCGCGGTCGACTTTCAGAACATGCGCAAGGAGGGCGTCGCCGACTGCCTGCGCCGCAATCTCGAGCTGCTGCGGGAATCGAGCGCCGCCGATTGCGCCTTCCTCCTCGTGCTGCGGCCGGATGAGCCGATCATCGAGGACGTGCAGCTCGCCCGCGGCGCCTTTGCCCAATGCCGCCCCGAGGCTCTTCAAGGCACGAGCCTCGAGTCCTTTCCCTGGCTCAAGGGGCGCCAGGATCACCTTCGGCTCTCGGAGCTGCGCGACGCCGCCGCGCCGCGGCGGGAGCAGGCCGCCGAGGCGCAACGCTTCGCGGAGCTGCACATCGGCTCGGCGCTGCTCGTCGCGCTGCGCGTTCAGGGCAAGCCCGCGGGCTTCCTCGGCCTCGCGCATACCCTGCCGCGTGGCGCTTGGGACGTGAATCTACAGCTTCTCATGAAGCTCCTCGGCACGAGCCTCGCCACCGGCCTCGAGCGTATCCGCATCGAGGCGCGCCTCTCGAAGCTCGAGGAGCGCACCAACCTCTCGCAGGCGGCGGCCAACGACGGGCTCTGGGACTTCGACGTCGAGAGCAACGAGGTCTACTTCTCCCCTCGTTGGAAGGCGATGCTGGGCTACGGCGATGAGGACATGCGCGGCTCGCCGGACTGGAGCAGCCTGGTGCATCCCGACGATCTCGCGCGCGTGCAGACCGCCATTCGAGATCATGTGGACGGCAAGACGCCGATCTTCGAGAGCACTCACCGCATGCGCCACCGCAACGGCGAATGGCGCTGGGTCATCAGCCGCGCCACGGCGCGGGTGGACAAGCATGGACGGCTGCTGCGCCTGGTCGGCGTCGAGCTCGATATCACCGAGCGCAAACTCTACGAGGAGGCCCTCTTTCGCGAGAAGGAGAGCGCGCAGATCACGCTGCAGTCGATCGGCGATGGCGTCGTGACCACCGATGCCAACTCCGTCATCGACTACATCAATCCGGTGGCGGAAGCGCTCACCGGTTGGCGGCTCGAGGACGCGATGGGACGGCCGGTGGAGGAGATCTTCCGCGCCTTCCACGAGGAGACCTGCGAGCCGCTCGAGAATCCGCTCACCGTCTCCATCCGCCGTATCCGGCCGATCAAATCGGTGCGGCCGATGCTGCTCATCCGCCGCGATGGCAACGAACTCTATGTGGAGAGCACCGCCGCACCCATCCGCGACGGCGCCGGCCGGGTCGCCGGCGGCGTGTTGGTCTTCCACGATGTCACCGAGGCGCGCGAGCTCAACCGGCGCCTCTCGTATCATGCGAGCCACGATCTTCTCACCGGGCTCGTCAACCGGCGCGAGTTCGAAAGCCGGCTCGAGCGGGCGCTGAAGAGCGCCAAAGCGCGCGAGTCCTCGTACGCGCTCTGCTATCTCGACATCGACCAGTTCAAGATCGTCAACGACACCTGCGGGCACAGCGCCGGCGATGCGCTTCTCGGCCAGGTCGGCGCGCTGCTGAAATCCAAGGTCCGCTGGCGCGACACGCTCTCGCGCCTGGGCGGCGATGAGTTCGGCATTCTCCTCGAGGCTTGTTCACTCGATGAGGCAATGCGCACGGCCGAGACGCTGCGCGAGAGCGTCCGAAATTTCCGCTTCACCTGGGAAGATCGGGTGTTTCGGCTTGGGGCGAGCGTCGGCGTGGTGCCGATCACCGCTGACAACGAGGACGCCGCCTCGATCCTCTCCGCCGCCGACAGCGCCTGCAGCGCGGCGAAGGAAGGCGGCCGCAACAGGGTGCACAGCTTCGCCGAAAACGACATGGAGCTGATGCGCCGCCGGCGCGAGATGCAGTGGGCCGCGCGTATCAACGCCGCGCTGGAGGAGGGACGTTTCGAGCTGCATCGCATGGCGATCCAACCGCTGCAGCGGCTCGATCTCGGCGCGCACTACGAGCTGCTGCTGCGCCTGAAGGACGAGACCGGACGTATCGTGGCGCCGAATGACTTCATCGCCGCGGCGGAGCGCTACGGCATCATGCCCGCCATCGACCGCTGGGTGATCGAGAACGCTTTCCGCTGGCTCGTCTCCGAGGCGGATGAGCGCGAGAAGCTCGGGCTCTGCTCGATCAATCTCTCCGGGCAGAGCCTGGGTGATGACAAGTTCCTGCCCTTCGTCATCGAGCAGTTCCACAAAAGCGGGCTCGAGGGCTCGAAGATCTGCTTCGAGATCACCGAGACCGCGGCCGTCGCGAGCTTCTCCCAGGCCAACCGCTTCATTCAGTCGCTGAAGGAGATTGGCTGCAAGTTCGCTCTCGATGACTTCGGCACCGGTCTCTCTTCCTTCGGTTACCTCAAGCACTTCCCGGTCGATTTCCTCAAGATCGACGGCAGCTTCGTGCGCGAGATCCTGCGCGATCCGATCGACCGCGAGATGGTGCGCTCCATCAACGAGATCGGGCACCTGACCGGTAAGCAGACCATCGCCGAATTCGCCGAGAACGCCGAGATCATCCAGATGCTGACCAGCCTGGGAGTCGATTTCGCCCAAGGTTACGGCGTGGCGCAGCCGCAGCGGGTGCTCAAGGCCGCGGTGGCCTGAGCCCCATCGGGGCCGATCAGCGGGATTTTGCGGCTATAATGGCGGCTATGGATCCGAACGGAGCCCTGGTGTCTGAATCCGTGTCGGTGCGCTGCCAGCAGCGCCTGACCGACTGCGGCATCCGACCGACGGCCCAGCGGGTGCGCGTTGCCTCGGTCCTCCTCTCCGCCCCGCAGCATCTCTCGGCCGAGCAGATCCTGGCCAGCCTACGCTCCGTCGGCGCACGGGTCTCCAAGGCGACGGTGTACAACACCCTGAATCTCTTCGCGTCCCACGGCCTGATCCGCCTGCTCTCGGTTGACGGCAGCCGGGCCTGGTTCGACTCGAACGTCGATGCCCATTACCACTTCCACGACACCTCGAGTGGCGCACTCATCGACGTGCCCGTTCCCGAGGTCGAATTCAGCCGCCTGCCCCCCGCCCCGCCCGGGACGGAGGTGGCGGGGATCGATCTCGTGATCC
Source organism: Steroidobacteraceae bacterium (assembly GCA_050739115.1). Lineage (GTDB taxonomy): Bacteria > Pseudomonadota > Gammaproteobacteria > Steroidobacterales > Steroidobacteraceae > 13-2-20CM-66-19. The sequence continues at coordinate 1,866 of JBOIAQ010000015.1, read as the reverse complement.
GCCTGCGGAAGAAGGCTTCCTAGCCGCGTTCTCAGCCGATAGAATTCGCCGCCCCGGCGCCGGGATAGCTCAGCTGGTAGAGCAGCGCATTCGTAATGCGCGGGTCGTAGGTTCGAATCCTATTCCCGGCACCATCGACCCTTCCGTAGAGAGCCATCGAGTTCTGCGGAAGGCCAGAAAACCCTGAATAATCTGCTAGTTAATGCCACTGCGCGCCGCAGCTGTCCATTGACAGCGTAGCATAGGCTGGGGTATGTGGTAGGGGTATCTCGCGATTTCGCGAGTGCATACCCCTAAATGCCAACCCTCTACGAGACGCGGATCAGGGCCACCAAGCCCACCGAGAAGCCCTACAAGCTCTTCGACGAGCGCGGCCTCTTCCTGCTCGTGACCCCCGCGGGCGGCCGTCTTTGGCGGCTCCGGTATCGAATGGCAGGGGTAGAAAAGCTGCTGGCCCTTGGCGCATACCCCGACGTGCCACTGAAGCGGGCGCGCGAGAAGCGCGATGAGGCACGCAAGCTGGTCGCCGACGGCATAGACCCAAGTGCCCGGCGCCAGGCCGAGCGCAGCGCCGCGGCCAATACGTTCACGGCCATCACCGACGAATGGCTGGTGACCAAGAAACAGTCGCTGACGGCGGCAACCTGGCAGCGCGATCACGACCTGCTCTACCGGTGGGTGGTTCCGTACATTGGAAACCGACCTATCGCCGCAATCGAGGCGCCGGACCTCCTCGATGCGCTGAAGCGGATCGAAGCCAAGAACCTCCCCGAGACTGCGCACCGGACGCGCGAGATCTGCGGTCGGGTATTCCGCTACGCGATTGCGACCGGGCGCGCCGGGCGCGACATCACAGCCGATCTGAGAGGCGCGCTCGCGCCGAGAGTCACCAAGAACTTCGCGGCCATTACCGAGCCCGCCAAGGTCGGCGAGCTGTTGCGAGCCATCGATGGCTACGACGGTCAGCCCGCGACCGCTGCGGCTTTGAAACTCGCCCCCTACGTGTTTGTCCGTCCCGGTGAGCTCCGCGCTGCCGAATGGTCCGAGTTCACCCTCGACGGTGAGCAACCCGAGTGGCGGATCCCTGCCGAGCGAATGAAGATGCGGGAGGTGCACATCGTGCCCCTCTCCCGTCAGGCCAGGGCCATTCTCCGCGAGCTTCAACCCTTGACCGGTCACGACCGCTACGTCTTCCCGGCGATCGGCGGCGGTTGTCGCCCGTTGAGCGAAAACACACTCAACGGCGCGCTTCGGCGGCTTGGTTATCCGAGCGACCAGATGACCCCACACGGCTTTCGCAGCATCGCCAGCACTCTGCTCAACGAGCGTGGCGTGAACCCCGACCTCATTGAGCTGCAACTCGCACACGCCGAGCGGAACAAGGTCCGGGCAGCGTACAACCGGGCGCAGCGGCTTTCGGAGAGACGAGTAATGATGCAGCAGTGGGCCGACTACTTGGACAATCTACGCGAGAAGGGCCTTCCCTCTAAGGACGCTCCCCCGGCGCCAGCGGACTCATATACTGGCTATACTCACAACGATCTGTAGGGAGAGAGGAATGCAGACCCGCCACCGCATCGGCTATCGAAGCACATTGAACCCAGTGAACTAGACCTATCTGGCCCGATTCAATTTCTTGCCTCTTCAGGGACATGGCAACGTAGGGATAGATTTGGTCATAGTGCATATCCCGATCCACGGATAGTATCGGATAGAGCTTCAACTCCACCATGTATGAGTGAGCACAGCCATCCTATTTGATGGGCTGGAACGGAGTTGTGATCACGTTCGTTGAGGGACTATCCCCGGGGTCCATCACGGATCGTGATCGTGCGGCAGGTCTTCTCCGCTCTTGATCTCCACATC